>JBEKLN010000008.1:0-120635 GCA_050010175.1 Rhizomicrobium sp.
ACCGTGCTATGGTGACTCAAGGCTTGGTTCTCCGTTGTGAATCAATGGTGTGTCGCAACTCCATCGTATCACCAACGTGCGAACCAAGCCGTCTTTACTTCAATCCCTATGGGACAGCAGTGTCTCTGACCCAATTTCTTTGTCTATCGGCTCGGGTACCTCGACTATTTGCTGAGAGACATACGGATGCTAAAGTCTCGCCGAATATTGGGCGGGTTTGGGTATGTCTCGGTCATCTTGGCGTTTTTCAGTGGGTTTTGCAGGGTTCGGCATTGCTGCGATCTCCCTTGGCGCGCTTCCCGCATCGGCGTGGACATACAAATCGCTGTATGGATTTAACGGCGGGACGGTCGACGGTTATTTACCGCTGTCCGGACTCGTGAGCGACGCGTCGGGAAACATGTACGGCACTACGGAGTACGGCGGCAGCGGCAGCAGTGGAACAGTCTACCGCATAACGCCAAAGGGCAAGGAGACCGTGCTTTACGCGTTCGTCAACAACGGACAGGACGGCATGAATCCGTGGGGCACCTTGGTTCTCGACAAAAAAGGCAACCTCTACGGCACGACGCTGCAGGGAGGACCCGGCAACTGCGGCACGGTATTCAAGCTCTCGCCCAAAGGCGTCGAGAGCGTGCTTCATGCGTTTACCGGCGGTGCAGATGGATCCTATCCTTATGCAGGCTTGATCGTGGACAAGGCGGGCAATCTCTATGGCGCGGCTGGTTATGGCGGCAATGGCGGCGGTGGAGTGTGCGGCGGATATGGCTATGGGACGATATTCAAAATTGCGCCCGATGGCTCTGAAACTGTGCTGTACGCGTTCCAGGGCGGAACGGATGGTGCCAATCCGCATGGCGGTCTGCTGGCCGATAACTCGGGCAATTTCTTCGGCACGACTTACTATGGAGGAACAAGCAACGCCGGCACCGTGTTCAAGCTGGACCCAAGTGGCAACGAAACGGTTCTGCATTCCTTCACCGGGGACGGCGCCTATCCGAATGCTGGTCTGATCGAGGACAAGACCGGCAATTTGTACGGCACGACAGTCTATGGCGGCCTTCATGATGGATGCGGCGCGGTTTTCGAGATCGCTTCCGATGGAACGCCCAGCATCCTGTACAGCTTCACCTGCGGAAGTGATGGCGGATATCCCAAGTCCGGCGTCGTCCTCTACAAGGGGTCGCTTTACGGCACGGGCTATGCGTATGGCGATCTAAATGCGACGTGCGGATCTGTGTTTGAGCTGAGCTTAGCCGGCGAAGAGACGACGCTCCATGATTTCCAGGAAGAACCCGACGGGTGTTCGCCGGTGGGCGGATTGCTTGTTGTGAAGAAGTCGCTCTATGGCACCACCTCTTACGGTGGAAATGGAACCGGTCCCGGGACGGTGTTCGAACTCAAAAAATAATTTCGGCGACAAAGCTCAAAGACCGCTAACACGGCGGGATCAAGTTCGACTGATCTGACGAAACACGTGTGAATTTGGCGGCGGATACACATTGCCCCGATCACGGCGCGATTGGCTGGAAAGTCGTTTTCGTATCGTGTCGCCGTGTTTTCGATTCTTCCGTGGCTGGTGATGAACAACATGAACGGCCAGACCGTGACGGCTGTCACGCACTGCATTCGGTTGACCGATTAAGATGCATGCTGCCAAGCGCGGCGACAGATAACGCATTGCCTGTTACCCAACGTCCCGTACGTTCTCCAATCCCTATCGCACGGAAAGCTCCCAGCTCGGACAATTCGGGGTCAGAGTGGGAACTCGGTGCGTCACAACAGCCTCATCTGTCGCGGCTCGCGCGCCGTTTTGGGCCCGGGCGGAAGCGGCGCGGCCCGTAGAGTTCCCACTCTGACCCCGAACGTCTGCACTCTGACCCCGAACGTCTGACCCCGAACGTCCTGCGCCCGCGGCAAACCTGTCACCCGATTTCAGTGTCTCAGCAGAAGGGTGCAGTCCAATTAGACGTCGCCATAATTCGCTCGCAGGTCCTAATCCTTAATTGCCGGCGTGCTCGCACGAACCCAGTGACCCATCAACCAGAAATTGGCCCTGAGAGAAATATGCATAGGAGCACCGTTCAAGTTCGTCCATGCTGACGCTGATCTTGTTTACGGTGGATCCTGTGCCGTCTGCTCTGCGTGCGGCATCCGAGGGCGAGCATGTGGATTTTTTTCTTCCGGGGTCAAAGCACTCCGACCAGAGCTCCGATAGCGATTCAGATGTCGTGTCGATCTGGTCTTGCGCTGCATTCGCGAGACGGCGAAAGTCTTTGGGAAGCACCAACGACGCCTGTTCGAATGCGACCGCAACGCGGAGCTCATCAGCGCGATTTCCTTCAACTTCCTTCACCAACTCATCCGGATCGCCTTGTCCTCGTTGCAGAAACAAATCCACCTTGCCGTTCAATGTCTGCCAGCGTTGTAGATAAGATGCACTCTCCTGAAAATATGCGCTGACCGCGTCGATCTGCTTGGCGTATAGCGCGCTGGTGAAGGTTGCTCGTTCCTGCCTGAATGCAGCGTATGTCGACATGCTTGCCGCGAATGCCGCGAGAAACGTTGCCAGCAGCATGAAGATGGATGTCGTTCGATCTGACATGGTTGCCCCCAAAGAAGTTGCCGAAAATGTGAGCCGCAAGGTTATGAATAGCGTGCCTTGAATAGCGTGCCTGCACCAATGTTCCCGTACTGATGGGGCGCCCCGCGCGTTGTGGTGAACGTTGGAGCAGTCACCATATTACCGATCGGCGACGAAGAGCCCGCTCCCGACGCGAGCAGTTGGCGAGCCTGCCCGGAACATCGACGGACACGCCCCGGATGAATCAGTTCGCAGACGGACGATAGCGCTTTTCTGCGCATCTTTGAAGGTGGTGGGGTCGTCGGCGAGTTGCTGTGAGTGGCCGGGTGAACCAATGGGCCATACGATGACGGAAGCAATAGACGGATCAGTATCAGCGTAAGAACTCTCAAAGCCGTCCTGCTCAGGAAGTGCAGTTGTCAAGTCTGGCCTGGTCGCACTCTGAGCTCGAGCTTTTTTCCGCTGCGTGTGCCACATGCTCGCAAAAACATGAGCGTGACGGTCGTCACGGATCGTACCGGTTCCTTAGAAGCATAGTTCGCCCTTGGTCGATCATGAGGGCGATGATGGCAGCAATTTCGAAAGCCAAACTGGCGCGTCTCAGCGAACATGGAATCCGGGAACCAGATCTGCATGGGTCTTGGGCCAACGAACTTGGTTCCCGGATGATCATCGTCGATGTCAATGGCAAATCGTTTGCCGGCGATTACAAGAGCAAGGACGTAGACGGCAATTGGATCACCGGTTCACTCAGCGGCACATTGGCTGGAGACACCGTCGGCTTCACGGTCAATTGGCAACCCACGTACGATTCCGTGACGTCATGGTCCGGAAAGTTGTCGGCTGACGAAGTAGGTAACATCTACATTCATACTCTGTGGCTGCTGGCCAGCGGCGACGAGAATTTGCCGCTCTGGGAGTCCATATCTGCCGGCGCAGACGTCTTTTGGAGACAGTGAGAATACAGCTGAAGATCTGAATTCGACGGCAGGATATTGGTGTGCGCGCCGAAGGTGAAACACGGTTCCTTCAGTTATGTTGAATGAAGAGATGTGTCATGGGGAATAGTTTTGATGGCGCTCAATTTCGCTTAACGGCGACGTTGGGGATCCTGCTCGCAAGTCTCGGCGCCAGCGCGCCAACATCCGCAACCACTTTTGATACGCTCTACACGTTTCCAGGCCCGGCCGACGACGAATACATCGTTGCCGGAGTGACACTCGACAGCAGCGGCAATGTCTATGGAACGACAACGACTCAGCTCGGGTCGATGGGAGATGGTTGTACGAGCCAATGCGGCTCCGTCTTCATGTTGAAACCTCCCGGCAAGAAGGGCGGAAGCTGGACCGAGAAAACGATTCACTCTTTCTCCGGCGCGGATGGAAGTTATCCCGGCACTGGGGGATTGCTTCTGCAGAGTGGCAATCTCTACGGAACCACGTACTACGGCGGCGCAACAAATTTTGGACTCGTCTTTGAACTCAGCCCACCCGCTCAAGGACAAAGTAGATGGCGTATCCGGACTTTGCATTCGTTCAAGGGTGCTGGCGACGGCGCTAACCCCAATGCTGGCGTGACGATGGATCCGAAAGGGAATTTATATGGCGTGGCTTTTGCCGGCGGTAAGGCAAATCTGGGCACTGTCTACGAACTTGTTCCGCCCGCGCCAGGAAAAACTGGCTGGACTGAGAAAACGCTCCACTCATTTGCTGGAGGAAGTGATGGCAGCTTTCCCTATGCCGGTCTTGTTTTGGACGGAAACGGCAATCTGTACGGAACCACTGAGGCAGGCGGCGGCTCTGACGCATGCAATGATAACTATAGCCCAGGCGCGGGCTGCGGGACAGTGTTCATGCTGAGCCCGCCTGCTGACGGCCATCAAAGGTGGACAGAAACGATATTGCACTCGTTTCAGAGCGGGGATGATGGCCGCAACCCGATTGGCGGACTCATTTTTGATATAAGCGGCAATTTGATTGGCACGACACAATTCGGCGGCAATGGTGCGCAGGGCTGCGATGGCGACTATGGCCCAGGATGTGGCTTGGCATTCAAATTCCAGCCACCTTCCCGTCGAGGTGCTGAATGGACGGAAACCATATTGCACGTGTTCACGTTCGCCAATGATGGCGCATTTCCGAACTCGGGCCTGATTGCCGACGGAGACACTGGTAGTTTTTATGGGACCGGGCCCCACGGAGGCCCCGGCGGATTCGGCACCGCCTACGAGATGTTTGAGACAGGAGACGTGACGTTGCTCAACGACTTTGCAGGAGGCGCGAGCGGCAGCACTCCATTCGGCGGTCTTGCGATATCCGGAAATGGAACACTCTACGGCACCACATTTGAAAGTACTCCGGGTAGTTTCGGCACAGTGTATTCGATATCGCCGTAAACTGCGGCGCGGCATTACCACAGGATGGCTATTTCGACTCTGACCCCAATCTTTCTGACCCCAATCTTTCTGTCTCTCACCGGAAGAGCGAAAGCGCGCGCCAACAGGCGTGATCAAGATCACGCGTCTCACGCTGAACAGGGAATAGGGTGCCTGCACCAATGTTCCCATGCTGTTCGGGCAGGCCGCGCTTTCGGAGGGGAACGTTGGAGCAGTCACCGAATTCGGTTTCCTGTTTGGTTGGGGGAGAATTTTCTATCCCGGCGTGCTCCAATGAAGGGGGCAAGTTCAAAGAAATAATCGACGAGAAGACTTAAGTGACCCACTCTGTGGCGTTACTGAAATGCAGCGCGGCCTTCAATCCACTTCTGACGAAGAGTGACCCTATCAGCGATTTCTCGTGGGCCTGTTAAAGCTCCTATTTTGGTCTCGCAAGGTTGCCCTCCATCGCCAAGTAAGAGCCCGCCAAATATGGTGATAAGCCATACCGAGACTCGTCGGTCGCCGATACCTTGAGCCCCTTCGTAGACAAATGCGCCCTTGCCTATATTGCGCTGGGCACGGGCTGCAGCATTGAGGTTCAAGTAGCGCCGAAAGAATGCTTCGCCGCCGACTGCTGTCATCGTGTGAGTGTCGACCATCGAACCTGCACCTAGGGCCTTGTCGAATTCAAAATAGACGAGGCCGCGCACAATGTAATCGAGCCACTGCGAGAACTTCTCAGAATCGAGCGGGAGCACGGACGAGTTTACAATCAGCCCCGACGCGCTTGGCGCCCACATTTTGGTTGCGCCAAGTTGTAGGGACCGGTGAAGCCGCCGATTGTTTCGCAGCCGCGCTTCGCCGCGTGCCAATAGATTTTCAAGGGCGTGGTCATGCCGGGCGCCGAATATGAGCACTGACGAAAGGTAGTGCTCCAATTTCGATTTTGCGTTGTTGCAGTTCGCGCAAGCGGGAACTACAGGCAATCCGGCCCACTCGCTTCGGGGAAAGAACTCACATGCGAAGACGTGATCGCCTGTCGCAGAAGGCTTTGGACAATATGCGCAGGCTTTTGATTTGAACCGCTTGCTCATCGCGACTGCAACAGATTGTCATCCCCCTCAGCTACACCCGCTCGTGCTCCCACACGTATCGCACTTCATGCACGTGCCGTTTCTCACCAGCGTGAAGTTTCCGCAGGCGCCGCAGGCGTCGCCTTCGTAGCCTTTCATGCGGGCCTCGGCTGCGCGGCGGGCTTTTGTTTCGCCCCGGGAGTCCACGGTGAGGCGGGCTTCGAGAGTGGCGACGGCGATGCCGACCGGGTTGTTCGACCGTGATGCATCGTGCCGGCTGGAAGCCAGCGCTCCCAGTGAAGCTTGCGCTCCCAGTGACGCCTGCGCGCCCATTGAGCCTGCCGCTTCGAGCACCTGGGCGCGGACTTCGCTCATCGCGTCGGCGACGGGTCCGACGTCGATATCGGCGAATTCGCGCTCGTGCACATGCGCGGTTTCGAATTCGGTATCGAGTTCGAGCGCGGCCTTCGGCAGCGCACCGCCGCGCACCACGGCCAGCGGCTTCAGCTGGCCGCGCACGAAGCCGGAGGAGACGCGCGACGATAACGTCTGCGCCAGGTCCTTGGCCACGACGTGGTGATCGTCGGGGTTCGCCCCGGCCACGCCGTGTCCCAGGTCTTCGTCCTTCGCCGGCTGCACATGGGCGAGGTCGTAGCGGCCGAGATAGGAGACGGCGAGCTCGCGGAAAATGTAGTCGAGAATGCTGGTGGCGTTCTTGATCGAATCGTTGCCCTGCACGAGGCCCGCCGGTTCGAAGCGCGTGAAGGTGAACGCATCGACGAATTCCTCCAGCGGCACTCCATATTGCAGACCCATGGAGATGGCGATCGCGAACGCATCCATCAGGCTGCGGAACGCGGCGCCGTCCTTGTGCATGTCGATGAAGATTTCGCCGATCCGCCCGTCTTCATATTCTCCCGTGCGCAGATACACCTTGTGGCCGCCGACGATGGCCTTCTGGGTGTAGCCCTTGCGGCGCTGCGGCAGCTTCTCGCGTTCGCGGCTGATGCGTTCGATAAGTTTCTCCACGATGCGTTCCGTGATGACGGTCGTGCGGCTCGCCTGGGGCGCCGCGATCATCTCTTCCAGCTCGTCGTCCGCATCGTCGTCGAAGTTGAAGATCTGCGAGGCGAGCGGCTGGGAGAGCTTCGAGCCGTCGCGATAGAGCGCATTGGCCTTCAGCGCGAGCTTCCAGGAGAGCAGGTAGGCTTCGCCGCAGTCCTCGACAGTGGCGGCATTGGGCATGTTGATGGTCTTGGAAATGGCGCCCGAGATGAAGGGCTGCACCGCCGCCATCATGCGGATGTGGCTGTCGACCGAGAGTGCGCGCGTGCCGATGCGGCCGCACGGATTGGCGCAATCGAACACCGCCAGATGCTCGGCCTTGAGGTATGGCGCACCTTCGAGCGTCATCGCGCCGCAGACATGCAGGTTCGCGGCTTCCACATCGGCCTTCGAAAAGCCCAGCGCCTTCAGCATGTCGAAATCGGCCGAGTCGAGGGCCGCGGATTCGAGCTTCAGCACGTCGGTGCAGAAGCGTTCGCCCAGCGTCCATTTGTTGAACACGAAGCGGATGTCGAACGCCGATTCGAGGGCGGCTTCCACCGTGGCGATTTCCGCCTCGCCGAAGCCCCTCTCGCGCAACGCCGCGTGCGTCACGCCTTCGCGCACGCTTTCCAGCGTGCCGTGACCGACGGCATAGGCGACCATGGAGTCGATCTCGTCCGGCGCATAGCCCATCGTGGCGAGTGCGTCCGGCACGCAGCGGTTGATGATCTTGAAATAGCCGCCGCCCGCGAGCTTCTTGAATTTGACGAGCGCGAAATCCGGCTCCACGCCCGTGGTGTCGCAATCCATGACGAGGCCGATCGTGCCGGTCGGCGCGATGACTGTGGCCTGCGCGTTGCGGTAGCCGAAGTCTTCGCCGAGCGAGAGCGCATTGTCCCAGGCGCGCTTCGCCGCTTTCGCCAGCGATGCGTCCTTGAGGGCCGCCAGATCGAGCGGGACGGGCAGGGTGGAGAGGCCTTCGTAGCCGTCCGTCTCGCCATGCGCGGCGCGGCGGTGATTGCGGATGACGCGCAGCATCGCGTCCTTGTTCCTGGCATATTCGGGGAAGGCGCCGAGCTCCGCGGCCATTTCGGCGGATGCTGCATACGACGCGCCCGTCATCACGGCGGAAATCGCGCCGGCGATCGCGCGGCCTTCGCGGCTGTCATAGGAAATGCCCTGGCTCATCAGAAGCCCGCCGATGTTGGCGAAGCCGAGGCCCAGCGTGCGGTAGTCATAGGAAAGCTGCGCCACTTCCTTCGACGGGAACTGCGCCATCAGCACGGAGATTTCGAGCACGACCGTCCACAGCCGCACGGCGTGTTCGAAGGCGTCGACGTCGAACGCCATCGTTCCATCCGCGCCCTGCTTTCTGAACGCCATCAAGTTCAGCGACGCGAGATTACACGCCGTGTTGTCGAGGAACATGTATTCCGAACACGGATTGGAGGCGCGGATGTCGCCGCCGGCCGGGCAGGTGTGCCAGTCGTTGATGGTGGTGTGGAACTGGATGCCGGGATCCGCGCAGGCCCACGCCGCATAGGTGACCTTGTTCCACAGCTCGCGCGCCTTCAGCGTCTTGGCCACGCCGCCGCGGCGATAGGTGAGGTCGAAATCGTCGTCGTCCTTCACCGATTTGAGGAACGCATCGGTGACGCGCACGGAGTTGTTGGAGTTCTGGCCCGAGACGGAGAGATAGGCTTCCGAATCCCAGTCCGTGTCGTAGGTGCGGAAGTCGAGCGCCTTGTAGCCCTGCTTCGCAAACGAGATCACGCGTTCGATGTAATTGTCCGGGATCATCGAGCGGCGCGCGGCTTTCACTTCGCGACGCAGCGCCGGGTTCTTCTTCGGATCGAAGCAATCGTCGCCCGAGCCTTCGCAATTGATGCAGGCCTTCATGACGGCCTTGAGATGCTTCTCCGCGAGCTTGGAGCCGGCGACGAGGGCGGCGACCTTCTGTTCTTCGATCACCTTCCAGTCGATGAACTGTTCGATGTCGGGATGATCGATGTCGACGACGACCATCTTGGCGGCGCGACGCGTGGTGCCGCCCGACTTGATGGCGCCGGCCGCGCGGTCGCCGATCTTGAGGAAGCTCATCAGGCCCGACGATTTGCCGCCGCCGGAGAGCTTCTCGTTTTCGCCTCTGAGGCAGGAGAAGTTGGTGCCGGTGCCCGAGCCGTATTTGAACAGGCGCGCCTCGCGCGTCCACAGATCCATGATCCCGCCGTCGTTGACGAGATCGTCGCTCACGCCCTGGATGAAGCAGGCGTGCGGCTGCGGATGTTCGTAGGACGAGGCGGATTTGGTGAGACGGCCCGTGACGTGGTCGACGTAGTAATGGCCCTGGCCCGGGCCGTCGATGCCATAGGCCCAGTGGAGGCCGGTGTTGAACCATTGCGGCGAATTGGGCGCGGCCTTCTGCGCGGCCAGCATGTGGCACATCTCGTCGTAGAAGGCGCGGGCGTCGGACTCGGTGTCGAAGTAGCCGCCCTTCCAGCCCCAATAGGTCCAGGTGCCGGACAGGCGGTTGAACACCTGCCGGGCGGAGGTCTCGCCCGTGGTGGCGTCGCCTGCGGGCGCGTGACGCCACAGGAATTCGGGGACGCCCGCTTCGGGGAGAGTCTTCAGCAGTTGCGGCACGCCGGCCTTGCGGAAGTACTTCTGCGCCAGCACGTCGCAGGCGACCTGGCTCCAGCTCTCGGGGACCTCGATGTCGACCTGTTTGAAGACGATCGAGCCGTCCGGATTGCGGATTTCGCTGGAGGCCATCTTAAATTCGATGCCCTCGTATGCCGACTTGCCTTCGACTGTGAACCGACGTTGAACGCGCATTGATGCCCCCAAGGCTTCTGGCCTGATCAAATCCGCCGTCGTCGCAGCCTTCAGGGGACAGTTGTCCCATCGCCGGATGCATGCCTGGTCGGCAAGCTTCCGGCGCCGGGGATGGTCCGTTCGCCCAGATTGTGTGTCGCGACGCGCGACAGGGGCAAAGTATGGACACGCACATTGGGCGGACGCAAGCGATAAGTGGTAAACGAAATCTTACCCACCAGATTTAGTGGGTGTGGAAAACTCCCGATTTTGCTGGGCTGTTTTCGATGTCAAGCCACCAACCCGGAATCGCGCAGAAATTTTTTTCCGGATTGTGACAGCCGCGCGCAGGCTTGTGAGCAATGTCAACTTTGCGGAGAGCGACGCGGCGACGGTTGGCGTGGCGGGATTGTCGCTTCTATAGTGTCTTCGAATCCGCGGTGAGTGCGCAATGGGACTGCTTCGAGCGATTTTTGTTTGGTGGCGCGGGGCTACGGCAGGAACGTGGCTGATGACCTGGTTGTGGGGTCATTTCGTCGGCGAGGACAAATTCGGCAACCGGTACTATCAGGACCGTGCCGGCAAGCGCCGCTGGGCGATCTACAACGGCACGGTCGAAGCCTCGCGCGTTCCGCCGGATTGGCATGGCTGGCTCCATCATACGTTCAAGGATCCGCCGACGATCGACAAGCGCACGATCCGGCCGTGGGAAAAGGATCATCAACCGAACTTGACAGGCACCGAAGGTGCGTATCATCCGCCCGGCAGCCTGTCGTCGACGGGAATCCATCCACCCGCGACCGGCGATTACGAGCCCTGGAAACCGCAATAGGCGACCTCGCGCAATGCAGAACAATATCGTGGAAACGGTGCTTGCAGCGGCCGTGATCGCAGTTGCGGCCGGATTTGTCTTTTTTGCTTACAGCACCACGCAGGACGGCAGCGTGGGCACATATGACGTGATCGCGTCGCTTTCCACTGTAGACGGAGTTTCTGTGAGCACCGATGTGCGGCTGCATGGCGTGAAGATCGGCAAGATCGCCTCGATCGATATGGACCCCAGGACTTACAAACCCGTGGTCCATCTCGCGATCCGAGACGACGTCCGTATTCCCGCCGATTCCAGCGCCAGAATCGCGTCAAGCGGCGTCAATGGCGGCACATTCCTGTCGGTTCAGCCCGGCCGAAGTGTTATGATGGTGGTACCCGGCGCGGCGTGGAAGGCCAATTGATGCGTCAATTCGGAAAGCGCGGACTGTAGGCATGCAACATAATACTTTCGAGACGTTGATCGGCATCGTCGTTGTCGCGTCATTCGCAGCGCTCTTCTATTTCATATACGCGTCAACCGGTCAGGCCGGCATCAACGGCTACCAGGTGACGGCCTCTTTCTCCAGCGTCGACGGCGTGTCGCCGGGCACGGATGTGCGTCTCAATGGAATCAAGATCGGCACGGTTTCGTCGATGACGCTGGATCCGAGAAACTATGAAGCTGTCGTGCATCTGACGATCCGCGGCGATGTTCAGTTGCCCGACGATTCTTCCATCAAGATCACGCAGGCTGGCCTGTTGGGTGCCAACTATCTTGCCGTCAATCCGGGCGGCAGCGACAGGATGCTCGCGTCGGGCGGCGTGATAACCAATACGCAGGGCTCCATTGATCTGATGGGCTTGCTCGGACGGTTCATCTACGGCAATTCAGGCGGAAAGTGACGATGCGTAAACTCACCCTCATCGCGTTCGCCCTGGGCACGGGACTGGTCGCTCCGGCGGGCGCGCAAAGCGGCAATGACTTAAATCTCAACATGCCGCAGCGCGAGCTCACCCTGGCCGATGCTGTTCCAGGCAAAGATGGATACAAACGCGCCGTGGTTCTGCGCGGACTGGACAAGATCACCGGGCGGCCCACGAACGTATTCGCGCCGATCGGCGTTCCGGTCCGTTTCGCAACGCTGACGATCACGGCGCACTATTGTTATTCGACGCCACTCAGCGAGCCGCCGGAAACGACTGCCTTCCTGCAGGTGGTCGACCATCGGCCTGATCAGCCGATGCATCAGATATTTTCGGGCTGGATGCTCGCGTCGAGTCCATCGCTCAACGGATTGCAGCATCCACTCTATGATCTTTGGGTAATCAGCTGCAAAACCAACCAACCCGGCCAGGTCGCACCCGTGGTTGCATCAACGGCTCCCGTCAAAACGACGTCGCCGGACGTCGGCGCGAAGGAAGCGGCGCCGGAATTGCCTGAAGGTTCGGGACAATAGAAATCGGCCTGCTGCGCCGTCGCGTGCGACAGGCGCTGGAGGTAAGAGCGGCGCGGAATGGCGATTGCTCCGAACTGCGCCAGGTGATCGGTGACGAACTGGGCGTCGAGCAATTCGAATCCACCGGCGATCAGACGGGCGACGAGATGGGCCAGTGCCACCTTGCTGGCGTCCCGCTCGGTTGAAAACATGCTCTCCCCGAAGAATGCGGCACCGAGGCTCACCCCGTAAAGGCCGCCGACCAGTATGCCGTCCTTCCATGCTTCGATGCTGTGCGCCGATCTTCGGCGATGGAGCTCGGTATACAGCGACATGATTTCAGCGTTGATCCAGCTCTCTTCGCGTCCGGGCCCAGGCGCCGCGCAGGCGCGAATGACGTCGGTAAAAGCCGCGTCTACCGTCACCCTGAATTTGTCGACGCGGATGGTTCGCGCGAGCCGCTTCGGTATGTGGAAATTCTCGAGGGGTATGATCCCCCGGCTTTCGGGCGACAACCAATAAAGATTTTCATCTTCACGGCGTTCCGCCATGGGAAATACGCCCTGGGCATAGGCCCTGAGCAGCAGGTCCGGCGTGATTTGCCGTCCGGCGTGCATCGTCATCTCCCGGGACGGGACCGATCTGGCATCACTAAAGCACAATCGGGCCGGACCCTGCCATTGGCCGACGTTCGCCACGCCTAAGCACCACGCCGGGCGAGGAACTGCTCGAGCCAGTGAATGTGGTAGTTGCCGTCGAGAATGTCCGGCTCGCGCACGAGTTTTTGAAACAGTGGAATTGTGGTTTCGATGCCGCCGACGACAAGTTCGTCCAGTGCCCGGCGCAGGCGCATGAGGCACTCATTGCGGTTCTTGCCGTGCACGATCAGCTTGCCTGCAAGACTGTCGTAATAGGGTGGGATACGATAACCGGTGTACATCGCGGAATCGAAGCGCACCCCCAAACCACCCGGTGCATGAAACTGGGTGATCGTCCCGGGCGACGGCTGAAACGTGAACGGGTTTTCGGCATTGATACGGCATTCGATGGCGTGACCGGAGAAGGTTACATCCCTTTGCTCGAATTCGATTGAACCACCGGCGGCAATGCGAATCTGCTCGCGCACGATGTCGAGTCCCGTGATCGCTTCCGTAACCGGATGCTCGACCTGCAGGCGTGTATTCATTTCGATGAAGAAAAATCGGTCGTCCTCGAAGAGAAATTCGACTGTGCCGGCGCCGAGATACCCGAGCTTTGCAAGAGCGGCGGTGACGGTCGAACCGATCTCTTCGCGTTGGCTCTCGTTCAGCGCCGTCGACGGTGCTTCTTCCCAGACCTTTTGGTGACGCCGCTGCAAGGAGCAGTCTCGCTCGCCGAGATGGATCACCTTGCCGTTACCGTCGGCAAGCACTTGCACTTCGATGTGGCGCGGCTTCGCCAGATATTTCTCCATGTAGACGGCGTCGTCACCAAACGCGGACTTCGCTTCCGCGCGTGCCGTGGTAAGCGCCAGTGAAAGTTCCTCCGGCTGTCGCGCGACCTTCATGCCGCGCCCTCCGCCGCCGGCCGCCGCCTTGATCAAGACTGGATAGCCGATGCCGCGCGCGATGTTGATGGCGTCCGCATCGCTCCCGACGGCGCCGTCCGAGCCCGGCACGGTGGGTATGCCGACTTCCTTGACGGCCTGTTTGGCTGCGATCTTGTCACCCATCAACCGGATATGTTCCGGCGTCGGTCCGATGAAGGTGATCCCATGTTCCGCGACGATCTCCGCGAAACGAGCGTTTTCCGACAGAAAACCGTACCCGGGATGGATCGCTTCGGCGCCGGTGATTTCGCAGGCGGCGATGATCTGGGGAATATTGAGATAGCTTTGCGCGCTGGGCGGAGGACCGATGCACACGCTCTCGTCGGCAAGGCGCACATGCATCGCATCGGCATCCGCCGTGGAGTGAACCGCGACCGTAGCGATTCCCATCTCCTTGCAGGCGCGATTGATGCGCAGCGCGATCTCGCCACGATTTGCGATCAGGACTTTTTCGAACATGGACCTGGGTATCCGGTGTGCAAGGCGTAACCGGGCTTGATCACGAGAGAATGAGCAAAGTTTGACCGAACTCGACAGGTTGAGAGTCCGCAATGCAGATTTCGCGAACCGTGCCAGCCTTGGGAGCCAGAATGGGATTCATCGTCTTCATGGCCTCGACGATGAGCAGCGTGTCGCCTTCCTTCACGGCATCGCCGACTTTGACGAATGCCGGTTTGCCCGGCTCGGGCGAAACATAGACGGTGCCTACCATCGGCGACGGCACGGGCGTTCCCGAAACCGCCTCCCGTTTCGGGGTTGCCGCGTCTCCCCGTCCGGCTTCCGCCTGCATGCGCTCGGACATCACCGGCAGATAGGCCGCATCGGACGTCGCGTGCGACGAATGTCTCGCGACGCGGATACGCTGTCCGCCAACCTCGACCTCGATTTCGCTCAGTCCCGTTTCCGCCAGGAGTTCGGCAAGCTCGCGAATGGCCGTGGCATCGACGGTCAGTGTCGTTTTGGATTTTCCGCCGTTCGCTATCCGGGCGCCGAGTTGTTTCACGGTTCTGATATTCATTGGGTCTTGCCTTTGAGAAGCGCTGCTACCGCCTCAACGGCGTACAGATAACCGGACGCGCCAAGCCCGCAAATAACTCCTGAGGCTGCCTCGCTGACGAACGAATGCCTGCGGTAGCTTTCCCGCCGAAAAGGGTTCGACAGATGCACTTCAATAAGAGGAATGTCGAGGGTCCGGCAGGCATCGAGCAGCGCCACGGACGTATGGCTGAGACCTGCGGCATTGAGGATGACCGCCGACGCACTCTTGCGCGCGTTCTGAAGCCAGTCGATGAGCTCCCCTTCATGATTGCTTTGCCGGCAATCCACGGCGTATCCCAACGCCCCGGCGCGGTCGGCTACCATTTGATCGATTTCAGCCAGCGTTGCGCGGCCATACACCTCGGGTTCCCGGCCGCCCAAAAGATTGAGGTTGGGGCCGTTGAGGACGTATATCGGCTTGGACTTGGTATTCTTGGCGGGGCTGCGAGCCACGTCGCCTCCGGTAACTCGGGACACCAAGCCTATATACTTGCCCAATGGGGCCACGGAAACCATTAAAGGCACCTGCTCATGCTTATCACCATCAACGGCGAAGACCGGCAGCTCGACCGGGCGCTGAATGTCAGGGAGCTCGTATCGCTGCTTGGTTTGGAGCCGGCCAAAATCGCCGTGGAGCGCAATTTCAAAATCGTTCCCCGGTCGCTCTATGATTCGGTCAGCCTGACGGAAGGGGACCGGCTGGAAATCGTGCACTTCATTGGTGGAGGTAATCTCCCCGTCGAGGAAGTTGCCGGCGAGCCGCTGGTGATTGCGGGAAATGCCTATCGGTCCCGGCTCATTATCGGAACCGGCAAGTATAAAACCTATGAGCAAAACGCAGCTGCACTGGAAGCATCCGGTGCCGAAATCGTCACGGTCGCCGTCCGCCGCGTGAACCTTCTGGATCCGGGTGCGCCAAGACTCGTCGATTTCATCGATCCCAAAAAGACCACCTATCTTCCCAACACGGCGGGATGTTTCACCGGCGAGGATGCGGTTCGCACGCTTCGTCTGGCGCGCGAGGCCGGCGGATGGACTCTCGTAAAGCTGGAGGTCCTGGGCGATCGCAAGACTCTCTATCCCGACATGATCGAAACGCTTCGCGCGACAGATCTTCTCGTGAAGGAAGGTTTTCAGGTAATGGTTTATTGCAGCGACGATCCGCTGATGGCGAAGCGTCTGGAGGATGCCGGCGCCGTCGCCATTATGCCGCTCGCCGCGCCGATCGGCTCTGGCCTGGGTGTGCAGAACCCCGTCAACATCCGAATGATCATCGAAGAGGCGAAAGTGCCGGTGATCGTCGATGCCGGCGTTGGAACGGCATCCGATGCGGCCGTCGCCATGGAGTTGGGATGCGACGCGGTTTTGATGAATACGGCGATCGCCGAAGCCAAGAACCCGGTCATGATGGCTCGCGCAATGCGCCATGCGGTGGAGGCGGGAAGGTTGGCGTATCTGGCCGGTCGCATGCCGAAGAAACGCTATGCGGATCCGTCCAGTCCGCTGGCCGGATTGATCTAGCGGGCCGTTGAAGATGTGGTGTCCAATTGGCGTGGTTGAACGATCGTTGGGCGACTGCTGACGCTTGGGTTTGCGCCACGGCCATCGTGTTCGGTAGCCGCATAGCTTCCGGTAGGGGGTGACGAAAGCAACGAAGACAGTCATGGTGGGTTCGGCTTATAAATCCGACCTCGTCGATCTGCGATGCAGTGCAAACCATTCATGATACCAACCGATGGATCGATTGGCCGTTCCGGGTTTATCGACCCGGTCGAAGCACGGCACTAATGCCCGACATCTTCCTCTCGTACACACGCGACGATCAGGCAAAGGCCAGGCACTTCGCCGAAAGCTTCGAAGCGCAAGGATTTTCGGTCTGGTGGGATGTCACGCTGCGCTCGGGCGAGGACTACGATCAGGTGACCGAGAAGGCGCTGCGGGACGCCCAGGCGGTCGTCGTGCTGTGGTCGAAGAAATCCGTCGATTCCCGCTGGGTCCGGGCTGAGGCGACGCAGGCGCAACGCAATAAGACCCTGGTCCCGGCGATGATCGAGGATTGCGTGAGGCCGGTGATGTTCGAACTCACGCAGGCCGCCGATCTGTCCCATTGGTCCGGCGATCCTGCAGACACGATTTGGCTGACCTTCCTCACCGACGTGAAACGCTTCGTGGAGAAATCGGGCGACGGTGCCGAGGGCTCGGGCAGCCGGGATACCGCCGCAAGGAATAATCCTCGACTCAACAAGGCGGAGGAACCGCGCAAGCTGTCGATCTGCGTGCTGCCCTTCGCCAATATGAGCGGCGATGTGGAGCAGGAGTATTTCAGCGACGGGATTTCGGAAGATATCATCACGGACCTGAGCAAGGTGTCGGCACTTTCGGTTGTTGCGCGAAATACCTCGTTCCAGTTCAAGGCCAAGAGCGTCGATATCCCCCAGACCGCGCGGCAGTTGAGGGTCAGCCATGTACTCGAAGGCAGCGTGCGCAAGGCCGGAGGTCGGGTTCGCATCACCGCTCAGTTGATCGACGGCGTATCAGGGAACCACGTCTGGGCCGAACGTTACGACCGCGACTTGAACGACATCTTTGCTCTGCAGGACGAAATCTCCGAAGCAATCGTCAAGGCGCTGAGGCTCAAGCTGCTACCCGAAGAAATGAAAGCTATAGACCGTCACGGCACTGAATACGCCGAGGCATACGATATGTATCTGATGGCGCGCCAATACCTTGTCTCTGGCAATTCTGGCGACGTCCGGCATGGAGAAGCGATCATCCGCTTATGCGGTCGCGCCATCGAGATCGATCCGGGCTATGCGCGCGCCTGGGCGCTCATGGCGGTAGGACAACGGCGTCAAATCACGCTGTTTGGAGGACAAGGAGACGGCGGAATGTCGGCTGCGGACCGCGCGCTGGCGCTTGACCCCAATCTGGCCGACGCGCATGCAGTGAAGGCGGCGATCCTGTGGGCGAACGGCCAGCAGGAGGCGGCGGCGCCTGAAATCGCGCTCGCCCTTCAGTTGGAGCCGGAATCCTACGAAGTGAATATTGTGGCCGCAGACTTGAGCTTCAGAAAACGCGACCTCGAAAGTTCCATTCGCTTTTATGAAAAGGCGAGCACACTCGTAGAGACAAATTTCAGTTCGTCGAGCATGTTGATCACGTGTTACACGGCAGTGGGCAATGGTGCGGCCGCCCGGCAAGCCGCACAGATCACTCTCGACCGCGTTGAGAAGGCGCTGGCGCAGGATCGAAACAATGGTGCTGCAATAGGGCACGGCGTCGGCGCACTCGCGGTCCTTGGTAAGGCCGAACGCGCCAAAGCGTGGATCGATCGCGCCCTCCTGCTCGACCCCGACAACAAATTAATGCGATACAACTTCGCCTGCACGCTTCTTGAACGGTTGAAAGATGCCGACAGCGCACTCGTTTTGCTCGGTCCCCTTCTCGGGGCTGCGACCCGCACGTTTCTGATTCACGCGCAGGTCGACCCGGATCTCGATCCGCTCCGGGATGACCCTCGTTTCATGGCAATGGTCGCGCAGGCAGAGGCACGGCTTGCGGCGGAAGAGAAAAAATAGCGTACGTGCCGCGATTTCACGAATGTCGCCCCATTGCGGGCAGGCTTGCCGTAGATTGGGCGAGGTCCCTCAGGTCAGGCGCAGGGGATTCTCGACAGCCTGCCGGTGCTTAGCAGAACCGAGAACTCAGCTCTTCGTCATTTGCTCGAGGGTCTCATCGTCGATTCCGCCCTCGCGCATTTTGCCGTCGATGACGAATGCCGGCGTGCCGTCGATCCCGATGGCTTCGGCAAGCTTGTGTGACGCGACCAGCGCAGCATCTACCTCCGGCGATCTCATGTCGGATTTCAACTTCGCCACGTCGAGTCCGGCCTTTTGCGCATCGGCGTAGACGAGGTTCTCGTCGACGATGGCGGCCTCGTTCATCAGCGCAAAGTGAAAGGCGAGATACTTGTCGGGCTGTTTGCGGGCCGCGACGGCGGCGCGCGCCGCGAAGGTGGATTGAGCACCCTTGATCGGGAACTCGATGAAGGCAAACCGTGCGTCCTTGTGCGTTTCGTAGAATTTCTTCACCGCCGGGACCGACGCGCGGCAGTACGGGCAATTGTAGTCGAAGAATTCCACGAATGTGGTTTTGGCTCTTGCGGGGCCCGTAATGAACGCCAGGCGCGAGTCGAACAGGGCCTTGGAACCGAGCTTGTCGATCGCGGTTTGGCGCGAAGCATCTTCGCTCGCGTCCTGCCGCGCCTGCAGTTTGTTGGAGGCCTCGACAAGAACTTCGGGATGCGTGAGCAGGTAATCGCGAATCGCGGGCCCGTTCGCAACCGATACCCAGCCCAGCCGCATGGCACCGTAGGCTCCGGACAGCGCAATCAGGGCGCCAAGAAGACCTGCGGCAAGTGCTGTTCTGAATGATAGTGTCATTTCTGTCCGTCAATCTCACTTGTTCGCTTCGGGCCCGGCCACCAGCATGATATCTCCGGCCCGTTGCCAGTCGGTTGAACCCTTTGGAAGCTTTCTCTGAGCCTCCATTGCAAAATGGGCCGCGGTCTTCATCGCACCGACTGTATAATAGCGCTCTGCCGTCGAGAGATCGGCCATCGGCTGATTGCCGAGCTCGCTATATGCCTGCGCCGCCTCGTACCATGCGAAGGTGTCGTCATTTTCCAACCGCAGCGCGACCTTGAGGTTTTCGAGTGCAGGTTTCGCCATTTGCGGCGACTCCGTTGCCAGTTGGGCGGCGGCCAGACTGACGCGCAGGAGCGGTGCATCGGGAAGAATGTCGACCGACTTCTGGTAGGGGACCACACCTTTTTCCGGCTGGCTCATTTCGACGTAGATTTGTCCCAGTAGTTCCCAGAAATAGGGGTTTTTCGGCTCGAGCTTGACCAGAGTGTTCGACTCATCGAGCGCCTTCTGCATGTCGGGTTGACGAAAATAGGCGATCGCTCGCGCATAGTGCCCCTCTTCGCTCATGTCCGAGGGCGGGTAGTGGCTCAGAACTGCATCCACCGGATCGATGAAGCCGAACAGCTTGGCCTGGATCATGTGAAACTCGTGCACGGCCTCCGGGCTGTCGGGCACATCGCGATATGGTGAAGCCTCGACCTCGCGTTCGAGCAGGTCGATGCGCTCGCGATCCGCGGGGTGATCGGAAATGAATGGAGAATTGTAACGGGCCGACATGGCTGCCTCATCCGCCATCCGCTCGAAGACCTGGAGCATGCCGCGGCCGGACTGATGCGTCGCCAGAAGGAATTTCTGGCCCCGCTGATCCGCGGTCGCTTCCTGCGCGCGGCTGAATGACAGAAACTGGGATTGCGCCGCCTGCGCCCCAAGACCCATCAGCGCAATTCCCGCATCGCCTGCACCGGCAATCATCGCCGCCACGCCCGCAGCCATGCCGATCAACATGGGAATGCTGGCCTTGGCAACCGCCCGCGTGTCGCGGGTCAAGTCGCCTCCCGCGATGTGGCCGGTTTCGTGCGCCAGCACGCCGGTCACTTCGTTCGGCGTTTTTAATTGCGTCAGAAGGCCCGTATTGACGAAGATGTCCGTCGTTTCGCTCGCCGCAGGACCGTGCATCGCGAAGGCGTTCAGCGACGGATCGTCCACCATGTAGATTCGAATGATGTGGGGGTCCAATCCCGCCACATTCAGGATCGGGTCTTCGTATCCGTGCAGAACCCGCTCGATCTCGGTATCGCGAACCAGAGAGATCGCCTGGGCCTGGGCCGCCTCGATACTGGCGCTAAGGGCGGCCGTCATGCCAATTCCAAGCCCCATTGCGCGCCAGATAGCCGCGCGATGGCCGCGGGGTGGAGGGTTGCAAAACGTCAAGGCTTGGATTCTCCTCTGCCCTCAATTCGCTCGGATTCCGCGGACGCTAGGTGCGCCGGCACCAGCCGTCAACGGAAATGCTGCCTGCCACTGTCGCATGCTGTCTTCGCAATCTTAGGACATTGGGCACCTGATGTATCGCATCAAATTCCTGGCCGGCGTTTCCGGCCTTCTCCTGCTTGGGGGATGTTCATTTCTCGGTTTCGGAGATCAAGCCCCTCAACGCACGGGCCTTGCCGTCGGTGATGAACCGATCGCGGTCCAGGCTGCCGGTGCAGTGCTCGCCGGCGGCGGGAATGCTGCCGATGCAGCCACTGCCATGTATTTCGCAATGTCGGTGACGTATCCCGTCGCCGCCGGAATCGGCGGCGGGGGCATCTGTCTCATTCACGACCCCTCACAAAACCGTGACGAAGAAATCGACTTTCTTCCGCGCGACACGGCCAAGGGCGGCGCTTATGCCGTGCCGGGATCGATCAGCGGGTTTTCCCTGCTTCAGTCGACATACGGAAGACTTCCGTGGCAACGCGATGTTTCTACAGCAGAAGGCCTGGCATCGGCGGGTTTCCCCATCTCGCATGCGCTGGAAGTGCGCTTGGCGGATAACAAAGATGTAATCCGCCTCGATGCCGGATTGGCGGCCGAGTTTCTCGATGAGTCGGGAAACGTAAAGCCGGAAGGCTCGGTGGTCAGCAATCCGGGATTGGCACAATCACTGGCGGCCGTCCGAATTCTCGGGCCGTCCGGGTTCTATCGCGGCGCGTTGGCCGACAGACTTATCGCCTATTCGACTGCAGAGAGCGGTGCAATTTCCGATTCGGATCTGCGAGCGTATGCGGCGGGTCGCGGTACCGCGATGGTGCTGAAGATCGGCGGCCAGATCGCATTGCTGCCGTCGCGCAGGGTGGGTGCGGGCGCGTTTTTATCGTCGATGCTTGTGCATCTGGTGGATCAGCAGGGAGCAGTGATTGCCGGCAGCAATCTCGGTTCCTCGGTCGCTGCCGCGACCAAGTCTGCGCTTGATGAATTCCACCTCGCGCAATTGCCGCGCGATTTCGGCGCGACGGGGTTTGCCGCATCCGATCCCGATGGACAGGTTGTCACCTGCGCTGTCACGATGAACGGACCGTTCGGCTCGGGCCACACCGCCGCCGGGACGGGCATTACGCTGGCGCGCGCGCCCTCTTCGTCGAAGAACGCCGGATTGGCCGCAGCATTCCTCGCGCCGGCCATTACGCTCAACGGAACGGCACTCCAATTCGCGGGCGCCGGCGCAGGGGGACCGAACGGTACAGCGGCAATCGTCTTCGACTTGCTCCGTATGTCGCAGGGAACTGAACTCGAGCGGCCCCAGCAATTCCACTCGACGGGTCTGGAGCCTTATGAAACCGTCAACATCATTGCATGCTCGGGCGATGTCTGTGCGGCCATCCCGGATCCGGCAGCCCACGGCCTGGGGTCCGCCGGCGGATCTGGTACGGACTAGATTCTCAGTTCAGGCGCGTGAGCGGAACGGCCGCTGCCACCACCCCTTGCGAGCCGGTTGCTGAGACTCCTCCTGTCGCGCCGCCGGATCTGCCTCAACCGCATTCCGCTCCCCCGTCTCATCCGCCGGTGCATGGACTGGTTCCTGCAAATGGCCTTCGGCAGACGGTGGCGGTGCAGCACGGCCGGTCTGCGAGCCGGAAAAGGCTTGGCGGGCTTCGGAGGCCGACCCGCCATGCGACAGCGACCACACAGGTTCAGACGGTGCGTTGGGCAGGACGTGCGGCGCCTCAGATTCGATACCGGCGTGCGCGCCTGGTGTGACCTCCGCAGCGGTCACCGGCTCACCTTCGGGTATCCCGGACTGGGTTTCCGCCGATGAAGGCGTACCGTCCTGCGGGCTCCGGCGCCCCCTGCGCCGTCTGCGGCGTTTGCGCCGCGGCTGTCCGTCGGATGGCTGCTGCTGTCCGTTTTGGCTCTCCTCCGGTAGTGCCGATGATGGGTTGGAAGAGTCGCGGGTGTCCTCTTCAACTGCCATGTGCTGGGTTTCCGTGGCGTCCCGTGGCTGGCCGGCCGACGCGCTCGCCTGGGCGCGCTGCGGGGTGCCCGTCGAGGCGTGATCTCTGCCGCGGCGACGGCGTCTGCGTCGGCGTTTGCCATCCGGCGGCTGGGCAGAACCTTCCTGTCGTGCAGGCTGTTGTTCGGTAACCTCGGTGTCCTCGTCTTCAAGGACCTCTTCGTCCTCTGCGACGTCCTCTTCGATGCTCGGCGCGAGATTCTCCACGGGTGCAAGCGGAGCGATCTTGACTCGCTCTTCCGGAGATTTCTGTCCAACCCGATCGAGTTCAAACGTACCGGCTACGATCCCGTCCTTGGGTTCGAACTGGATTGCCATGTCGTATTCGGTTTCAATCCTGTTCAGTTCGCGCCGTTTCTGGTTGAGGGTGTAGATCGCAACCTCGGGCTGCGCGCGTACGACCACCGTAGGAGCGCGCTGGCGCTGGCCTTCCTCTTCCAGCGAACGCAGAACGCGCAGCGCCGTCGATTCCACGGACCGCACGATTCCCTGTCCGCCGCAATGCGGACACGAAACGGTCGATCCGGCGACAACGCCGGCGCGAAGCCGCTGACGCGACATTTCCAGCAGACCGAACTGGCTGATTTTGCCGATCTGGACTCTGGCGCGATCGATCTTCACACAATCGCGCAGCCGCTTTTCCACATTGCGATCGTTCCGCCCGTCCTCCATGTCGATGAAATCGATAACGATCAGTCCCGCGAGATCGCGCAGACGGAGTTGGCGGGCGATTTCTTCGGCTGCCTCGAGGTTGGTCTTGTACGCCGTGTCCTCGATCGAATGCTCGCGTGTGGCCCGGCCGGAGTTGACGTCGATGGCGACGAGCGCTTCGGTCTGGTTGATGACGATGTAACCGCCCGCCCGAAGCGTAACGGTCGGTGAGAACATCGCGTCGAGTTGCGCCTCGATATGATGGCGCTGAAAGAGCGGGACCGGTTCCTTGTATTGCTTCACGTTTTTCGCATGGCTTGGCATCAGCATGCGCATGAAGTCTTTGGCGTTGCGGTAGCCGTCGTCCCCCTCGACGACAATTTCGGCGACATCCTTGTTGTAGAGATCGCGTATGGCGCGTTTGATGAGGTCACCTTCCTCATACACGCACGCCGGCGCATTGGATTTGAGCGTCAGCTCGCGCACTGTGTCCCACATGCGCAGAAGGTATTCGTAGTCCCGCTTGATTTCGGTCTTCGTACGGTTCTCGCCGGCGGTCCGGATGATGAGCCCCATGCCTTCCGGCAGTTCGAGGGCCTGGGCGGCGGCCTTCAGACGCTTGCGGTCCGTGGCACTGGTGATCTTGCGCGAAATTCCCCCGCCGCGCGGCGTGTTGGGCATCAGCACGCAGTATCGACCGGCGAGCGAGAGGTACGTTGTCAGGGCAGCGCCCTTGGTTCCGCGCTCCTCCTTGACGACCTGCACCAGGATGATCTGGCGCCGTTTGATCACTTCCTGGATTTTGTAATGACGCTTGCGTGTCCAGCGCTGCGCCGGACGGGCGGATTGCGCCGCGCGGGCTTCATTGGCAACGGGCGGGTTTTCGTTGTGACCGGATGCGCCGGCGAACTCTTCGTCCGCGCCGGAGCTTTCCGGCATGCCAGGTTCGTCATGGATCGCCCGCTCATGCTGCTCGCCACTTGCATGTGCGGATTCAGAGTCGATTTCCGAATCGGCGTGGCGTTCGTGCTCGACGTGATCGCTGCGGGAGCCGGGGTTGTCGGATTCCGCGTCGGCCGCATGTCGGCCATCGGACGAATCTGCGTCGAACCCGAATTGCACGTCCGATTCCAAGTGTTCTTCGGACTGGGCTACTTCCGCGACACTTGCGTGCGGCGCTGGAGCAAAAGCAGTCTCGACAAGTTCGAACTCTTCCTCGTCGCGTCGACGCGCTTCGGCCTCTTGTTCGGCGAGCAGAGCCATCCGGTCCGCAACTGGAATTTGGTAATAGTCCGGATGAATTTCCGAGAATGCCAGAAACCCCTGCCGGTTGCCGCCGTATTCCACAAAAGCGGCCTGCAGGGACGGCTCGACCCGCGTTACCTTGGCGAGGTAGATATTGCCTTTGAGAGGCCGCTTGGATGCGGCTTCGAAGTCAAATTCTTCGACTTTCTGACCGTCGAGTACGACGACCCGGGTCTCCTCGGGATGACTTGAGTCGATGAGCATACGTTTGGGCATAAGGTTCTCCGGGCCTGCAGGCCCATGGGGAGCGCTTCAGGCGCAGTGCGCGCTGGCTCACGCCGGGTGCAGGCCGTCTTGCTGGGGGGATGCGCCCGACACTCTCCGACCGCGGCGTGTGCGCAGGGACGGAGTGGATGGATCGGACAGTGTTCGTCATCTCAATTCATGTTCAGGGCGACGCGTACGCGCCTGCCGTTGAGCCTGCCAAATTCGGACCTGGGGTGCGGTCCGAGACCGCCTCTCAAATCCCTCGCCCGCATCCGGCACAATCAATGTGCCAGTAAAGGCAGAGGACAGGTTAATCTCCTTTTAGGAGCCCCGAAGGTCAGCGGCAAGGGGCGCTGTGCCGTGCGTTGGGCTTCCTCAAGGTGCTAACGGAGCGTAAACCGTTTCAGCGCAGCTTGGGACTGGGATTCTTGTCGTTACGGTCGATGATTCGCGTTTGGGCGCCGCTGTCGATTGCCCTGTTTTTTGCCTCGGTGGGCATCGCCGCGGGGCAAAGCGGCAGCAATTGGCCCGAATCGCCGCCGCTGCCGTCGACTGCCAGTCTCGACGTTCCCGCTCCCGCTCGTACCTCCATTTCGGCATCGCAAGTTCTCCCGGTCGTCATGGACGCGAGGATTGGCGAACATCCCGACCGCACCCGTTTCGTCGTCGAGGTGTCCGATCCACTGCAGCTTCGGGTTTTTACGCTGTCCGACCCGGACCGGGTCGTGATCGACATGCCGGAGGTTCTCTGGCGGCTGGACGCACCTGCGCGGCCGACCGGTCATGGTCTGGTGAAAAGCTATCGTTATGGTCTGTTCCGCGCGGGAAACTCACGGTTCGTGATCGACTTAAACAGCGCGGCAAGCGTCGCCGTACCCATGATTCTTCCGCCGGAAGGCGGCCATGGTTACAGGATTGTCGTCGACCTTTTTGCGCAGGACCAGGCGAAGTTTGCCCGGGCGGCGGGTTGGCCCCCTGTCATGCGCTTGAGCCAGCCGGGGGCAGCCTCCGAGCCAGTAATGCCAACGCCCGCCTCGGTTTCGAGACTTGGTGCGGCTTCAAGTCCGCAGAACTCTGCGAGACGCGTCGTCGTGCTCGATGCGGGCCACGGCGGCATCGACTCCGGCACCACCGGCGTCGATGGAACGATGGAAAAGGATCTTGTGCTGGACGAAGCATTACGTTTGAGAAATGTACTGTCGAAACGCGGCTATATCGTTCACGTCACACGCGACAGCGATGTCTATATACCTTTACGGGAGCGCGTAAATATTGCCCGTGGTTTCGGGGCGGACCTGTTCATTTCTCTGCACGCGGATTCAAACCCTGACGCGAGCGTATCTGGGGCATCGGTATATACCCTTTCGGAGTCGGGCTCCGACAAGGAAGCGGCGGCCTTAGCCCGCAAGGAGAACCAGTCGGACGTCATTGCGGGGGTCGATTTGTCGGGCGAAAGCAGTCCCGTCGCTTCAATTCTCATCGGATTGGCGCAGCGTGACACCATGAACCGGTCGAGCCGGTTCGCGGAGGGGCTGGTTGAGGAGCTCGGGCACGCCACGAACATCCTGCCGCGCGAGCCTCATCGTGCAGCTGCCTTCGTCGTCCTGAAGGCGCCGGACATTCCTGCCGTCCTGATCGAGCTTGGATACCTGTCCAACGCCCACGACTGTTCGCAGGTCCGCACGAATAGCTGGCGCGACGGCGTCGCTTCGGCTATTGCGGACGCCGTCGACCGGAATTTCGCGACGCCCGGCGCCATTTCCACGGCTGCGACGACGCAATCGCCGGAGTGACTGGCCGCCTTGGGGGCGTCATAATCCGGGCGCATCAAGGCCTCCCAAAAGGGCTGCAGTTTCAATGTGGCGGCGAATTCTTCTCTACGGCGGACTTACGGTGGGTGGCGTGTTGCTGGTCGCCGTGCTTGGCGCGTCGTTATACATCTACTCGCTGACGCGAGATCTGCCCAGCGTCGAGACGCTGAAGGACTATCAGCCGCCCATCACGACGCGGGTCTATGCGAGCAATGGAACGCTCCTCGGCGAATATGCGCGAGAGCGCCGATTCTTCGTCCCGATCGCGTTCGTCCCCAGACTGGTCGTCAACGCCTTCACGTCGGCGGAAGACAAAAATTTCTTCTCGCATCCGGGCATCGATCCCAGCGGGATCATGCGGGCGGCTGTGAAGGACGTCTTCAATGTGCTCCAGCACAAGCGGCTGGAGGGCGCTTCGACGATCACACAGCAGGTCGCAAAAAACTTCCTGCTCAACAGCGAGGTGAAGTTCTCGCGCAAGATCAAGGAAGCTGTGCTCGCAGTCCGGATCGATGCGACTTATTCGAAGGAGAAGATTCTCGAGCTGTATCTCAACGAGATTTTTCTCGGTCAGAATTCATATGGCGTTGCAGCCGCAGCCCTGAACTATTTCGGCAAGTCGCTCGACCAGCTCGATATTGCCGAAGCTGCCTTTCTCGCTGAATTGCCGAAGGCGCCGAGCAATTATGATCCGAGATACAATCTGCAGGCGGCACTCGAACGGCGCAATTGGGTCATCGGCCAGATGGCCGACAATGGGTATATCACCGCCGATCAGGCCAAGGCTGCGATCGCCGAACCGTTGGTAACACAATCGCGCCCTCTGGGTATTCAGGCTGAAGACGCGGACTATTTCGTCGAGGAAGTGCGGCGCATCCTCTACGACAAGTATGGCGAGACAAAACTCTACGATGGCGGCCTGCAAGTTCGTTCGACGCTGGACGCGCGGTTGCAGAATTTTGCCGTCAATGCGCTGCGCGCGGGGTTAGTCCGGTACGACCGGCGTCACGGCTGGCGCGGTGCCGCCAGCAACATCGACATTAACGGCGACTGGAAATCGGCGCTTGAAAACGCCGGCAACCAGTCGGGCATCGAAACCTGGCGTGTCGCGGTCGTATTGGGATTCGGAGACGACAGGTCGGTCCTGATTGGTCTTCAGAACGGCCAGCGGGGAGAAATCCCCTTCTCGGAACTCGCGTGGGCGAGAAAGGAACTGTCGAACGCTCTTGTCGGCGCTTCGCCCACGTCTCCCACTCAGGTGCTCAAGCCGGGTGATGTGATTTACGTCGAACCGATCGACCCGAGCGGTTCATACGGATTGCGGCAGGTTCCGGAGGTGAACGGCGCGATCGTTGCGATGGACCCGCATACCGGCCGCGTTTTAGCTCTCTCGGGTGGCTTCAGTTTCGCATCCAGCCAGTTCGACCGGGCGATGCAGGCGCAGCGGCAACCCGGTTCGGCGTTCAAACCATTCGTCTATGCAGCTGCTCTCGACAATGGCTTCACTCCTGTCAGCAAGATCGAAGACGCGCCGGTGTCCCTGCCGCAGGGTCCGGGACTGCCGATGTGGACCCCAAAAAATTTCGGCAACAAATTCCTCGGTCTTCAGACGCTGCGCCGCGGCATCGAGTTGTCGCGCAATCTCATGACCATTCGCCTGGCGGCGGCAGTCGGCATGAAGAATGTCGTACCGTATCCCATCCGTTTCGGCGTCTATGATACACTCACTCCATGGCTCTCAAATGCAATCGGCGCAGCGGATACGACACTCATGCGCATGACAACCGGATATGCGGAGTTCGTAAATGGCGGCAAGAAGATCATCCCTACGCTGATCGACCGTATCCAGGACCGCAATGGGGTGGACATCTACCGTCATGATCCGCGGAAATGCGAAGGCTGCAACGACGCCTGGCACGATCAACAGGAACCGCTGCTGCCGGACGACCGCCAGCAGATCATAGATCCAAGAACGGCGTATCAGATTGTTTCGCTTCTTGAAGGCGTCGTTCAGCGCGGCACGGGCGTGTCGGTGAAAGCTGTCGGCAAGCCACTCGCCGGCAAGACCGGCACGACAAACGATTCGAAGGATACGTGGTTCATCGGGTTTTCACCGGATTTGGCGTGCGGCGTATTTGTCGGGTTCGACAACCCCCGCACCCTGGGCCGCCTGGAACAGGGTGCAACGGTTTCCGCACCGATTTTCAGGGATTTCATGAAGGGTGCTTTGGCCGATCAACCGCCAACACCTTTCAGAGTGCCGCCCGGCATTGATCTTGTCCCGGTCGATCCCCACACCGGCGCGCTCGTCAGCGCGAACGATCCATCCGCAATTCAAGAAGCGTTCAAGGCCGGAACCGAACCGGGACTGGCCGATCAAGGGCCTCTGAACGCAACGGATGCGAACGCGAACAATCCGAACGGCAAAACCGTAGACCAGGGCACGGGTGGGCTGTACTAAGTCACGACTGTGCTGCTGCATTGCATCAATGTAGCCGCATTCTGGCCCCTTTGGCGATATAGCTTTTGAGGCAGGAGTTGATTCGCCGAGAGGTCTCCTTGGCAACGCGTGAGTTGGAAGCAGCTGGTTGGCGATTGCCTCGCCGGTTTTTTCGGGACGTCCTGCGAATTGCAAAATTCCTTGTGGCGGGTCTGAAGCGCGACGTTCGCTCGAACGAAGTCGTACAGATCGCGGCGTGCGCATTGATCGGAGCGTTGGTCGGCGTTTCGGTCACAATCGTGCGCACCTTGGTTCAGCTGTTCCAGAAGGTAGCCTTTGGACTGCCGGGAAACCTCCAGCTAAGCACCGGACTCGGCATCGATCATTCCCGTATCCTCATCGTGCCGGCGATTGGAGGCCTGCTCCTGGGCGCTCTTGCCATTGCAGCCCGTCGGTCCGGCGCAGGCGATATCGTCGACCCCATCGAAGCGAACGCCCTGCATGGCGGCAGGATGTCTCTGATCGACAGCATCCGGCTGACGGTGTCGACAATAATATCGAACGCTGCCGGTGCGTCGCTGGGGATGGAAGCCGGGTACACCCAGCTGGGGTCCGGCCTGTTTTCGGCGCTCGGAGGTTATTTCAGCCTGCGACGGTCCGATCGCCGCATTTTCGTGACCGCAGGGGCAGCTTCTGCGATTGCTGCGGCATTCAACGCTCCGCTCGCCGGTGCATTTTACGGCTATGAGCTCATTCTTGGCAGCTATTCTCCCGCTGCATTGGCGCCCGTCACTGTCGCGGCAGTCTGCGGGACTCTTTCGGAGCGCTTTCTGGGCGAGACCGAACCTCTGGTGACGCTGTCGACCGGAGTCCCGATGCAACTGGGCAGTTATGCTCTATTCGGACTGATGGGCGTGATGGCCGCGGGTCTCGGCGTGTTGGCCATGACAGCGGTGACCACGACTGAACGTACTCTCAAAAGCATCAGTGTTCCCGACTGGCTGCGTCCGTGTGCGGGCGGGGTTGCGCTGTCTGCAATCGCCGTCTTCTTCCCCCAAGTGCTGGGGAGCGGTCTGACGGGAATCCAGTATCATTTTGCCGTGCCGGAAGAGTTCCTGCCATTGCTCGTGCTCCTGCTTGCCAAGGTTCTGGCGTCCGCGATTTCAGTTGGTTCAGGATTTCGCGGTGGACTGTTCAGTTCTTCGCTCTTCCTCGGATGCATATTCGGAGGCGTCTTTGCGCGGCTGGCCGGTTTTTTCGACCCTTCGCTGGGTGCGGAGTATCCGGCATTCCTTCTCGTGGGCATGGGGGCCATGGCAGCCGCGATCGTCGGAGCGCCGTTCACGATGGTGTTCCTGGTCCTCGAGTCGACCGGCGACTTTCCCATGACGATCGGCGTGCTTGTCGCCGTCATTGCTTCCGCAACTATCGTAAGGATGACTTTCGGGTATTCGTTCTCGACTTGGCGGTTCCACGTTCGAGGATTGCCGTTGCGAGGCGCGTATGACGTGGGGTGGCTTGCCGATCTGTCCGTCGCGCGGCTCATGCGATCGGATCCAAAAGTGGTGCCGACAAGCATGCCGCTGCGCGGCTTGCGCGCGAAATACCCGCCGGGGAGTGCCAAGCAAGTGTTCGCGGTAGCGCCAGACGGACACTATGCGGGGTGGGTCGATCTCGCGCTTATTCACGATCCTGAATTGGATGACGCCATCGATGCCGGAGTGGTCGCCGATTTCGTGCAGCAGGCCGAGGTGTTCCTTTTGCCCTCCGAGAACATTCGAACCGCACTCAGCCGGTTCGAAGAAGGTCAATGCGAGGCATTGCCCGTTTTGTCGGCGCGGGCCGATCCCCGGGTCGTCGGCTACGTGACGGAGGCCTATGCGCTGCGCCGGTACACGCAAGAACTGGAGCGACGCAACAGCGCCGAAGTCGGGCAGCGCAACCTCTTTTCGTTGGGTCAGGCTCCCCCAGGTTAGTAGCCGGGATGTGATTGGTAGACACAATTATCAAGTATATACTGCAGCGTCGCTCTTTCTGGGAGGATTGTATGAGCGGTTTCACTTTACGCAAGGCGGCGATGGGCTTGGGGTCGCTATTGGCGGTAGTCTGCATTTCAACCGTCTCGAGTCTGGCCGCATCACCCAACTGGAATGCCCGTCTCGACGAAACAGCGCCTAACCCGCAACCGCCGTATCCCGATGCCGCTCAACAAAATGGCGAGCAGGGGACGATCGTCCTGAGAGTTCACGTTCGTTCGAGCGGGCGCGCCGACAAGGTCAGAATACTCGAAACCAGCGGGTTTGCCGATCTTGACATGGCCGCCGAACAGGGCGTGCTCAATTGGCATTATGTTCCCGCCGCCGTCGATGCAGACGATGCGGACTGGGCCGTTGTGAAAGTTGTCTATCAGCTGCCGACGTATGTTCCGGCTTCAACGATAAGCCAGCCGACAAGTCATTGAGGGATTTTCCTTTACATCCTGCCGGGTCCAGACCATATCGGTTTGGCCCCGGAGACGATCATGCGTCCAGCCATTCAAAGTACCGTCGATGAGATCAAGCAGACGCTCGCTCTGCTGAGGAGGCATCTTTGACTGGGACCGCGCGTTACGTCGTCTCGATGAACTGAACGCCAAGGCGGAAGACCCGGCCATCTGGAACAGCCCTCAGGGAGCGCAGTCGCTGATGCGCGAGCGCCAGCGACTGGACGCATCTATTTCTGCGCTGCGCATTCTTCAATCGGAATTGGACGATACGGTCGGGCTTCTTGAACTTTCGGAGGCGGACGGGGACGCCGCAATGATCGCCGATACGGAAGCAAGCATCGGGAAACTGCACGCCCAGGCAGAACAATTGCGGCTGCAGTCGATGCTTTCAGGTGAGGCGGACAGCAACGACACCTATCTCGAAGTGCATGCCGGAGCAGGTGGGACCGAGAGCCAGGACTGGGCCGAGATGCTCACCCGCATGTATGTCCGCTGGGCTGAGCGCAAGGGCTATAAGCTGCAACTCCTCGAAGAGAGCCCCGGAGAAAGCGCCGGAATAAAGTCCACGACGCTAATGGTTAAAGGCGAGAACGCCTACGGCTGGCTGAAGACTGAGGCCGGGGTTCACAGGTTGGTGCGCATTTCCCCATTCGATGCCAACGCACGCCGGCACACAAGCTTCGCGAGCGTCACGGTGTTTCCCGTTGTCGACCAGACGATCGAAATCGATATTCCGGAAAAGGAAGTTCGTATCGATACATTTCGGTCGTCAGGCGCCGGCGGTCAGCACGTGAACAAGACTGAAAGCGCAGTTCGCATCACGCACCTTCCGACGGGAATCGCGGTGAGCTGTCAAACGGAGCGTTCGCAGCACCAGAACCGGGCAGTCTGCTGGGAGATGCTGAGATCGAAGCTTTACGAAATCGAGCTCGAGAAAAAGCAGGCCGAAACGGCAGCCCATGTCGGCGAAAAATCCGACATCGGCTGGGGGCACCAGATCCGCTCGTACGTGCTGCAGCCATATCAGCTGGTGAAGGACCTGCGCACGGGGGTTGAGAGCCGCACCCCACAGGATGTGCTCGACGGGGACATCGATGCGTTCATGGCGGCGGCACTGGCCCAGGCAATCGGGGGCAAGCCGAAGGAAGCGATCTCAGACCTCGAATAGCACAGCGCAGTCAGCGAACTGACCGCACTGCATCCGGTCTTCCTGTCCGGTCAGGCGCCGGTTTTCAGAGGCGCGAAGTTGGCCGCCGCCGGCTTTGGGGCGGCCACTGCGACGTCAGGCCTTGGAATAGCCGGTGCGGGGGCTGGTGCGAGCACAGAACCCGGGGCGGGGGCTGCCTGCGCAGCCCTGAATTCCACTGTCCGTTTGTTGGCGTCGTCGGCCAGAGGGTTGTCGGAGTGGCGACAATTGCCTTCAAAAAATGCGCCTGCTTCCACCGCGAATGCTTCGTGGAGAATATTTCCCTCGACGTGGCAAGTCGCGCACAGAAGGACTTTTCGGGCACGGATGCTGCCCTGGACACGACCACGGACGGTCACGTCTTCCGCAAGAACCTCGCCGTTTATCAGGGCCTTTTCGCCGATGACGAGGCCGGAGCTGTGGACATCCCCCTCGACGCGTCCGTCGATCTGGATATCGCCGGTCGAAGTCAATGTACCGTTGACGACCAAGTCCGCACTAATAATGGACGGCGCCGATGACCTGGGTGCCCGCTTCGCTGGCGGGGGCGGCGGCGCCGTCGGTGCAACTGTCGCGGAAATTACTTCTTTGTCTTTGTTCTTACTGGAGAACATGACGCCCCGCCTCGATAAATTTGCTCGGATCCTTCAATTCATTGGCCAGCCACACTTCATAGTGCACGTGCGGACCAGTGCTTCGCCCCGTCGATCCAAGCTTCCCGATGGGCGAGCCTTTTTCCACTCTAGCGCCAACTCTGACTAAGATCGATGACAGATGACCGTAGCGCGTACGAAATCCGTAGCCATGGTCAATTTCGACCATGTTTCCGTAGCCTCCGCGTGCTCCTGCCCAGACGACGACGCCTGGAGCGGTTGCGCCGATCGTCGAACCCCACGGGCCACCAAAATCGACGCCAGGGTGGAAGGCCAGGCGGCGTGTGAAAGGGTCGACACGGCCGCCAAAGCCGCTCGTCAATTCGAATTGAGCACCGTGAACAGGCGTAGTGAGAGGAACATGGTGCAACGCAGAAAACAGTGTATTCAGCTCTTTCTCGTGCGCCGTCGCGCCCAGATACGCGGCGGTGAACGTGCTGTCGGCAATACCGTCGATGTGCACGGCCTGGATCGGGATATCCGGGCCTCCGACACCGCCTTCGGCCTGACCTTCGAGGCTATCCGGATTCACACCCACTCGCCTGAGAACGGTTTGGAGTTCGCCGATGCGACCTGAAATCTCACGGTCGACACCAACCAGCAGGGCAGTTTCTTCGGTTCCAAGCCGTTCCACCCGCTTGGTTTGGTCTGCCAGAATTCGCAATGCCGGAGTGGTGATCGGAGCATGGACCACCGCAGCTTTCGGTCGAAACAGGGCCGCAGCGAATTTGCTCACCGCATCGTCGAGGAAGCTCGCCTTCACAGGTTTTGCGGTTCGCGGTTGCGGATCAAGACCCTGAGGCATGATCCCGATCTGCGAAGAGCCTGCAGGCGGGGGTGCAATAGACTGCGCGGGCGCGGCTGGCGGCTGAATTGGAGGACTCGCCGCACTTTCAGAATCGATGCTGTCGTTCGCCATCGCGCCATTTGCGCCCGCGGACGTGCGGATATCATCCGATCCGGTCTTGACGATTGCATTCATGCCGCCCGTGCCGAGGCTCGAAAGCGTGGCATCGACGGCTTCCTTGCGACCCAGGAGCCGCGCGATGGTGTCCTGCTTGGTCTGAAGTTCGTCAGCCTTCGACTTGAATCGGTCTTCGGCTGAAACGAGCGCGTTGTTCAGTTCGTCGTAGGAATATTGCAGGTCGGCCATCCGGTTCTCGTAGGCCGACTGCATCTGTTGGTAGTGATGGTCCTTGGCGGCGATGATCCGGTCTTTAAAGATCACATTCACCGAAGCGAACGCGACCCACATCAGGAAAATCAGGGTCAGTCCCGCCAGGGTAGCCTGCAGTGTCGGGCCAAAGGTGAAAAACTGCACCCGGCCATCGCTACGAATGTAGATTTGGCGTTCAGGGAAGTTCGCGTGGAGCCACGCCCACGCACGCTCCAAGAGCGTATCGGCCATGCCAGACCTTCCCTTGAAGGCGTCTTTGACGCCGTCCCCAGATGGCATAACTTCACCTACTTCTGGTCGCTTGATCAAGCTCTTAGCCCAGAAAAAAGAACTCGAGGTTAACCGGGGGCTGAAGGCCGAAATCCGCTGTTTCACAGTGACTTAGCCGCAGTGAGGACAGCGTCAACATGGCCGGGCACCTTCACTTTTCGCCAGACTTGGCGGATGACACCCCCGGCATCGACCAGGAAAGTCGCCCGGTCCATGCCCATATATTTGCGCCCGTATAGGGACTTCTCGATCCAGACTCCATAGGCCTCAGCCAAGGACTTCTCCGGATCGGAGCCGAGCGTGATCTTGAGCTCGTGTTTGGCCCGAAATTTTTCGTGAGCCTGAATGGAATCTTTTGAGACGCCGATGATTTTGATGCCCAGAGCATCAAATTTCTTCTTGCCCTCCGTGAACGCGATAGCTTCCTTCGTGCATCCGGACGTGTCGTCCTTGGGGTAAAAATAAAGAATATACGGCGCACCTTTCAGCTTGGCGGACGAAATCTGTCCCGCGTCGTCGGTCGCGATGGTAAAGGATGGTGCGCGATCTCCGGCTTGGAGTTCTTTCTTCATGTAAATGTCTTGAGCCCGAGGCCCAGCCCCTCTGGCGTTTACGACGATTGGTAAATAGGCGATAAGCCGATGCGGCGTGCGACGCAAGGGGCAGGAGGCGGATTAACCACAGGCCCAAGGGCTAGTAGTGGCCCGGACGGAAAGGTCTGCAGGTGACGGAACTACGGGTGAGTGTCAGTCGCATGATTCTGCGCCGGTCGGGGTACGTTCTGGCCGCGGCCAGTACAGCGATCGTTTTCTTCGCGGTGGGCGTCGTATTCCGCGTGCTGATGGGACCGGTGTCTTTGGGCCCGTTGAGTGGAGAGCTGCATGAGGCGCTACGCCAGCAGCTTCCAGGACTGCAGCTTCGCTTCGACGATGCGGCCCTTGAGTGGTCTCGAGACGAGGGGCGCATCAATCTCGTCATATTCGGAACACGCGTTTACGACCGGACCGACAGAATCATCGCCCAGGCGCCCGAGGCGGAGATCGGTCTCGCCGCCGGCCCCTTCATCGCCGGTAAGCTGATTGTCAATCGTATCGAGCTGGTGGGAGTACAGCTCACGCTTGTCCACACGAGGGATGGGAGGCTGCGTCTTGGGACCGAGCGCGATCATGGTCAAACCGACATCCTCAGGCAGATCAAGGACGCTTTGGCCAGAAGTGGAACAGGCAGCGCTTCGCTGAAGAGTTTTGCGGTGCATCGGGCGCGCCTGGCATTCTACGACGAACAGACCGGTGCGTTCATCGTAGCGCCGGAAGCCGAGTTGCAGATCGCAAGCAGTCGACGCTCGAAATCGATGCTTGTCGCAGTCGTCGACGCCCAACTGGAGATTTCCGGACGCCCCTCGCGATTTCTCGCGACGATCGAGCTTCCCCAAAACGGAGATACGATCGGCGGGGATTTCAGCATCAGCAAGGTCAATCTGCGTGCACTATCCGCAAACACCAAGAGCTTTGCTGCACTCGAACCTTTCAATCTTTCCGCAGACGTGACGGGCTCATTCACGGTTTTGCACGGAACTACACTGAAATACGCGGATCTCGGAATCGACGCGGCTGGCACCGTCGACGGGCTGGGTAAGCCGCTGCATCTGAAGGCGGTGCGCCTGGTGGTACGTTATGACGGAGTCACAGACCGCATCGTCGTCGATGATGGCTCTGTCGAAGGCGATCATATTCATGCCCACTTCAACGGTTTCGGAACGCTTTCCGCGGACGCGGCTGGATCGCTCTCACAGGTGACGTTCTCGGTCGGCGTCGACGGACTGGCGGCGAATATTCCCGGGATTTTCCCGAATTCGGTCAGCTTGACGCGAGTCTTCTTACGGGGGGCCTATGTACCGGGGAGTCGGGAAGTCACGATTGATCAGGCATTCGTGACCGGCGGGCCGCTGTCTGCGAGTCTCTCAGGTCGTGTCATGCTGTCGGCTGGCGCTTCGCCGGCAGTATCCCTCGACGGCAAAATCAATGCGATTGCCGTGCGCGACCTGCTGCACTACTGGCCATACCCTGTCGGTTCCGGCGCGCGCGAATGGATTGACGAGAAGGTGTCCGCAGGCCGCATCGGGCCGCTCATGATTCACACCAACATTGCCACCGGTGCGCTGGACCAGCCGGTGCTTCCCGAGGATGCTGTCAGTCTCTCGTTCCCGATTACCGGCGCAACAATCACGTATCTAAGCGGACTGACGCCCCTTCAGAATGTGAACGGCGTTGGGCAACTCAGTGGAGATACATTCCGTGGCGAAGTCACATCCGCATCGGTGGGGCCGCTTGCTGTCAGCAAAGGGCAGGTGACCATCCCGAATTTGCACATGCACGGCATGATCGGTCACATGACCGCACATGTCGACGGATCGTTGCCGGACGTTCTCGGGCTCGCCGACATGAAACCCCTCCGGTATCCGTCCAAGTTTCATATTGACCCGGTAGCGTCCAAAGGAAAGGCGGCGCTTGATTTCGATTTTCATATCCCGATGCACAAGAACCTGAACGTCGCCGATATGGGGATTTCGCTGAAGGCCGAGGTGTCCGGCCTTTCGATGGCGCTTGGTCCCCACACGAAAATTACCGATGGATCGGCCCATTTCGACGTCACGAATGCTGGACTGCAAGCGATGGGTCATATTGCCGTCGGCGCTACCGCTCTCGACGTCGATTGGCAGGAAGCATTCGGCTCGGCCCCGATCACGACCTGGGTGCATGCCCGTGGAACGCTCGACGACGCGGCGCGTACCGCATTCAATCTGCACACGGATCAAATCCTCTCCGGCCCGGTTGGAATCATTGCGGACCTCCAGGGTAATCACGGCTCCATCCGGACTGCCGAAATTGAAGCCGATCTCACGCCCGCAAATCTTTCGGTCGACCTGGTCAACATCAAGAAGCCTGTCGGCGTCCAGGCTGCCGCTGTCATTTCGGCCAGTTTCGACGGCGGCGGCAATTTCCGGTCCGCCGACATTTCAGTATCCGGCGGCGCGCTCGCTGCCAGGGGGACGGCCAGATTTGGAGATTCAGGCGACCTTGAGGATCTCGATCTCTCATCGGTCCGCGACGGCGGATTGAACGACTTTTCTCTGTCGATGAGCGACAAGCCCGTGACGGGTCTTAATCTGGTCATCAACGGGAAATCTGCGGACGGCACGGCACTGGGTCATAAAACTGCCGCGACTGGTGCGGCATCGAAGGATACAGTTCCGGTTTCGCAAGAGCCGTTTCATGTCAGCGCGAGGTTGGACCGTCTCGTGTTGCGTGAGGGGATGAACCTTTCGCCGTTTGCGCTCGACGTCAGCGGAATCGGCCAGCGGCCGCGAACCATGGCGTTGACCGCCATGCTCTCCAAGACGGCCCAGGTTTCGGCAACCATCACGAGCAGCGATGCGGGGCGCAGGCTCTCGCTGTCGTCCAACGACGCCGGACTGTTCCTCAAGGGTCTGTTCGGGTTCACGAGCATAAAATCCGGCCAGCTCGATGTCAGCGCGACGATGCCGCCTCTCAGCACCGCTGGCCGCAAAGGTGTTCCGGATTTTTCCGGTGAAGTGGCGGTCCGAAACTGTACCGTGGTCAATCAGGCATTTCTGACCCGATTGTTTTCTTCCGGCTCGCTGGCGGGTTTTGTCGATCTCATGCGCGGGCAGGGGATTGCCATCGACGCACTGCAGATTCCCTTCCAGGTTAACGGCGACGTGATCGACATTCACGACGCCAGAGCGAGCGGTCCATCCATCGGGATTACCACAGAAGGGTATGTCGACCGCGCGAACGATCAGATTGCGTTGCAAGGGGCGATCGCACCTCTGTATGGTCTTAATGGCGTACTCGGGTCCATCCCGGTTCTGGGGAATGTTTTCGTGTCGCGAAAGGGCGAGGGAATGTTTGGTGTTACCTACCGCGCAAATGGCGACGCAGACGAACCCCAGATATCCGTCAACCCGCTGTCTATGCTGACGCCGGGAATCCTGCGACGGATATTCGAAGGGACCGCGCCCTCTGGGCCACCTATGCAGGCGAGTTCTGTGACGCCAACGCCCAGGCCTCAGTGATCATACCGGTCGTACGATCACGTGCTTCTTTCGGCCGACCGAAAGCTTGATCACACCTGAATCGGTAAGATCGGCCAGGCTTGCCTTTGCCTTGGTGTCCGTGACGGGCGCATCATTGAGCCGTAGCCCCCCGCCATCGATGTGGCGGCGTGCTTCTCCCACCGATGATGTCATGCCTGCTGCCTGAGCAAGGTTGGCAACCGGTATTCCGGCTTCGAGCGTTGCACGAGCGATTTCAAACGTCGGCAATCCTTCAGCGATCGCACCGTCCTCGAAAGTACGCCGTGCGGTTTCGGCGGCTTCAGACGCGCCCTGCCGGCCGTGCGCCAGTGCCGTTGCTTCTGTTGCGAGAATTTTTTTGGCTTCGTTCACTTCCGCGCCATCGAGCTTTTCCAGTCGGGCGATCTCGGTTGCGGGCAGATCGGTAAACATACGCAGGAACCGCCCGACGTCCGCGTCCTCCGTGTTGCGCCAGAATTGCCAGTACTCGTAGGGCGAGCGCATTTCGGGATTGAGCCAGACAGCGCCGGACGCCGTTTTCCCCATCTTTGAACCGGACGCCGTCGTGATCAGCGGCGTCGTGAGTCCGAACAGCTGAACGCTCTCGACACGACGCGCGAGATCGATGCCGCTGACGATATTTCCCCACTGATCCGATCCGCTCGATTGCAGCCTGCAGCCATAGCGGCGGTAAAGTTCGAGGAAATCGAATGCCTGCATGATCATGTAATTGAACTCGAGAAAGCTGAAGGGCAAGTCGGCTTCGAGTTTCGCTCTTACGCTCTCCATCGACAACATGCGCCCCAGCGAGAAGTGACGGCCAATTTCCCTGAGGAACGGAATGTACTCGAGTTTGTCGAGCCATTCGGCGTTGTCGACCATGATGGCGTCCGACGGCCCGTCGCCGAACGTCAGGAAGTTCTGGAAGGTTTTTAGGATCGCCTGCTTGTTTGATTCGATGGTATCTTCACTTAGCAACGGCCGTGCCTCATTGCGAAACGAAGGATCGCCGACTTTGGTTGTGCCGCCGCCCAGCACAACGATCGGACGGTGTCCCGCCTGCTGCAGGCGGCGCAGTGTCATGATCTGCAGCGCATGGCCGACATGGAGGCTTGGAGCCGTGCAATCGAAACCGATATAGGCCGTTACGCGCTGCTTCGTGAGAAGCGCGTCGAGATCGTCCGGATCGGTGCAATCATTATACGCGCCGCGCGCCACAAAATTGCGCAGGAATTCGGAGCGGAATTCGGACGTCGCTTCGGGCATCAGAGTCAACTCTTCTCGGGATTCTCCACACCCATTGTTCGCGCAACATAGGACTGCACGACCTCAAGCACTTCCGGCTCATGATGGTCGAAGAAGTGGTTGGCGCCTTCGATCTTGTTGTAGGTGATCTTGATGCCCTTTTGCGCGGACAACCGGTCAACGAGTTTTTGCGCGTCTGCCTCGGGAACCACCTGGTCGCGTGTGCCGTGCACGAACAACCCCGAAGCCGGGCAGGGTGCCAGGAATGCGAAGTCATACATGCTGGCCGGCGGCGCTATGGAGATGAATCCCGTGATCTCGGGCCGCCTCATCAGCAGTTGCATGCCGATCCAAGCGCCGAACGAAATACCGGCTACCCAGACGAAAGAGGGGTTTGGATATAGCGTGTTCATCCAGTCGAGCACGGCCGCGGCGTCTGACAGTTCGCCGGCGCCGCTGTCAAAGGTTCCCTGGCTGCGTCCAACCCCACGGAAGTTGAATCGGACAGACGTACAGCCCAGCCGGAGAAACATATGATAGAGGTCGTAAACCAGCGGATTGTTCATCGTACCGCCGAATTGCGGGTGAGGATGAAGCACGAGCGCCATGGGCGCTCCCGGCGTCTTCTGCCGCTGATAGCGCGCTTCGATTCGGCCCGCTGGACCTGGAAGGATGATGTCAGGCATTCGGGGCTCTCCTGAACCCAGGTTCACCGCGGCCTGAGCGCGAAATACCCAGTGCATAACTCGGCCTTTTCCGGCCAGGGAAATCCAAATTTTCCCTTATGCGGCTTGGACATGACTGCAAGTCAGGTGGCAAAGGGCTCAAATTCTTGACCAGTCTAGTCGGACAATCTATATCCGGCGTGCAATACCCGCCACGCCGGGCAGGTGCGAGGGACGGCGTTTCTACACCGAATGCGCCCCCCTCAAGCAAGCTCGGAATCGTCGCGGGCCGAAAGGAGTTGGGCACGTGAGGCTCAGCACGAAGGGTCGATACGCCGTAATGGCGATGGCGGATCTCGCCGGCCACGACGGGGCGACCAAGCCCGTTTCGCTGGCGGAGATCGCTCAACGACAGGAGATATCGTTGTCCTATCTTGAGCAGCTCTTCGCCAAGTTGAGAAAAGGCGGTCTCGTCGCCAGCGTGCGCGGCCCCGGCGGCGGTTACCGGCTGAGCCGTCCTGCAACCGAAGTACGCATCTCCGACATCATTATCGCGGTTGATGAACCGATCACGGCGACCCGCTGCAAATCGGGCAGTCCGATCGGTTGCACGGGAACAACGTCGCGTTGCGTGACGCATGACCTCTGGGAGGAGCTTGGGCAGCAAATCCATGTCTTCCTGTCGTCGGTCTCATTGGCGGACGTTGTGGAGAGGCGCGTTCTCGGCCGCTCGAAACCATTTGAACCTAAGGCGGATGAGTCCCGCGCTGCTGCCTAGAGGGACACGCGGTTACCTATGGCCTATCTGGACCACAACGCCACCTCCCCACTGCGGCCTGAAGCGCGGGCCGCGATGGAACGCGCATTCGCGGTCACCGGCAACCCGTCATCGGTTCACCTTGAGGGCCGCGTTGCCCGCAATATTGTCGAAGATGCACGGGAGAAGGTCGCGGCTTTGGTCGGGGCCCGGCCACAGAATGTCATTTTCACCAGCGGCGGTACTGAAGCCAATGCGCTGGCCCTATGGGGAGCGGTGCGAGGCGCAGCCGAGGCCGAACTCCGGTTGACGCGGATGTTTGTATCTGCCGTGGAACACAGTTCGGTTCTGCAGACGGCCGCTGCGATCGCCGAACACCAGCCAGGCATCCGAGTGTCGGCGATTGAAGTATCCGGTAATGGCGCTGTCGAACGTCCCGCCCTCAATCAGCTGCTGAGGGAAGGCAAAGGGCGCGCGCTGGTGGCGGTGATGCTGGCCAACAACGAGACCGGCGTCATTCAACCGCTCAGCGAGATTGTCGATCTGACGACAGAATACGGCGCGCTGCTGAACGTCGACGCCATTCAGGCTTGCGGCAAGATTGCCATCGACGCGGACTGCGCGGATTACCTCTCGATCTCGGCTCATAAAATTGGCGGACCGCAGGGCGTCGGTGCCTTGATTGTGAAGAATGACGCACCACTGGCAGCACAGTTGGTGGGCGGCGGACAGGAGCGCGGCCTGCGCGCCGGAACGGAAAACGTGATTGGCATTGCCGGATTTGGGGCCGCTGCCGATGCCGTACGTTGCGAGGACACGTCGGCCGTGCTTGCTATCCGTGATCGCTTTGAAGCCGAACTGAGGGCACAGCATGGCGATGTGGTGGTGTTCGGAGCCGCCGTGCCCCGGCTGCATAACACGAGCAATTTTGCGTTGCCGGGCGTTGCGGCTGAAACAGCAATGATGGCGCTTGATCTGGATGGCGTCATGGTCAGTTCAGGCTCGGCCTGCTCGTCAGGAAAAGTGCGGCCGTCGCATGTGCTCAAGGCCATGGGTGTCCCGGCAGAACTTGCAGTTTGCGCGTTGCGCGTCAGTTTCGGCTGGAATTCCCAGCCCACGGATGTGGACGCGGTGATCGCATCCCTGAACAAGGTCGTCGCTCGCGCACGCTCGCGCCAGGCGGCATGAGGCAAACCGATGGCTGCGATTGAACAAACCCGCGAACAGGTCGCCGCACTTGGCGACAAATACAAATACGGCTTCATTACCGACATCGAGATGGAGCGCGCGCCGCGCGGCCTGACCGAGGACACCGTGCGCCTGATCTCGGGTAAAAAAGGCGAGCCCGAGTGGATGCTCGAATGGCGACTTGGCGCCTATCGCCGCTGGCGCGAGATGAAAGAGCCCACTTGGGCCCGCGTGCACTATCCCAAGATCGACTACGAAAATGCCTATTACTACGCCGCGCCAAAGTCAGCCGAACGGCCGAAAAGCCTCGACGAAGTCGATCCCAAGCTTCTGGAGACATATGAAAAACTCGGCATTCCCCTGCACGAGCAGATGCTACTCGCGGGCGTGGCGGTCGACGCGGTGTTCGACTCTGTATCGGTTGCAACGACGTTCAAGGCGAAACTCGCTGAAGCCGGCGTGATCTTCTGCCCGATGTCGGAAGCAATCCGCGACCACGGCGAACTGGTGCGCAAGTATCTGGGAACGGTCGTTCCCGTCACCGACAATTTCTTCGCCACCCTCAACTCGGCGGTCTTCTCGGACGGATCCTTCGTTTACGTGCCGAAGGGCGTTCGCTGCCCGATGGAATTGTCGACCTATTTCCGCATCAATGCGTCCGAGACAGGGCAGTTCGAGCGTACGTTGATCATTGCCGACGAAGGCGCCTATGTGAGCTATCTCGAAGGCTGCACAGCACCCAAGCGCGACGAGAACCAATTGCATGCGGCAGTTGTCGAACTGATTGCGCTGGACGGTGCCGAGATCAAATACTCCACGGTCCAGAACTGGTATCCCGGCGACGAAGAGGGCAAAGGCGGCATCTACAATTTCGTGACCAAGCGCGGCGATTGCCGTGGCCGCGCGTCCAAGATTTCATGGACCCAGGTTGAGACAGGTTCCGCCATCACATGGAAATACCCGAGCTGCATCCTGCGCGGCGACGATTCCGTGGGCGAATTCTACTCCATCGCCATCACCAATCATTTCCAGCAGGCCGATACCGGCACGAAGATGCTCCATCTGGGCAAGAATACCCGTTCGCGCATCATCTCCAAGGGCATCAGCGCCGGTCGCGCGCAGAACACCTATCGCGGTCTGGTGAATGTGCATCCACGGGCGGAGAACGCGCGCAACTACACGCAGTGCGATTCGCTTCTTATCGGCGGCAAGTGCGGCGCGCATACCGTGCCGTACATCGAGAGCCGCAACCCCAGCGCGCGCATCGAACACGAAGCGACGACGTCCAAGATCGCCGACGATCAGCTGTTTTATTGCACGTCACGCGGCATTCCGCCGGAAGAGGCCGTGGCGCTGATCGTCAATGGCTTCTGCAAGGAAGTGCTGCAGCAGCTGCCGATGGAATTCGCCGTCGAAGCACAGAAGTTGGTTGGAATCAGCCTGGAAGGCAGCGTGGGCTAACAATGAAAATGCTCGAAATCGAAAATCTCCACGTCGCCGTCGACGGCAAGGAAATCCTGAAAGGGCTGACGCTCTCCGTCGCCCCGGGCGAAGTGCATGCCATCATGGGCCCCAACGGTTCAGGCAAATCCACGCTGTCTTATGCATTGGCCGGCCGGGCGGGTTACGACGTCACCCAGGGTCGTGTGCGCTATCGGGGCGAGGATCTGACCGCGATGGCGCCCGAAGAGCGCTCCGCCAAGGGCATATTTTTCGCGATGCAGTATCCCGTGGAAATACCAGGCGTCACGACAATGACGTTCCTCAAGACTGCGTTGAATGCGCAGCGTCGTGCCCGCGGCGAAAGCGAATTCGATGCCGTCGCCATCCTGCGTCTGGTGCGCGGCAAGGCAACGGCGCTGAACATCCCCGAGGAGATGCTCAAGCGTGCGCTCAATGTCGGATTCTCCGGTGGCGAGAAAAAACGGCTTGAGATTCTCCAGATGGCGCTGTTCGAGCCGTCGCTCGCGATCCTCGACGAGACGGATTCCGGGCTCGATATCGATGCGTTGAAGCTTGTGGCCGAAGGCGTCAGCGCGTTGCGCTCGCCGGACCGTGGCATGCTGGTGATCACGCATTACCAGCGCCTCCTCAACTATATTGTGCCGGATCGTGTCCATGTTCTGGCGGGCGGCCGCATCGTTGCCGAAGGCGGCAAGGAACTGGCACATGAGCTTGAAGCCAAGGGTTATGCCGGCATCATCAAGGACGCGGCATGAACGCCCCGCTGTCACCGCTCGAAGTTTTCCGCTCGAAGGGCGTCCCGGGCCGCCGCATCGAAGAATGGAAGTACACCGATCTGCGGTCCATCGCGGACATCGAGGCTATTGGCGAGCCGGGTGACGTTTGCACGTCGATCAAAGTTCCGGACGATATCGAATATTTCAGCTTGGGGGACGTCGAGCTCAGCGCCAGAGCCTCCCGCGCCTTCCCCGACGCCGGGGTGATGGTGCAAGCGGCGCGTGCGGGTACAAATCACCGGGCATTTGCCGTCCCATCGGGTGCGCATGTAGAAACGCCGCTTTGTCTGGAGTTCGCGAGGAGCGGGCACGCAGACATTGTGATCTTGCTCGGCCGAGAATCGTCCCTGCGTTTGGTTGAAGAGCATGAGAGCGAGGGAACGAAATTTCGAAACATTGCGCTGACCATTCTCCTGGAAGAAGGCGCGCGCTTCAGTCATTTCAGAACCGCGAAATTCGCCGGCCACCAGATCGGAAGCGAAACAATTTCAGTTCACCAGGCGAAGAGATCGGTCTATCGGGGGTTCTTCCAGAACGGCGGTGCGAAAGTCGCGCGCGCGGAGCTGAACATTGTATTGGCCGGCGAGGGCGCAGAAGCCGATGTCGCAGGCGTCAGCGTGTTGGGCGGAACGGCACATGCGGACATCACGACGCGCATCGATCACGCGGCGCCGAATACCATCAGCCGGCAGCTATTCAAGAACATCGCCGGAGGATCGTCTCGCGCGATCTATCAGGGCAAGATCGTCGTGCACGAAGGAGCGATCGGTTCCGACAGCCGCCAGACGGCGAAGGCATTGCTGATGTCGTCGCGGGCCGAAGCGGACCTTAAACCGGAGCTGGAGATTTTTGCCGACGACGTGAAGTGCGCGCATGGCGCTGCGGTAGGCGATCTCGACGCGGAGTCGCTTTTCTATCTGCGCTCACGAGGCATTCCAGAAGCGGACGCCAGGACGCTTCTCGTCAAGGCATTTCTCGGTGAAGCGGTTGATACGATCGAGAACGAGACGTTGCGCGCCGCAGCCTGGAGATTCGTCGAAGATGGCCTGGTAGGCGCGATGAAGGCATCGCCATGACCGTGCAGCCAAAGATGGTCGCACAGCCTGACTTCGACCCCCTCGCCGCCCGGGCGGAGTTCGAGATCCTGTCGCGTGAGGTTTACGGCAAGCCGCTGGCCTATCTGGACAGTGCGGCATCGGCGCAGAAGCCGCGCGCAGTGCTGGATGCGATGAGGGTGTTTGCGGAAACAGAGTACGCCAATGTGCATCGGGGGGTGCATTTCCTGTCCGCGAAGGCAACGCAACGTTACGAAGCGGCACGCGAGACGGTGCGGCAGTTCCTCAATGCCGCGCATCCGGACGAGATCGTCTTCACGAAGGGGGGCACAGAGGCCATCAACCTTGTGGCGTCGTCGTTTCTCGCGTCACGCATCCAGCCCGGCGACGAGATCGTGCTCACGGTGATGGAGCATCATTCCAACGTTGTTCCCTGGCATTTCCTGCGTGAGCGGCACGGTGCCGTACTCAAATGGGTGGACGTCGAGGACGATGGTGCAATCCACGCGGACGCCGTCGATGCCGCAATCGGCCCGCGCACAAAGTTGGTTGCCATCGCGCACATGTCGAACGTGCTCGGCACGGTTGCGCCACTCAAGGACATTGTCGCCCGGGCCCGTGCGAAGGGCGTAGCGGTGCTGGCGGACGGCTGCCAGGGTGCAGTCCACGAGATGATCGACGTGCGCGATCTCGACGTCGATTTCTACGCCATCACCGGCCACAAGCTTTATGGCCCTACGGGCATCGGCGCGCTGTACGGAAAGCGCGCCCACCTGAAAACCATGCGGCCGTTCAACGGGGGCGGCGAGATGATCGCGGAAGTAACCCGTGACAAGGTCACCTATGCCGAACCGCCCGCGCGGTTCGAAGCCGGCACGCCGCCGATCATCGAATCGGTCGGGCTGGCGGCGGCGATCGACTGGCTGTCGGCGTTCGATCGCGCGGCCGTAGCGGACCACGAGCACGCGCTGCTGGCCCATGCCACGGCGGAGATCGAGAAGCTCAACTGGGCCCGCATCATCGGAACGGCGCCCGGCAAAGGCGCGATCGTGTCTTTCGAGGCCGACGGGATGCATGCGCACGATCTCGCCACCATATTGGATCGAGAAGGCGTGGCCGTCAGGGCCGGGCATCATTGTGCGCAGCCGCTGATGGAACGCTTTGGTGTAGCATCCACGACACGGGCGTCGTTCGCGCTCTACAACACGCATGCCGACGTGGAGACGCTCGTGGCGGCGCTCCACCAGGCAAGAAAAATATTGGTTTAACAATGATGGATGAGTCTTTGCGCGAGCTTTATCAGGAGGTGATCCTCGATCACAGCAAGCATCCGCGTCATTTCGGAGCACTCGCGGGCGCGACCCACAGCGGCGAGGGGTACAACCCGTTGTGCGGCGACCGGGTCAAGATATACCTGCATGTCGATGCGGGCGGCCTGATCGACGACGTCTCGTTCGAAGGCCGCGGTTGTGCGATCTCGCAGGCGTCTGCGTCACTGATGACCGACATGATCAAGGGCCGGACCGTCGGGGAGGCGGAGCGCCTGATGGGCAGCTTTGTCCACCTCGTCAAGGGCGAGGACGCGAGCGACCTGCAAGGCGAAGACCGCGAACGCTTGGATGTCATGGCGGGTGTATCCGAATTTCCCATGCGCGTGAAATGCGCGACATTGGCGTGGCACACGATGAAATCGGCGCTGGAGGGCGGCTCGACCGCAGTATCGGAATGAACGCCGAAACCCAGAGACAGCAGGCGGAGTTCGCCAGTTCCTCGATCCCGCCGGAAGAGCTGGAGGCCTTTACGGTGAAGCTCGTCAAAGCGCTGAAGACCGTGTTCGATCCGGAGATCCCGGTGGACATCTACGAACTCGGGCTTATCTACAAGGTGGACGTCGCAGACAACAAGGACGTGATGGTCGACATGACGCTGACCGCACCGGGGTGTCCGGTGGCGGGCGAAATGCCGGAGATGGTGAAGTCCGCTCTCGAGGGTGTCGAGGGCATCGGCGCAGTCACCGTCAACATGGTTTTCGATCCGCCCTGGACGCCTGAGAAAATGAGTGAAGAAGCCAAACTCGAACTGAACATGTACTGATGACAAGCACGCAGGCACCGATCAGACCGAGACGCGAGCGCCCGAAGCCCATACGGCTCAGCGACGCCGCTGCGGCGCGGCTGAAGACGATCATGGCCAATGCCGAAGGCCGCTATGCGGGTGTGCGCGTCGGCGTCACCAACGGCGGCTGTGCCGGCATGAGCTACACGATGGATTATGCCGAGAGCGCCAATCCGTTTGATGAGATTGTGGAAGACCGCGGGGTCAAGATTTTCATCGAACCCAAGGCGATCATGTTCCTGCTCGGGACCGAGATGGATTTCGTATCGGACAAACTCGCCGCGCGCTTCGTCTTCAACAATCCCAACCAGACGGCCGCTTGCGGCTGCGGCGAATCGGTGTCGATCACGCCCGTTGCAGACGAATAGCGCGCGCGTCAGGGCAGCAGCTCTTCCGCCCCTCTCCAGATGCGCGTAACGAACTCGCCCGCCGGCTCATCCGATGCCATCCAGGCCGATTGGCCGGCCCAGGCCTGCATCCTGTTGACATCGTTCGCGCGCACGGCGTCCTCGCGCATTCCTGCCGTCAGTCCGCGCTGCACGGGATAGGGTGCCGGACGGGCCGCGTTCGCCGCACGCACGTAATCCGTCGCGAGCGCGCGCCCGAGACGACCGCTGAAGGCTCGCGTGGGCGCGGTATTTTCCGGCTCAGCGGTGGGGAGCGCGTCGGCCCACGCGTTCGGGGTTTGCGATTCCGGTGTGCGTAACAATGCGGTGCCGATTAGGACTGCGCTTGCCCCCAGCGTGAGTGCAGCGGCAATGCCGCGCGCGTCGCCGATACCACCCGCCGCGATAATCGGGATGTCGATGTTATCCGCCAGTCGTGGCAGGAGAGACAGCATGCCGATCGCCTGCTGTTCGGCTGCTGCATTGTCGAACGCACCGCGATGGCCGCCGGCCTCGAAACTTTGTGCAATAACTGCGTCTGCGCCCGCTATTTGCGCAGCCCGCGCTTCGGCCAATGTCGTGACCGTCGCGAACCACGCAATGCCGTTTGCCTTGAGTTCACGGACAAATGATTCTGGATAGAGGTCCATGATGGAGGAAGCGATTGTGGGTTGCGCCGCCAGAAGGGCATCGCATTGTGCGGCGAAATCCAGGGGGACGGCATTGCCTGCATCTTCGGGAACCGCCGGTCCCCAGTGCGAAAGGAACGCCCGGACACTCGCTTCGTGGTCGCGGTCGCGAACCGGCGCCGGTTCAGGGATCCAGAGGTTGATCTGAAATCGCGTCCCGCCCCTCGCCCGAAACTCGGCAGCCCATGCAGCGATCTGTTCTGGCGTAAGCAACAACGCACCCAGGCCACCCAAGCCGCCGGATTGCGAGATTGCCGCAGCACGGGACGTGGAATTGGCCCCCGCCATCGGCGATTCCAGAATTGGGATCGACAGACCATATCGGCCGCAGAATCCGGCGGCACGATCACGCGCTTTGCTCCGCGTCACGGCTGAATCCCGTCGGTATCGTCTCCGTATCGAATGTAGATTCCCGATCCGTCGATGCCAATGCAAACCTAACATGACCGTGCTGCTTGCACGGCCCGCACGGATTGCTTCATATGGCGCGAAACATGCGAGGCCCCTTCATGTCCATTTCCATGTACAAGGCGTCGGTTCCGGTTTTCGTGCAGTTCCTCAGCGCCTTGTCCGCGGTGCTCGATAAGGCCGATCTGTTCGCCGACAGCAAGAAGATCGATGCGACGGTCCTCACCGGCATGCGCCTTGCGCCCGACATGCATCCGTTTGCCTGGCAGGTGCGGTCGACGACCAATCATGCTCTGCGCGCCTGCGCGATGATCTCGGGCGTTACCGCGCCGGACCTCGGCGATAGTCAGACGACGATCTGCCAACTGAAGGAGCGCATTGCCGCGACGATCGACTTCGCAAAAACCATCAAGCCGGAGCAAATGGACGGTCAGGAAGGCAAGGAGATCGTGCTCAAGTTCGGAACGAACGAATTCAAGTTCGATGGCCTGTCTTTCCTGCTCAATTTTTGCCTGCCCAATTTCTTTTTCCACGCAGCGACGGCCTACGACATCCTGCGGCACGCTGGTGTCGATCTCGGCAAGCGCGATTTCATGGGTTCTCCGCCGAGGTAAGCGAACCTGCCGATGACACCCGAATACCAAGCGTGGCTCAGCGATCTGTTCGCACCGTTTGGTGACGCTTCGGTGCGACGGGTCTTCAATTTTCACGGACTATACCGGGGTGGCACCATGTTCGGAATCGTTTCCGGCGAATGTATCTATCTGAAGACGGACGAGTTGACCCGCAATGCGTTCACCGACCAGGGAAGCAAGCCGTTCGAATACGTGGCCCGCAGCGGCGATCGAATCGTGACGTCATATTGGGAGATTCCGCAGAGACTCTACGACGAACCTGAAGAGTTGATCGCATGGGCGATCCACGCCTACGAGATTGCACTGACATCACCCACGGCACGACGCAAGCGGTCCAAGCCAGCCCGCGTCAAGTCGCCTCGTCTGGCGATGAAAAAACGATCACGCGGATAGCTCGCGTACCGCTGCCCATCGGGTGGGCGGGCGACCCGATTTGTTCGTCTACCAGAGCTTTACGCGCTGGTCCGGCGGCAAATAGTATTTATCGCCGGGCTTCACATCGAACGCGTCGTACCAGGCGTCGACATTGCGCGTGGCACCGATCGGCCGGAAGTGTTCCGGACTGTGGGGGTTGGAGAGAACGAGCCGCCGCGTTTCAGCGTCGCGGAGCTTGGCGCGCCAAATCTGGCCATAGGAGAGGAAAAAACGCTGGTCGCCGGTGTAGCCGTCGATGACCGGTGCAGGTTTTCCGCCAAGCGAAATATGATAGGCCTTCAGCGCGATCGACAATCCCGACAGATCGCCGATGTTTTCTCCCATCGTCAGCTTGCCGTTGACGTGCAAGCCCGGGAGCGGTTCGTAACTGTCGAACTGTGCGCCGAGTGCTGTGGTTCGAGCGTCGAAATTCTTGCGGTCTTCGTCGGTCCACCAGCTGATCAGGTTGCCGTCGCCATCATACTTCGAGCCCTGGTCGTCGAATCCGTGGCTGATTTCGTGTCCGATCACGGCACCGATGCCGCCATAGTTCACCGCATCGTCTGCGTTGGGATCGAAGAAGGGAGGTTGCAGGATCGCCGCGGGGAAGAAGATCGAGTTCAACGACTGGGTGTAATAGGCGTTGACCGTCGGCGGAGTCATGTTCCATTCGTTGCGGTCTACCGGTTGGTCGAGTCTGTCGAGCCGATAGCGCCACTCGAACGTGTTGCTGCGCTTGACGTCGCCGAGGAGATCGTTGCGCCGAATATCCAGACGCGAGTAGTCGCGCCATTTGTCGGTATAACCGACGTGCGGCGTGAACTTGTGGAGCTTCTCGAGCGCCTTTTGGCGCGTGGCTTCGGTCATCCACGGAATCGTGCGGATATCTGCGTCATAGGCCTTCAGGAGATTGGAAACGAGTTGCTCGATTTTTGCTTTCGATTCCGGCGGGAAGTACTGCGCGACGTACAGCTTGCCCAGCGCATCGCCTAACCGCTGATCGACAAGAACCGCGGCGCGAGTTTCGCGCGGTTTTTGTTCTGCCTGCCCCCCGAGCACCTTGCCGTAGAAATCGAAGTCGGCATCGTCGACTGAAGCTGGCAGATAGGCCGCCATCGTGTGCAGGTAATGCGCCGTCAGATAGTCGCGCCAGACGGCGACAGGCGTCGTGGCAAACAACTTCGCCAATGGGACAAAGGCCGTGTTCTCGCGGACGATGACCGTGCGCTCGCCATTTGGGCCTTTCCGTGAAATGCCCTGAGTCTTGAATGCTGTCTCCCAGGGAAAGCCGGGTGCAAACGCAACCAGCTCCGAGATTTTCATCGGGTTGTATGTCTTGACGGCGTCGCGCCGATCGGCCGATGCCCATTCCACTTTGGCCATCGCGGTTTCGAGATTGTAAACGGCGTCGGCGCGCGCGGCCGCATCTGGTATCCCCGCGAGCTTGAGCATTGTTACCAGGTGAACGCGATAGGCATCGCGGGTCTTGGCCAGTGCGGGGTCGTCGCGGAGATAATAGTCGCGGTTGGGAAGTCCGAGCCCGCTTTGCCCCAGCGTGACGATGTAGGCATTCGAGTTCTTGGGATCGGGTGTGACACGATCGGCAAACGGACCGTCGCTCTGAAGTTCCGGCGCAGCCATGACACGCGCCACGTCTTCATATGTCTTAAGCGCGGCGATGCGGGCGAGATCAGCCTTCGCGGGTGCAAGGCCACGCGCGTCGATGCCTTTCGTATCGTTGAACGCATCATAGAGATCGCGCAGCTTGCGTTCTTCGGGATTGAGCGAAGTATAAGGCTTCGCGTCGAGACCGGCTGCGAGGTTCTTCATCCGCTTTTCGCTCAGAATCTCGAGCCCGTCGAAATTGCCTGTGCTGGTGCGATCGGCGGGAATCTCGGCAGTCGCGAACCACTTACCGTTGACGTAGAGGAAGAAATCGTCACCGGGTTTGACGCTGGTATCGATACTGGAGAGGTCGACGCCCCAGCTGCCGAATTCCGGACGGTTTGCCGGTGTCTGCGCAAGGGCTACTGCGATGCCGGCCGTACAGGCCAGCATCGTGAGGCCGAGTTTCCCGATCTTCATCGTGTGTCCCCCAAAGGTTGCTATCTACCAGAGATGCACGCGTTGATCGGGGGCGAGATAGTATTTCTGGCCGGGCTGGACGTCGAAGGCGGTGTACCACGGGTCCAGATTTCGCGTGGCGCCATCGGCGCGGAACTGCCCGGGGCTGTGCTCGTTGGAAAGAACCTGTGCTCGCAGAGCGCCTTCACGGTATTTGGTTTTCCAGATCTGTCCAAAAGCGAGGAAAAAGCGCTGGTCACCCGTAAATCCATCCATTACCGGAGCCTGCTTGTCGCCCAGAGAGATGTGATAGGCCTTGTAGGAGATGGTCAGTCCGGCGAGATCGGCGATGTTCTCTCCCAGCGTGAATGCGCCGTTGACGTGCAGGCCGGGCAGCGGTTCGTAGCTGTTATACTGAGCCACGAGTGCGTCGGTGCGCGCCTTGAAGTTGGCCTTGTCTTCAGGGGTCCACCAGTCATTGAGTGCGCCCGTGCCGTCGAACTTCGAGCCCTGGTCGTCGAAGCCGTGGCTGATCTCGTGTCCGATCACGGCACCGATGCCGCCATAGTTCACCGCGTCATCCGCATTCGGATCGAAGAAGGGCGGCTGCAAAATCGCCGCCGGGAAAAAAATCGCATTGAAGGGAGCCGTGTAGTATGCGTTGACGGTCGACGGCGTCATGTCCCATTCGTTGCGGTCGACTGGATCATCGATGCGCTTGAGTTCGCGGTTCCATTCGAACTGTTCGCCGTTGCGCACGTCGCCCACAAGATCGTCGCGCGAGACCGTGAAGGCCGAGTAGTCGCGCCATTTGTCGGGATAACCGATGTGGGGCGTGAACATGTGCAGCTTGGCGAGCGCCTTTTCACGCGTCGCTTGCGTCATCCACGGTAAGACGCGAATGTCCGCGTCGTAGGCCTTGAGCAGATTTCCAACCAGTTCTTCGGCCTTCGCCTTGGATTCCGGCGGGAAGAACTTGGCGACATAAAGCTTGCCCAACGCTTCGCCGAGATCGTGGTCGAGCACGTGAACGCCGCGCGTGGCGCGATCGAGCTGCTGGGTAATTCCCTGAACCGCCGTGCCGTTGAAGGCAAAATTCTCATCGTCGAACGTCTTCGGTAAATAATCAGCCAAAGTATGAATCAGGTGCACGGTCAGATAATCGCGCCAGACCGCAACGGGTGTCCTCGCAAAGAGACTCGCAAGTTTCGGGAACGCCGACTTTTCGGCGATGATCACCTGCCGCGCGCCGTGCGACGACGTGAACGGAATCTGCGCCGCCGTCAGGTAGGCATCCCACGGAAAATCCGGCGCGAGCGTTTTGAGTGCCGGAATCGTCATCGGGTTGTAGGTTTTGTCCTCGTCACGCCGATCCTCATTGGGCCATTGCACCTGGGCAATTTTGTACTCCAGGTCGTAGACGGCAGCGGCTCGCTTTTCTGCATGAGGAACGCCTGCCATGCTGAGCACGGTTACAAGGTGCTTCTTGTATGCGTCGCGTGTCTTCACAAGCGCCGGATCGTCCTTCAGGTAATAATCGCGGTTGGGCATTCCCAACCCGGACTGGGTCATCGATACGGCATAGATGTTCGGGTTCTTGTCGTCGGTACCGATGCCGATATCGTACGGGCCGGACGCCATCATCCGCACGGAGCCCATGGTGCGCGCGACATCCGTGAGCGATTTCAGATGCGCAATGGCCGACAGCTCGTCTTTGATGGGCGCGAGGCCACGCGAGTCGATCTGCTTCTGGTCCATGAAGGCGTCGTAAAAGTCGCGGACCTTCTTTTCGTCACTGCTGAGTTGCTCGTATGGCTTGGCCTCGAGTTCGTCGACGAGCTGGCGCAGCTGCTTCTCGCTCTGGATGCGAAGTTCCAGGAACCCGCCGGCGGTCGACCGGTCGGGCGCGATTTGCGCCGTCTTGAGCCAGTTTCCGTTGACGTAGGAGAAAAAGTCGTCGCCCGGCTTGACGGTCGTGTCCATCGCGGACAGATCGACGCCCCATGCACCGAATTTCGGGTGTCCCCTCGTGTCCTGAGCTTGCACGGTGGCGGTGGTGAGTGCGGTTGCGCAAAGCAGGCCGCCGAGCGCGATGAGGCTCCGTCGCATGATGGGATAACTCCTGTGGATGACGCTTGAATCCGATGGGCTGGCTGGCCGCGTGACTCGCGGCTTCGTTGTGGGTCGCACTATTGTTCCCTAACCGCGTCCGGTGCAAGTTACGGACCTGTGATCAAAGCGCGCGCAGGATTACTTGCCCTTGAAAAGCGCTTGCCGCTTCTCGAGAAACGCGGTCACCCCCTCCACGAAATCTTCCGTTACACCCTGGGCTTTCTGCGTCTGGCGTTCGAGGTCGAGTTGCTGCTCGAAGGAATGGTGCGAACTGGCCCAGTAAAGCTGGCGGGCGGCGGCGAGCGCCACGGTGGGGCCATCGGCCAACTTTTTCGCCAGGGCAAGTGCCTCGGGCATCAGCTGTGAGTCGTCGAAAACACGGTTAATGAGTCCCCACTCTAGCGCCTTCTCGGCCGGCAGCCGTTCGGCCAGCATCGAGAGTTCGCGGGCGCGAGCGAGGCCGACGAGCCGCGGCAGGAGCCAGGTCGAGCCGCCATCCGGTACAAGGCCGATTCGGGCAAAGGCCTGAAGGAAATACGCAGAGCGCGCCGCGAGCACGAGATCGCCCATCAATGCGATGCTCATGCCCACGCCGGCTGCGGCGCCATTGACCGCAGTGATGAACGGCATCTTCAGGTTGCGGATGGCGCGGAGCAGTGGGTGATAGGCGGTCTCCAGCACCGAGCCGGCGTCGAACGGGCCGGACTGCTGACGCTGCGACGTATCAGACAGGTTGGCGCCGGAACAGAAACCGCGGCCTTCGCCCGTCAGGATCACGCAGCGAAAATCACCGCCGGCTTCGATGTGGGCGAGCGCTTCGCGCAATCCCTGCACCATGCTCGCGGAGGCGGCATTCATCACCTCGGGATGGTTCATCGTCAGCACGGCGACATTGCCGTGTGCCGTCAGGTAAACGCGTTCGAAGTCTTTGCGCATGGTCGTTCCTCTCAATGTCCGTCGGAGCCGAGCATAGGCGCGAGCACAAGCCGGTCAATGGAGCGGCTTGCGAGCAACGCAGTTCAGTACGCGAGGAAGAGCGGAGGATTACGCGGCGACGATGCCCGTCGGCTGCGCGGGAATGTCCGATTCGCCGACGACACAGTTGCGCCCCTGGTTTTTCGCCGCATACAGGCAGGCATCGGCCCGTTGCACAATATCGGCTGGACCGTCATTGGGCGCGAATTGCGCCACGCCGATGGAGATGGTGAGCCGTCCCAGAATGTCGCCACTTGAACGCTTCACGAGGCGCTTGGTTTCGACGTGCGTGCGGATTTGATTGGCCAGCGTGACGGCGGCATTGAGCGGCGTCCGGCGCAGAATGACGACGAACTCCTCGCCTCCATAACGCGCCGCCGTGTCGCGACCCTTCACGTTCTCGGACAGGCATTGGGCGACGAGGCGCAGCACCTGATCGCCCGTGATGTGGCCCCAGGTGTCGTTGAATCGCTTGAAGTAATCGATGTCGCACATGAACAGACTGAGAGGTTCGCCGGTCTTGCGGGCCTGATCGATCGCTTCGACGAGCTCGGTATCGAACGCCTTGCGGTTGCGGATGCCGGTGAGCGGATCGAGCAGGCTTTCCCTGCGCACGTCGTCGAGCTTGACGCGCAACTCTTCTACCTCGTCCGAGGATCGCTGCAATTCCTCTTCCAGGGATTTGGTGCGCGCTTCCATTGCCTTGGTGGCGCCGATCAGGGACTGCACGAGGATGGCGACCTGAGCCGGCGAATGATCGCCGACGAGCTCGCCGGATGCGGCGGACAGCTTGCGGCCGTAATCCTCGGTGTCGCGCTCGGCTGCGGCGATGCGGTCGAGCACACTTCGGATGGTGCCGGTGATCTCCTCGCCGATGCTTTCGACGACGGTGTCGAGCTTGTTCTTGCTGAAGAAGCGGTCACGCAGGTCTTCAAGCACCTGCGGAGTGAGCGTCTGGCGCTGGGTGATCATGCTGCCCATGGTCTGGGAGACGGCCGGATTGTCGCCGGCGGCATAGGCATAGAAAAGCTGGAAGTTCTCCGGGCTCGGCTCGACGTCGCGCTCCGCCATCAGGGCCAGAGCAGTCTTCGCCAGAGCCTGAGTCCGTTCGTGCCGGTTCACCAAAGCGCCCCACCCAGGTAAAAGCGCTTCGGACGGAAGCGGCCTCTGTCGCCATGGTGCCAAACGGGGTCGTAACAAACCCTTAAGCGCGGGCATTGAAGCGCGCGAAAGTGGCTGCTCTAGTGCGAAAACACGGGATTCGCCCGCTGCGGATTTCCTGAAACGGAGTTTCACACCAGCCATGGCTCGGGAAGGATCACGCCGATGACAGACACCCAGACCGCCGGCGTCGAGGCGCGCATGCAATCGGTGCTTGCAAAGCAACGCGCGGCTCACCTGAAGGACGGTCCGCCCAGCGCCGAGAAGCGCATCGGATGGCTCGATCGCGCCATCGGCATCGTCGTCGGGCACAAGGAAGCCATCTGCGACGCGCTGCGCGAGGATTTCGGCCATCGCTCGGTGCACGCCACGCTGCTGACGGATGTCTCTGGGTCCATTGGGCCGCTCAAATATGCCAAGGAGCACGTGCGCGGCTGGATGCGGAAGGAGCGGCGCAAGGTGACGCCGGCATTGCTCGGCGTGTTCGGCGCGCGGGCCTGGATCGAATATCAGCCGAAAGGCGTGGTGGGCGTGATCGCGCCGTGGAACTTCCCCATCAATCTCACCTTTGCGCCGCTGGCGGGCGTACTCGCCGCCGGCAACCGGGTCATGATCAAGCCGTCGGAATTTACCCCGCGCACGTCGGAGCTGATGGAGCGCATGTTCCGCTCCGCCTTCGACGAGAGCGAAGTGGCGGTGTTTACCGGAGGACCGGAGGTCGGCGGCGCGTTCTCGAAGCTCGCCTTCGATCACCTGATCTTCACGGGCGCAACCTCTATCGCCTATCACGTGATGCGCGCGGCGGCGGAGAACCTCGTGCCGACGACACTGGAGCTGGGCGGCAAATCGCCGGTTATCGTGGGCGACACAGCCGATCTCGCGCTCACGGCCAAGCGCATCATGATGGGTAAGACTCTCAATGCCGGGCAGATCTGTCTGGCGCCCGACTACGTGCTGATCCCGAAGGAGAAGAGCAGCGATTTCGTCAATCAGTCGAGTGCCGCGATCAACGCGATGTTCCCGACGCTGAAAGACAATCCCGATTACACCTCGGTGATCAACCAGCGCCATTACGACCGGCTCACCGGTTATCTCGATGACGCCAAGGCTAAGGGCGCGGAGCTCATCGAACTCAACCCGGCCAGGGAAGATTTCCGCCAGCAGCCCTATCATAAGATCCCGCCGACGTTGGTGCTCAATCCCACAGACGACATGGCCGTGATGAAGGACGAGATCTTCGGACCGCTGTTGCCGGTGAAGACCTACACCCACCTCGACGAAGCCATCGAGTACGTGAACGCGCACGCGCGGCCGCTCGGGCTCTACTACTTCGGCACCGATGCGAAGGAGCAGGAGCGGGTGCTCACTCGCACCACGTCCGGCGGCGTCAGCGTCAACGACGTCATCATGCATGTCAGCATGGAGGACCTGCCGTTCGGCGGCGTCGGTCCCTCAGGCATGGGCTCGTATCACGGTATCGACGGCTTCAAGACCTTCAGCCATGCGAAGGCCGTGTTCCGTCAGGCGAAAATGGACGTCACTGCAATGATGCGTCCGCCCTATGGCGAGAAGATCCAGAAGATGCTGGACGGCCAGATCAAGCGATGAGGCATTTTCCCTGAAGCAGGGAATTCTTCAGGGAATTTTTGTTTTTTTGGTGCGGCGCGGTGGATGGCTCGGGTCGATTGCGGAGAGCAGCCTACCAAAACGTGGTACGCGTGTCAACCAAATTGGTAGCCGAGCAGACCCATTGAATCGCGCTGACTGCGATCGCTGCAGCGCTGAATACCGATCCTTGAGAGTCGTGCAGAATCCTTGCGCATCCGTTGTCGTTTCTCGTCATCGTCCATCACCCCTGTCGCATTTTGTCTGTTCGATTCAGTGCATCGGCGTGCTCGGATCCATTCGTTCCTCACTCAGGGCGCGCGGAGCGGACGAACGCGATGCAGGCAACGAGCGCTCGCTGCAACCGACGCGCCGATGCCTCAGCTCTGTAGCCATCAGGCAGCCTTTTTGTCGCTTCCGTGTTCGGGTTCCGATCGTGAATGCGTCTTCGCGATGCGCGTCCGAAAGGCGCATTCGTGTCGCATCCGTGTCTGCCCGGGGACGCATCAAGTCGCATGGATGCACAGCAATCCGCGCGCATAGGGAAGGATCCGCGCCTCAAGGTTCGCCCAGGCCTGCGCGCTTCTACAATGGGCGGGATTTGTTCGCGCAGCACGAAGGCGCGCCACTTATCTCGCGCGGTAGAGATGCCGGAATTTATGCATCAGGGAATGCTGCTGGCGTTCGAAATCCCTGATGCGTTCTTCCTCGAGCCAGTTCTCGCTCTTTCGCGGGCTTGCGCGCAGCGACGCCGCGACGCCGTAGCAGCACAGCGCAATGCCCATCCCAAGGGCAACGATCTGAAGCGACTGCGGCAGCTGGTTCGCCAGCGCCGCGACGCTTGCGCCGCCGATCGACAGAGCGAGGCGCGCCTGCGGCGGGATGTGGTCGAACCATTGCATGGCCGATCTATTCCACAAGGATGGTAACCGGGGGATTAATTCAAATGGTTCCGGCTCGACGGTTACCAGCTTAAGAGGAGCTTACATGAAGGCATCCCCTCGTTGTCATCCCGGCCAAGCGTCGCTCGCGACGCGCAGAGCCGGGACCCAGCACAGCGCGCGTTGGCGCGCTGAATGAAGTTCGACAGCTACCGCAAATCGATCCATCAATTGCGCTCGCAGACGCTCGCGCGCTGGGTCCCGGGTCTTCGCGCCGTAAACGGCGCTCGCCCGGGATGACAAGGTTGGAGCATCTCCTCTGCTCCGCCTGAATCATTTTCGTCTTCATTTACGCAATCGTTACCCGGACTTGTCTTGCTGTCTGGTGGAACAGAACGGTTCTTCGACATGGGCTACGCCGACATCATCGATCCCGCCGATGCTCTCAACCTTCGCGCGAAAGCCCATCGCTGGCCCATGGCCTGCGATTCCGCGCTCGTCTTCCAGCAGCCGGAACTCAATGAGCTGCGCGACATCTGGCTTCAGCGCGCACCAGGCGGCATCGTTCCGCCGCGCAGCGCCTTCGATGCGCGCACGCTCAAACCCTGGCTCAGCCACATCATGATTGTGGAGCGCGTGGCTGTGGGGGCTGCGGGCTTCCGCTACCGCATGCGGCTGGAAGGCTCGGAGATCGTGCTTGTCGCCGGCGAATCCACCGGGCGGTATCTCGACGATGTCTATCCACCCGGCGATGTGCCGCGAATTTCCGCGCCATACGACGCCGTGCTCGACGGCCGGACGGCGCTGCGCGTGGTCACGGACGTGCAAACGCCGCACCTCGATCACCTGAGCGCGGAATGCTTCGTTGCGCCGCTCGCGGATGCGAACGGCGAGGTGACGCTGGTGCTGCGCGCCGCCTGGTTCAAGGTGAAACATGTCGCCGCCGCGCGCATGATGGGGTAGGGGCATAATCCCGTCCCACACTCACGACTTCCCCTTTACGACCTCCGCCCGCAGCTTCGTCGGGCGGTTGAGTTCGGATTCCATATCGGAGATGCGTTGCGCGGCGAGTTCTTCGTCCTTGGGGCCCGAATTGGCCGCCGCCTGTTCCACCAGCTCGCGCAGAGTCGCCTCGATGACGGCAATGCGCGTGCCGAAGTCGGCAGGATCGGGCGTGTCGCCCGCCATGGACCCGTGCGCGGGATGTTTGAATTCCAGCCGGGACTTTCCTAACATGCCTGGGCGGAGGGGAACGCGATGCGAAGACTGGGTCTTCTTTTTGTAACCGGGATCACGAGCGTGATTGCCGCGGTCGCATCTTGCGAATGCACATCTGCCGCTTCGTTCTCCATCCTGCACTCATTTGCAGGACCGCCTTCCGATGGCGCGTTCCCGTATTTTGGCGGCGTCGCGTTCGATGCCGCCGGCAATATTTACGGGACGACCCTCGGAGGAGGCGAATCTCTGACCATGGGAACCGTTTTTGAGATTGCGCCGGACGGTTCTGAGACTGTGCTCTATTCCTTCACCGGGCTGAAAGATGGCGGCCAACCGGAAGGCAGCGTCGTTCTCGATGCGGGCGGCAACATCTACGGCATGACGACAGTCGGCGGCAGCGGTTATGGTACCTGTGCTGGCGGTTGCGGTGTCGTGTTCGAATTGGTGCCAGGGCACGTACCGACAATCCTGCATTCCTTCGGTGGTGCCGCTGACGGACAATTTCCTTACGATACGCCCATATTGGATTCTGCTGGCACGCTTTACGGAACTACCAAAGAATTGGGACCGGGCTGCGGCGGAACGGTTTTCACGATCAAAAACGGCAAGTATTCGATCGTGTACGGGTTTCCGGATGAGTCGAATGGCTGTCAGCCGCAGGCGGGCGTGATCAAGGATTCCTCCGGAAACCTGTATGGGACAACGCTGGACGGCGGCATTCAGGATTGCGACGGTTCCGACTACGCGTGCGGAACCGTATTTGAAGTGGCGCCGGATGGTACGGGTACGGCGCTTCACATGTTCCAGCATGAGGCGGATGGCGCAGTCCCGCAGGGAGGGCTTGCCCGAGATGCGTCCGGCAACCTCTATGGCACGACGTGGGCGAGCGGCACGACCTACTGCGGCGGCAAGGGGTGTGGCGTCGTCTTCAAGATTGCACCCGATGGGACATTCACGACGTTACACGCATTTCTTGGACCCACGCATAAGAAGGACGGTTCGTACCCCACGGCCGGTGTTGTCCTGGACAAGTCCGGAAATCTTTACGGCACGACATCGAGCGGCGGAGCCGGATGTCCGGACGGAAACTTCTCCGGCTGCGGCACCATTTTCGAAATCTCGAAGAGCGGAAAATACAAAGTGCTGCATCGATTTTCGGGGAACGACGGTGAAACGCCTTTGGCGCCTCTTCTGGAGCGGAATGGCAAACTCTACGGAACAACGGAGATGGGCGGAGCCATCGGATTCGGCACAGTATTCGTGATCAAGCCGTAATCCGTCAGATGGGTCACCGTTCGATGTGAGGGACGTCCAGATGAATCTCGGCAATGTGGAGACGGTTGCAGCTGCAATGCTGTTTGCGTGGACGGCGGCTGCGCAAGCGGGGAGCGAGGCTCGAGTTTCGCCCGATCCGCAAAGCCAGTACGCGGTTGCCTACCAAATCAATCCCGCCCACTCCGGAAGCATCAACCTGTCCGGTGGCTTCAAGCCAAAACTAAGCCAGGCATGGACGCGGAAGCTCGATTCAGCACTCTCCTATCCCCTGATCGCGGAAGGACTCGTATTCACATCTTCGCAAGACGGAACGGTCAGTGCCCTCGACCTGTCGACGGGAACGACGGTGTGGACTGTTTCGGGCGGATCGATCGGCCTCGCGTACGATGACGGCCAATTGTTCGTACTCTGGTATGACGGGCTACTCTCCGCGTACGCGGCACAAACCGGCGCATCGAACTGGACGACCCAGTTATCGAACATCCAGGGGTATGATTCCGCGCCGATGGCGGTGAACGGTCAGCTTTATGCGGGCGAAGTTGGTGGGTATCTTTCGGCGGTTGACGAGGCGACTGGTGACGTGCAGTGGATCCAGCCCGTCAACGGAGGAATGGACAGTTCGCCGGCGTATGGCGATGGCGGGATTTTTGTGACCTATCCGGGCCAATATTACGATTTCAACCCCGCGACGGGCGCGGTGATCTGGTGCAATTGCAGCGATGTCTATGGCGGCGGAGGCAACACGCCGGTTTACTTTGATCGCCGGCTTTACGTGCAGGATTCCTATGCAGGCAATTCCGTCTGGGACGCGGTGACAGGTGTGAAGGAAGGCAGTTTCGATGCCGATCTGACTTCGTCCCCCGCCGTATTCGGCAAATCCGGCAAGACGTATGGTGTGAGCCTGAAGGCGGGGGTGCTGACGTGCTGGTCGGCGAAATCGAATAAAGTCGTCTGGAAGTTTCACGGCGACAGGCTGTTCTCCACGTCGCCCATCGTCATCAATGGACACGTTCTCATCGGTTCCGGGTCGGGGGAAGTTTTCATGGTCGACGGACTCACAGGTAGAACCGAGTGGTCCGCACAAACCGGAGCGCCAGTGACGAGCCTCGCTGCCGGCCAGGGAACGCTCGTTGCGATCAGCGGATCGATTGTCACGGCGTTCGTGCCTGCCTAGGACGACCGGCGAAGTGTGTGTGTCCGTCGGAGATCGCGGGTGTATTTGCGATTCCGCTTTGTGACATTGTCCGGGCCGGGCTCGCAGATGCGCGCGCCCCGTCGCGTCAGACCGTGATCCTCACCCTTTCCCCTTGACGATCTCCTCCCGCAGCTTCGTCAGGCGGTTGAGTTCGCCTTCCATGTCGGAGATGCGTTGCGCGGCGAGTTCTTCGTCCTTGGCTCCCGAATAGGCCGCCGCCTGTTCCACCAGTTCGCGCAGATTTTCCTTGATGTCGGCGATGCGCGTGTCGAGGTCGGTGAGATCGGGCGTGTTGTCGGCCATGGGCTTATCCTTTGTTGTTGTTGAAAATCGCGAGGGGAGGGGCGTGTTGCAGACGCCAGTCTATCCCGACCGACCCGCGCACCGAAAGCCCGGTCAAGGGCGCCATGGGACGCATGCGGTCTGCATTGAACGGGTACGGCGGCGACCCCATCTGCCAACGGACAATCCATCCATGAGGGCAACTCCATGACCGCATCATTCAGCGCTGAATCGACCACAGACGACGTTCTTTCGGGCGTCGATCTGTCGGGCAAACGTGTGCTCGTGACCGGCGTCTCGGCCGGGCTGGGCGTGGAGACGGCCCGCACGCTGGCCTCACATGGCGCCACCGTCGTGGGCGCGGCGCGCAATCTCGACAAGGCGCATAAGGCCACCGAGCCGGTCCGTGCAGCCGCGGCGAAGGGCGGCGGCCTGGAACTTGTCGAGCTCGATCTCGCCTCGCTCAAGAGCGTGCGCGCCTGCGCCGATGCGCTCAACAAGGCCGGCAAAAAGTTCGACGTGGTGATCGCCAATGCCGGCGTGATGGCGTGTCCGTTCGGAAAAACCGCGGACGGGTTCGAGACCCAGTTCGGCACCAATCATCTCGGCCATTTCGTGCTCATCAACCGCATCGCGGGGCTCATCAAGGACGGCGGGCGGCTGGTCAATCTCTCCTCGTCGGGGCACCGCTTTTCCGATGTCGATCTCGAAGATCCGAATTTCGATCACACGCCCTATGGCGAGTTCGTCGCCTATGGCCGTTCCAAGACGGCGAATGTGCTGTTCGCGGTGGAGTTCGACCGGCGTCATAAATCGCGGGGGCTGCGCGCCACCGCCGTGCATCCCGGCGTGATCCAGACGGAACTCGGCAGATATATGACCCCCGACGTACTGAAGTCGATGACGGACTCGATCAACGCGAGCACGCCGGGAGGCCTGGCGGCTTTCAAATGGAAATCGATTCCGCAAGGCGCAGCCACCAGCGTGTGGAGCGGTTTCGTGGCGGCGGGCGATCTCGTCGGCGGCAAGTTCTGCGAAGACTGTCATGTGGCGGCGATCGTCGACGATCCGGTCGTGCGCGCGGGCGTGCGCAAGTATGCCCTCGATCCGGAACGCGCCAAGGCCCTGTGGGCCAAGAGCGAAGCGATGGTCGGCGAGAAATTTTCGTAGAGGTTCGACTGGCGCTTCGAGCGCTGAGAGAAAAGCTTCTCACGCGGAGCCGCAGAGACGCGGAGAGGTCACACCGTCACCGGCGCCAAATGTGATTCCGTGGAGGCACCCGGATGGTGTTTTTGGCGCGCGTTCGCGCGCCGATGGAAAAGCGGCGTCGATCGTTACCCCGAAGATGGTGCCGCCCGACGGCCACCTCCGCGTCTCCGCGTGCAAAGCTTTCTTGTCGCTCGCCTGCAATTGGGATTGAATCCGATTGCTCAGGCCGTTGAGCGGTGTTGTCACCATTCGATTGAGCGAATTTGACCCCTCGCGGCGCGTTCTTACGACAATGGAGACATGCTATCCATTCTGCCAGCGCCGTCGGGTTGCAATCAACGGAGGGATTTCATGAAATATATGGGTTTGATGCTGGCCGCGGCCGCGTGCGCCGCGCCGGCGATAGCCGCGACGCCGATCATCTCGGGCAACTATATCTTCGTCTCGCGCACGTTCTGCCAGCCGACGCTCACGCTCAACTACGCCAACGACCAGAACGGCCAGACTTTCGTCAACGGCGTGAACCTGACTGCGCCGGAAGATACGGCCCATGAAGTGGGGCAGGCGAGTTTCGATTCCTCCAACCAGACGGTCACGTTCAACTCGTTCAAGGATCACGGCAGCAACGTGCTGCTGCAGACAAGTGGTGGGTTGCAGGGCTCGGTGATCGCGGAGAAGACGAATTCCGGCTCGGTGGGGTATTCCAACACCGCCACGACGGTCACGCTCAACGGCGCCACGTTCAACGCGACCTACGGTAAACAGGCCAAAGGCGTCTCCGCGGGTTTCGCGCTCGTGGGTCTCGATGCCGCGGGCTGCACCGAAGAGTGGAACTTCACGCAGCAATAGATGGCTCCTGCCGCGCGCACGATGCGCCGCCGCAGCAACGATGGGGATATCCATGAAGTGGCATTCAGCAGGGCTGTTGATGCTCGCAGGCGCGCTTGTCGCGGTGCCGGCGCTGGCTGCAACGCCCGTCATCTCGGGAAAATATGCGTATACGTCCGATACCTTCTGCCAGCCGACGCTCACGATCGAGTACGCGGTCGATCACTGGGGCCTGACACTCGTCAACGGGATCAACCAGACCGCGCCCGAAGATACCGCCCAGGAATCCGGCCAGGCGACGTTTGATTCCGCCAAAGCGACCGTCAGCTACAAATCCGACAAGGATCATGGCAGCGAGGTCCTGTTGCAGACAAGCGGCGGACTGCAAGGCTCTACGATTGCGTCCAAGAAGCAGAAGGGAAGCGCGGGTTACGCGAACACTGCAACGACCGTGACCCTGAACGGCGCGACCTTCAACGCGTACTATGGCGCTGCGGGCAAGAAGGGCACGCCCGCCTATTTCGCGCTGATCGGGCTCGACACCTCCGGCTGTTCCGAGGAATGGGAATTCACGCTGAAGTAGCGTTGAGCGTTCGACGGTCAGGTCAAGGAAAAGTCTCACGCGCAGACGCAGAGCTGCGGAGAGATCAGACCGTCATCAGTGGCAAACGCGATTCCCTGGAGATTCTCGGGGTCGGGCGCGCGGAGCGCGCCAGATAAACGGCAGCATTCGTCGTTACCCCGGAGATTGCGCCATCCGACGCACACCTCCGCGGCTCCGCGTCTCCGCGTGAAAACGCTTCCGTCGGGTATCGATGTGCGAGGCGCGAGCCAAAGGGGTATAACATCCGCGACGGAGGTTCCCACCATGCCCGATACCATCGAGGGCGGTTGCCGCTGCGGCCACATCCGCTATCGCCTTGCGCTCGACAGACTGCCGAACGTCTATGCCTGCCATTGCCTGGATTGCCAGACCTGGTCGGGCAGCGCATTCAGCGTGAATTTCTTCATGCCGGAAAGCCAGATCGCGCTGACCGGCGAGCCCGTGCTGTACGAACGGACCAATCCCGGGAGCGGCCGCACCTCGCGGCAGTTCTTCTGTCCGGTGTGTCACACGCGCGTCTACAACACCAACAGCGCACGCCCGGGTTCGGTCACGATGCGCGGCGGCACGCTCGACCGCAGCGACGAGCTTTCCATCATCGCGCATATCTGGACGAAGCGAAAAATGAAGGGCGTCGAGATTCCGGACGACATTCCCAGTTGGCCGGAACATGCGCCACCTTCGGAATTCGTCGCTGCACTGATGAAGGTATAGAAACCTACAACGCGGCCAGCACCACCAGCGCGGCGCTGGCTTTCGCCAGCGCAAGTTTTGTCTGCGACGCGGCGAATGACAGGTGTTCGACCGGCGTGGGCGACCAGGTGCCGTCCGCGCCAATCGCGCCGCCGCCCCATCTGACGCCATCGGTAGCGTCGAGCGATGCCGCCGATAGCCGCAGCGCTTTGGCCGCACGCATTGGTTTTCCCGCATCGATCATCACATCCGTGTCCTTGTCGCCTTTGTTCAGCAGCAAAACCTTGAGCTCGCCCGCACGGCTCTTGAATGCGAAGCAGGCGATGCCGTTCGCGGGCCCATTGAGGTCGGCGGCGATGCTGGCGTCGCCGAGAATGCCGCCCAGCATCAGCATGCCATAATAGAGCGGACGCGCCGTGAAGCCGTCCCTGCGTGTGCCCGCAATCGGCGTGTACCAGCCATTGCCGCCGCCGTGAAAATTGATGCCGGAGACGCCGGCGGTCGCGAGCCGGCACATCATCTCCGCGCCCCACAGCGCCGACGCGAATGTGTTGCTGACGGCCGCTTTGCCGCCGCCGTAACAGGAGTTCGTTTCGGTCAGGCGAAAGGGCGTCTCCGGCGCAATGCTGCGCGCCCGTTTCACGCCGCCGGCGAGGCTCGTCAGCCGCGGATTTGCGGCATCGAGAAGCGCGGCGATCGTGGCGCCGGGCTCGGACGGCGGACCTTCCGCATAATAATGGGCCGACAGGAACCGCATGTCCTTGCCGAAATCCCGCGCGAAGCCCGCGAGCCACGCGTTGTCGCCCGAAATGTCAGGCCCTGCGAAGCGCGCGCCGGGTACCTGTGCACGCACGGCCGTCGCATATCGCTGCCATTCGGCGGCGAATTGCGCATAGCCGTAGTCGGCGCCGCGCAGGCCGTTCCTGCTGAAGAGATTGGGTTCGTTGCCAATCTGGAAGGCGGCGAGTTTCGTTCCCAACGTGTCGGACACGAAGCGCGCCTCCGCCGCCACGGCGTCCGGCGCAGCCGTGCCGAGATTGAGTCCGTAGATGAGCGACCAGCCGGTGGCGTCGAGAAAGGCGCGCAGGTTTTTGATCGCCGCAGGCGTGACGGGACGGCGCGGCAGCGCCATTGTCCCGGTGTCCGGCGCAAGCGCTGCCCCGTCGGGCTCGTTCGTCGCCGGCGGGTGCGGAGTCCAGGTACCGTAGTCGCTGGTGTTGCCACCGATGCGGAGCGTGCCGACCGGGCAGAGAAGCCTGAAGTAGGCAATGAGCGCCGCATTGTCGCCCGCGAAAAAATCCGGATGGCTGAGAACCGCCGTCTCGTAACTCAGTCCGGTCAAACCGGGTGCAACCCTGCCGCCGACACGATCGGGATGGAGCGCAACCTGCAGGGATGGCGCAATGGCGTTTCCGCCATGTGCCGCCGATGCGCACAGTGCCGCGGACGGCAGTGATACCAAGAATTCGCGCCGGCGCATGAAGACCGTCTGTCTGAGCGGACCAGCATAATACCGCGCCGCACAGCGCCGCCAAGACGCAACCGCCTCTCGCGTCTTCGACCGGAACCGCGCGGTTCGGCCCTCGCGCGCAGCCTGTCGATGCAGTAAGGTCGCCCGGGTTCAAGAGCCGATTCGATCATGATCTGGCTGCTCGTCGTCGTGGCGCTCGTCGCGCTGTTCGCGATCTTCTCCTATAACGGTCTTGTGGGCTTGCGGCAGGCTTGGAAGCAGGCCTTCGCCGATATCGATGTGCAGCTGAAGCAGCGCCACGATCTCATCCCCAACCTGGTGGAGACAGTGAAGGGCTACGCCGCGCATGAGAGCGGGGTGTTCACGGCGGTGACGCAGGCGCGCGCCAATGCGATGCATGCCACCGGCGTCGGCGACAAGGCGGCGGCAGAAGGCGCGCTGAGCGGTGCGCTCGGCAATCTCATGGCGGTGGCGGAGAACTATCCGCAATTGAAGGCCAACCAGAACTTCCTCGAGCTGCAGAGCGAGTTGACCGATATCGAAAACAAGATCGCCGCTGCCCGGCGCTTCCTCAACAATGCCGTCGCCGAATACAACGCCGCGATCCAGCGCTTCCCGGCCGTGCTCTATGCCGGCGCCATGGGCTTCACGCCGGCTGCGATGTTCGAGCTGGACGCGGCGGAGAAGGCCGAAGACATGACTCCGCCGAAAGTCTCGTTCGGCAGCTGATCCCATGCCGCCCACCGCATCGCTCGGGCTGACGTCGTATCGCCGCAGCAACAATGTGAAATCCGTCCTGTTGCTGGCGGCGTTTCCCGCGCTGTTGCTGGCGCTGACGGGCGGAATCTTCTTCCTCTTCGGGCTCTTTATCGGTCATCCCGACGATCCGTATGCAGCGACGCCGTTCCGGATTTTCGGCATTCCGTCGATTCTGGGCACGGGCGGGGCGGGCGATTTCGCCGTATCCGCCATGGTGGCCTTCTGGCCCATCGTGTTCGGCATCGCGGCGATCTGGATGCTGATCGGTTATTTCTTCAACGACGCGATCATCCACATGGCGACGGGCGCGAAGCCGGTGACGCGCGAGGAGCAGCCGGAGCTCTACAACCTCGTGGAGAATCTGTGCATTTCGCGCGGGCTTGCCGTGCCGAAACTCTACATCATCGATACCGACGAGATGAACGCCTATGCGAGCGGTATCGACGAGAAGAGCTACGCCATCACGGTTACGCGGGGCATTCTCGAGGCACTCGACAAGGACGAAATGGAGGCGGTGCTGGCGCACGAGCTCACCCACATCATCGACCGCGACACGCGATTATTGATCGTCACCATCGTGTTCACGGGGATGATCTCGTTCCTGGCGCAGATGCTGTGGCGCACGATGCAGGTGGCCGCCTTCAGCGGCGGGCGTTCGCGCAGGGATGGGGGAGGCGCGGTGATTGTCCTCGTGCTCATCTCGGCCGTGGCGATGTTCGTGGGCTACGTGTTGGCGCTGCTGCTGCGCTTCGCGCTGTCTCGAAGGCGCGAATTGCTGGCCGATGCAGGCAGCGTGGAGCTGACGAAGAATCCCGATGCGCTGATCAGCGCGCTCCTCAAGATCTCGCAGAATCCGTTCGTGCAGCACGTGCCGAGCGAAGTTCGCCAGATGTTCATCGAGAATCCGGAAAGCGGTTTCGATCTCGGCGGGTTGTTCGCCACTCATCCGCCCATCGCGCAGCGCATCCGCATCCTGCAGCAACTCGGCGGACGTCTGCCCGAGACTGCGGCATCCGCGCCCGCTGCGCCTCCTGCGAGCGATGCGCCCCCGCAGGGCAATCCTTGGGCGTGAGATATCAGCGCAATTCTTCGGGGACAGAAGGATAGGCCGTCAAAACGGATCCGAGGCTCTCGAGTAACGGCCCGAGCCAGGGCTGGTAGTTGCGCCAGTAATCGACGGCCTCGCCGGTGATCGGCCTGCGCACCTGTTCGGAGCTCGGCGTGAGTATCGCACGCTCGGTTTCGTAGAACCTCAGGCATTTCTCTTCGAACGGCAGGCCGAGATAGGCGAGCAACCGCCTCAGTTCGGCCTCGGGATCTGCAACAAGTTCTTCATAGATCACCCGGTGAACCCGTCCGGGCATCGCGCGGTCGAAATGCGCCAGCAGCTCGACATAGTCGCGATAGGCCCGCCCGAGTTCGCCCAGACGCGGACGGGTGCCGCTGTAATACTGCTTGAAGATCGACAGCGAACAGGCAGCAGGATGGCGCCTGGCATCGATAATCTTTGCATTCGGCAGGATCAGGTGAATGAGGCCGACATGGTGGAAGTTGGCCGGTTTCTTGTCGATGAAAAACGGCCGCCCGAGCTTGCGGTGCACGGATGTGTCCCGGATGTAGTCTTCGCCGAACGCTGTCAGGAGAGCAGGGTCCAGTTTCGCCAGAACGCCCGGGTAGTCCACACGCAGCTCGCGGCACTCGCGTTCCTCCAGACGAAGAACGAGGGTGGGTATGTAGGGAAGTTCTGCAGTGCCTTCGATTGCGGAGTGGCTCGACAGTATCTGCTCGATCAGTGTCGAGCCGGACCGCGGCTGGCCGAGGACAAAAATGGGGTCGGGCGCTTTGCAGCCGGTCTCGCTGTGGCTCTTCACGAAATCGGGTGTGAAGAGTGCCTTATAGGCTGCGACGCGCGATGTGGCCCTGTCGGCATCGTACTCGTGGCGGAGCCGCATGGCTGCGTTGGCTTTGGCGTAGTGTTCGAACGACCTCTGATAGACACGCTGATCTTCATAGGCTTTGCCCAACGCGATCTGCATCTGCATGCGATCGTCGGGTGAGGCGTCGGGCCGCTTCAATTGCTCCTGCATCAAGAAAATGTCGGCATCGCTGAAGCGGACCGTTTTCATGTTGGCCAGAGCCCACCAGGCCGACCCGAAAGAGGGATTGCACCCGATCGCCTTGCGATAGGCCGCAATGCTGTTCTCGCGTTGGCCCACGCCGCGCAACGCGTGACCGTAAGAGACCCACGACTCGGCCCGCTTGGGGTTTTCTTCCGCAAGCTGGGCACAGATGGCCAGTTCCCGCTCACTCTCGCCCATGAAGCCGAGGATGTTGGCCTTCGCCTGCCGCAACAGCGGATTGGTGCCGTCTTCGGCCAGCAGCCGGTCGACTTCGCGCAATGCGGCCGTATACCTGTCCAGTTGCAGGAGCAGTTTGGCATAATCGAATCGGGCCGCCGCGAAACCGGGCGCAAGTTCGACGCAGCGCGCAAGCAGGACTGCTGCCTCGTTGCGGTGGCCGCGGCGTACTGACGCCAGCGCAAGAAGATGAATCGCATCGGCATCGTCGGGGCGGCGCGCCAGATAGTCCGTCAGTCCCTTTTCAGCCTCGTCGATGCGGCCGCCGTACAAATCCGCAGCCAGTTGCTGCACGCGCGGCCTGCGAACGGGCCGCTGTGCATCCAGCTTCGCGGCTGCAATGCGGAACGAGTCCGGACCGGCCGCTTTCCGGACCGCCGCCGCCTTATCCGGGTGAACGCGTTCACTCATGAAAGGTCACGTCTGTCGTCATTTTTCGGAGCGTTTGTCCCAGCGATTATGACGATTTTCGCGATGCCGCAAGGGTCATTCCCGCCTCAGCGCAATTCATCGGGGACGGAAGGATAGGCCGCCATGACGGTACCGAGGCTGTTGATCAGCGCACCGAGCCAGGGCTCGTAATGCCGCCAGTGATCGACGGCCTCGCCCGAAATCGGCTTGCGAACCTGCTCGGAACTCGGCGTTCGGACTGCCCGGTCGGATTCGTAGAAGCGCAGACAATTCTCCTCGAAGGGCAGAGCGAGATAGTCGAACATCTTTCGAATTTCCGTTTCTGGGTCCGCAATCATGTCTTCGTAGATGACGCGGTGAATGCGGCCCGGAAGGACCCGGTCGAAATGCGCCAGCAACTCGACATAGTTGCGATAGACGTGACCGAGTTCGCTCAGCCGAAAATTGGCGCTGGCGAAATTCTGCTTGAAATTGGAGAAACAGCAGGCTGCGGGATGGCGGCGAGCATCGATGATTTTTGCATTCGGCAGAACGAGGTGAATGAGGGCGATGTAATAGTAATTGTTGGGACTCTTGTCGATGAAGAACGGCCGGGCCTGCCGGCGATGTACCTGTGCGCTCCTGAGATACTCCTCGCCGAGACCGGACAGAACCGACGAATCCAGCTTTCCGAGAACACCCGGATAGTCGCTTGCCAGCGCGGCGCTTTCACACTCTTCCAGGCGCGCCGCCAGAGCCGGGATGTACGGCAGCTCCGCCGTTCCCTCGATGGCAGAATGACTGGAGAGTATCTGATCGATCAGCGTCGATCCCGACCGCGGCCGTCCAACAACAAAAATGGGATCGGGCGCTTTGCAACCTGCTTCGCGCCTGCTGTCGAAGAACTCGGGCGTGAACAAGGTTTTTTCCGCGGCGATGCGCGCGTCCACTGCGCCCCAATTATGATCGAGACGCAGGCGCAGAGACGCGTTACCCCTGGCGTAATATTCGAACGACTTGTCGTAGCTCTTCCGGTCTTCGTACGCTTTGCCCAGAGCGAACAGCATGTTGACGCGATCGTCCGGTGTCATGTCGGTACGATTGAGCTGGTCCTGCATCGCGACGACATCGGCTTCGGCGAAGCGGACGGTCTTCATGTTGGCAAGGCTCCACCAGGCGAGCCCGGACGTCGCGCGGCAGTCCAGGGCCTTGCGATAGGCGGCAATGCTCTCCTCACGAAAACCGTTCTCGCGAAGCGCATGCCCGTAGACGATCCAGGATTCGGCACGATCGGGATCCTCATGCGCCAATTGTTTCCAGATCGCGAGCGCCGTCTCATCCTGGCCGACGACCGACAGATTATGCGCCTTCAACCGGCGGAACAAAGGATTGCCGCCATCGCGTGCCAGCAGCGTCTCGGTCTCGCAAAGCGAGTCGGTGAACCTGTTCAGGCGAAAGAGCAATTTCGCATATGCGAAGCGCGCAGCGGTAAAGTCCGGTGCGAGTTCCAAGCATCGCGCCAACAGTCTGGCTGCGCCGTGAAGACGGCCGAGACGCATTTGCACCTGCGCCATGAGATTGAGCGCATCGGTGTCGGCCGGGTTCCGCTCGAGATACTCCGTCAATTCCTTGTCGGCGAGAGCGACGTTGTCGGTCCGCAAGTGGTCCGCGATTTTTTGCAGACGCGGTTTGCGCAACGGTTTCGGGAACCCCGGAGGCGCGCCCGAATCTGCATGCGTCATTTCTGCCCGGGGAGGAGACGAACCAGGATGAGATTGCGTGCGTCGACTCATCAAATTCCACTTCAGAGGTCGGGCATTATCGTCGGCCACATCGCCGACGATCGCCTGGTCCACCGTTCCGGAAGGGCAACTCTCTTTTTCTAGCACATCGCCGCACGACATGAAGCCGGATGAAAAAAAACGGCCGCCTGTGAGGGCGGCCGCAAATTCCGGGGGGTACCCCGAACAGTATGCTTTTCGTTAGATCGGCAGTGCTGGCACCGCCGGTCGTCCGTTAGTTCGTGCCTTGCAGCTCGACCATCTCGCCAGGGCCGTAGCCGATGCAGCCTTCGATGGGGGCCCACTTCGTGCAACTGGTGCCGAAGCCGCCGCCCGGATTCTCCCAGTCGGCCGAGTTGACGGTGTTGTCTTCCCAGCCCCATTCGCCGCCGTCGTCAAAGCTCATGTTGGCCGCGACGCCGACCCAATATGTGCCGGCCTTCAGCTTCACGCCCTTCTTCAGCGTAATGGCGAAAGAACCATCCGAGTCCTTGCCCTTCACCGTGACGGAACCCTTCTTGACCGCCTTACCGGGCGCGCCGCCCTTGTCCTTGTAGAACGTGACGGTTTCGTTCGTGGCGGGGCCTGAGCCGTTGAAGTACACGCCCGTCACGTCAACTTCCGAGACCTTCCACGTGCTGCCGGCCGGAACCACAAACTGAACCGCGCCGGAAGCGTCGTATTCGGAAAGGCTCGACTCGAAGTTCTGCGAGACGAGGCCCACGCCGCCATTCGAGCTGCTGTTGTTCTGGTTGAGCAGAACCGTGGCGCCCGGCGCCGTTTGGAAGTGATGAGCCACGACGCCTTTCGTGGTCATGTAGTCAGGATGTCCGGCGGCTGAAGCGGCCACCGACAGCGCGACCAGGGCGGTCGCGGCCAAAAGTGCAGTCTTCGTCATGAAAACCCCCTAGGTGAGAGACAGGAACACCCTGTCCTACACCCGACTATGAACAAAGTCCTAAGGCAGCGCAAGGAAGTCGCATCGAATTTGAATTTCACGCGTCGTTGCTGCACAATCGGAGCCTCTCGGCGAGAGAGACAGAAAGCAGGCTGATTTCTCTGCTTCTCCGTGAGGATTACGCTTAACAACGCGTCAGATTGTGCGTTGCGGCAGCGCATCGGGCCGCCACATTTGCAAAGGCGTGCGCAAGATTTTTTTTGCCGCCGCGAACGGCTGGCGTGCAGCCCCCCTTGCTTCGCTCCCGACGACGGGAATCAATCCGCAAACATTCTTCGGGGTGGGTGAATTCCGAGAAAGAGTGAATTGACAGTATTCGTCTGTCGTCGTGCGCCTTCTGAACGGCAGATGGCATGCATCGTATTCCATACGAGTGGATTTATGAGCATTGGTGCGGACTCGCGCTGCGCCGAACTGATTCATAGCCGGATTCAGTCCGGGTCCTGCGTGCAGCGCTCAGGGTATTGTTTGCGAGGCCTCCGCGAATTTTTGCCGCGGGCGCAAATCTGCGATTCGGTGTCGCAGCCTGTTCCCAGCGGATCGCTATGATGATCGTCCCCAGGGGCGAGAAAGCCTTGCGTCAGATACGGTTCCGCTAAGCCCACCTGCCAGGGCACCTGCGGGAGTTGCACGCCCCGGAGCAGCACAGAATGCGGCACCAGCCGGCGACGACAAGCCAAGGCTGTGCCGCCCCCGTCGCTGCGATCGGTCAATCGTGCTCGGGCGCGACCGGTGTGTCGCTCGTCACCGTGCTGCGCTCGATGTGGGTTGTGTCGCGCGCATTGGCGCGAGCCTGAGCCGCGTCGATCTGGATTTCAGCGCGCTGCAACGCCGAGTCGATGCGTACCTTGATATCGGAGTCGAGATGATCCTTGGCGAGCTCTTCGCGGACTTTCGCCAGCGCCGCATCGATCTCCGGCTGAGCCTTGGCAATGGCCGCATCGATCCCGGGCCGCGCCTTCGCCACTTCGTCCATGGCGGCTTTGATCTGCGGCTCGGCCTCACGAATGGCCTTCTCGCTGACATGCACTTCCGCGATGGCTTTTTCGATTTCGGGGCGGGCCTTCTGCACCTCGACCATAGCCTCGTCGATTTGAGGCTTCGCATCGCGCATGGCCTTTATCGCTTCGTCGTGGCCCGCTTTCGCCTCCATCACGGCCTGCTCCATCGCAGGTTTGGCCTTGGCGATTGCCGCCTGAACCTCCCGTTTTGCCCTGGTGATTTCGACGCGGATTTGTTCGCGTTCCGCCTGGGTGAGCTTGTGATTGTCCTCGATGATGAAGTGGGCCGATGTATGAGCGGCGTCCGCGCTGTCCGCCGGCAGAGACGGCGAGACGGCCACCTTCGGCGGGGCGGGCGGCGCAGGCGGCGACTCGGGTGCGGGCGGCGCATCGGGAGCCACGACGGGCGCGGGCGGGGCGGGCTGCGGCATATCCTGCGCCAGAGATGGACACGCAAAGGCGACGGCGGCCGTCGCGAGCAGGCCTGCACTCAGGACTTTCAGAACATCCATCGACGTCACTCCCGATCGGGTTTGTGTTGAGGCAAGAACGGACTTGATGCGCGCCTCCAATGCCGACGGCGCGGCCATGGAGAGCGGGGCGGTGGCGAGGGCGGGGACGCGCGAACGAAACTCGCCGGCCATCTGCAGCAATTCACCGGCATACTGGGACGGCATGACGCCTGAGACGATTACGCAATCATCGGCCGCCATTTCCGCTTCGCGGCGCAGCTGTCGCGCGGCCAGCCAGACAAGCGGGTTTGGCCAATAAACCGCGCAGGCGATCCGCGACACTGCCTGGGTCAGCGCGTCCCGGCGTCGGATATGAGCCAGTTCATGCAACAGCACGGCCTGCAGACGCTCGCGCGGCCACGTGACGGCGGACTGCGGCAGCAGGATGAGCGGTCGCAAAACGCCCCAGGTCATCGGGCCGCTTTCATCGTGCGAAAGCCTCAGCTCGCATTCCTGACGGTTGGCGGAAACAGGTGGAAGATCGCCGGGCGCCAATGCAAATGCGCGACTGCGGCGCTTCAACATCGCAAGGCAGAATGCGCTCAACACGCTGCGGGCGAAGACGATCACTGCGCCTGCGAGCCAAACCGCGAAGAGCGCGAACGCAATGATCGGTCCGTCCAGCGTAAGACCGGTTTGCGCCGATGCAGGCCACGCCGTTGCGGCTGCCGCGACATCCGGCACAGCGATCAATCGCGGCAAGGATGACGCGGGCGCAGGTGCGGCGAGAAGAATCCGGAATGCTGTCGGCGTAACAGCGATGAGCAGGGGCAGAACGAGAGCGGCGCTCAAGCCTGCTGTCCATGTGAGATGCCGGGCACCGGCGGACTTCTGTGTGGACAACAGCCACGCGGCCAGCAAGATCAGGGCTGCCCCGGCGAACGCCTCGCCGGCGAACAACAGCGCGCGCAATGCGAAGACGGTATTCATCGTCCCTCCCGCCTGGCGTTCTCGATCAACTGTGCCAGCCGGTCGAGATCGGCATCGGACAATTCCGCATCGCTGCGCGACAGCATTGCGGAGACGGCGCGCTCCACGGAATTGTCGAAGAATGTCTTGAGCAGCGATTCGATCGCGCGGCGGCCCATCTGGTCGCGCGCCACTGCCGGCTCGTAAATGTAGCGCGTGCCGTCGCTGTCGTGACGGACATGGCCTTTCTTTTCCAGGATCGTGAGCTGCGTTCGAATGGCGGTGCAGGTCGGCGGATCGGCGATCTGCTCGCGAATATCGGCAGCCGAGGCTTTGCCGAGCTTATAGAGGGCGTCCATAATCTCTCGCTCGCGGCGGCTGAAGCCGTCCTTGGGAGATTTGTCGGCGATCCTGTCCATGCGGCCCCGGTGGTACGGCATCTGACGTGCCAATTTTTTGGCACACACGATGTTTGCTGTCAATCGGGCTTGGCGCGATCATCGAATTCCGGGCGATGATGGTCTGCGCCACTCGTCGCAAATCGCGACGGTGCCCGGCACCAGCGGTCGCACCTCAGGAAGGAACCCGCACCGGACGCATGCGCCGCAGCAGCGCTTCTTGAGAAGGCGATCCCGAGTTTGCTGCGGCCTTTGCGCCGTTCAATTCGCTCGCGATGACACAAGAATTCGTCACACACTACATTGTTTCGAATTCACGAACTTCGCATTGACAAAAGAGATGACAGGTATCTTTATCGAATTAACCAATCTGTCGTGTTCCAAGTCAAATTTTTATTTCGGGAGAGGAATTATGGCTGACCCAAGGAAGGTCTTCACTGACAGTATAGTTCCGTTACCGGACCACTCCGGGGTGACTCCGCACGGACTGATGGTCAATTTGGCGGCTGCACCAGACCGGTCGCAAAAGCTGCGGCTGCTTTTTTCGCTGGACATGCCGCCGGACCTCAAAAGCGATCTTGAAGCAAAAGTGGCCGCCGGCCAAACCGTCCCGCGAGACCAGCTCAATCAGAAATACGGCCCTGACAAATCGAAAGCCGATCAAGTGGCCGGCTGGCTAAAGGATCAAGGCTACAGCATCGACGAAGTGACTCCGGATCGCACCGGCGTCTATGCGACCGCTACGATTGATCAGATCGAGAAGAGCCTCGCGGTCAAGATGATTCCGGTGATCAAGGACGGCGTGACTTACGCCGCGGCCCAGAATGCTCCCAGCCTGCCGGCAGACATCGGCGCTCCGGTCCGCGCGATCGTAGGGCTTCAACCGTTCCGCCGCGCCCACAAGCATTTTCGGATTCGGACCACCCACGCCCTTCATCCGGTTACGCTGACAGCCGGTGCGCCTGCCGCGAATGCGGCGAATGCTCCGCCTTATTATCCTCGCGAAATACTGAAGGCTTACGGCGCCGGCCAGCTGACTCTGACGGGCAAGGGTCAGGTGATCGCGATTTTGATCGACACATTTCCCAACGATTCCGATCTTCAGAGTTTCTGGCAGACAGCCGGCGTGGACGCCAACATTGCGCAAATCAAGAAGATCGCGGTTACCGAGGACACTTTGCCTGCGCCTGAAGGCGAAGAGACTCTGGACGTGAGTTGGTCGAGCGGTATCGCTCCAGGAGCGCAGATTGCCGTTTATGCGACCGGGTCGTTGTCGTTCACCGATCTCGACCGGGCGCTCGACAAAATCATCGCCGATCTTCCGAATTCGCCAGGCCTCAACCAGCTATCGATCAGTCTTGGCCTCGGCGAAACCTACATGGGAGGGCCCGGCGGAGAGGTCGCAACACAGCATCAAAAATTCCTCAAGTTGGCGGCGGGCGGGGTGAATGTTTTCGTCTCGACGGGCGACGCGGGCTCCAATCCCGACACGACCGGTCATAGTCCGACTGGACCGCTGCAGGCGGAATATGAATCGACCGACACGGCGGTGATCGCCGTGGGCGGCACGACGCTGCAACTTGCTGCCGATGGAACGGTGTCATCGGAAACCGCCTGGGCAAGCGGTGGCGGCGGACGGAGCGTCTTGTTCCCAAGGCAGACGTGGCAACAAGGCTCCGGCGTCCCCGCAGGGCACGACCGCGTGGTGCCGGATGTATGCTCGGTCGCCGATCCCAACACGGGAGCGTATCTCGTGCTTCAGGGATCGCCGATCATCATCGGAGGAACCAGTTGGAGTGCGCCGACATGGGCGGGAATTTGTGCGCTGATCAATGAGGCGCGCGTTTCGGCCGGGATGAGTCCCCTGCCATACGCAAATCCATTGTTCTACCCCCTGTTGGGCACGAGCTGCTTCAGAGACATTACAGGCGGCAGCAACGGAGCTTATGAGGCTGGTCCGGGCTACGACCTGGTGACGGGCTTGGGCGTGCCGAACATAGGCGAGCTCGTGAAGAAGCTCGCGGCGCATTGAGATCAAACGGCGTCGTTGATGGCCGAGGTTCGGTCTGCGGGATGGCCCACAGTCAAATGTGGGCCATTCCGTTGCATGCGCAGTGGTAGCGGGCGGAGATCAAGTCCGAACGGCCAAGAATCCGCAGGAGCAGGGTGCCGGCACCGGCGGGCCTATCGAGGCAGTCCCAGCGCGTACCACAGTTCCTCGATCTGGATCAGATCAAGTTCGATCGCGGTTTCGATCTGGCGGATCAAACCCGGCTTTTCGCCAGCTTCGCGCTGCTTGTGGGCGACATGAAGAACCTCTTCGAGCGTTCCCACGACGGGTTTGTCCTTGGCATCATCGCCGGCATCGAGTTCCCAGCCCGGCGACTTGACCATCCCCCTGAGTTCGTCCTGCGTATATTTGTCAGGCATCGATCTCGCCTTCCGTTCAGGTCCGACGCCGGATCAGGCTTCCGCAGCCGCTTTCTTGCGTGAACGCGGTGCCGGCTTTTCCGGTTTCTCGGGCTTGTCCGACTTCGGGAACACGACCGGCCGCATGAGGAATGCGGGCAGGCGATTGAGATCGCCGGCATCGCGCTCCGGCTGCTGCGTTTTCGCGGGCTGCGGTGGCTTCGCCTGCTGCTGATGGCGCGGTGCTGGCGCTCGTTCGACCGGGGCTGCAGCGCTGACGTGCGGTGCGGGATGTTTGGCCGGTTGCTCGCGCCGCGCCTCATGTTCGCGATGCGGCGCATTTTCATGCGTTGAGCGATGATCGCGGCGCGGACGGCGGTCGCCACGGCCTCTGTCGTGAACGTGGCTGTCTTCGCGGATCTCGAGACCTTCCATCTTGCGCTTGGCAATGGGAAGACCGGTGAGCGCTTCGATCGTCTCGACGAGCCGCGAGTCCTTCGGCGTCGCCAGCATCAGCGCGGTTCCGTCGCGGCCGGCGCGGCCGGTGCGGCCGATGCGGTGCACGTAATCGTCGGGATGATAGGGCACGTCGAAATTGAAAATGTGCGACACGCTCGGGATATCGAGGCCGCGGGCAGCAACATCGCTCGCCACGAGAAACTGAATCTGCCCGTTGCGGAAGGAGTCGAGCGTCCGGGTGCGCACCGACTGGTCGAGATCGCCATGCAGCGCGCCGCAGGAGAAACCGTGCTTCTGCAGCGATTTCGCGACCACATCGACATCGCGCTTGCGGTTGCAGAATACGATGCCGTTCTTCACGTCGGGCTCGCGGATCAGCCGGCGCAGGGTTTCGCGTTTGGCCCAGTCATTGGCGGGCACCTGGATGATTTCCTGCCGGATGTTTTCGGCAGTGGTTGCAGGGCGCGTGACCTCGACGCGGACCGCATTGTGCAGAAACTGTTCGGTCAGCCGCTGGATTTCGGGCGGCATCGTCGCAGAATAGAACAACGTCTGCCGGGTGAAGGGAATGAGCTTGCAGATGCGTTCGACGTCGGGAATGAAGCCCATGTCGAGCATGCGGTCGGCTTCGTCGACAACGAGGATCTGCACCTGGCTTAGCATCAGCTTGCCCCGCTCGAAATGATCAAGCAGCCGGCCGGGCGTTGCGATCAGCACATCCACGCCGCGGTCGAGCTTTCTGTCCTGATCGTCGAACGATGTGCCGCCGATCAACAGCGCCATGGAGAGCTTGTTGTATTTTCCGTAGCGCTCGAAGCTCTCGGCCACCTGGGCCGCAAGTTCGCGCGTCGGTTCCAGAATGAGCGAGCGGGGCATACGCGCCTTGGCGCGGCCGCGAGCCAGCATCTCGATCATGGGAAGCGTGAAGGAGGCTGTCTTGCCGGTTCCCGTTTGCGCGATGCCGATGAGATCGCGGCGTTTGAGAACCTCGGGAATGCCTTGCGCCTGGATGGGCGTGGGCGTTGTGTATCCGCTTTCGCCGACTGCCTTCAAAACATCGGCCGAAAGACCGAGGTCTTCGAACCGCGCGGAAGCAGGCGTGGATACGGGAGAAAGGGTGGAAGCGGGGCTATGCGCGTCTTCCAGTCCGGCTTGCGCGCCGGAAATCGTTACAGTCGTCATGCGCTCCTAAAATAGGGGCGCATATCGGCGCCCGCACCGCGAATCCGTATTGACCGCGGAATCATCATTGGCTTCTTATTTAACAATAATATTTCAAAAGTCAACCATTCGGTCAGTTGGTAGGGGAAAATACGAAGGTTTAGACTTTTGTTATCACGTGCGACGGGGGACAGGAGCATGCGTCAGGGGAAGCTTTTTGCCGGCATTCTTGCGGCTGTCCTGCTGTTCGGACTCGCAGCGTTGTTCTGGTATGCCCAGATCCACTGGGCGGCGCGGCCTGCGGCCAAACCCGCCGATGCTCCGGCCACGGAGTTTTCCGCTGGCCGGGCCGAGACTGTGCTGGCCCGGATTCTAGGGCCGGAAAAACCCCATCCGGTTTCGACGGCGGAGAATGCGGCGGTTCGCGGCCGCATCCTGAACGAGCTGGCGTCGCTGGGTGTGCCCGCGTCCGTCTATCACGGCTTCGGTTGCAACGACGTGCGCCCGGCAGCCGGAATTATTCTCTGCGCCTCGGTGAACGACATTCTGGGCGAGGTGAAACCGGGCGCCGGCAAAGCCATCGTGCTGATGGCGCATTACGACTCGGTTCCCGCAGGTCCCGGCGCATCGGACGACGAATCCGGCGTCGCCACCGTTCTCGAAACCATTCGCGCGTTGAAGGCGAGGGCAATCGACAGCAAGCATCCCATTCTCGCATTGCTCACCGATGGCGAAGAAGCCGGTTTATTGGGTGCGGCTGCATTCCTGCACGATCCGGCATTGCGCGCGCGCGTGGGTGCCGTAATCAATGTGGAAGCGCGCGGCAATCGCGGCCGCAGCCTGCTGTTCCAGACCAGCGGCGGCGACGGGCCGCTGATCGACCTTTATGCGAAGAGCGTGAAGAACTACGCGACGAGTTCGCTCTACGCGGAAATCTATAAACTCCTGCCCAACGATACGGATTTGACGCTGTTTATCCGCGATCGCTTTCCGTCATACAATTTCGCGTTCACCGACAATGTCGCGCATTACCACACGGCGCTCGACCTCAGGGCCAATCTCGATCCGGTCACGCTGCAGCAGCATGGCGACAATCTCCTGGGTCTTGCGGCTGCGCTGGAACAGACCGATTTCGCAAGTCTGAAAGGCCAGAACGACATCTATGTCGATCTTCTGGGTTATGCGCTGCCGCGACTGCCGGCGAAATGGGCGCTGCCACTGTCCGTTGCAGCGTTCGTGCTGTTGCTGCTGGCAGCGTTATCGGTGAAGGCCGAGCCTGTCGGCGTTCTCGGGTGGTGCGTGGCATTCGCCGCAACGCCGGTGCTGATCATCGGCGCGGGATTGATGGGCTGGCTCCTGCACACCGTTGCAGCGTTGGTGTCGGGAATGCCCGATCCGTCCTATGCATCTCCTGCCGCACTGCGCGTCGCATTGGCGTTGGGTGTCGCTACGATTGCGCTGAAGGTTTCGTTCTTCGTCAAACCGCGCGCGATGGCAACCGCTGCCTGGTTGTGGATTGCAGGGCTTGGAATGCTTGTTGCGGCTTTCGTTCCGGGATTGACGCCGTATTTTCTGCTGCCCGCTGCCATTGCCGGCGCGATCCTGTTCGCCGCGGCGTTTCTTCCCGAAAGCTGGGACGGTGCATTGGGACAGATGGCTCTGTTGTTGAGCGCGTTACCCATGCTGTTGCTGTGGATCGGATTCGGCGCGATGGGCGAAGGCGTGATGGGATTGAAGCTGCATCCGCTGTTCACGATTCCCATCGCGTTCGGCATGAGCGCTCTGCTGCCGTTGCTGGCGGCCCACGCGATGCCCTGGCGCGCCTGGCTGGCTGCGGCATCGCTGTTGTTCTTTGCCAGCATCGGCGTTGCGGTGTTTGCGGGCATGCAGCCCGCCTTCAGCGCGATGGCGCCGCAACGCCTCAATGTGACCTATGTCGAAGACGGCAAACGATCGCTGTGGGCGCTTGATGCGTTGGCGCCGGTGCCCGCGCCGATGAAACAGGTCGCGTCGTTCTCGCCGACGCCGGAGAAGCTTTCGCCGTTTGCATGGTCGTCGTCCTATGTCGCGCCGGCGCCGGATCTGAACATTCCGCTGCCGACTGCGCATCTGCTTGCCAACCGCAAAACCGACGACAGCCGCCAGGTGACGTTGGCGCTGAAAGGCTCAGACGACGCGAACCAGATGGCGCTGATCCTGACCGATCCCGCTGCGATCAAAGCCATCGACATCAGGGACTGGCATTTCGAAGCGCCGCCGCAATGGGCGAAACTCGAACGCGTCGTCATCGCCTGCATGAGCCGGGATTGTGCGTCCGCGACGCTGTCGCTGACGTTGAAGGACAATGCGCCGGTCGATGCGATATTGGGCGAGGATCGTTTCGGTGCGCCGGCGCAAGCTGCGGCACTGTTGGCGGCGCGGCCGAAGGGCGCTGTGCAATCGCAGAACGGCGATGGCGTGCTGCTCATCAATCATCTGCGCATACCGCCGACACGGTGAACGATTGTAGGACGGGGGGATTTCGCCTCGGAACAGGGGAGATAACAGGGGCGATTTACAGCGGAAAAATCGTTTTCGTCCCTGTTCGCGCCGATTGTGTTGGCGGATCAACCACTTGCGCGATTGAATTTTTCCAATAACAGCGGGATTTTTCGCCGATAACAGGGGAAGAACAGCGAAGTGTGAGGCGTCGCGCATGTTTGCATCGCGACACGTTGGATTTTCAATTCACGATGTCAAAGAGCGACGCGCGTCTCGCGCGCATGCCATCGCAGCACGATTGCGCGCGTCCGTCAAAGAAACTTTGGGATGACGAATTAAGGCAGAGTCGGGAATGTTTGCAGCAGCGCAAATAAGACGTAAGGCAGCCGATAGAGATTTTACCACAGAGACACGGAGAGCACGGAGACAAGAACGGGTTTCAATACAAAGAGCACAAAGTGATTGACGTCGATGTCGACGCCCGGTACCGCTTACCGGCGCGCGCCGACAAGACCGGCGGCGCAATTGGGCGGCCTCCGTGTGCCCTTCGCGCTGAATTTCTTCTCAGTGTTCTCCATGACTCCGTGGTGAATATCCAGCGCCGTGATCACCCCAGCATCACGCTCTTGCGCGGTGTGTTGGTGCCGATGGAGTCGGCGACGACATCCATGCCGAGTTCCTTGAGTTTGTCGCGATGTTGCGGCGGGGGGATGCGCAATACCAGCGCGCCAATTTTCGCCAGCGCGCCGAGCGTCGTGTGTTCGTTGACGCGATTGAGCCACGCGCCGGTTTTCGGCCAGCGGCTCCAGTCCGGCTCGACACGCGCCCATGAGAGGTTGGCGAAGTGCGGCGCCAGCGCGAGATCGGCAAACGAAACCGCACCGCAGAGAAAACCGCTCTCCGGCATTTGCGACTCCAGATAGTTCATCACTTCGGGAAATTCAGTCTCGAGTATCGCCGCGCGCTTTTCCGGATTGCGTTCCTGCCCGAAGATGCCGGGACCGATTACCGCATCGTAGAAGAGTTTCCAGATGAACACGTCTCCCACGCGCGTGTCGGCGTATTCTTCGATCCAGCGCGCGCGGGCGCGGTCGGCTGCGCTGTGCGGCAGCAGGCTTTTCTCCGGCCAGCGGTCTTCGAGATATTGCAGGATCACGCTGGAATCGCACAGCGTCACCTCATCGTCGATCAGCACGGGAATGCGACGGAGCGGACTGATCTCGCTGAAGTCGTCACTGCCGAAGAAGGGGACGATGGGATCGATGGCGTAACCGATGCCCTTCCAGTCCAGCGCGCTCAGCACTTTGCGCACATAAGGCGACGCCGGCCCACCGATGATGGTGACGTTCATGTGAATTTGCCCCGCGCATTGCTTCAGCCTGCGCCATACTTATGAACGCCAGTGAGATTAAGCAAGTTCTGTCATTCCCGGCGAGCGCAAGCACCGTTGGTGCTTGCGCGAGGGAAGGGAACCCAGGCGGTGACACTTCCATTCGCCGCAGAATGGTTCAAGTGTTTGCGCGCTCAACCAAAGCTCTTGCACGCGGAGACGCGAAGTTCGCGGAGATCAGAGGATTCACAATGAGACGGTGAGGTAGAATACCGGCGCGCGAAGGCGGGCAAAAATCTCATTGTCTCAGCGACTCCCTGCGACGGTTCCTTCTTTCCGCGAACTCCGCGTCTCCGCGTAGAATTTATTTCCGGCCAGTGCGCCAACGCCGGAGAGCGGCACTCCCTGGGTTCCCTTCCCTCGCGTGAGTGCGGGCCGCACTCACGCTCGCCGGGAATGACAACGAGAGTTGGATCAGCGCAGCGCACCCCCTTCACACATCCACGTCCGTGACGAACTTCGCGTTTTCCTGGATGAACTGGAAGCGCAGCTCCGGTTTCTTTCCCATCAGACGTTCGACGAGCGTCTCGGTGCCTTTCACGTCGTCTTCGGCGACCTTGACCTGCAGCATGCTGCGCGCGCCGGGCTTCATCGTGGTTTCCTTGAGCTGCGCCGGCATCATTTCGCCCAGGCCCTTGAAGCGCGAAATTTCCACCTTGGCGTTCTGCTTGAACACGGTCTTGAGCAACTGCTCGCGATGCGCTTCGTCGCGGGCATATTCCGTCTTCTGGCCTTGCGCGATGCGATAGAGCGGCGGTAGCGCGAGGAACAGATGGCCGTTGCGGATGAGCGCGGGCATTTCGCGGTAGAAGAATGTAAGCAGCAGCGATGCGATGTGAGCACCGTCCACGTCGGCGTCGGTCATGATAATCACGCGCTCGTAGCGCAAATCCTCGTCGCGATAGCGTGAGCCGGTGCCGCAACCGAGCGCCTGCACGAGATTGGCGAGCTCCTGGTTCTGCTGCAGCTTGTCGGCCGTGGCGCTTGCGACGTTGAGAATTTTGCCGCGCAACGGGAGGATCGCCTGCGTCGCGCGATCGCGCGCCTGCTTCGCGGAGCCGCCGGCGGAATCGCCTTCGACCAGAAAGATTTCCGTGCCCGATGCAGCATCGCGCGAACAATCGGCAAGTTTACCCGGCAGGCGCAGTTTGCGCGTTGCCGCCTTGCGCGCGACGTCTTTTTCCTGCCGGCGCTTCAGGCGGTCTTCCGCCTGATCGATGACGAAATTCAACAGCCGGTCCGCGTCCTGCGGATCCTCCGCCAGCCAATGGTCGAAATGGTCGCGCACGACGTTTTGCACGAGACGTTCCGCATCGGCGGTGGAGAGTTTCTCCTTCGTCTGGCCCTGGAATTCCGGCTCGCGGATGAAGATGGAGAGCACGGCGCAGCCGGCCGCCATGATGTCTTCCGGCGTGATCAGGCTGGTCTTTTTGTTGTTGACGCGCTCGCCGTGCGAGCGGAGCGCTCTTGCCAGCGCGTTGCGCAATCCCTGTTCGTGCGTGCCGCCCTGCGGCGTGGGGATGGTGTTGCAGTAGGAATGAAGGAACGGATCGACTTCCGGCACCCAGGCGATGGCCCATTCCACCGCGCCCTTGCCGTCGCGGTTTTCCGTGCGGCCGGAAAAGCGCCGCGTCGTGACCTGCGCCTTGCCTTCGATTTCGCCTGCAAGAAAATCCAGCAGACCGCCGGGAAATTTCAGCGTGTCTTCGGCGGGAATGTGGCTCCCGCTTTTGATCAGATCCGGCGGACATTTCCAGCGAATTTCGACACCGCGGAACAGATAGGCCTTCGAGCGCGCCATGCGGTAGAGGCTCGCGGGCGAGAAATGCGTGTCCTTGCCGAAAATCTCGGTGTCGGGCTTGAAGCTGACGATGGTGCCGCGGCGATTGACGGCGCCGGTCTCCTTGAGTTTGCCGACTGTCTTGCCCCGCGAGAAGCGCATCTTGTAGCCGCGCCTGTCGCGCGCGACGTCGACATCCATCCATTCCGACAGGGCATTGACGACGGACGAGCCGACCCCGTGCAGGCCGCCCGACGTATCGTAGACCTTGCCGCCGAATTTTCCGCCGGAGTGTAACGTCGTCATGATCACTTCCAGCGCCGGCTTCTTCAGCTTGGGATGGGGGTCGACGGGAATGCCGCGGCCATTGTCGCGCACGGTCAGCACATCGTCTTCGGCCAGTTCGAGCTCGATGCGGTTGGCGAAGCCTGCGACGGCTTCGTCCATGGCGTTATCCAGAATTTCCGCGGCGAGATGGTGCAGGGCGCGGGCGTCCGTACCGCCGATATACATGCCGGGCCTGCGCCGGACAGGCTCCAGGCCTTCCAGGACCTCGATGTCCTTCGCGGTATAGCCCTTGGAGCTGCTTTCGGGTTTGTCGTCAAAAAGATCGGGTGGCTTTGCCATTCTTATCCTGAACTCGTTGGACACGCGATTCGAGTAACCCGACGTTAACGAACCTCGCCGGGATTCTCACGCCTGGGCGCATTTATCGCGGCGGTTGTGAGGCGGGTTGCCGTCTTTCAGCCTTTTCTTAAGGCGGCTGACTTAGGGTCGCACTGTCAATTGGGGCAATCCTGGTCAGAGCGTCCGGGGCGCGCGAATGAAGGCGAAGGTGATGAGCTCCGAGGTGGTCGACGCCGACAACGCGCGCATGCTGCGCGCGCGGCTCGATTTTATCGTCGCGACCCTGGCCATCACAACCTGGATCAATCCGTCCTGGGCGGCGCTTTGCGTGTTGCCGTTCGTGGGTCTTGTGCCGATGTTCGGCACGGTGCAACCGTGGCGCCTTCTCGTGGCGGTCGGCCTGCACATTGTCAATAGTTTCATCGCCGTGCGTCTCAGTGCGGAATATCGCCAGGGCCATGCGGACGATCATGTGTGGATGCGGCGGCTGACGGGATTTCAGGCGTTGGTGGCCGTCGGTTGGGGGCTGTTCGCCTGGCTTTTGTGGGTCGACGGCAATCCCGTCAACAATGTGCTGATCGTGGCGGTCGTCGTCACGGTGCTTTGGGTGTACGCTTTCACGCGCGGCATGGATCTTGGCGTCCTGCTCGCCGCCACCACGCCGACCGCCGTTCTGACCGCTGCCCGCTTTGCCTTTGAACCGAGTGCGATCGCATGGCCGCTTACGCTCATCGTCGCGGTGACGCTGGCCTATTCGATCGCTTTCGCGCATGTGTCGCGGCTTCGCTTCGACTCGATGCTGCGGACCAAATTTGCCAATGACGATCTGGCTGTCGAGCTCCGCTCCGCGCGCGACGAGGCGCTCAAGAAGCGGTTCGAGGCCGAAGCCGCCAACGCCTCGAAAACAACGTTCCTTGCGAACATGAGCCACGAGCTGCGCACGCCGCTCAACGCCATTCTGGGCTTCTCCGATCTCATCGCCAACGAACGCCTGGGGCCGGTCGGCACGAAGCGCTATCGGGAATATGCCAACGACATCAATTCGTCGGGTTCGCACCTCCTCAGCCTGATCAACGACATTCTGGACATCGCCAAGATCGAATCCGGCAAGATGGAACTCGAGCCGCGACTGCTCAATCCGCGCGCCGTCATCGAACAGTCACTGCTGGTCGTGATGGCGCGCGCCCGCGAAAAGGGCCAGACCATGACCGCGGAGATCGAGGACGATTCCATCGGTCTGGTTGCGGACGAACGCGCGTTGAAGCAGATCGTGATCAACCTCACGTCGAACGCCGTCAAGTTTACGCCGGAGGGCGGCAGGATTGTCGTATCCGGGCTGCGCGCGCCCGATGGCGGGTTCGAGATCCGGGTGCAGGACAATGGTCCCGGCATTCCGGCCGAATTGCTCGATAACGTGTTCGTGCCTTTCAACCAGATCGACAATCGCTATAGCCGCCAGGCGGGTGGAACAGGCCTCGGTCTGTCGCTGGTCCGTGGGCTTGCGAACCTGCACGGAGGCCGGGCGTGGATCGAAAGCGAAGAAGGCTCGGGCGTGAAGGCGTGCGTCTACTTCCCGCCGGCCCTGCGCAGCCCGCTGGCGAAACCGGAGAAGCAACGCCTCAGCGCTTAGACGTCGCGGGGGCCTTGAAAGACATTCTCAAACAAATTTTAGGGGTCCGCAGCTAGCATTTCGCCACGTCCGTGGGACGAAAGGGGACAGCCGCGTGGGATACGGTCAACGATTGCGCATGCAGCGCAGTGCGGATGTCCGCGTGCTCAAAGCGCAGCTCGACCTCATCGCCAGCGTCGTCCGCTCGGCGCGCAACGCTGCACCCCTCAGCGCAGCGGCGATTGCCTTCCTCGGCTCTTCGGTATTCGGATATTTCGGTCACGCGGATATCCGCATCGCGGCCATCCTGCCGCTCGCCGTCGGGCTCACCGCGCTGGTGTCGAGTCACATCATCGATCGGTATGCGCGCGAATCTGCGGGCCGCGTCAGCTCGGAGCAGCTGCAGGCGTGGTTTCCGCGATTCGTAGGATTGCAGGTTGCGTTCAGCACGTCCTGGAGCCTGCTGCCATGGCTGCTCTGGGACAGCACCAATCCGGTCAACCAGATGTATCTCGCGGTGGTGATCTGCGGCGTGCTGGGCACTCTTGCCGTCAGCCGCATCAATCACGTCGACATGTTCCTGGCGGCCCTCGTTCCGCTGGTCGCGGTCTGTTCCCTGCGTTTCGTCATCGGCGGGAGCTGGCTCGACATAGCCATTGCCGCGCTCATTCCCCTGTTCGCCGCGCAATTCTTCGTCGACGGTCGCAGACTCACCTATCGGCTCGACGAGGATTCGCGGCTGCGCTTCGAAGTCGAAGACCTGGCCCGCGAACTGGAGGAGGCGCGCGACGAGGCGTTGCGGAAGCGCTTCGAAGCGGAGACCGCGAACGCATCGAAAACCGCATTTCTCGCAAATATGAGCCATGAGCTGCGCACGCCGCTCAATGCCATTCTCGGCTTTTCCGAAATCATCGCCGAGGAATGCTTCGGCGCGGTGGGTTCGCCGCGCTACAAGGAATACGCCGGCGACATCCACAATTCCGGCGCGCATCTGCTGAGCCTGATCAACGATCTTCTCGACGTCGCTAAGATCGAAGCGGGCCGGATGGAGATCGAACCGCACGCACTCGACGTGGCGCGCACATTCGACAGCGCTCTCAAGATCATCGGTACCAAGGCACGCGAGCGCAATCAGGAACTGGTGATCGACATCGAGGCCGATTCACCGGAACTCTACGCCGACGAGCGGGCTCTGAAGCAGATCCTGATCAATCTCGTCTCCAACGCCGTCAAGTTCACGCCGGAAGGGGGGCGGATCACGGTCGTCTGCTCGCGCGCGCGGTGCGGCAATTTCCAGGTCATGGTCGAAGACAACGGGCCGGGGATCCCGCGCGAGAAGCTCGACAAGATTTTCAAGCCGTTCAGCCAGGTGGACAATCGCTACGACCGCCAAGGCGGCGGAACCGGCCTCGGGCTTGCGCTGGTCCGCGGCCTCACGGAACTTCATGGTGGCAGGGCCTGGATCGAAAGCGATTTCGGCAAGGGTTGCCGCGCCTATGTGGTCCTGCCGGTCGCGCCGTCCGCGCGCGCCGGTTCCACGCGGAAGCAGGACCGCGACGCGACAGCGGCCGCCTGATTTCGAACCGTCACCAAGAAGAAAGGCCGGGATTGCTCCCGGCCTTCGCGCGCTATGAGCGGAAACGTGCTCAGACGCTGTAATACATCTTGAATTCGATGGGGTGCGGCGTGTGCTCGAAGGCATACACTTCGCCCATCTTCAGCTCGATATAGCTGTCGATAAAATCGTCGGAGAACACGCCGCCCTTCTTCAGGAAAGCGCGGTCGGAATCCAGGCATTCCAGCGCCTGCCTGAGCGAACCGCAGACGGTGGGAACTTCCTTCAGTTCCTCCGGCGGCAGGGAGTAGAGGTCCTTGTCCATCGGATCGCCGGGATGGATCTTGTTCTCGATGCCGTCCAACCCTGCCATCAGCAATGCAGCGCAGGCGAGATAGGGATTGGAGCCGGGATCGGGGAAGCGCACTTCGACGCGCTTACCTTTCGGGCTGGCCGAGAACGGAATGCGGCACGACGCCGAACGGTTGCGCGACGAATAGGCAAGCAGCACGGGCGCTTCGAAGCCGGGGATCAGTCGTTTGTAGGAATTCGTCAGCGAGTTTGTGAAGGCGTTGACGGCTCTCGCGTGCTTGATGATTCCGCCGATGTAATAAAGGCAGGTATCGGACAGATCGGCATAGCCCGAGCCCGCGAACAGAGGCTTGCCGCCCTTCCAGATCGACTGATGCACATGCATGCCCGAACCGTTGTCGCCATAGATGGGCTTGGGCATGAAGGTCGCGCTCTTGCCGTAAGCGGCGGCAACCTGATGGATGACGTACTTATAAATCTGCATCGCGTCGCCGCAGCGCGTGAGCGGCTTGAACTTGAAGCCCAGCTCGTGCTGCGCACCGGCCACTTCGTGGTGATGCTTTTCCGGCTCGATGCCGAGATCGCCCATGATCGCCAGCATTTCGCTGCGGATGTCCTGAGCCGAATCAACCGGGGGCACGGGGAAATATCCGCCCTTTACGGCAGGGCGATGACCGAGATTGCCGGATTCGTATTCGGTGCCGGTGTTTGTCGGGCTTTCCGAAGAGTCCACATAGTAGAAAGCACGGTTCATGCTGGTTTCGTAACGGACGTCGTCGAAGATGAAGAACTCCGCTTCCGGACCGAAGAACACCTGATCGCCGACTCCGGAGGCACTGACATAATTCTCGGCGGCCTTGGCGATGGAACGGGGACAGCGCGCATAACGCTGGCCCGTGGTCGGCTCGACGACGTCGCACACCAGCGCGAGCGTCGTCTGCGCGAAGAAGGGGTCCACGAACGCCGTGTCGCAATCCGGCACGAGCGTCATGTCGGATTCGTTGATCGCTTTCCAACCGGCGATGGAGGAACCGTCGAACATCGTGCCCTCGGTCAGAAAGTCGTCGTCCACCATCGAGAGATCGAAAGTGACGTGCTGCCACTTGCCGCGCGGGTCGGTGAAGCGCAGGTCGACGAACTTCACTTCCTTCTCTTTGATCAGCTTCAAGATGTTGCTTACATTGCTCATAAGGTTTCCTTCGACGTTTGTGCATTGCGGGCCGAAACCCGCCCAGGGGTTAAATGGCGTCGGCGCCGGTCTCGCCGGTGCGGATGCGGATGACTTCCTGGACATCGATAACGAAAATTTTTCCGTCGCCGATGCGTCCGGTGCGCGCTGCCTTCTGGATGGCCTCGACGGCCGCTTCCAGGCGCTCGGTCGGCACCACGATCTCTATTTTCACCTTGGGCAGGAAATCCACGACATATTCGGCGCCGCGGTAAAGTTCCGTGTGTCCCTTCTGGCGGCCGAAGCCCTTGGCTTCCGTCACCGTGATGCCCTGGACACCGACTTCCTGCAGGGCTTCCTTCACTTCATCCAGCTTGAACGGCTTGATGATGGCTTCGATTTTCTTCATGGACGCACTCCTGCGCGGGTGCCGGATCGTCCGTCCCCATTAACGATTTAGCAGGGGTTGTGCCAAGTGGGTGCCGCACATGGATCAGCGTTTCCAAGGACTTGGGTGAGGAAGAAAATCTGTGGATTCTTAATCTGCCCATAAACTGGTCACCTTGCCTAATTTATCGGCCGAGCGTGCCGCACCGAAGCGCCCGGATGTTGCAAGGGCGTGCGCCGTCTTGCAAAGGTGAATTTGAGCCCTGAGCCATGCCGATGTCCTCTTCCGCCGACGCAACGTCTTTCAATCCCGTCTTCGGATCGTTGGGAACCACGATATTCACCGTGATGTCCGCGTTGGCCGTCGAGCATCGCGCCGTCAATCTCGGTCAGGGCTTTCCCGATGAAGACGGGCCGCTCGCCATTCGCGAGGCGGCGAGTCGGGCTTTGATCAACGGTCCCAATCAGTACCCGCCCACCCGCGGCCGCGTCGAACTGCGCAACGCGATTGCCGCGCATGCGAGGCAGTTCTACGGTCTTGAGTTCGACGCCGAGCGCGAAGTGCTCGTGACGTCCGGGGCTACCGAAGCGCTGACGGCCTGCATCATGGCGCTCGCGGGCCCGGACGGCGAAGTCGTACTCATCGAACCGTCGTACGACTCTTATCGCCCCATCGCGGAAGCAATCGGCGCCACGATCAGGACGATCAAGCTAGCACCACCCGGCTGGCGGCTGACGCGCGAGGCGCTTGCCCATGTCGTCGGTTCGAAAACGCGGGCAATCGTGTTGAACACACCGCTCAATCCCATAGGCCGCTCCTTCGCCCGCGAGGAACTTGACGCCGTCGCAGACGTGCTGCGGCCGACGAACGCGGTGGCGATCTGCGACGAGGTGTACGAGCACCTCGTTTTCGACGGACGGACGCATGTGCCGTTGATCACGTTGCCGGGGATGCGCGATCGCGCCGTGCGCGTGGGTTCTGCCGGCAAGATGTTTTCGCTGACAGGATGGAAAATCGGTTGGGTAACGGGCCCGGCCGCACTCGTCGATGTCGTCGCCAAGGCGCATCAGTTCCTCACCTTCACCACGTCGCCCGCGCTGCAGCTTGGCGTCGCACATGCGCTCGAGCATGAGATGGACTTCACGCTCGCGCTTACCAGGAGCCTGCAAGCCAACCGCGATCTGCTCGCACGCGGCCTTGAGCGGCTGGGTTTCGAGCTTCTGCCGTGCGAAGGCACTTATTTCCTCACGGCAGGAATCCGCAACCTGACGAACGAACGTGACGTCGACTTTTGCCAGAGGCTGGTGCGCGAGGCCGGCGTCGCGCTTATTCCGCTCAGCGTCTTCTTCGAGGACGGTTCGCCCGATCATCTTGTGCGCTTCGCATTCTGCAAGCGTCGCGAGGTGATCGAGGACGCGCTCGTGAGGCTCGAAATCTATTTCGCAAACCGTGGAAAGTAAGATGATCGATCCCAGAACTCCCATCCTGGTCGGCGCCGGCCAGTTCACCCAAAGGACCGCGCGCGCAGGCCGGTTGCAGGACAGTCTCGAACCCATCGCGATGCTCGCCAAAGCTGCCGATCTGGCGCTCGGCGACAGCGGCAGGCGCGATGGGCTGCTCGAGGCGATCGATACGGTTGCCGTCGTTCGATTTACGGCTGACTCGCCGGGCGATCAGGGCCGATTGCCCAAGCGCATGTTCCGCAACCCGCCGTTGTCGCTGGCGCGCAGGCTGGGCGTGGATGCGCGTCGGTTTCTCTATAGCGCAACGGGGGGCAACAGTCCGCAATGGCTTGTCAATCGCACGGCCGAAGAGATCGCCGGGGGCGTCTGCGATGCGGCGCTGCTTATCGGTGCGGAATATATCGCGACGCTCTTGGGCGCGATGAAGTCCGGATTCGACCTTGGTTGGGGCGACAGCCCCGATGTCGATCCTGGCAGCGATCCCGAAGACATCGGCGACATGCGCCAGGGTACGACGGAATACGAGCGCAAATACGGACTCAATTTTCCGGTAAACGCGTATCCGCTGTTCGAAAACGCCATCCGGGGGAGGCGCGGCGAAAGTGCAAGCGTGCATCTGGAAGCGATGGGGCGATTGTTCTCGCGGTTTTCGAAAGTTGCGTCGGAGAATCCAGACGCGTGGTTTCCTACCTTCCGGTCGCCGGAAGACATCGCGACGCCGTCCGAAAAAAACCGTTTCGTCGGCTTCCCCTACACGAAGTATCTGAACGCCGTCATCGAAGTGGACATGGCTGCCGGCGTGGTGATGACGAGCGTCGCGAAAGCCAGGGAGTTGGGAATCGACGAGGCGAAATGGGTGTACCTGCATGGTTGCGCCGATGCGAACGACCTCTGGCATGTCACCGATCGCGTCAATTATTATTCCTCGCCCGCCATCCGCACGATGGGTCAGAAGGCCTTTGCAATGGCAAATATCGGCGCGAAGGACCTGTCCTTCATCGATCTTTATTCGTGCTTTCCGTCCGCCGTGGAGATCGCCTGTCAGGAACTCGGATTTGCTGAAGACGATCCGCGTGGTCTGACGGTCACGGGCGGGCTGCCTTACTTCGGAGGCGCCGGCAACAACTATGTCATGCACTCCATTGCCACAATGGCGGGCAAAGTGCGGTTGCAGCCGGGCGCATTCGGGTTGTGTACGGCGAATGGCTGGTATGTGACCAAGCACTCCGCCGGCATCTACTCCGCGAAGCCCTTCGAAGGCGCCTGGAAGCGGGAAAATCCGAAGAGCTATCAGAAAGACATCGATGCGATGGCGCATCCCTCCGTCACCGAAACGCCGGACGGTCGCGCCAGGATTGAGACATACACGGTTGTGACCGACCGCAAGGGGAAGCGGTTCGGCATCATCGTGGGCCGGCTTGATGATGGCACGCGGTTTCTCGCCAATTCCCGCGACGATGATGCGACACTGAACACGATGATGCGCGAGGAGATGCTGGGTCGGGAGGGAACCGTCAGCGTGACGCCGCACAACAACGTTTTCGAGTTCGCCTGAGGTGCGCGTCGAAGTTCTGGACGGCGATGCAGGCTGGGCGGTTGTCGAGCCGCTCGACCGGGAAGTCTATCCGCCTGAGGTGATGGCCACGGTTTCCTGGCGCAACGTGACATGGGCGCATGCGGACAAGCGGATCATTGTGCGCGACGCGCAGGGGGTGCGGTGTCATGTCGGGGTTTTCTGGCGGACCGGAACGTTGAACGGCGCGCCAGCGCACATAGCGGGCATCGGCGGCGTCATGACGTCGGAAAGCGTGCGGCACAGAGGCTACGCGGGCAGTGCAATGCGGAAAGCGCGCCGCTTGATGGAAGAGAACGAAGTCGATTTCGGTTTGCTGTTCTGCGAGCCCAACAATGAACGGTTTTACGGCAATCTTGGATGGACAGTGTTCGATGGCGATGTCTGGACGGAGCAACCTGAAGGCCGCGTGCGCTTCGATTTAATGCATGCGTTGTGTCTTTCCCTGCGCCTGGCGCCGGAGCGCGGTGTCATAGACCTGTGCGGGTTGCCTTGGTAGGGAAGAGACCGATGCAATTGAACGGAATGACCCGATGACACGCATCTACATGGTCCGACACGGGCGCGCGGCCGCAGGTTTCGGCGAGTCGATGGATCCCGGCCTGGACGAACTCGGACAAAGCCAGGCGAAGGACGTTAGCGTCCGGCTGCAGCCGCTGGGGCCAATGGATATCGTTTCCAGTCCGCTCGCGCGGGCACGACAGACGGCTGCGCCTCTTGCTTCGTTGTGGAAGCGCACGCCTGCAATTGAGCCTGCCATTGCCGAAATTCCCTCACCGACAGAAAACCTTCAGGAGCGCGTCGTGTGGCTGCGCACCTTCATGGCCGGTTCGTGGCGTGAGGCGACGCCCGTGCTTGCCACCTGGCGCGAAAGTGCGATCGCCGCGCTGATCGAACGGCGCGAAGACACAGTGGTTTTTTCACACTACGTTGCCATCAATGTCGCCACAGGAGCGGCGTTGAGCGACGATCGCGTCGTGGTGTTTTCGCCCGACAATTGCTCGGTAACGATCTTCGAAATTGACGGTGGCACGCTTCGGCTGATCGAGAAGGGTCACGAGGCGCCGCTGACAAAGGTGAACTAGAAAGCGCACGCTTATGACCAGAGAACCCCATGAGCTATCTGCCTCCGAGCTCGCCGATGCCTATCGAGCCCGCGAGCTTTCTCCTGTGGAGGCGGTTCAAAGTTGCCTGGCGCGCATCGAAGCGCTCGATGCCGAGATCAACGCGTTCTGTCTGATCGACGCACACACGAGTTTGCGCGCGGCTGAGGAATCTGAGACACGGTGGGCGGATGGCCAGCCGCTGTCGCCGCTTGACGGGGTGCCGGTGGCCGTCAAGGATCTTCTTCTCACCAGTGGCTGGCCGACGCGGCGGGGCTCGCTTACCGTCAGTCCTGAGGGGCCGTGGACTGAAGACGCACCCAGCGTTGCGCGCCTGAAGGAAGCCGGTGCTGTCCTGGTCGGCAAAACAACGACGCCAGAATTCGGCTGGAAAGGCTCGACCGACAGTCCGCTCACCGGCGTCACGCGCAATCCGTGGAACAGGTCGAAGACACCGGGCGGATCGTCTGGTGGCTCGTCGGCCGCGCTTGCCGCGCGCTTTGCGCCTCTTGCGCTCGGTACCGATGGTGGCGGCTCTATCCGCATTCCGGCAAGTTTTTCGGGCGTGTACGGATTGAAGCCAAGCTTCGGACGGGTGCCTGCCTATCCACTGTCGCCGTTCGGAACCGTGGCACACGTGGGGCCGATGACCCGTACGGTTCGCGATGCCGCCTTGTTTATGAATGTGATTGCGCGACCCGATGCGCGTGACTGGCGCGCGCTCGCACGTGATGGGGCCGATTACACCGCAGGGCTCAACCGCGGCATGAAGGGTAAGCGCATCGCGTTCAGTCCTCGTCTCGGCTACGTCAAGCGCGTCGTAGCCGAAGTCGAGACTCTCGTCGCAAAAGCGGCGAAACGATTCGAACAATTGGGCGCGCATGTCGAACTGGCCGATCCACCGATGGCGGATCCCGGCGCAACCTTTCGCACATTGTGGTGGGCAGGTGCGGGCTTGCTCCTGGGCGATCTGCCGCCGGAAAAGATGGCACAACTCGATCCGGGTCTCAGACGGATGGCGGAAGAGGGGAAGGCGTTGTCGTTGAAGGAATACCTCGCCGCGAACACCGCCCGAGGAGCATATGGCAGCGGCATGCGGCAGTTCATGGAGGCTTACGATTTTTTGGTCACGCCCGCGGTAGCCACGCCCGCCTTCAATGTGGGGCAGCTGACGCCATTGGATGACGATGGCAACGCGTGGATGGCATGGACGCCATTCAGCTTCCCGTTCAATCTCACCCAACAGCCCGCCGCGAGCATCAATTGCGGCTTCACGCAGGATGGGTTGCCGGTCGGTCTGCAGATTGTGGGCCGCATGTTCGACGATGCCGGCGTTCTTGCCGCTTCGGCCGCCTATGAAGCAGCCAACCCGTCTTTTGAGCAAGCACCGCCCGGCTTTTGACGCAGCCACGACCCGATCAAAAGAAGCGCCCGTTACAACCCGGATCGGATTTCAGTGGCGGCGGTTCTCGTGGAAAGTAAAGCTCGGATTAACGTTCCCGCGGTACACCTGATGGTTGCAGTACGGCCGCGCCCTAGCGAGGCCAGGAGAAGTGCCCATGAGGGATTCTGGTACAGTTCGCTGTTTAAGTGCCTTGCGCGATGCGTCAAGTGCGCGCGTTCTCAACCTCGTCGCTATCGAAAAGGCCAACAAGGACAATCCGGACTTCCGCAGGTCGCCGTTGTTCGATTCCCCCGTGCTCAACAGCTGCATCCTGCTGAAGCACCGGCTTCGCTCCGACGAGTTTTTCCTTTTCGATGATCCGCAGGCGGTCTCCACCAAGATCGTGATCCCGTTCGACAAGAACGATCTTCGTCTCGGTGGAACGTCATTTCTCTACGGTCAGCGCGGCTATCTCGAAACAATGCGCGAGGCAGGAAAGTACGGCGGACGAAACTTTGAACGCGACAAGACCGTTCTCGATCTCCTCCACGAACTTCCTTCCCTCGATCCGTTCCTCATCCACGAGCAGCTTGACAGCAACGGTATTCAAGTCGCTCCGTGTTATTTCGACCTGTCCAAGGCCGACAAGATGCAGATGCACGAGTTTGCGGCGGGCGAGATCAGGGAATTAATTCAGCTCGCGATCGACGCCGGCAGCTCAGGCAAGAAGCGGGATTTCGCTTCTGCCGCGCGGTTGGTGTCCGCATTGCTGACCACGGGGGCCGAGGATCAACTCGAACCGCTGCGCATTACGCTCACGCTGGGCGCCGATGAGTTTCGGCAGGGCATCTTCAGCTGGCGCGGCTTCCTGTATTATAAATGGAGCGCGTCGATGCTGTTGCCGAAGATCAGCGACGTGGCACGCGAAATCACCGCTCTACCGGTCGACCGTTCGGCACGGTACGAAGAGCTGCAGTTCATCATCAATTGCAAGAAGCGCCTCGTCCGCAAGATGTCCCAGACGACAACGGAGGTCAGAAAACTTCTCGACGTTTATGATGGATACTACGCGGGGCTTGTTCACGGCGGCCGGCCGCAGTTGTTTCGAGATTTCCTGCTTCAAGCGCCACGTATGTTCGTTCAACTCGGCGAAAAGCTCGGCGGTCTTGCGCACGTCACGAGTTTCTGGCGCTTCCGTTTCCCGCGACGGCGGGTTCAGCCGGTCGACCCCGAAACCGTCATTTCGCTTTATACGGATTTCATGATGAGCGTCGGTTTGTCCCCCGACGATCTTGATATGGTCGCCTGACGGACATCAACGCCGCCGCTGACCGTTGCCGCAAGATTATGTACGTCAGTGGCCTGCGCGGTGTCCCGAACCCGGGACCGTGTCAGTCCCAACGCTTCGCATATATTCGGGCGAATACGCGATCTGTTCAGCGTATTGGCGCAGACCGAGGCGAATGAATTGACGCTTGGCCTTCTGAATTTCGGCATCGGTGTTGAGCGGACGCCCCAGAAGCAGCCTGTTCACGAGATTCGCGGTGTGACCCGCGTTATCGGCGGCGACGAACTTGTCGATAAACTCATCCGACGCAATGAACTCCAGCACGATTTGTTGGACCGATTTCTTGCCGCTTTCCAGACAATCCAAGACGTATTCATAACCGTCCCGGTCCGCCTGTCTATCAAGGATTTTGCCGAACACTTCGCCCGCAAGGCGCGCTGCATCCCCGTAAGGGTATCGCTTTGGCATGGGCCCCACCCGTTACTCAATTCTGCTGATTGGTGTCGATGGTGGTGGAGTATCTCTGTATCGTACGACGATTCAATGAAAAAATGCGATTTTGCATCGCACAAAATTTGAGCCGATAAAGTGTGGTTCGCCAGTCCGGCGATTTACCGCGTGTCGCCTTGGAGCCGAGGAATGTCAGCCGAAATTCTTACCGCTGGGGAATGCTACGCCGCGGATCGTTACGCAGAATCGTGCGGCATCGCCTCACTTGTGCTGATGGAGAATGCCGGACAGGAAGTAGCGCGTGCGATTGCGGGTCATTACTCCGCATGCAGAACGGCTGTGCTTTGCGGACCTGGGAATAACGGCGGTGACGGCTTCGTTGCTGCTCGATACCTCAGGGATTTGGGATGGGATGTCTCGATCGCTTTGCTCGGCGAGTATTCCGCGCTGACCGGTGACGCGCGCGAAGTGGCGACGAGATGGAGCGGACCGGTTAATGCTCTATCTCCAGACGCGATTGCTGATGCAGAGTTGATTGTCGATGCAGTTTTCGGCGCCGGCCTATCGCGTCCCCTTGACGGTTCTGCAAAAAAAACAGCGGAGGCTGTGAACAACCGCGGAGTTCCCGTCGTTGCCGTTGACCTACCGAGCGGGCTGTCCGGCGACACTGGTAGGGCGCCGGATGATGGGGTTTGCATCCACGCGGATGTAACCGTCACGTTTTTCAGGGCAAAGCCCGTCCATGTCCTGATGCCCGGGCGGCAGTTATGCGGCGAGACGCTGATCGTCGATATCGGGATTCCCGACGGCGCGATCGCCGCCATCAGGCCAAGACTATTTGAGAACGGCCCGGCCCTCTGGAGCGGGCAGTTCCCATGGCCAGATCCGCAGGGACACAAGTATAAAAGGGGCCACGCCGTTGTCGTCAGCGGCCCGATGTACGCGACGGGCGCGGCCCGGTTGGCTGCCCGGTCGGCCCTAAGGGCGGGGGCGGGGCTGGTCAGCGTTGCCAGTCCCGAGGATGCCGTCCTCGTGAATGCGGCTTCCCTGACGGCCATTATGGTCAAGCGGTTCGCCGGGCCGGCCGGTCTCTCCGCACTTCTGACCGACCCACGATTCAACGCGATCGCCATCGGACCGGGCTGCGGGGTCGGTGCGGAGACGGCTGAATTGGTTTCTGCGGTACTTGCCACCCGAGCGGCTGTGGTCCTCGACGCCGATGCGCTCACGTCGTTTGCCGGAGAGCCGCAGGCGCTGTTTTCCCAGCTGGGGGAGGCCTGCGTTCTCACCCCCCACGCGGGCGAATTCGAACGACTTTTTCCGGGTTCGCTGGCGAGCGCGAGCAGTCGCATCGAAGCGACGCGCGGCGCGGCCGCCGCCGCCGGCTGCACCGTTCTTCTGAAGGGCCCCGACACAGTCATCGCCCATCCGTCCGGACAGGCCGCGGTCAATACCAACGCACCCCCATGGCTCGCGACGGCCGGGTCCGGAGATGTGCTCACGGGCCTCATTGCCGGGCTGCTTGCCCAAGGCATGCATCCCTTCGAGGCGGCTGCCGCTGGCGCCTGGCTTCACGGCGAAGCGGCGAACTTGTTCGGTCCGGGCCTGATTTCGGAAGACATTCCGGAAATGTTGCCGTCTGTCCTGTCTTCGCTCGCTTCAGGTGCGTGAAAGACAGAGGGCCGGCGGTGCTCGTCGCCGAACGCGTTTGGGCGTTTCGTGAACGAACCACGATGACCCTAGTCACCCCTGAAAGTGCCTGCTATAGCGGCGCGCCTCCGGCAAGTGCCGGGCCCCGGCGCGGGCGTGGCGGAACTGGCAGACGCGCTGGATTTAGGTTCCAGTGACGCAAGTCGTGGGGGTTCGAGTCCCTCCGCCCGCACCACCCGGCGGAGCGGGGCAGGCCACCCACTCTACCGTGCGCGGGCCTGGAACCAGGGAACCTTCAGGTCTGTGTTGGGTCTGCAGGCAATTTTTGAGAATCGGAAGAAGCAGGGACGACGATGCAAATCACCGAGACGGTATCCGAAGGGTTGCGGCGCGAATTCACGATCGTGATCCCCGCCGGCGACCTTGATGCGCGCCTCAATGGGCGGATCGAGGAAATGAAGCCGCGGATGCATCTGAAGGGCTTTCGGCCGGGCAAGGTGCCCGTCTCCTACCTGAAAAAGACCTTCGGCAAATCGATGATGGGTGAAATCGTCGAGCAGGCCGTCAATGAGACGAGCCAACAGGCGGTCACGGAACGCGATCTCAAGCCTGCGATTCCGCCCCGCGTTGACGTCGTCAGCGAAATGGAAAGCGTGGTGGAGGGCAAGTCCGATCTTGAGTTCACCGTCAAGGTGGACCTGATGCCCGACTTCGAGCTCGCTGACATCTCGTCTTTGGAAGTCGAGAAGCTCGTCGCCGACGTCGCCGACTCCGATGTCGACGATGCTATGAGGCGCGTCGCCGAACAGGCTCGCACCTATTCGCCGCGCGGCGAAGGCGAAGCTGCAGAAGTATCAGACGCCCTCCAGATCGATTTCGTCGGGCGCGTCGACGGCGAGGAGTTTAAGGGTGGCAAGGCCGAGGACTTCAACCTGGTGCTTGGTTCCGGCCAGTTCATTCCCGGGTTTGAAGACCAGCTGATCGGAGCGAAATCCGGCGAAGACCGCGACGTGAAGGTCACATTTCCAACCGACTATCCCGAGGCTGCGCTGGCCGGCAAGGACGCCGTCTTTTCCGTCACGGTAAAAGAGGTCAAAAAACCGGATCCCCTGGAGATCGACGACGAACTCGCCAAAAAACTCGGGCTGGATTCTCTGTCCGTGTTGAAGGAACGGATGCGCGATCAGCTGAAGACGGATTTTTCCCGTGCAAGCCGCATGCACATGAAGCGCCGCGTTTTGGATGCGCTGGACAAGACGCACGCGTTCTCGCTGCCGCCCACGATGGTGGAAGCCGAATTCGAAGCCATCTGGAAGCAGGTGGAAGCCGAGCTTCAACGTGAAGGCAAGACCGCCGCCGACGAAGGCAAGACCGACGAAGAACTCAAGAAGGAATATCACGACATCGCCGAGCGCCGCGTTCGGCTTGGACTCGTGCTGGCGCGGCTCGGCGAACAGAACGGTATCACGGTCGCTCCCGACGAGATGCAACGTGCGATTGCCAACCGCGCGCGGCAATTCCCCGGTCAGGAGCAGCAGGTCTTCAATTTTTACTCGCAGAACGCGCAGGCGCAGGCCGAAATCCGCGCTCCGATCTTCGAGGAGAAGGTGGTGGATTTCATTGCCGAATTGGCCAAAGTATCCGAGCGAAAAGTCGATCGCGAGACGCTTTTCCTCGATCCGGACGAAGCCGCAGAAAAGCTGAAGTCCGGTTGACCGTACAGCTGCTCGGCGCGGCCTATTAGCAATTGTTACCGTGTCGCGTCCCGGCCATTTGGCGAATTGACACGGCGATTGGCAAGCCGCCAGTCTGGCATTCAGGATTCGACGAAGGGCATAGTGCAAGCATGAGCGATATGGGCGACATCTACATGAACACGCTTGTGCCGATGGTCGTGGAGCAGACCGCCCGCGGAGAGCGGTCCTACGACATCTATTCGAGGCTGCTGAAGGAACGGATCATCTTCGTTACGGGACCGATCGAGGACTACGTTTCCAGCCTGATCACTGCCCAGCTTCTCTTTCTTGAAGCCGAAAACCCCAAGAAGGAGATTTCGATGTACATCAATTCTCCGGGAGGGGTCGTGACGTCGGGCCTGGCGATTTACGACACGATGCAATACATCCGGCCTTCGGTGCAGACACTTTGCATTGGGCAAGCTGCTTCGGCCGCAACACTTCTTCTTTGTGCCGGCGAAAAAGGGTCTCGGTTCTGTCTGCCCAACTCGCGGCTGCTGGTTCATCAGCCGTCTGCTTCGTTTTACGGCCAGGCAGCCGATATCGCGCGGCATGCCCAGGAAGTAGTCAAGCTGAAGCGGCGTCTGAACGAGATTTACGCCAAACACACCGGCCAGGCAGTCGAAGCCGTTGAAAAGGTGCTCGACCGGGATACTTATATGACCGCCGAGGAAGCCAAGACGTTCGGGTTGGTGGATAAGGTTTTGGCCCGCCGGCCGGAAGGCGAGGAAGCCTCGTAGGGCACGTACTCAGACGTACGGTCGCCGGGCGCTGGGCTGGATTAAACAAATCTTGATCCGGCTCCGGCTATCGTGGTCGAATGTGTCAAGGCGGCGTCAGCCTCACATGGCCCGCTTCGTGCAACAGGCGGGGCAGATGTCCAGAACGGGGGATGTCTGGTGGTCATTGATACCGGGAAACTGTCCCAGGAGTGCTTATGAGTAAGACCGGCGGCAGCGAATCGAAAAACACCCTTTACTGCTCCTTTTGCGGCAAGAGCCAGCATGAGGTGCGTAAGCTCATTGCCGGGCCGACCGTCTTTATCTGCGACGAATGCGTCGAGTTGTGCATGGAGATCATACGGGAGGAGAACAAGACCTCCTTCATGAAGTCGCGCGACGGTGTTCCGTCGCCCGGCGAGATCTTCAAAGTGCTTGACGATTATGTCGTCGGACAGCAGCACGCAAAAAAGGTTCTCTCGGTTGCAGTTCACAATCACTATAAGCGAATTAATGCGACCGGTAAGAACGGCGATGTCGAACTGGCGAAGTCGAACATCCTTCTGATAGGTCCTACGGGCTGCGGAAAGACGCTTCTCGCGCAGACGCTTGCGCGTATTCTCGATGTGCCCTTCACGATGGCCGACGCAACCACGCTGACGGAGGCCGGCTACGTCGGCGAAGATGTCGAGAACATCATCCTGAAGCTTTTGCAGAATGCCGATTACAACGTTGAGCGCGCACAGCGCGGCATCGTCTATATCGACGAAGTCGACAAGATCAGCCGCAAGTCGGACAACCCGTCCATCACCCGCGACGTGTCCGGCGAAGGCGTGCAGCAGGCCCTCCTGAAGATCATGGAAGGCACGATTGCGAGCGTTCCGCCTCAGGGTGGCCGCAAGCATCCGCAGCAGGAGTTCCTGCAGGTCGATACGACCAACATCCTCTTCATTTGCGGTGGTGCTTTCGCGGGTCTCGAGAAGATCATTTCGTCGCGTACCCACGGCACGTCGATGGGCTTCGGCGCGGCAGTCCGCTCGGCGGACGAGCGCGGGACGGGTGAAGTGCTGCGGGAGGTTGAGCCGGAAGATTTGCTCAAGTTTGGGTTGATTCCCGAGTTCATCGGCCGATTGCCGGTTCTTGCGACACTGGGCGATCTCAGCGAAGGCGCGCTTATCGAGATACTGACGCGACCGAAAAACGCGCTTGCGAAGCAGTATCAGCGGATGTTCGAGATGGAAGGCGTTCGCCTGAGGTTCCAGGAAGAAGCGCTTCACTCGATCGCCAAGCGTGCGATCCTGCGCAGAACAGGTGCGCGCGGCTTACGCTCCATCATGGAAGGGATCCTGCTGGAGACGATGTTCGAACTCCCGACCCTCAATGGCGTTCAGGAAGTCGTGATCACGTCGGACGTCGTCGACGGTCGGTCGCGGCCCCTCTACATGTACTCCGACAAAGGGCAGGCGCGCGAGCAGAACGCGTCCTAAATAGCCGTCGTTGTCTCCGTTCGGCCACAATCTGTCGGGGCGATATCGGTTATCTTGAAACCACCGGCTATGGGGGCCACTTAACTTTCCCAGTAGCCGGCCCGAATGGGCGGCGTCGTCTGGCACGTATGCCCAGTCGGGGTACGATGCCGGCAAAGCCGGGCCAGAGAGCCCGGCAGGAGAAAAACATGACTGATACGACTGGCATTAGCCCCACCGAGCCCGGTCGGCCGTTGGCCCCGGTCCTGCCTTTGCGTGACATCGTGGTCTTCCCGCATATGATCGTGCCGCTCTTCGTAGGGCGCGAGAAATCTGTGCGCGCGCTCGAAGAAGTGATGAATGACGAAAAGCAGATTCTGCTGCTGACCCAGAAGAACGCCGCCGACGACGATCCGTCGCCCGAAGGGCTGCACACGATCGGGACGATGGCCACGGTCTTGCAGCTGCTCAAGCTGCCCGATCAGACGGTCAGGGTGCTCGTTGAAGGCAAGTCGCGCGCGCAGGTGACGGGCTTTGTTCCCAGATCCGACTTTTTTCAGGCCAGCATCGAAGGCCTGGCTGACCATGGCGGCGACACAAAGGAAACCGAGGCGCTCGTGCGCACGGTCAAGGCCAATTTCGAAAGTTACATCAAGCTCAACAAGAAGGTTCCCGCAGAGTCGCTCGCGTCTCTTTCGCAGGTCGACGATCCGGCCAAGCTGAGCGACATGGTCGCCTCGCACCTCTCCGTGAAGATCGCAGATCGGCAGCAATTGCTGGAGACCCTGAACACCGTCGAACGGCTTGAACGCGTACTCAGCCTCATCGAAGGCGAGATCGGGGTGCTTCAGGTCGAGCGTAAAATCCGCACGCGCGTGAAGCGTCAGATGGAGAAGACGCAACGCGAGTACTACCTGAACGAACAGCTCAAGGCGATCCAGAAGGAGTTGGGCGAAGGCGAGGAAGGCCGCGACGAACTCAACGAACTCGACGAACGTATCCGCAAGACCAAGCTCTCCAAGGAGGCCCGCGAAAAAGCGCAGGCCGAGATGAAGAAGTTGCGCCAGATGAGTCCGATGTCCGCGGAGGCGACGGTTGTTCGCAATTATCTGGACTGGCTGCTGTCATTGCCCTGGGGCAAGAAATCGAAGGTCAAGAAGGACATCAAGCTGGCCGAAGACGTCCTGCACGAGGACCATTACGGCCTGGACAAGGTCAAGGAGCGCATCTTGGAGTATCTCGCCGTGCAGCAACGCGCCGGCAAGATGAAGGGTCCGATTCTGTGTCTCGTAGGTCCGCCAGGCGTCGGAAAAACATCGCTCGGAAAATCGATCGCGAAGGCGACCGGACGCGAGTTCGTGCGCATGAGCCTGGGTGGCGTGCGTGATGAAGCGGAAATCCGCGGTCACCGGCGCACATATATCGGCTCGATGCCGGGTAAGATCATCCAATCGATGAAGAAGGCAAAGACGGCCAATCCGCTGTTTCTGCTCGACGAGATCGACAAGCTTGGCGCCGACTGGCGCGGCGATCCGTCGTCGGCGCTGCTGGAAGTGCTCGACCCGGAACAGAATCACACCTTCAACGACCACTATCTCGAGGTCGATTTCGATCTGTCCGACGTCATGTTCATCACCACGGCCAATACGTTGCGCATGCCGCAGCCGTTGATGGACCGCATGGAGATCATCCGGATCCCCGGTTACACCGAGGACGAGAAGGTGGAGATCGCCAAGCGGCATCTGATTTCGAAGGAGCTGAAGGCGCATGGCCTGAAGGACGGCGAATGGAGCATTACCGACGCCGCCCTGTATGACCTGATCCGCTATTACACGCGCGAAGCCGGTGTCCGTAACCTGCAACGGGAGATCGCCAACCTCACGCGGAAGGCGGTGAAGGATATCGTTTCGGGCAAATGCACCAGCGTGGAAGTAACGCCGGACAATCTGGGTACTTATTCGGGTGTACGGAAATTCCGCTACGGCGAGATGGAAGGCGAGGATCAGGTCGGAGTCGTGACCGGATTGGCCTGGACTGAAGTCGGCGGCGACACGCTTCAGATCGAAGCCGTGATGCTCCCGGGCAAGGGACGCATGCAGACCACCGGCAAGCTCGGCGACGTCATGAAGGAATCGATCGACGCGGCGCGCTCTTATGTGCGGTCCAAGGCTACGTCGTTCGGCATCAAGCCGCCGATGTTCGATCAAAAGGACATCCATGTGCACGTTCCGGAGGGCGCGACGCCCAAAGACGGGCCTTCCGCAGGCGTGGCGATGGCGACATCCATCGTTTCGGTGCTGACCGGGATTCCGGTCCGGCGTGATGTCGCCATGACAGGCGAAATCACGCTGCGCGGCCGGGTGCTGCCGATCGGCGGACTAAAGGAGAAGCTGCTTGCCGCCCTGCGCGCAGGTTTGAAGACCGTGATCATTCCGTCCGAGAACGAGAAGGATCTGGCCGAGATACCCGACAATGTGAAGGCGGGCTTACAGCTCGTCCCGGCTGCCACGGTCGAAGAGGTGCTGAAGATCGCACTGGTTCGCCAGCCGGAACCCATCACCTGGGACGAAACAGCTCTCGTTACTCCCGCACCGGCTCTCGCCGATGCGGAACCCGACGCCGTCATCACCCACTGAAAGTCATGTCTGATCCCGGTCCGCGATGTCGCGGGCCGGGACTTTCCCACAAAATACTGGATTTTCGCGGATTTCGGCGTGGCGGTCGCATGGCCAAAGCCCTAGAATCGCTTAGTTCAGGAACGAGTCGTGCAAAGGAGCCGGCCAGTGAACAAGAATGATTTGATTCAGCACCTTTCGGACCGCACAGGTCTTGCAAAGAACGATGCGGCAAAAGCGGTTGAGGGCGTATTCGACTTGATTACGGACGCGCTGAAGTCTGGAGACGAAGTGCGTCTAACGGGATTTGGCGTATTCGTTGTGGCGCAGAGAGCGGGCGGCAAAGGACGCAACCCGCAAACTGGCGCCGAGATCGAGATAAAGCCGTCCAAGACCCCACGGTTTCGCGCGGGCAAACAACTGAAAGACGCGCTTAACTAGCGTACCTCATGGTCGTACCTGCTGACCTGCGAATTCGTACACTGCTATAAGCGTGCCTGAGGGCGGTTAGCTCAGCGGTAGAGCGACGGTTTTACACGCCGTTGGCCGGCGGTTCGATCCCGTCACCGCCCACCACTCTCGGCAAACTCGTGAAGTGAACCGGCTGGGCGTGTCGGGTCTGGCCTATTTCGCGGTAGTTCGCTCGAATTCCCCTTGACGGTTGGGGTTCCGCCGGGCGGAGTTCCGTCATGAGGTCAACTCTTCTCATCTGTCTCGCCGCGGTAACGATGATTGCACTGCTCGGGTGTTCCGGGAGCGGCAGTCCGCCAAGGACCCGTCGTGTTACGGAGGAGTGGCACCCGGCCTCAGAGATGCTCGAGAAGTACGCAGACAAGACTGGTGTGGTGACGCGCGCCGGGATGGAAGCGGGACTGCGTGTCGACTTCGCGAAGGCTGATGTCGATCATAATCAGTGTCTTGATGCCAACGAGGCGCGTGCCGTCAATGAAGAACGCTGGACTATCAGTGAATCGACCGCATCGCCGCTGATCGACTTCAAACACAATGGCTGCATCGATTTCGACGAATTTGCCGCCGCACCCCGCTCATTGTTCGATCAACTCGACAAAAAAGGTACCGGCCAACTGACACCGGCCCAACTTCATCCCGGTCGGCGTCCGCCGCCGCCGCCCAAGCCATCCTGATCGCAATCATATCCAATGACGCGGGTCTCGCGGCTGCTGCTTGACACATTATCCAGCCGGCCTTACACGGGCCGTCTTTCGCGGGCACCCTGGCGCCTCGCGGGGGCGTAGCTCAGTTGGTTAGAGTGACGGCCTGTCACGCCGTAGGTCGCGGGTTCGAGCCCCGTCGCTCCCGCCATTCCCTCTTCGAGGTGAATGGCATTTTCTGCCAGAATTCCTTTGTCGCACCGGCGAATCTTGGGCTAAACCCGCGTTGCGCGCGCTGTTCCCCTGCCTATACTGCGCGCGCGAAACGCAACTGCCGCAATCGCCTCTCCTGAACGTCCCCTCAGGCGCAAGGACACACCATGGACGGCTTTCTTCTTCAGTATCTTCCGATCCTGATCTTTATCGGAATTGCCGCTGTCGTTGGCATCGCGCTGCTCGCCATTCCGATGGTCGTCGCGCCTTCCAAGCCGGATCCGGAAAAACTGTCGGCGTACGAGTGCGGCTTCAATGCCTTCAGCGATGCGCGCATGAAATTCGATGTTCGCTTCTATCTGGTGTCGATCCTGTTCATCATCTTCGATCTGGAAGTGGCCTTCCTGTTCCCGTGGGCCATAACGCTGAAGCGGACAGGCGCCTTCGCCTTCTGGTCCATGATCGTGTTTCTCGGCGTGCTGACCGTCGGCTTCATCTACGAGTGGAAGAAGGGCGCGCTCGAATGGGAGTGACCGTTCCGGACACAGCTGCGCCCGGACCCGCACCGACTTACGCCAGCGGGCCGCCGGATGATCCGTACTTCAAGGCGATGCAAGCGGAACTCAAGGAAAAGGGCTTTGTCGTTGCCAACCTCGACGCGCTGATCAACTGGGCGCGGACGGGCTCGCTCATGTGGATGACGTTCGGCTTGGCATGCTGCGCCGTCGAAATGATGCAGGCCATGATGCCGCGTTATGACCTCGAGCGCTTCGGCTTTGCGCCGCGAGGCAGCCCGCGCCAGTCCGACGTGATGATCGTGGCCGGCACGCTTACCAACAAGATGGCTCCCGCCCTACGCAAGGTCTACGACCAGATGCCCGAGCCCCGTTACGTCATTTCTATGGGCTCGTGCGCAAACGGAGGAGGTTATTACCACTATTCCTACTCGGTCGTGCGGGGATGCGACCGCATCGTGCCCGTCGACGTGTACGTTCCCGGCTGTCCGCCGTCCGCCGAGGCTCTGCTATATGGCGTCATGCTCCTGCAGCGGAAAATCCGCCGCACCGGCAACATCGATCGCTGATCGCACATGACCCAAAGTCTTGAGGAGTTGGGCAACGAGATCGCGGCAGCACTACCCGGCGCGGTGCTGGGGCAGACTGTCGCCATCGATCAACTCACACTCGACATTGCGGCTGGCGACATCGTTCGCACCGTCAGGTTTCTTCGCGACGATCCCGCCTACGCGTTTGTAGTGCTGATCGACATGTGCGGCGTCGATTGGCCGCAGCGCGCGAGGCGCTTCGATGTCGTCTATCACCTTTTGTCGCTGACGCAGAACAGGCGCGTCCGTTTGAAAGTTCAGACCGATGAGGAATCGTTTGTACCCTCCATTGTGAGCGTGTACCCCGCGGCAAACTGGTTCGAGCGTGAGACGTTTGACATGTACGGCATCACGTTCGCCGATCATCCGGACATGCGGCGGCTCCTGACCGACTATGGATTTTCGGGTTATCCGTTGCGCAAGGACTTTCCCCTCACCGGCTTCGTCGAGACAATTTACGACGAAGAGGTCAAGCGCGTCGTCTATCGGCCCGTTGAATTGATCCAGGAATTTCGCGAGTTCGATTTCATGAGCCCGTGGGAAGGTGCCCAATATGTGCTTCCGGGCGATGAAAAAACGCCGAAGGGAAGCGGCTGATGGCGGACGTCCTCGGCGATCAGCGCATGACGATCAACTGGGGCCCGCAGCATCCGGCAGCCCATGGAGTTCTGCGGCTCGTGATGGAACTCGACGGCGAGATCGTCACCCGCATCGATCCGCATATAGGGTTTCTTCACCGCGGCACGGAGAAGCTGATCGAGCATAAGACCTATTTGCAGGCCCTGCCGTATTTCGACCGGCTGGACTACGTGGCACCGATGAACCAGGAGCATGCGTTTGCGCTCGCCATCGAACGCCTGCTGGGACTCGAAGTGCCGCCACGGGGTCAGTACATCCGGGTGTTGTTTTCCGAGATAGGGCGGCTTCTTTCGCACCTTCTCAACGTCACCTCGCAGGCCAATGACGTTGGCGCACTCACGCCTCAACTGTGGGGTTTCGAAGAGCGCGAAAAGCTCATGGTGTTCTACGAACGGGTGTCCGGCTCCCGGCTGCATGCGAATTACTTCCGCACCGGGGGGGTCCATCAGGACATTCCCGCCGGCCTCGCCGAAGACATCTATGCTTTCTGCGAACACTTTCCGAAGGTGCTCGACGACATCGAAGGCCTGCTCACCGAGAGCCGGATTTTCAAACAGCGCAACGTGGATATCGGCATTGTTTCGCGTGAGGAAGCGGAGGCCTGGGGCTTCTCCGGCGTCATGCTGCGCTCGGCGGGCGTTGCGTGGGATTTGCGCCGTGCACAGCCCTATGAGTGCTACTCCGATCTCGAGTTCAAGATTCCCGTCGGCAAGAACGGCGACTGCTACGACCGTTACGTGATGCGTATGGAAGAGATGCGCCAGTCTAACCACATCATGAAGCAGTGCCTTGACAAGATGCCGTCGGGGCCGGCCTCGTCGACGGACCACAAGGTCGTTCCACCCAAGCGCGGCGAGATGAAGCGCTCAATGGAAGCGCTCATCCATCACTTCAAGTTGTTCACCGAAGGCTATCATGTGCCGGCCGGTGAAGTTTACGCGGCCATCGAAGCCCCAAAAGGGGAATTCGGCGTTTATCTGATCGCGGACGGCACGAACAAACCCTATCGCTGCAAGATCCGCGCGCCGAGCTATGCCCACCTGCAGGCTGTCGATTACATGTGCAAGGGCCACATGCTCGCCGATGTGTCGGCCGTCGTCGGCTCCCTCGACATTGTATTCGGGGAGGTCGACCGATGAGTTTGCGGCGTCTCTATCATGAGCAGCCTTCGACTTTTGCGTTCGCGCCCGAGAATAAGACATGGGCGGAGAAAGAGATTTCGAAATATCCCGCCGGCCGCCAGGCCTCGGCCGTAATTGCTCTGTTGTGGCGCGGGCAGGAACAGGAGGGCTGGGTCACCAAGCCGATGATCGAGACGATCGCAGGGATTTTGGGGATGCCTTACATCCGCGTGCTCGAAGTAGCCTCGTTCTATACGATGTTTCACCTGCATCCCGTCGGCAAATACGTGGTGCAGGTCTGCACAACGACTCCGTGCTGGCTGCGCGGATCTGACGATGTTGTCGCTGCCTGCAAGAAACAGATTGCGCAGCAGCAGAATACGATCTCGAAGGACGGCGTCTTTTCGTGGCAGGAGGTCGAATGCCTCGGTGCCTGCGTGAATGCGCCGATGCTCCAGATCGGCAAGGACTTCTACGAGGACCTCGATGGTCCGAAAACCGACGCGCTTCTGGCAGCTATACGCCGCGGCGAAATGCCTGCGCCGGGGCCCCAGAACGGACGCCGTTCATCGGAGCCAATCGGGGGCGCGCTGACGCTGACGGACCGATCGATCTACGAAGGCGGCGCCGTAGCACAGAAGCCGCGGGGAGCAGCGACATGAGAACGGCGGGGGGAGCCTTCGATGCTCGCTGACAAGGATCGCATCTTCACGAACCTCTACGGATTCGAGGACTGGACGCTGAAGGGCGCCCAGTCGCGCGGCCAGTGGAACGGCACCAAGGCCATTCTCGAGATGGGCCAGGATGCCATCATCGACACGATGAAGAAGTCGGGTCTCAGGGGCCGGGGCGGCGCCGGATTTCCGACCGGCTTGAAATGGTCCTTCATGCCGAAGGAAGTGAAGGAGCGACCGCATTACCTGGTCGTGAATGCGGACGAATCCGAGCCGGGCACCTGCAAGGACCGCGACATCATGCGGAACGATCCGCATCAACTCGTCGAAGGTTGCCTGATCGCCTGCTTCGCGATGCGCGCCCATGCTTGTTACATCTATGTGCGCGGCGAATTCATCCGCGAGCGTGAGCGGTTGCAGGCTGCGGTCGATCAAGCTTACGAAGCCAGGCTCATCGGCAAGAACAACATTCACGGCTGGGACTTCGACTGTTACGTGCATCACGGTGCGGGCGCCTACATCTGCGGCGAAGAGACTGCGCTGCTTGAAAGCCTTGAAGGCAAAAAGGGCCAGCCGCGCCTGAAGCCGCCGTTCCCGGCAAACGTCGGCCTCTATGGCTGCCCGACCACTGTCAACAACGTCGAGTCGATCGCCGTCGTGCCTACGATCCTGAAACGCGGCGCGGATTGGTTTGCGGGCTTCGGCCGTCCGAACAACACCGGCACCAAGGTCTTCTGCATCTCGGGCCACGTTAACAAGCCCTGCAATGTGGAAGAAGCGATGAGCATTCCGCTGCGCGAGCTCATCGAGCGCCATGCCGGCGGCGTACGCGGCGGCTGGGACAATCTTCTGGCCGTCATTCCGGGCGGTTCGTCGATGCCGGTGCTGAACAAGGAAATCGCCGACACAATCCTGATGGATTTCGATTCCCTGGTGGCGGTGAAATCCGGCCTCGGGACGGCCGCCATCGTAGTGATGGACAGGGCGACCGATATCATCAAGGCGTTCGCGCGACTGGCCTACTTCTACCGCCACGAAAGCTGCGGCCAGTGTACGCCCTGCCGTGAGGGCACCGGGTGGATGTGGCGGGTGATCACGCGCATGCAGAAGGGTGACGCAACGATCGCAGACATCGACTTGCTGCAGGAAGTCACCAAGCAGATCGAAGGTCACACGATTTGCGCGTTCGGCGAAGGTGCGGCGTGGCCGGTGCAAGGCTTCCTGCGCCATTTCCGCCCGGAAATCGAGAAACGCATTGCGCAGCGAAAGAGCGTCAGCGTGCGGCAGGCGGCGGAGTAGGGCGATGGCGTCGCGCAAACTCATCATCGACGGCGAAGAGTTCGAAGCGGACGACAACATCACGCTGCTGCAGGCCTGCGAGCAGGCCGGCGGCGAAATCCCCCGCTTCTGCTATCACGAGAGGCTGTCGATCGCGGGCAATTGCAGAATGTGTCTGGTGGAGTGGGTGGGTGCACCCAAACCGCAGGCAAGTTGCGCGCTGCAGGTCCGCGATATCATGCCCAACAGAGATGGCACGCCAGCCAAGATCAACACCAAATCGCCGCTGGTGAAAAAGGCGCGTGAAGGCGTAATGGAATTCCTGCTGATCAATCATCCGCTGGATTGTCCGATCTGCGACCAGGGCGGCGAGTGCGACCTCCAGGATCAGGCTATGGGCTATGGGCGCGCGTCGTTCCACCGATTCATCGAGAACAAGCGCGCCGTTGAAGATAAGTACATGGGGCCTCTGATCAAGACGATCATGACCCGCTGTATCCAGTGCACGCGTTGCGTGCGTTTCGCCACCGAGGTGGCGGGCGTGCCCGATCTCGGCGCGACGGGCCGCGGCGAAGACATGGAAATCACGACTTATCTCGAAAAAGCGTTCGCGTCGGAAATGTCGGGGAATGCCGTCGACATCTGTCCCGTGGGAGCTCTGACGTCGAAGCCCTACGCGTTCAACGCGCGGCCCTGGGAACTGCGTAAGACGGAATCAGTGGATGTGATGGATGCGCAGGGCTGCAACATCCGCGTCGATACGCGCGGCCGCGATGTCATGCGCGTGCTGCCGCGGCTGAACGAAGAGATCAACGAAGAGTGGATATCCGACAAGACCCGCCATGCCTGCGACGGTCTGCGGCGTCAGCGTCTCGACCGGCCGTATGTCCGCAAAGCCGGCAAGCTCGTTCCTGCCACCTGGGCCGAAGCGTTTGCGGCCATAGCGGCGCGGGTGTCGGCGACGAAGCCCGAACGCATGGCGGCGATCGTCGGCGATCTGGCGGCCGCGGAAGAGATCAAGGCGCTGAAGGATCTGATGACGTCGCTCGGCATCGTGAATCTCGATTGCCGGCAGGATGGTTCGAAGCTTCAAGCGTCGCCGCGCCAATCCTATCTCTTCAACACCACCGTCGCCGGCGTTGAAGCGGCTGATGCGTTGTTGCTGATCGGGACCAATCTCCGCTGGGAAGCGCCGGTACTCAACGCGCGCGTCAGGAAGACGTGGCTCTACAGCAACCTCAAGATCGCCAATGCCGGCGTTGCCTACGACCTGACCTATCCGGTGCAGCAGCTGGGCGCGGGCCCGGATGTATTGGAGAGGATCGCGTATGGCAGCCATCCCTTTGCACAGGCATTGAAGGACGCACATCGGCCCATGCTGATCCTCGGGCCAGGCGCGCTGGCGCGGACTGACGGTGCGGCCATCTTGAAACTCGCCGCCATGATCGCGAGCGCGACCGGCATGATCGGTCCGGCGCAATCCACCGCAGAAGGCGGCTGGAACGGGTTTAATGTGTTGCACACCGCCGCTTCACGAGTGGCCGGCCTCGATCTGGGATTCGTGCCGGGCACCAGCGGGCGCGACATGGAAGCAATTCTCGACGGCGCGTCCAATGGACAGATCGATCTCGTCTATCTGCTCGGCGCCGACGAATTCGATACCAGCCGGTTGGGCAAAGCATTCGTGATCTATCAGGGCACGCATGGCGACGCAGGAGCTGCGCGAGCCGACGTCATTCTTCCGGGCTCTGCCTATACCGAGAAGGATGGGCTCTACGCGAATTTCGAGGGACGCGTGCAACGGGCCCGGCGAACCACTTTCGGGCCCGGCGACGCGAAGGAAGACTGGGCGATTCTGCGCGCGTTGTCGGACGTGCTCGGTAAGCGCCTGCCATACGACAACCGCGACGCGCTGTTGCGCGCCATCTATGCCGAAGCGCCCCAATTCCAGAACGAAGGCGATTTGCCGGCCTCACCGGCTGCAGACGCAGCGATCTGGGATGCCATCGGCATCACCGGCTCCGTGAATGCGGACATGCCATTACTGTCGCCCATCGTCGATTTTTATCTGACCAACCCCATCGCACGTGCAAGCGAGACGATGGCGGAGTGCAGCCGTATTCTTGTGGGCGGCGCGCATAAACTGGCGGCGGAGTAGGCGATGGCGCTCATTCCGTTCTGGACGCATCTGTACCACTGGGCAGGCGGCGGCACGATGCCTTACGGCGTTGCATGGTTCCTGAGTCAGGCGACGTTGATCTTCGTCTTCGCCCTCTGCCTGATGCTGATGCTCGCGTACATCCTTCTCGCCGATCGCAAGATCTGGGCGGCAGTGATGATGCGCAAAGGCCCCAACGTCGTCGGCGCGTTCGGCCTGCTCCAGTCCTTCGCGGACTTCTTCAAATTTGCCTTCAAGGAAGTCGTCGTTCCGGCCGGCGCCAACAAGGGCGTTTATTTCCTGGCGCCATTCCTTAGCTTCGTACTCGCGTTCGCGGGATGGGCGGTCATCCCCGTCAACGACGGCTGGGTCGTGGCCGACATCAATGTCGGCATTCTCTATATTTTCGCGATTTCCTCGCTCGGTGTCTATGGAATCATCATGGGCGGCTGGGCTTCGAACTCGAAATATCCTTTTCTCGGCGGATTGCGCTCCGCGGCGCAGATGGTGTCCTACGAAGTCTCCATCGGCTTTGTGATCATCACGGTGCTTCTGTGCGCGGGATCGCTAAACCTCTCGGACATTGTACGCGCGCAGACGCATGGATGGTTCGCATTCAGCCACTTTTTCCTCCTCTTCCCGATGTTCGTGGTCTTCTTCGTGTCGGCGCTGGCGGAGACCAATCGTCCGCCGTTCGATCTGCCGGAAGCGGAATCCGAACTCGTGGCCGGCTATATGGTCGAGTATTCGTCCACTCCTTATCTGCTGTTCATGGTCGGCGAGTATCTCAACATTGTGCTGATGTGCGCGATGCTGTCGATCCTGTTTTTCGGCGGCTGGCTGCCGTTGTGGAACATCCCCATCTTCAATGCGGTACCGGGCATCATCTGGCTGCTGATCAAGATCTGGTTCTTCTTCTTTCTGTTCGCGATGGTGAAGGCGATGGTCCCGCGCTACCGCTACGACCAGCTCATGCGGCTCGGCTGGAAAGTGTTCCTTCCCCTTTCATTGGTCTGGGTGGCAATCACGGCATATTACGTGCTCGTCACCCATTCCGTGAACCCGATGTGAGGCGACCATGGCCTGGCTGGACCGCACAGCGCGCTCGATTTTCCTCTGGGAGTTTGTCAAGAGCTTCGTCCTGGCGATGCGTTATTTCTTCGCGCCGAAGGCGACCATCAACTATCCCTTCGAGAAGGGGCCGCTGTCGCCGCGCTTCCGCGGCGAGCATGCGCTCAGGCGCTATCCCAACGGCGAAGAGCGTTGCATCGCCTGCAAGCTCTGCGAGGCAGTGTGCCCTGCGCTCGCCATCACAATCGAGGCGGAGCCGCGCGAAGATGGTAGCCGGCGCACGACGCGCTACGACATCGACATGGTCAAGTGCATCTATTGCGGGCTCTGCCAGGAAGCCTGCCCGGTCGATGCCATTGTGGAAGGGCCGAATTTCGAGTTCTCGACGGAGACCCGCGAGGAGTTGCTCTACGACAAGGATCGCCTGCTCGCGAACGGCGACCGCTGGGAAATCGAAATCGCGCACAATCTGGAGCTCGATGCGCCCTACCGCTAGGCGGGGACGAGGGGAACTGAAGCGGACATCATGCTGACGGCAATCGCCTTCTACGTCTTTTCCACCGTCCTCATTCTGGCGGCGCTGATGGTGATTGCGTCGCGTAATCCCGTTCATTCGGTGCTGTTCCTGATTCTCGCGTTCTTCAATGCAGCCGCTCTGTTTGTTTTGCTGGGTGCAGAGTTCCTGGCGATGATCCTCGTCGTCGTCTACGTCGGCGCCGTCGCTGTGCTGTTCCTGTTCGTCGTGATGATGTTGGACATCGATTTTGCAGAGATGAAGAAAGGCGCATGGCGCTATCTGCCGATCGGCGGACTGGTCGGCGCCGTTCTCGCAATCGAGCTTACGTTTGTATCGGTCAATTTCCTTGGCGTCCGCGCGCAGTCGGCAATCCCGCATGCCACTCCGGCGGGGACCACGAACACCGAAGCCCTCGGCCGGGTTCTCTACACAGATTATATCTACTACTTCCAGACGGCCGGATTGATCCTGCTTGTGGCGATGATCGGCGCGATCGTGCTGACGCTCCGGCACCGGGAAGGTGTGCGCCGTCAGAACATCGGCCGGCAGAACGCGCGCAGCCCTGCGCTCGCGATGGAAATGAAGGACGTCAAGCCGGGGCAGGGAGCGTGAACACCATGCATATCGGTCTGGGCAATTATCTCTTCGTCGGCGCGATCCTGTTCACCATCGCGGTGGTAGGCATTTTCATCAACCGCAAAAACATCATCATTATCCTGATGTCGATCGAACTTATCCTGCTCGCCGTCAACATCAATTTCGTCGCCTTCTCCGCCTATCTCGGCAACATGGTGGGGCAGGTATTCGCCCTGTTCATCCTGACGGTGGCGGCCGCCGAAGCGGCGATCGGCCTCGCCATTCTTGTCGTCTATTTCCGCAACCGCGGCACCATCGCGGTCGAGAACGTCAATCTGATGAAGGGCTAGGGCTTGTACAGCGCGATCGTCTTTTCTCCGATCATCGGAGCACTCATCGCCGGGCTCTTCGGCCGGATTATCGGCGCGCGCGTGTCCGAGTTGATCACGACAGGCCTCCTGTTCCTGTCGGCTGTGCTGTCCTGCATGGCGTTCTACGACGTGATCTATCTCGGCCATGCGCAGATCGTGCATGTCCTGCGATGGGTGGCATCCGGCGGCTTCGAGGCGGACTGGACCATCCGGGTGGATGCGCTGACCGCCGTGATGCTGGTGGTGGTGACGGGCGTGTCGTCCCTGGTGCATCTTTATTCGATCGGCTACATGCATGAGGACGAGCACCGCCCGCGCTTTTTCTCCTACCTGTCGTTCTTCACCTTCGTGATGCTGGCGCTGGTGACATCGAACAACTTCCTGCAGCTGTTTTTCGGCTGGGAAGGCGTGGGCCTCGCCTCCTATCTGCTGATCGGCTTCTGGTACACGCGACCGTCGGCGAATGCGGCCGCCATCAAGGCGTTCATCGTCAACCGGATCGGCGATTTCGGTTTCGCCCTCGGTATCTTCGGCGTCTATGCCGTCTTTCACACCATCGATTTCGACGCGGTGTTCGCAGCAGCGCCCGCGATGGCCGGCAAGACGTTCGTCTTTGCAGGCTACCCGGTCGACATCCTGACGACCCTGTGCCTGCTCCTGTTCGTGGGCGCGATGGGCAAATCCGCCCAGATCGTGCTCCACACCTGGTTGCCGGATGCCATGGAAGGTCCGACGCCGGTCTCTGCGTTGATCCATGCCGCGACCATGGTGACGGCGGGCGTATTCCTCGTCTGCCGCTGCTCGCCGCTTTATGAGCTCGCGCCGGACGCGCTGGCGTTCGTCACGTTCATTGGCGCCACGACGGCCTTTTTTGCGGCTTCGGTCGGCCTGTTCCAGAATGACATCAAGCGCGTCATCGCCTACTCGACGTGTTCACAGCTCGGCTACATGTTCGTGGCGGCGGGCGTGTCGGCCTACGGCGCCGCAATGTTTCACCTCTTTACCCATGCCTTTTTCAAGGCGCTGTTGTTCCTCGGCGCGGGCTCGGTGATTCATGCCCTGCACCACGAGCAGGACATGCGCAGGATGGGGGGGCTCGTGAAACTGCTGCCCTTCACCTGGGCCATGATGGGCATCGGCAATCTGGCGCTGACCGGCGTTGGCATTCCCTATCTGTTCGGAACCGCGGGATTTTATTCGAAAGACGGCATCATCAACGCGGCCTATCTCGCGGGCACGCCGATCGGGACTTACGCGTTTGTGCTGACGCTGACCGCGGCGCTGATGACGGCTTTCTATTCATGGCGCCAGTTCCTGATGACGTTTCATGGTCCGTACCGCGGCACGCAGGGCTCTCATGCAGCACACGGCGAGTCTGAGGAGGAACCGTCACCGGATCACGGACACGGCCATGCGCTGAGCCTGTCCGAGGTTCACGAGTCGCCCTTGGTGATGCTGATCCCCTTGCTGGTGTTGGCGCTCGGTGCGCTGTTTGCGGGCATCATCTTCAATGGCGAATTCGTCGGGCCCGACTCGCACGGCTTCTGGCACGGCACGGTTGCTGCCGTCGCGGGCCATCACGCGGGCACAGAGCTGCCGGTATGGGTCGAG
>JBEKLN010000009.1:0-226521 GCA_050010175.1 Rhizomicrobium sp.
CTCCGTGCCCTCCGTGTCTCCGTGGTGAATTGTTCTTGTCACGCGAAGACCCCATGCATGTACCAGCGGGGATCGGCGGTTTCGCGCGCGTAGAGCCCGTCGCGATAGAGCCAGAAGCGGCGGCCGGTTTCGTCCTCGATACGGAAATAATCGCGCGTGGGAGCGTGCCGTGCCGTGCGCCACCATTCCATCGCGATGCGTTCGGGGCCTTCGGCGCGCGCGACGTGATGCAGGACGCGGCGCCAGCGGAACCGCACAGGCGGCCCGTCCGGCACTTCCGCCATCACCTCCACAAGTTCCGGCTTTTCGAACAGGCGCAAGGGCCTACGCGGCGCTTCGCCGTCGATGCGCATCCGGCTCCAGGATGTTTTCCCGGGCATGGAATATTGCGCCGGCAGCACGACCGCGGCCGCTTCGGGGATGTGCGTGTCCTGCGGATGGAAGCGCAGGATTCGCTGTGCGCCGAACCGCACGGCCAGGCGGTCGACGAGAAAGGCGATCTCGCGTTTTTCATTTTCGTTTTCGTCGAAACTCGTCACGCGCGACTGCACGCTCTCGGCGCGGACGGCCGCAAGCCGGATGAGATCGAACCCGAAGCCCGCATCGAGCGGCTCGGCCAGCGATGCCAGGCGTTCATGGAACAGCCGCGCGACCATGGCGGCATCGCGCATGGGTTGCGCGGTCTCGATCTCCACGCGGCGCATCTTTCCGTCGGCGCGGAAGAAAGATGCCGCCAAGGCGCGTGCGCCCAGCCCGCGCCGTTCCAGCACACTGCCGAGGCTCGTTGCGAGGGCGCCGATGGTTTCGGCGATCATGGCTTCGGCCACGACAGGTTCGGCGAAACGCCGCTCCGCCATGCAATCGGGCATCGGCGTGCGCGGCGAGATCGGGCTTGCGGCATGCCCCAGGGTGCGGTCGAGCAACGTAACGAATGCCTGCCCGAAGCGTGCGGCGAGTTCGCCGCGGCCGCGCGACGCAACGGCGCCGATGGTTTTCAACCCGGCGCGGCGCAAGCCGTGCAGCGCGGCGGGATCGGCCATAAGCGCCGCGACCGGCAGCGGCGTCACGGCATTTGCGTCTGCATCCGGAGCAGCGACAGTGCCGGGTGCAAAACGTGCCAGCGCGGAGGCTGCGGCACTCGTTCCGGCCACGGCGCCCTGCATGGCAAACCCGAGAACGGCGAATGCGCGGCAGACATGTCGCAGCATGGCGGTTTCGGTGTTTTTTTCACCCTCCCCTTGAGGGAGGGTCGAAATTTGCGAAGCAAATTTCGGGGAGGGGTGATGCCCGGTTGTTGGAGAATGACCCCTCCCCGAAATCTGCTTCTCGCTCGCGCTCAATGCAGATTTCGACCCTCCCTCAAGGGGAGGGTAGGACCCTGCGCCAAACAAATGCGTCACGCCCGTCACGTCGAGCAGCAGTCCGTCCTTGCCGTCGAGCGCGACGAGGGGCGAATAGCGCTCGCACCAGTCGGCCAGCCGCGCGAGCAGTTCCGCATCGGCTTTTTCGTCGGCATCGTGCACGGCAAGCTCGGGAATCATCGCGCGCGCATCGGCGAGCGCCATGCCGGGATGAAGCCCGAGACGCGCCGCTGTCGCATCCACGGCGGAAAGACGCATCGCGTTTTCCGCTTTGAGGATGAGCACGAGCGGCCTGTTATCGATAACGCCTTTGCGCGCCCATTGCCGCTGCAGCCGGTCGGTTGAAAGACGCGGCAGCCACAGGCAGAGGATGCGCCGTTTCGCGGAAAGCTCCGTCATCCGCAGTCCACTCCATCACCCAACGCCCTGTGTTCCCGTGCCGGTTGCGCGCAAGGCTCGCGTCGAACACCGGCATTCCCCAATTGTCTTCGTGTAACGGCGAGCGGCTCGCGCGTACGATCCAGCGCGTCTCCGCGGCACTCGAAAAAGGCGTTGCATGCCCGCGGACGTGAACGGCCGTGACGCCGTATCGTGAAGCGGCGAGCGTCAGCTTGCGGCTCAACGCCAGATCGAAGAGCCGGGACTCGCCGTATGTTTCGAGAATGAGTGCGCCGAGGCTTGGCGACGCGAGTCCTTCGCCAGCGGCCCGCAACGCGTCTTCGACATGTGCGGCGCGGAAGAGCAGAACGCGCATCGGATCGATGCCAAGCTCCAGCAGGCCCGCGCCCGAAATCTCTCCCGTTTCGAGCGCTGCGAAATCCTGACGGATCCAGAACAACGATTTTCCGCCCGAAGCCTTCCGGGCCAGCGCCAGCGCAAAGCCCGACGCGGCCGCTTCATGGCCGGGATCGCCTGCAAACACCTCATGCAGCGCTCCGCACCGGATGCCGCCGGCCAGCGCCGCATCGACTTTGGCGTGGCCCAGGGCCATGAGGCGCCCCCCCTCTTCCGCAGGGAGGAGAGAAGCCCGCAAATGCTCGATTTTCCCGGCCCGCGCGTCCATGGCCGCTATCTTTTGTTCCTGTTATGTTCTATTACGCTCCGGCGGTTGAGGGAGTCAATCAGAGATCCAGCTGTTCCAATCTGTGCATTTTACCGAGCCTTCATCCGTGTCAACCAACCAGATTTTAAGCTCAGGAAATGAATCGCCGATCCGACGCCATGCAGGGCCTATCGCCTTCGCGCGCTGCGGAAGACCCATTCCAAATCGAGAAGGAAGAGCAACCACACACAACGAAGCACCGTTCTGAAGCCGTGATACTGCTCGGAAGAAACTTTCGTAAAAGTCCTTTGCTCTTGCAGGTCGTGATTGCTTGAAAGCAATTGCCTCAATATGGAGGCATTCATTGCCTCTCCGCGCAATAATATCCGTGCCAATTTCACCGTGCGCTCGCTCCCTTGAAATCTCGTAACCTTCGCGCGTGAGCACCGCCCGGAGAACCCTTTCAACATCCTTGCCGCTGAAAAGCGCTGCCATCAATTTGGTCCCTCGGAAGAATCCCACTTCTCACTGAGTTACAATTCCAATTTACTGCACACCCAGCGAACCACGTCCGGATGATGGTCGATCGCATACCGGGCAAGATGAGGTACCGATATGATTGCCATCCTTTGATTGCCGAGCTGGACATGCACTGAAAGGCATCGCCAAGTGCCGTGGCCTGAGGGAAACTCCTCCTGATCCGACACAAGTCGTCCTCGATTGCGAATAAAATTCAATACAGGCTCGCCACCAATCGAAAGAATGACATTTGGGTGAACGTGCTTAAGTATGAATTCGTGGACAGGCCAGCACCGCCTAGCAAGGTCCGCTGGATTATCGAGATCGCTCGAAATTCGACTTCGTACGAAGACCACATTTGAAGCGCAGACAGATCGGATAGGTAGGCCGATGCCTGTGAGCAGATGACGTACCCGTTTCTGCATGGGCGCCTCGCCGGGATCGCAAATGCGACCGCGTGGCCTCCATACGCCGTCGGTATACTCATTCCAATCAGGAGACTTGTCCGCAAGCTCAGTCAGATGATCGGCGGTGCTGTTATTCTCGGCGTCCGGGTCTCCCCCAGGATTCCATCCCAAGACATAGAGATTGCCTGGCGAGACTGTTGCAACGCCACTGTACAGAAGCTTACCCGGCAAATCCGCCAGGCCGGTGTCTTTGAGTTTTTGCATCAACCCGGCTACGACGTCCGACGTACTCATCTGCCCGGTATCTTCCAGCTCCAAACGAAACAAGGCTTGAGACGCACTACCTCTAGTTTTGACGGGTTAGCCGCTACGCCGCCTTCTTCCGCTTGGGCGTGTCGGGCAGATCAATCGACAGTTCAGCGTTCATCTTGTGCAGCGCTTCGTCGATGATCCACATATGCGACTCGTGGCGAAGATTGAGCAGCCGCCGAATGGAATTCTCCGGCATCCCGAGTTCCTTCGCCAGTTTCAGCTTCGACCAGCCGCGCGCGCGCATCGTTTCGTAGACCGCCAATTTTGCAGTCACCAGCGACGGAAGCACGGCCCGGTTCGGACCGGCATGCGATGCGCCGCGCCGCGGCAACGGCTTGCCGGCTTTCATGTAGCCTTCGAGTGCTGCAACCACGCAGTCGACCGCGTTCGCGCGCGCTTCGTCTTGCGTTTCACCTTCGGTCAGCGCTTCGGGAATGGTCGGGAAGCGCACGAGCCACCACCCGTTTTCCTGACGCTCAAGCGTGTAGCGATAGCCGAATGCCATCAACCCAAATCCTCTTTCGTGAGCCCAAGCTGATCGAGCATCGCCCTGAGCAGGCCCGGGCCGATTTCCTTCCGTCTGTCCTTCAACGTCGTAAAGCGATCGCCGTAATACAGCCGGCCATGGCTGCCTTTGCCGTGACCGGGGTCAAATGAAACCGGAACGCCGCGCCTTCGCCCGAGCTTCCTGATCCGTCTTTCGAATTCGCTGCCGTTCATTCCCTCACTCGCACATATTTGTGCGAACCTCAACCGGAGCAGCCCGGAAAGAGGCCCGCAAACGCTCGATTTTTCCGGCCTACGCTCCCATGGTTGCTGCCATATGTTCCTATTTTGTTCTATAATGCTCTCATGGAATAAAGTGTCAATTCCGCGGGCAGTCGGCCCTGTTGCCTTGTCATCGTCCTGAAGTATCAATCCCCCGCCAAGTTCCGGAGGAGTCATGAAAATTCAGATTATGCTGGCTGCAGCGGGAATCGCCGCATTCGCTGCAACGCACGCGCAGGCCACGGGCAGCGCCTCGACAGGCGCCGTCGTGTTCAACCGCTGCGCCATCTGCCACGACAATCGCAAGGACGGCGTCATCAAGCTCGGTCCGGACCTTTATGGCGTGGTCGGGCGCAAGGCGGGCACCTATCCCGGCTTCTATTATTCGTCTGCCATGAAGAACGCGGGCTTCGTGTGGACCAATGACAAGCTCGACGCCTACATCACCTCGCCGCAGCAGGTCGTGCCGGGCAACAAGATGGCGTTTGCGGGGATTGCCGGCGCGTCGCAGCGCGCCGACCTCATCGCCTATCTCGATACGCTGAAATAACGATGCGCAATCATTGCATCGTTGCGGTTATCTCGGCAGGCGCAGCTGCCGGTGCCGCCATCGCCGCGCCGCCGACGCCGACGGCCGATCTGCAATGCAAATTCCGCCACGCCATCGGGGAAGTCGATTCCATTACCGAAGTCCCGCCGCAGGTTCAGAACGCCATGCTCGCCCGCATGGACCCCGCGGCGCGCGAAGACGCGAAATTCGAATGGCACACCGTGATGGCGCCGCGCGGCGGTGTGTTCAATTCGACCGATGTGATCATCGCCGGCGATCCTTCACGCCGCTTCATCCGCGCCGGACATGTCGGAAGCGAGTGGTTCGTTTGGTTCGAGCAGGGCGGCGACGCCTACCGGAAAAAAATCGCCCTGTTTCACATTCGCTTGGGGCACGCCAATCCCATCGTGCGCGCCTTCATCTCCTATCAGCAGCTGGACCCCTGTGCGCTCACCGATGATCTGATCGACAACAAGACGGTTCCCCCGCCACCGGGGAACGATCCCTGGTAGATGTGGCAGAATGACGCAACCACGATTCCATTGTGCAGCGCACCTAAAATCTGCGAGTTAACCCTTTAGCCATCGCAGAAGATCAAGTTTGACGCTTGATTGACAGGCCCTGCCTCTGATGCCTAGTTTTTGCGCCGCACAAGAAACAGCAGACGGCCGGACAACTCGCGTCAGGGCAATTCGCGTCAGGACGACAGGCAGGACCAGAGGCCGCTGCGTCGGGGAAGGCATTCGCTAACGATGAAAGTACTCGTGCCCGTCAAGCGGGTGATCGACTACAACGTGAAGGTCCGGGTGAAGTCGGATCAAAGCGGCGTCGATCTCGCCAACGTCAAAATGTCCATGAACCCGTTCGACGAAATCAGCGTCGAGGAAGCGATCCGGTTGAAGGAAAAAGGCAACGCGACGGAAGTGATCGCCGTTTCCATCGGGCCCCAGGCCGCACAGGAGACGATCCGCACCGCGCTCGCGATGGGCGCCGATCGCGGAATCCTCGTGAAGGTGGACGGCGATGTCGAGCCGCTGGCCGTGGCCAAAATCCTGAAAGGGATCTGCGAAGCCGAACAACCCGGCCTCGTCATTCTCGGCAAGCAGGCGATCGACGACGATTCCAACCAAACCGGCCAGATGCTTGCAGCCCTCATGGGTTGGCCGCAGGGAACCTTTGCGCACAAGCTCGATCTTGGTGACGGGCATGCCAGCGTCGAACGCGAGATCGATGGCGGCCTGCAGACTGTCGACATCAAGACGCCGGCGATCGTGACGACAGATCTTCGCCTCAACGAGCCGCGCTATGCGTCGCTTCCCAACATCATGAAAGCGAAGAAGAAGCCGATCGACGAAAAGAGCCCGGCCGATTACGGCGTCGATACGACGCCGCGGTTGAAGGTGCTGAAAGTGACCGAACCCGCCAAACGCCAGGCCGGTGTGAAGGTGAAGACGGCAGCCGAACTTGTCGACAAGCTCAAGAACGAAGCGGGAGTGATCTGATGACCTCGCTCGTCATTGCCGAACACGACAATAAATCGCTCAAGGACTCGACGGCCAAAACCGTCGGCGCCGCGGCACAGCTTGGCGCACCGGTTCATGTGCTCGTCGCCGGCCAGAATTGCGCTGCGGTTGCCGACGCGGCGGCCAGGATCGCAGGCGTCGAAAAGGTCCTGCTCGCCGACGATGCGCTGTATGTGAAGATGCTGGCCGAGCCCATGGAGACGTTGATCCTCGGACTTGCGGCAAACTATGACTCGATTCTCGCGCCGGCCACCACCAACGGCAAGAATTACATGCCGCGCGTAGCGGCCAAGCTCGACGTGCCGCAGATATCGGAAATCCTTGCCGTCGAATCCGCCGACACGTTCCGCCGCCCGATCTATGCGGGTAACGCGATCCAGACCGTGCAGGCAGCCCCAGGCAAGAAGGTGATCACGGTGCGCACGACGGCGTTCAAGGCGCCGGAGGGCACAGGCTCCGCGACTGTCGAAAAGATCGAGGCTGCGAGCGATCCGGGCACGTCGAAATTCGTCGGAGAAGAGCTGTCGAAATCCGAACGGCCGGAACTGACGTCCGCCAAGATCATCATTTCCGGCGGACGCGGAATGCAGTCCGGCGAGAATTTCCACATGCTCGACAAGATTGCAGACATGCTGCACGCAGCCGTCGGCGCAAGCCGCGCCGCCGTGGATGCGGGGTTCGTGCCGAACGATTATCAGGTCGGACAGACCGGCAAGGTCGTGGCGCCGGAACTCTACATCGCCGTCGGCATCTCGGGCGCCATCCAGCATCTCGCCGGCATGAAGGATTCCAAGGTCATCGCCGCGATCAACAAGGACGAAGAAGCACCGATTTTCCAGATCGCCGACTACGGACTGGTCGCCGATCTGTTCAAGGCGATCCCGGAAATGGAGCAGGAGCTCGCACGACTGGGTTACTGAACATTGTTGGAGTGTCGGGACGCGCCACGAAGTGGGGGCTTCGGCGGCAGACCCGAAAAAACGGAGCCGAAAGAAAGCCATGAGTATAGAGCGTGTCGGCATTATCGGTGCGGGACAAATGGGTGGGGGAATAGCCCATGTCTGCGCGCTGTCGGGTTACGATGTCCTTCTTGAGGATCTCAACCCGGAGCAGCTCTCCCGGACGGTCGGCATCATCGAAAAGAACCTGCACCGGCAGGCGGCGCGAGGGCTGATCACGGACGACGCCGTCGTCCCTGCGATGAAGCGGATCAGAACGACTCAGAATCTCGATGACATGAGAGACCGCGATTTCGTCATCGAAGCGGCAACGGAAGACGAAAGCGTCAAGCGTAAGATTTTTCAGGATCTCTGTCCGCGCCTGGGTGCCAAGACGCTGATCGCCACGAACACGTCGTCGATTTCCGTCACGCGGCTTGCGGCGTCGACCGATCGCCCCGAACATTTCATCGGCCTGCACTTCATGAACCCCGTGCCTATGATGCAGCTCGTGGAGGTCATTCGCGGTATCGCGACGGACGATGCGACGTTCCAGATTGCGCTCGATATCGTCAAGCGCGTCGGCAAGACCGCCGCCTACGCGGAAGATTTTCCGGCATTCATCGTCAACCGCATCCTGCTGCCGATGATCAACGAGGCCGTCTACACGCTCTATGAAGGCGTCGGAAATGTGGACGCGATCGACACGGCGATGCGGCTGGGCGCCAATCACCCTATGGGGCCGCTGCAGCTCGCCGATTTCATCGGACTGGATACCTGCCTGTCCGTAATGCAGGTGCTGTATGAAGGCCTGGCCGACTCGAAATACCGGCCCTGTCCGTTGCTGGTGAAATACGTCGAGGCGGGCTGGTTGGGCCGCAAAACCGGGCGCGGATTCTACGACTACCGTGGAGAGCATCCCGTCCCGACCCGTTGATATCGCCGGTGTTCGCCGCTTAACCGTCTTTTCTTGTTGAGCGGAAGCCGAAAGCGTGCGCGAATCCGCCGCGCCACCCGGCTGGAGGGACTGACTTGCGCCGCTACGCCATCACCAGTGTGAGTGTGGCAGCATGTCTGGCGCTGTTGTCCTGCGCACCCAAGCCACCTCCGCTACCGCCTGCCGAGATATGGCCCCAGGCGGGCTGGCAGACGTCGACGCCGGAGGCGCAAGGCGTCGATTCGGCGACTCTTGCGAAGGCCGTCCAGACTCTGAAGGCGAATAACGTTCCAATCCACAGCCTTCTGGTCGAGCGCAACGGCTATATCGTGCTCGACGCTTATTTCTTTCCCTTTGCCAACAACGAACCTCACGACGTCGCATCGATCACCAAGAGCGTGACGTCCATGGTAGTCGGAATCGCGATGAACGGGAATTCGGCAATCGATCTCAACGCGCCGGTGTCATCGTTGATGCCCGGGCAGCTGACGACCGATCCGCGAAAATCGCAGATCACTCTCGGCGAACTCTTGAGCATGACGTCGGGGCTCGATTGCAGCGTCGATCAGGGGCGCAGTGTTCTTGCCGAAATGGAGTCGATGCCGCATTGGGCCGACTACATGATGAACCGGCCGCTCGCGGCCGCACCCGGTACGCGATTCGATTATTGCGGCGGCAGCATGCATGTCGTTGCCACTGCCCTCACCAGAATGACAGGCCAGAGCGTAGCCACGGTCGCGCGCAACGATCTGTTCGCGCCGCTCGGGATAAGTGACGTCGTCTGGCCGTCCGATCCGGATGGCGTTTCGCACGGCTTTGCCGATTTGCGACTCGAACCACGCGATCTGGCGAAGCTCGGCTATCTCTGGCTGCATGACGGACGCTGGCAGGACAAACAGATTATCCCCGCGGGATACCTCAAAGATGCGCTGGCGCCGCACGCCAATGTTCAGGCCGGCATCCAATACGGATACGGCATGTGGCTCTATCCAGGCCACACGCCCTACGATTTCGAAGCCAATGGCCGCGGCGGACAGCGCATCACCGTGATCCCGTATCTGAATGCCGTCATCGTCGTCACGGGGGGCGGCCTGGATGCGAATGTGGTGACCCCTTTGATTGCTGCAGCGTTCAAAGACAAGAAACCTCTGCCCGCCAATGTGCCGGGAGACGCGCAGCTCGCCGGCGTCGTATCCGGTGTCGCGGCGCCGCCGGTCGCTGTTGCAAGTGCGGCTTCGCCTGAGCTGAGCTATCTTCTGGCCTCCAGGACCTGGTTTCTGCCACCCAATCCGCTGGGCATTCAGTCGCTGACATTTAGTTTCCCGGCCGCTGCCGACGGCATGGTCCGGTTCGGTTACGCCAGTGGAGTTGCCGAAGATCATCCGATCGGGCTCGATGGATCTCCACGCTTGTCGCAAAACGCGAGCACCGGATTGCCAGTTGCCGTCAGCGGAAGGTGGAGTGGAGACAGTTTCGAATTGACTTACGACGAGGTGGCGCGCATCGACGCCTACAAGCTCGTGGTCACTCCTGCACCCGGAGGACTCTCGATCCATCTGAGCGAACGGTCGGGCCTCGCCAATATGATGCTGACGGCAACCGAGCAGCCTCCGGCGCAGCGCGTGGCCGGAGTAGCCGTGAGCCAGAGATAATGAGCGAGAGATAATTCTACATGCGGTTCGCCGTCATCGGCCTCGGGCAGCGCATCGGGCATGTCTTGCGCGCCTGCGTCGAGATCGGCTGGAGCTTTGAGCTTGCCGGGTATGCCGATCAAGCCCCGGTCGGACTTCCGATCCTCAAGGACGCAGGAATCGTACCGGGTAAGTCGTTTCCCACTGTTTCGGCGCTGCTCGCCGCGGGACCGTTCGATCTCGTCCTGATTGGCTCGCCGAACCACTTGCATCTTGAGCATCTCACCGCCGCGTTCGACTCTGACTGTCCGATCTTCTGCGAAAAACCAATCGTCCGGACGGAAGAGGAGACGATCAAACTCGCCACGCGCCTGGCGGGCAGCAGTGTGCCGCCGCTCTATGTCGGTCTGGTCATGCGGTCCATGCCCATCGTGCGCGAGGTCATCGCGCGCGTGGACTCGGGCCAGCTCGGCGATCTCGTGTCGATGGACGCCACGGAACATCTGCATCCCGAACATGGCGGCTACCTCGCGCGCAACTGGCGCCGCCGCCAGGCATGGGGCGGATCCTATTTCCTCGACAAGGTGTGCCACGATTTCGATATTTTCGGCCGTCTTGCGGGCACGAGAGCTTCGCGCGTCGCGAGCTTCGGCGGCAGGCGTATCTTTCATGCGCGAGGGGCCGAAGAAGCTCGCTCATACAGCGACGGTTCTGCAGCGTATGCGTTGCGTGATGCCGGATGGGCTGCGGCCAACGACGCATTTCATTCCGACATGGATGTCACCGATCATCAGACCGCCATCGTGGAATATGCAAACGGCGTCCAGCTGTCCTTTCATTCGAACACGCATGTCGGCCTGCAGGAGCGGCGCTGGTATCTTGCCGGAACCAAAGGGACCTTGATCGCCGATCTGGTTCGCAACCGCCTGCTTGTTCGCGCGGCGCTCGATCGCGGCAAGCCACAACGGCTGGAGTGGGGTGATCTGACGGCCGATCTCCACAATGGCGCCGACCAGGCCATGGCGATCGATCTTCTGGCCGCGCTGCAGGGCCGCGCAAAGTTCCCCGTGACGCCCGGCGACTGCATGGAAGCGGGCCTGACGGTCATGGCTGTCGACAGGGCGATGGCGCAGGGCCGCGTGATCGACTGCGCGGAGATGTGGACCGCCTACGACGGCGCGCGCGCAGGCATCAGCGATTTGAGATAGGCGATCGCTACGGGCGTTCCCCAATCACAGGGCCCGACGGCGCGCGCGATTTCCTTGCCGTTTCTGTCGACGAGAACGCTCAAAGGCAGCCCCTGTGCGCTGAAGGCCCGCAGGAGAGCCGCATTGGAATCTACAAAGGCCGCCAGGCTGCCCGCGCCGTGTGCGGCGAGAAACGCTGCCGTTTGCGCGGCATTGTTCCGGCCGACATTGACGGCGACGACCTCCACCTGGGGCAACGCCGCCTTCAATCGAGCCAGTTCGGGGAGTTCCTTCACGCACGGCGCACACCACGTGGCCCAGAGGTTGAGCAGTACGTAGCGACCTCTCAATGACGCCAGCGCTACGCGCCTGCCCGCCGCATCCGAAAAAGCCACCGCGGGAACGTTGGCGGGCGTATGATCCACGGAAAGATGATCGAGATCCCGGGGCGGCGGCGCCGCGTGGACAGGCGTTGCCGGGATCACATATAGAAATCCTGCTCCGCCGGCCGCGAACACCAGTACGAGCAGGGCGAGAGATCGAAATCTGAAGAAGGGCATTTCAGGGCCTATGGCTGCGAACGAGATGTGGGGCGGACGGTTTCAGCGTGGCCCTGCTGATATCATGGAGGAAATTAACGCCTCCATCGAAATCGACAAGCGGCTGGCGAAACAGGATGTCGCCGGCTCGCTTGCCCATGCCCGGATGCTGGTGGCGCAGGGCATCGTCAGCCGGACCGACGGCGAGGCGATCATCGCGGGCCTCATGCAGATTTCAGGCGAAATCGAGGGCGGGACGTTCGCCTTCAAGCGGTCGCTGGAGGACATTCATCTCAATATCGAGGCGCGGCTCGCCGAAATCAGCGGGCCCGCGGCCGGACGGCTGCACACCGCTCGTTCGCGCAACGACCAGGTGGCGACTGATTTCAGACTTTGGGTGCGCGACGCGTGCGACAGGACAGCGGAGGCGATTGAAAGCCTCGAGCGCGCCCTGCTCGGCGTTGCGGAGGCGCATACCGATACGATCATGCCGGGTCTCACACATCTGCAGCCGGCGCAGCCCATCACGTTGGCACATCATTGCCTGGCCTATGTCGAGATGCTCGCGCGCGACGAAGGCCGCTTCGCCGATGCGCGAACGCGCATGAATGAGTGTCCCCTCGGTGCGGCCGCACTCGCTGGCACATCGTTTCCCATAGACAGGGCGTTGACGGCGACAGAACTCGCATTCACAGGCGGCCCCATGCGCAATTCGCTCGATGCCGTTGCCTCGCGCGACTTCGCGCTGGAGTTCCTCGCGGCTGCAACCATCACGGCAACGCATATTTCCCGGCTGGCCGAAGAGATCGTGATGTGGGTCTCGCCGCAATTTGGCTTTGTGACGCTCAGCGATGCATTCACCACCGGCTCCTCCATCATGCCGCAGAAACGCAATCCGGATGCCGCCGAACTGGTGCGCGCCAAGACGGGCCGGATCCTCGGAAGTTTCGTGTCGCTTGCGACGGTGATGAAAGGTCTGGCGCTCGCCTATTCGAAGGACATGCAGGAGGACAAGGAGTCACTGTTCTCCGCCGCCGACGCGCTGGAACTGTCGCTTGCCGCAATGACGGGCATGGTCGGTGACATGACGGTAAATCCACCGGCCATGCGGCGCGCAGCGGGAGCCGGTTATCCGACCGCGACCGATCTTGCCGACTGGCTGGTGCGTGCGCTGGGCAAGCCGTTCCGCGCTGCGCATCATGCGACGGGCGCCATTGTCAAACGGGCGGAAGAACTCGGTGTGCCGCTCGACAAACTGTCACTCGAAGAGATGGTGAAGATCGAGCCGGGGATCACGGCCGACGTCTACGCCGTTCTGTCGCTTGAATCTTCGGTCCATTCCCGCGCAAGCTTCGGCGGAACGGCGCCCGAGCGGGTGAGGGAGCAAATCCGCCACTGGCGGGAGAGACTGCCATGATTATTCGATTGCTGATCGCGTTCGGCCTCATCCTTGCAGTCCCCGCCTGCGGGACCAAGAGCGAGCTCGATTTGCCCAACGGCAAGCCCAGTCCCAAGGGCCAGGCCGATCCGTCCCAGCCGCCCAATCCCATCACGCGATGAATCATTTCTCCTATCGCAACGGCAGGTTGTTCGCAGAAGACGTCGATCTCGCAGCGCTGGCGGAGGAAGCCGGGACGCCGCTCTACGTCTATTCCTCGGCGACGCTCGAGCGTCACTACGCGGTTTTCGCGGGGGCGTTCCCGAAGGACACTCTGATCGCGTTCTCCGTGAAGGCAAACGGCAATGTGGCGGTGCTGAACACCCTGGCGCGCCTCGGTGCGGGCGCCGACGTCGTATCCGGCGGAGAGTTGAAGAAAGCACTGGCGGCACGAATACCGGCCGGCAAGATCGTGTTCTCAGGCGTCGGCAAGACCAGGGCCGAAATGCGCCTTGCGCTTGAGCACGGCATCCGGCAGTTCAACGTCGAAAGTGAGCCAGAACTCAACGCGCTCAACGAAGTCGCCATGGAGTTGGGCGCGCGCGCGCCGATCGCCGTGCGCGTCAATCCCGATGTCGATGCGCGCACCCACGTCAAGATTTCGACCGGCACCTCCGAAACGAAATTCGGCGTGCCGCTGAGCCGGGCGCGGGAGGTTTATGCCTCGGCCGCGACACTTCCGGGAATTGCGATCGCCGGCGTGGATGTTCACATCGGCAGCCAACTCACCGAACTGGCGCCATTCGAGGATGCGTTCAAACGAATTGCGATCCTGATCGAAGAGCTGCGTGCCGACGGCCATGCGATCGTGAGTGCCGATCTCGGTGGTGGTCTCGGCGTTCCCTACCGCGAGACCAACACGCCGCCGCCTTTACCCGATTCCTATGCCGCATCGGTCCGGCGAATCTTCGGCACTCTCGACGTATCGCTGATCTTCGAGCCCGGGCGTATGATTGCGGCCAATGCGGGCGTGCTTCTATCCCGCGTCATCTACGTCAAGGAAGGCGAGAAGAAGACATTTCTTGTCATCGACGCCGGGATGAACGATCTGATGCGGCCGGCACTCTACGACGCCCATCACGATATTGTGCCCGTCGCAGAATCGCACGCGGACAGCGCACGGTTTGTCTACGACGTGGTGGGTCCCGTCTGCGAGACCACGGACTTGTTCGGCCGGGATCGTGAACTTCCTGCAATGAAAAGTGGCGATCTCGTCGCCATTCTCTCGGCGGGAGCCTATGGCGCGGTGATGTCTTCGGCATACAATGCGCGGCCGCCCGCGGCGGAAGTCTTAGTCAAGGGAAACGCATGGAGCATCGTCCGGCGGCGATTGAGCGATGACGAACTTGTTGGATACGATCGCCTCCCGCATTGGCTCGAAACCTGAGCGCAGCGAGCGTTATGTCGCGCTGGCCCGCGCCGCGATCCTCTGGGAGCGCGTGTGGGTTTCACTGTGGCCCGCGACCGGGGTCGTCGGCCTCTATCTCGCCTGCGCGCTGCTGGGTGTCGTTGCGATTCTGCCTGCGACCGCGCTCGCGCTGCTGCAATTCGCCGTGCTCGCGACGACCGGCTATCTGCTCTACCGATCGTTTCGAACGTTCAGTATGCCTGGCTGGGCACTTGCCGCGCGCCGTGTGGAGCGCGACAGCGCGCTTTCGCATCGTCCGCTGACCGAAGGCGACGACCGGCTTCTGGTCGGCGCCGGTCACTCCTGGACGGAGGCTTTGTGGCGTGCGCATCTCAAGCGGTTGCTGGCCGGCATCGCGCGCCTGCGCATCGCGCTGCCGTCGCCGGGACTTCCCGCGAGGGACCCGTATGCGATCCGCTACGGCGTGCTGCTTCTTCTGCTCTGCGGTGTCGTCGTAGCCGGTTCCGACTGGCGGCACAGGCTCGCACTGGCGCTCACACCCGCGCACGACGAGAACGCCATCACCGCGCAGATGGACGCATGGATCAATCCGCCTGCCTACACGGGCGAAGCGCCCATTTACCTTCAATCGGGAAACACGAACGTTATCGACGTGCCTGTGGGATCCGAACTCGCCCTGCGCGTGCATGCGGCCGATACGCCGCCATCGCTCAGACTCGATCCCGCACCCGATAGCGGCGCGGCACGCTTCACCGGAACATCGAGCGAGTACGGCGTCAACGCCGCGCTCACGAAGGACACCGTCGTCAGTGTCGGCGAAGCCGGCGTCATGCTGGGTCACTGGCGCATCCGCACCATTCCCGACGCGCCGCCCGTCATTACGTTTGCCGAACCGCCAAGCAAGACGGAACGCGGCGCCGTCAAATTCGCGTTCACGGCGGGCGACGATTACGGCGTCGTCAGCGCCCGCGCGCTGATCCGGCCCGTCCGCGCATCGAAGCAATCGCATGCGGTGCTGAGCGTGGATCTGCCACTGCCGTCGGCGGCAAAGACGATTTCGCAGACCGTCTACAGCGATCTGACGGGCGAACCGTTTGCGGGACTCGACGTCACGATCACGCTCGAGGCAACCGACGGCGCCGGTCAGAAAGGCTTCAGCAATCCCGTGCGGTTTCTGCTGCCTGCGCGCATCTTCGCAAATCCGCTGGCGCGCGCGCTGATCGAACAGCGGCAGAATCTCGCAATCGCCGAGCCGAATGCGCGCCGGCGCGCGGCGCGCGTGCTCGACGCGCTGACGCTGGCGCCGGAGCACTTCTATGCCAACCAGGCGAATATCTATCTCGCCATTCGCGCGGCATATTGGAGCCTGAACGCGGCCAAGAGCGCCGACGACATCACCCGCGTGCAGGATCTGCTGTGGCAGACGGCAGTGGCGATGGAAGATGCCGGCGTACTGACAGCCGCCCAGCAGCTCCGCCAGATACAGCAAATGCTCAGCCAGGCGCTGGCGCAGGGCGCGCCGCAGAGCGTCGTCGATGCACTGCTCGACCGCTATCGCCAGGCCTTGCAGCGCTACATGCAGGCGCTGGCGCAGAACGCACAGAAAGACGGCGGCAGGCCGCCTCCCAACGCCAGGACGCTCAGCGACCAGGACATCGAGGCCATGTTGAAGGCGATCCAGCAGATGGCGCAGACGGGATCGCGCGAAAAGGCCGACGAAATGCTGGCAATGCTGCAGGGCCTGCTCGAAAATCTGCACATGAGCAATGGCAGCGGGAAGGAGAGCCCCGACGCCAAGGCGCTGGGCGATGCCATCCAGGGGCTCGACGACCTGATGGGCCACCAGCGCCAGCAGATGGACAAGTCGTTCCGTCAGGGGCAGGGCGCCGGCGATCCGCATGATGGCGGCCCCAAGGGTCTTGCCGACCAGCAAGGCAAGCTGCGCGACGACCTCGACAAGATCACCAAGGGGCTCGGTGCGCAGAAATTGCCGCAACCGGGTGCGCTCGGCGACGCCGGCCGTGCAATGGGCAACGCGCAGAATCAGCTCGGTTCCGGCGACGTCGACAGCGCGGGGCAATCGCAGAAAGCTGCGCTGGATGCTTTGCGGCAGGCATCAAACGCGCTGGCGAAGGAATTGATGAAGCGCAACGGGCAGAACAAGGAAGGTCAGCAGGGCAATGAGGACCCGCTCGGCCGCTCGGCCGGCGCGCATAGCAATTTCGATGGCGGGAATCTGAAGTTACCCGATCAGTCGGAACTGGCGCGCGCGCGTACGATCCTCGAAGAGCTGCGCAAACGCGCGTCCCAGCAGGGCCGTCCGAAGCAAGAACTCGATTACATCGACCGGCTGCTCAAGGAGTTCTGAGCGCGGTCAGCTCATTTGATGTTTCCCGCAACCTGAACCTGCGCATGCCGCGCGGTACTCGGCGGACTCGCAAGCTTTGTCACGAAGGCCACGCTCTTGCCGCCGGCGAGGGTTGCGACGCCGGCCGAGAAGCTCCAGTCATAGACCACGCGCCTGTCGTCGTCGGTCAGTGTCACGCGGATGGGTGGCACCGTCAGTTCGTGAGTCGTCACGTTTGTGACGCGCCCGGTAATCGCAAGAACTTCCTGACCGTTTTCCGATTCATTCTTGTAGCTGAGATCTTTGACGGCCAGCCCAGTCGTGTTTACGGGCTTGCCGATGGCCCTGTAGAAAGTCGCGGTTTGTGGCCACACGATTGCGATGTCCTGGCGGAAGCGCACTGCGGACCAGCCGATGACGAATACGAACGCCGCCAGCGCGGCCCATGGCGCGCTGCTGCGCAACGCGCCGGCGATGTCGACGCGAATACGAGGTGCGTCCTCCGCGGCGAGGAAAGCTGGCGCTGCTCCATCGGAGGGTGCAGTAAACTCGTGAGGTGGCGCGTAAGCCGCACGGTGTGGGTGACTCGCCGGCGGCGGCTCCACGTCTTCGATCGGCGCGAAGACCGGTTCGGGTTCCAGCGCTGCTTCAGGCGCCTGATGCCAGACATGTCCGCACTTCGCACAACGAACCTTGCGGCCTGCGGCTCCGAACTGGGCCGAGTCCGTCTGATAGCGCGTCGCGCATTGCGGGCAGGTGAGAATCATTCCTTAGAATGCGTGCGTTTCGGCAAAAATAAGCTTAAGGACGCCGGCGCGGCAATCGGTTTGCGGACCAAGAGCAGTGGATTTGGTTGATGTTGCGTTTTGAGAATGTCGGCTTGCGCTACGGGGCGGGGCCCGAAGTGCTGCGCGATGTGTCGTTCTCGCTCGATGCCGGGTCATTCACCTTTCTGACGGGCGCGTCAGGCGCGGGCAAATCGACCCTTCTGCGGTTGATGTTCCTTGCCAACCCGCCCACCCGGGGCCTCATCACCCTGTTCGGTCACGATCTGGCAACCGCCCCGCGGTCGGCTTTTCCCGCCTTGAGACGCCGGATCGGCGTCGTCTTCCAGGATTTCCGCCTGCTCGACCATCTGTCCGCCTTCGACAATGTTGCGTTGCCCCTGCGGCTCGCGGGTCGAAGGCCGGCCAATTACACCCATGACGTGGAGGAACTTCTGGGCTGGGTGGGCCTCGGCGACCGGATGCATTCCAGGCCCCCCACGCTGTCGGGAGGGGAGCAGCAGCGTGTGGCGATTGCGCGCGCTGTGGTGGCACGTCCCGACCTGCTGGTGGCAGACGAACCCACCGGCAACGTTGATTCCGAGATCGCCCACCGGCTGATCCGGCTGTTCGCCGAGCTCAACCGGCTGGGGACAACCGTTCTGATCGCAACCCATGATCGGTCGCTGATCGAACGCGGCAAGGCGCGCGAAATCCGGCTGGTGGACGGCAGGCTGGTCGAGCTGAGGGCGTCACGCCCATGATGCGTCTGCGTCAGGGCAGGATTCTTCCGCGCGAAGCAGGCGCGGCACCCCTCGAGGTCGTGATTGCCGTCATGGCGTTCCTGGCCACGCTGGCGCTCGGCGCCTCCATGATCGCCGACCGCAACGCACAGAGTTGGCGGGCCGGACTGTCGGGCCGCATGACGGTACAGATCCTGCCCCCACGAGAGGGAGCTCCAGAGCCCGCGCTCACCAACGAAACCGATGCGGCGCTCGCCGTTCTGCAATCGACGCCGGGAGTTGTTCGTGCGATCGCGCTGTCCAAGGAGGACTCGGAAAAGCTGGTCGAACCCTGGCTCGGCAAGGGCGCCGTTGTGGCCGAGCTGCCTTTACCGCGGCTGATCGACGTGACCCTGCTTCCCGGAGCGAAGATCGATGTCGCCGCACTCGCGCGCAAACTGACACGCACGGCACCCGATTCCGTGCTCGACGATCATACCCGCTGGATCGTGCGGCTGAAATCGCTGGCCGACGCGGTGGTATTGTCCGCATACGGAATATTGGCCCTGATCGCGCTCGCGACCGCTTCGGCAGTGGCGTTCGCGACGCGCGCCGGCCTCGAAGCGCATCACGATATCGTGGCGCTGCTGCACCAGATGGGCGCGCAGTCGGGCTTCATCGCGCGCGCTTTCGAGCGGCACTATCTCGTCTCCGCGCTGGCTGCGGGTGCGGTGGGATGCGCGTGCGCGGCGGGAGCGTTCGTTGCGGCCGGCGGACTCGAACTCGCCGGTATAGAACCGGTGCCGTTCCTGCCGCCGCTGACCCTGCATCCGGCGGAACTGGTGTGGCTAATTGCGGTTCCTGCAGGCGCCGGGTTGATTGCGTGGGCCACGGCACGGCTGTCCGTCCTGGCGGCCCTGCGGCGAATTTACTGAGGTCGGGCTCCAATACGCCCCGGAAATGTTATCATAAAGCGGGACAGATTCTGGCGAAAGGCGCCGTCTGTGAACAGCGGGCAGAAGCCGAAATCATCGCGTGCGCGCGGCGCCGTCATCGTCGCGGTGCTCGTCGCCTACGCGGTGGGATTTCTCGTGTTCGTGGGGAGCCTGCCGCGGACGCAGCCGGCAAACGTGCGCGCCGACGGAATCGTGGCGCTGACCGGTGGAAATGACCGGCTCGATGCCGCGACAGAATTGTTCGAAAAAGGCGTCGGCAAGCGGCTTCTCATTACCGGCGTGCACCCGACGACGACAAAAGACGCGCTGAAAAAACTCGTCCATGGCGGCAGACGCTTCGACTGTTGCGCGGATCTGGGGTTCCAGGCGACCAACACCCGCGGCAACGCGGCGGAGACGGCGCAATGGGTGCACGAACACGGTTACAAGAGCCTTGTCGTGGTAACGGCGACCTATCACATGCCGCGTAGCCTGCAGGAGTTTTCTGCGCGCATGCCGAAGGTGAAGCTGATCGCCTATCCGGTGGCGTCGGAATCGCTCGACATCGACGGTTGGTGGCACAGCCCCGTGGCATTCTCGGTGCTGCAGTGGGAATATGCGAAATACCTCGGCAGTATTGCGCTCAATGCGCTGTTCCCGCCCGGCTACGCATGGCGGCAGCACGGCGGACAGAACGCATCGACGTGAAATTGCCGGTCGGGCGCGCAGCGCCAGACAAATCCACCACACAGGCACGAAGAAAAAGCATTCTCAGGGAGACGGTGAGGCGGTGAGTTAAAAATTGCCCGCAACGCGCGCAGACAAGTCTCATCGTCTAACCGCCTCACTGTGAAATACCTTTGTGCTCCTTGTGTCTTCGTGGTGAACTTCTTCTACCTGCCCTCCAGGGTGCATCTTTCGTGAGCGCTGGCGCTGGGGTATGAATCGCCCATGGTCCTCCTCCGCTCCGCCGTCTATTTCCTCTGGTTCGTGCTCGTCACCGTGGTGCTCAATCTGGGCTTCCTGCCGGCCCTGCTGTTGCCGCGCGGCGTGGTATGCACGGGCGCGCAATGGTGGTGCAGGGCGCAGCTCTGGGGGCTTAAGACGATCTGTGGTCTCGGCTACGAAGTGCGCGGGTCCGCCCCGCCGCCCGGCGTGCTTGTGGCCTCCAAGCACATGAGCATGTGGGATACGCTGGCGATGTTTGTTCTGCTCGGCGACTGCGTGATCGTGCTGAAGCGTGAACTGCTGCTGGTCCCATTTTACAGCTGGTATGCGCTGAAGCTCGGCTTTATCTTCATCGACCGCAACGGCAAGGCATCGGCGCTGCGCAAGATGGCCGCGAACGCGAAAGCGGCGATGGCTGAAGGCCGAAGCGTGCTCATCTTTCCCGAAGGCACGCGCAAACGTCCAGGTTCGGCGCCCGACTACAAACCCGGAGTTGCCGCCCTCTACGGCCAGCTGGCCGTGCCCTGCGTGCCGATCGCGCTCAACTCGGCACTGTACTGGACCGGTCCGTCGGGCTTTCTCAAGAAACCCGGCACGGTGATCGTGCGCATATTGCCGGCCATTGCTCCCGGCTTGAAGCGCGGCGAATTCATGTCGACGCTGCAAACCCGCATCGAAAGCGCAACCACTGAACTGCTCGCCGAGGCGCACTGGAAAGACACGAGGCTTCCTGCCGGAATGCCCACTCCGGCGAAGTAGCGGCAGTGGTGCCGCGTCCGGCGGCGCGCCTACTTGTCGTCCTGCTTCAGCGGCGTCGTCACCATCGGACCTTCGCCGACGAGCATGAGAAGGCACCGGGTGTCCTTCGCGCCGTCCCAATGCACTGCATTGGCAAGATCGCGCACATAACTGCCGGCGGGGACGGGGTAGGCTTTGGTGGGATCCCAGGTGCTGCTTGAACTCACCCACCAGGTTCCCGACACCACATAGGCGTAACGGTCGGTGGAATGAAAATGCGGATGGCTGTAATGGCTCGGCAGCCACTCGATGAGCACGCCGTAGATTCCCGTCTTGTCGGGATCGCCGAACAGCAGCGCCTGACGCACGCCGTCGCCGTCCTTCCACTTGATGTCCTTTCCAAAGACGATCGGAACGTGCGTAGGATCGGGCAGGGGGATGATCGTTGTCACCGGCCCGCTGTGCAGCAGGGCATCGAGGCCGTTGTCCGCAGCGCACGCGGGCGCCGCGAGCAACAGTGCTGAGATTGCAATCGGGGATAACAACTTCATGACCCATTCTCCCTCGGGTGCTTGTTCCGGCGCCGACACTGCCACCGTTCGGGAAATGTTGGGAGTATAAATCAGTTTCTGCAACGCAGGCGAACACAAGCCGCGCTCAAACCACCAAGCATCGCGGGACGTTCGTCAAATTATTCGCACGCGGAGACGCGTGGGAAACCGCATTGTAGGATTCGCGCGATGCCGGGACGAACGCACGCGCCGCGCGGTCAATTCGAAATCGTGAGCGTCGTGCCCGCAGAACATCGCCGCCGACACAGACCACAACGCGCAGCGATCAGTGCCCGTTCGCGGCCGGTCTGCGATAGGACTTATCCACGACGTAGCGGCAGACATAAGCGCCGTTCGGCGTGGTGCCGTAATCCCGCGATCCCGGCGGGCTGTATGCGCGCGTATCGAGATTCAGCCAGACGACGGGTCCCCTGCACTGCGAGGCAGCACGTTGCGGGGTGGGATAAAGAGTCTGGGCATGGACGGACGTGGGCGCGCTCAGAAGCGCGCAGGCCAACGCCACCGTGAATGCAGCTTTCATCGGGGTCTCCTCAACGGCGCAAGCTTCGTCTGACCGGCAGTCAGGGCCTGTGCCTGTCGAATCATATCTCGTCCGGCCGCCGATGGCTCCCGTCTCGAACGCACTCGCCGCGGCTCTTCCGGCGTGCGTCGCGCTTTACGAAAAGTATCGGATGTGCTTGGCGGCTGAGCCGATATCTCCGGGCGCGCCAAATTGTGTTGCTGGCACATTGCAGCTGCGGAATCGCATTCAGTCTGCATACGGATGATTGAGCCGGGACTGTTGCCGATTGCCGGGGTCGAACGGCGCAATGCATCCGCTGTCCGTCGCACGACCTAAAATTTCCTCAGAAATCCCCTGCTCGGGCGAACGGAAACAGAGGAACATATAGAGAACATTTCTTGACTTCGGGCGTTGCCGTTGTTAGTTCTGCAACCCGCTTTCGGGCATGGTCCGGGCGGGCGCCGAGAGACCATCGATGAGCGATATTTCCCGCGACATCTGGGACATGAAGTACCGGCTCAAGGACGCCGACGGCACGCCTGTCGACCGCGACCTCGCCGATACCTGGGCGCGCGTGGCGCTGGCCGCAGCCAGGGCAGAAGTCCCCGAGAAGCAGCACGACTGGGCCATGGCGTTTGCGGGCGCGCTCGCCGGCCACAAATTCCTGCCGGCCGGCCGAATCCTCGCCGGCGCCGGCGCCAACCGCAGCGTGACGCTCTTCAACTGCTTCGTGATGGGCACCATCCCCGACGACATGGGCGGCATCTTCGCGCATTTGCGCGAAGCAGCGCTCACCATGCAGCAGGGCGGCGGCATCGGCTACGATTTCTCCACACTGAGGCCTAAGGGCGCGCCGGTGAAAGGCGTCGGCGCGGATGCATCGGGTCCCATCTCCTTCATGGAAGTTTGGGATGCGATGTGCCGCACGATCATGTCCGCCGGTTCGCGCCGCGGCGCCATGATGGCGACGTTGTCCTGCGATCACCCCGATATCGAAGCCTTTGTCGACGCCAAGCAGACGCCGGGCAAGCTCGCGATGTTCAATCTTTCGGTGCTCGCGGGCGATGCGTTCATGGCGGCGGTGAGGGCCGATGCGCCGTGGGATCTCAAATTCGGCGGTAGGCTATTCAAGACGATCTCCGCGCGCGGGCTGTGGGACCGCATCATGCGCGCGACGTATGAATACGCCGAGCCCGGCGTCATCTTCATCGACCGCATCAACGCGCAAAACAATCTCGCCTATTGCGAAACCATCCGCTCATGCAATCCATGCGGCGAACAGCCCCTGCCGCCTTATGGCGCCTGCCTTCTGGGTTCGGTCAACCTGGCGAAGTTCGTGCGCCGTCCCTTCGAGGCGGATGCGCATCTCGATGAAGACGAGATTGAACGCACGGTGCGCGCAGCCGTGCGTCTGCTCGACGATGTGATCGATGTCTCGCGCTTTCCGCTGCCCGAGCAACGCCACGAAGCCTACGCCAAGCGCCGCATCGGGCTGGGTGTCACCGGGCTTGCCGATGCGCTGATCTTCTGCCGCACGCGGTATGGCTCGCCGGATAGCCTCGCCCTGATCGATCGCTGGTTGTCGAAACTCTCGCATGCCGCCTATGCCGCATCCGCAGAGATTGCGAAGGAGAAAGGCCCGTTTCCGCTGTTCGACCGCGACGCCCATCTCGCGCGCCCGAACATAGCGGCTCTCCCGCAGGACATCCGCGACGCCATTGCGGCGCACGGCATTCGCAATGCCCTGCTCACCTCCATCGCCCCGACGGGAACCATTTCGCTATTGGCGGACAATGTCTCGAGCGGCATCGAGCCGGTCTTCGCCTACACTTACACGCGCAAAGTGCTGCTGGAAGACGGTACGCGCCGCGAAGAGCATGTGACGGATTACGCCTGGCGCCGCTTCCGCGAGATGTTCGGCGAGGAGGCGATCCTGCCGGAGTATTTCGTGACTGCCGGCGAGCTGTCGCCAAAAGAGCATCTGGCCGTGCAGGCAACCGCCCAGCGCCACGTCGACAGCTCCATCTCCAAGACCATCAACGTGCCCGTCGACATCGCCTTCGACGACTTCAAGCATGTCTATCTCGATGCCTATGATGCCGGCTGCAAGGGCTGCACGACCTACCGGCCAAATGCAGTCAGGGGGTCGGTGCTCCAAACCCACGCCGCCGAAGAGCAGGAAGAGGAACCACCGCTGGTGCTGAGCGAAGCCGAGGGCGTCGAGCAGGTATCGCCGCAGGCCGCACCGCGCTTCCGGAAATCCTCGGGCGTGGTCTACATGACGCGGCCGTTGGATCGTCCCGAAGCGCTGCTCGGCCACACCTACAAGGTGAAATGGCCGGATTCCGACCACGCCTTCTACATCACCATCAACGACATCGAGAGCGACGGACGGCGCAGGCCCTTCGAGATTTTCATCAACTCCAAGAACATGGAGGCTTACGCCTGGACGCTTGCGCTGACGCGCATGATCAGCGCCGTGTTTCGCCGTGGCGGCGACGTGTCGTTCGTGGTCGACGAACTCAAGGCCGTATTCGATCCGCGCGGCGGGCAGTGGATGAGCGGGCACTACGTACCGTCGTTGCTGGCCGCGATCGGCGACATTATCGAGCGCCATCTCATTGAGATCGGGTTCATGCCACCGCGCGAGAAACTGCCGCTGCCGGACCATGCAGGGGCGGTTGCGGTGGCCGTGGGCGATGGAACGGCGAGGTCCTGTCCGCGCTGCTCGAGCCCCAGCCTCATCCGCCAGGAAGACTGTGACACCTGTCTGGCCTGCGGCTATTCGAAATGCGGATGATCTCCTAACCCATGAACTACTCGCACCGGTTTTTCCTCTACGCGCCCGTCGCGGCGTTTCTGCTGATCGCGCTCGCCGTGATGATCTGGTGGAACGTCGCCGCGACCGCGTTCGACCGGCATCTTTCGATGGACAACGGCCGCGAGGTCATGCCGGGCATCCGCATGACTTACGCCTCGAAATCCACGAGCGGCTTTCCGTTCAGCCTCGATACGGTGTTGGATCATGTCACGTTTGATGTGCAGACGCGCACCGGCCCGCTTCAGTGGCAGAGCGAGCATTTCGCGATTCACGCGCTCACCTATGGACCGCAGCAGCAGATTTTCGAAGCGGCAGGTCAACAGACGCTGTCATGGACGGATTCGTACGGTCAATTTCATCGCGTGACATTCCTGCCAGGTTCGTTGCGCGCCAGTGCGATCGTCAGCCACGGCCGTCTGGCGCGCTTCGACCTCGATGCGGTTGCAGTCGCGTCGCGTGATTTTGCCGCCAATCGCATTCAATTCCATATTCGCCACGCGCCGGACCGCGATGCACTGCAGTTCGCGGTGAGCGGGGACAATGTACGTCTGGCGCCCGATTTGCGTGCGGGCTTTGGACCGGTGATTGGTACTGCACGCATTGAGGGCGATTTGGAACCAGCATTGTCTGTGCAGCCGCTGCTGTCTGGCGACGCCGATTGGCGAACTGCGGCAGATTATTGGCGCGCTCATTCCGGAGTGCTTACGATTACACATGCCCAACTCGATTGGGGAAGCACAAAGGCAAGCGCTAGCGGTCCATTGCTGCTCGATACGTGGCACAGGCCATCTGGCGTTTTGACCATGAGCCTCGTCAGACCACCTCGGCCATCAGCCGGCACTGATGCTAAGCTTGCGAATGCCATCGCAAGACTTGCGGCGAGCGTGCCGCAATATCCCAATGGGCAGTCAAGCTATGCGATCTGGTTTGCGCAAGGGCGAGTTGGTGTCAGTCCGGGGAAACCGGAGAACATCGTCATTGCTGTGGATGCAAATGGGAATGTAACGTGGAATGGCGCACCGATGGCATACCCCGAGGTTCGCACGCGCCTTCAATCGTTGCCGGCGCCGTCGCTCTATATAGGGGCACTCGCGCCATTGTACTGAGTCATTTGGGATTTCAAATTGACCCGTCATCCCCGACGCGAACGCGAGCGGAGCGAGCGTGAGCAAGATCGGGGACCCAGCACAGCGCTCATCCGCGCGCTGAATGACTCGACTACGCGTTACGTTGAGTCACATGCGCTCGCAGACGCTCGCGCTGGGTTCCCGCTTCCGCGGGAATGACAAATTTGATTGGCACATGCGAGGGTCACCGACTCAAGGCTTCTTCTTCCGCCGGCCGAAATTGGGTTCGGCGGAATCCTGGCCTGCGTCGATGATCGAGCGGCGGATGGCGCGGGTGCGGGTGAAGAGATTGAACAGCATGTCGCCGTCGCCCCAGCGGATCGCCCGTTGAAGCGCACTCAGATCTTCATTGAAGCGGCCCAGCATCTCCAGCACCGCTTCGCGGTTGTTGAGGAACACGTCGCGCCACATGGTGGGGTCGGACGCGGCGATGCGGGTGAAGTCGCGAAAGCCGCCCGCGGAATATTTGATCACTTCGCTCTCGGTGACGGTCTCGAGATCGGCCGCCGTGCCCACGATGTTGTAGGCAATGAGATGCGGCACATGGCTGGTGATCGCCAGCACGAGGTCGTGATGCTTGGGATCCATTACCTCGACATTGCTGCCGAGCCGTTGCCAGAAGGATTTGAGTGTCTCGACCGCGCTCGAATCCGCGCCCGGCGGGGGTGTGAGGATGCACCAGCGCCCGTCGAACAGTTCGGCAAAGCCTGCTTCGGGTCCGGATTGCTCGGTGCCGGCGATCGGATGTGCCGGAATGAAATGCACGCCGTCCGGCACGAACGGTCCAACATCGCGCACGACGGCCGTCTTGACAGAACCGACATCGGTCAAAATCGCGCCGCGCCTGAGATCGCCCGCCATTTCCTTCGCCAGTTCGCCGTAAGCGCCCACGGGCGTCGCCAGCACGACGAGATCGGCGTCGCGTACGGTTGCCGTAACCGTCTCGGGAAGCGAATCCGCAAAGCCGATGGCCTTGGCCTTCTCGCGGGTCTCGGCGCGATGTGTGTATCCGGAGATATGAGCGGCAAGGCCCGCGCGCCGCATGGCATGTGCCATGGACGAGCCGATGAGGCCGACGCCGATCAGCGCAACCTTCTCGAACATGGGTTTGGAATCGATGGTCATCGCCTGCCCATGAATTCGGCCAATGCGGCAACGACCCGCCGGTTGGCGGCTACGTCGCCGACAGTCAACCGCATACAATCCGGCATGGCGTAATTTGCCAGGCCCCTCAGGATGAGTCCTCGTTCGCTGAGGAACGCATCGGCCGAATTTGCGGTTCGCCCGCCGCCGGGCTCGAAGTGGATGAGCAGGAAATTTCCCACGCTGTCGTCGACGCGCAGTCCCGTCGCGCGGATCTCATCGATAAGCCAGCTCCGCCACTGCACGTTGAACGCGGCGGAGTCGGCAACATGCTGGCGATCCCGTAACGCTGCAACCGCCGCACGCTGCGCAGGCAACGACACATTGAATGGCCCGCGCACGCGATTGAGCACATCCGCGACGGCGGCAGGACAGAATGCCCAGCCCACGCGCAACGCAGCTAACCCGTAAATCTTCGAGAAAGTCCGCGTCATCACGACATTGTCGAACTGCGACACCATTTCGATGCCGGCCTCGTAGTCGTTGCGCTGGACATATTCCGCGTAGGCAGCATCGATCACGAGCAGCACGTTGGGTGGCAGTCCTGCGTGAAGCCTTCGCATCTCCATGGGCGTGAGATAGCTGCCGGTGGGATTGTTGGGATTGGCGACGTAGACGAGGCGCGTGCGCGGCGTGACGGCGGCAAGCATGGCATCGACATCGACGCGCAACTCCGGCTCGGCAACGGCCACCGGCACCGCGCTGTTGGCAAGAGTCGCAATGCGATAAAGGATGAACGAGTACTTGCTGAACAGAACTTCGTCGCCGGGGCGCAGGTAACAGTCGGCCAGCAGCGTCAATATCTCGCCGGACCCGTTGCCGCAGACGATGCGGTCGGGGTTCAGTCCGTGAAACTCGCCGATCGCCTCGCGCAGGTCTTGCACATTGCCGTCCGGATAAAGCGACAGCGAGGCACTCGCCTCCCGGAACGCCGCCACGGCCAGGGGGCTTGGGCCGAAGGCGGACTCGTTCGACGAGAGCTTCAACGCCTCGGCAAAGCCTGGAATCTGCGCGCGGCCGCCGACATAGGCCTCGATATCCAGCACGCCGGGTTTTGGTGTCAAGCTCACGAGAACGCTCCGAAAGGGGCCGCATTGATAGGGGCAGCGGGGGTCAAAATCAAAAGCCCGGTCGCGAATTGTTGACATACGAGCCCCGCGCGCCCTAGCAACCCCTCCCGGCAATTCCGCCGGTTTGGGATGATGTCGATGGCGGAGACGACCGCGAATCCGCGCTTCCTGCGCCCGATCTCGGCGCCGGGCGCCGATGTCGGCCACACCATCACCTTCGATGCGCCGCTGGTGCTCGATGCGGGCCGCGCGCTCGCGCCGGTCACGGTCGCCTACATGACCTACGGCACGCTCACTGCGGCGAAGTCGAACGTCGTTCTCGTCTGCCACGCACTGACCGGCGATCAGTTCGCCGCCAGCAGCAACCCCATCACCGGCAAGCCCGGCTGGTGGGACGTCATGGTGGGGCCCGGCAAGCCCATCGATACCGACCGCTATTTCGTCGTCTGCTCCAACATCATAGGCGGCTGCATGGGCTCAACCGGACCCGCCGAGGTCGATCCCGCAACGGGCAAGCCGTTCGGTCTTACATTCCCGCTCGTCACCGTGCGCGACATGGTGCGCGCGCAGGCGATGCTGCTCGATGCATTGGGCATCGACAAGGTTCTCTGCGTTATCGGCGGGTCGCTGGGCGGCATGCAGGTGCTACAGTGGGCCGCGAGCTATCCCGAACGGGTCGTCTCCGCCGTGCCCATCGCCACGGCAGCCCGCCACTCCGCGCAGAACATCGCGTTTCACGAAGTCGGCCGCCAGGCGATCATGGCCGATCCCGACTGGCTGGGCGGGGCGTACCAGCTGAACGGTACGCAGCCCTCCAAGGGCCTTGCCGTGGCGCGCATGGCCGCGCACATCACGTATCTCTCCGAAGCAGCCCTTCAGCGAAAGTTCGGCCGCAATCTGCAGAACCGACAATCCGTCTCATTCGAATTCAGGGCCGACTTCCAGATCGAGAGCTATCTGCACCATCAGGGCATGACGTTCGTCGACCGCTTCGACGCCAATTCCTATCTCTACATCACCCGCGCCATGGATTATTTCGATCTCGCTGCGGATTACGACGGCGTGCTCGCCAACGCGTTCCGCGGTGCGAAGACACGCTTCTGCATCATCTCGTTCACCAGCGACTGGCTGTTTCCAACGGCCGAGAACAAGCAGGTCGCGCATGCGCTCAACGCGGCGGCGGCCAATGTCAGCTTCGTGGAGATCGAGACCGACCGCGGCCACGACGCCTTCCTGCTCGACGAGCCCGAAATGTTCGCCACCGTGAGCGGTTTTCTCAGTTCCGTCGCCCATGCTCAGGGCGTGATGTGAAGGCGCGCGCTCGAATCCTCCGCCCCGACCTTGCCGTCATCGCCGAGATGATACCGGCCGGCACACGCGTGCTCGACGTGGGCTGCGGTGACGGCGAGCTCCTGGAATACCTTGCTGCCGAGAAGCAGGTCGATGCGCGCGGCGTGGAACTGTCGCAGCCCAACGTCAACGCCTGCGTGGCGCGCGGATTGTCGGTGGTTCAGGGAGATGCGGACACCGACCTGTCGGAATATCCCTCGCAGGTTTTCGACCTCGTCATCCTCAGCCAGACGATCCAGGCCACGCGTTCACCGCGAACCGTGCTGTCGCACCTGCTGCGCATCGGCAAGCGGACGATCGTCTCGTTTCCGAATTTCGGTCACTGGCGCGTGCGGCTATCTTTGCTGATCAATGGCCGCATGCCGCAAACCGCTGCGCTGGGGAGTGCCTGGTACGACACGCCCAATATCCATCTCTGCACCATCACCGACTTCACGGCGCTGGTGCGCCAGGGGGGTGGAACCATCGAACGCGCCGTCGCTCTCAACGAAGAGGGGCACACCCACGCGATGCAGCCTGATGCATGGGGGCCCAATCTCTTCGCTGAAGGCGCGATCTTCCTGCTGCGTGGTGCAGCAACGCGTCAGGCGCCGGAACTTTAATTCTGCTGGGCGCCCAGCAGGCGAAGCGCCTGCGAATAATGGGCGGCGCCGTTGCGGTAAAAGCCCTCCGAACAGAACTCCAGTCCGTAACGCTGTTCCTTGACGGCATTTTCGTAATTGGGCGATTGGCTGTTGCTCGAGAGTGCGGCCTTCACCTGGTCCTGCATGGTGGCGCAGGTTCCGAGGTTCGCGGAATCCTGGGCGCTGGCCGGCACGGCGAGTGCGAGAGTTCCCGACAAGACGGCTATGCTTGCGGCGAGATGAACGAAACGCATCTATTCCTCCATGTGATACACCGGCTGCTTTCCGGTACGCAGCACATAGGCAAATTATCCGACGTTAAAAGAGTCGCTTCGGGCATCGATGCGCATGGCCGTTATGCCGTTCAAATGACGGTGAAAACTATCTCGAAATTGTACTAGAGACATGACCGGCAGTTCATGAATCGCAGATGACATGCGATTAACGTGCAGCCGGTGCGAGCACTGCTCTGCGCAACACGGCGCGCTCCGGCGGCGGCAACGCATACAGCGACTTCGATGCTTCGAGCAGATGCACACCCGCAAGTCTCGGCCAGACCGAACGCCCGATGCGTTCCCACGCGACGCCGCTTCGCATGAAACGTCTGGTGCGGATCGGCGGCAGGAAGAGCGCGCTGTCCCAGCGCTCGGGCAGGAACATGCAGTCGCGCATCAGACGGTCGAGTTGCTTGCGGCTGTAGGGGCGTCCCTGTGCGAAGGGCGAGAGTTCGACCTGCGCCCACAGGCTCGCGCGGTTGGGAACGATGAGCAGCAATCGACCGCCGCTTGTCAGCACGCGCCATACCTGGCGCAGCAGCGGACGGACGGACTCCGCCGTTTCCAGCCCGTGCACGATCATGATCCGGTCGAACATCGCATCGGGAAACGGCAGGGCGTCCTCTTCGGCGAACGCGATCGATTGTTTTTCGCCCGGCCAGGTCAGGCTTGAGTCCTGCACGGGCAACACCGCCGCGATCCGCTCGGCTTCCGAGAGGAATGGGCGCAAATACGGCATCGCGAAGCCGTAGCCCAAAATGCGCAGGCTCCGCACGTCGGGCCACGCGATTCGCACCCGCCGGCCGATCATGCGACGCGTGATCTGGCCCAGCGGTTCGTCGTAAAAGGCAACGAGTTCCCGCGAATCGAACAGCATGGGTTCTGCCTAGTCCTCTGTCCGGCCGGGTTCAACCGCAGCACGCGGCTTGGTACGCTCATGGCATCCGGAGGATCACATGCCCAGGCTTCAGATCGAACTCGTTCCCTGTCTCAGCGACAATTACGCCTATCTGGTTCACGATCCCGATGAAGGTGTCTGCGCCATCGTCGATCCATCGGAACCTGCGCCGGTCAAGGCTGCGCTCGCCAGGCACGGTCTGCGACTCACCCACATTCTCAACACCCATCATCATTTCGACCACACGGGCGGCAATATTCTCCTCAAGCAGGAATTTGACGCCGTGGTTGTGGGCCCGGAGAAGGACCGCGACCGCATTCCCGGCATGGACATCGGCGTCAGCGAAGCGGCGCCCTGGATGTTCGGGTCCCATCTCGCGCGCGTTCTTGAAATCCCCGCCCATACCCGCGCCCATATCGCCTTCGCCTTCGAGGGCGATGAGGCCGTCTTCACCGGGGACACGCTTTTCGCGATGGGGTGTGGACGGCTCTTCGAGGGTACGCCCGCGATGATGTGGGCGAGCCTGTCCAAGCTCATGCAACTCGACGGCCGCACGGCCGTCTATTGCGGCCACGAATACACGCTCAGCAATGGCCGCTTCGCGCTCACGCTCGAGCCCGGCAATGCGGACCTGCAAGCCCGTATGGCGGATGTGCAACAATTGCGGGCAAAAAAAGCGCCGACCATTCCGTCCACGATCGATCTTGAGAAGCGGACCAACCCGTTCTTAAGGCCGAATTCGCCCGAAATCCGCCATGCGCTGGATATGGCGGCCGCAAGCGACGTGGATGTGTTCGCCGAGATGCGCCGCAGGAAGGACTCTTTCCAGGGCTAGTCCCGCCGCTTCATAGACGGGCGCAAATCAGCCTATAATTACGAAATTGTGTCAGGTCTTGGGGGGCCGCTCGGCCGGAGCCTGTCAACAGCGAAGGGGAAACGATGACGACGCGAACCTTGAAACTTGCGCTGTGTGCGACGGCGTGCATGCTCGCAATGCCGGCTGCGGCTCAGACCTCCGGCAGTTCAACGTCCAGTTCTCCCTTTGCGCAGAACGGCCAGGTCGAAACCGTGACCGTGACGGCACGCCGGCGGTCGGAGAACCAGCAGGTGGTTCCCATCGCAGTCACCGCGCTGTCGGGCTCGGATCTGCGCGTCAATGACGTCAAGAACGCCATCGATCTACAGAACCTTGCACCGTCGCTCACCGTGGCCGGCAATCTCGGCGAACGGGACACGCAGGTGTTCACGCTCAGGGGACAATCGCAGCCGTTCGGCGGCGCCGATCCGGGCGTTCAGACCTATTTTGCGGAAGTACCGTTCGGCGCCAGCGGTCCGGGCAACCAATACGACATGCAGTCCATCCAGGTTCTCGAGGGGCCCCAGGGCACCTTGTTCGGCAAGAGCACCACCGGCGGCGCGGTGCTCTTCGAGCCGATCAAGCCGACGGATCAATATGGCGGCTATCTCGACGGCGAGCTGGGAGATTACGACCTGCGCGAACTGCAGGGCGCGGTCAACATGCCCATCGTCGATGACATGCTCGACGTGCGGGTGGCCGGTGACTGGGCCCGTCGCGACGGCTTCACGAAAGACCTCTCGACCGGACAGGAACTCGACAACGAGGCCTACAACGCCTACCGCATCGGCGTGATGTTCCGGCCGTTTGCGCACTTCCAGAACTACACGGTGTTCGATTATCTGCACGAGCAGACGAACGGCACGGGAGCCGTGCTGACAGGCGTGAATCTTGTCACGATCGACGAACTCGCAGCGTCGCAGGGCGAGAATTGTGCGGTCAACCCGACGATCTGCGGCTTCGAACAGGAAATGGCGCAGGCGCTGCAGCAACAACAGCATCTCGGACCGCGCTACACGACCTCCAGCATCGATCCGGGATTCCAGCGTGATACGTGGAACGTCGTCGATCAGGCGCAGTACGATTTTTCCAGCAATCTCTATTTGCGGAACATCTTCGGCTTCATCAGCGACAAGGAGCGGCCCTCGTTCGACATCGATGGTTCCTTCCTGCCGTTGCTTGATATTCCCAATTCCCGCGCCTGGGAACAGAACAACCTGCAGGTGTCGGACGAATTGCAGTTGCACGGAAACATGCCGGACCAGGGATTGAACTGGGTCGTGGGGTTCTATCACGAACTCGATCATCCCGGCGGTTACTCCGAAGTCGAGCGCGAGACGCTGGGCGGCCCGCAGCCTTTCGGCAGCCCGTTCTTCGGTTTCGGATCGACGCAGATTGACGAACTCGGCAACGGGGGTACGTCGAATGCGGTGTATGCGAGCGCGACTTACGACGCGGGTTCTTGGGTTCACGGCCTGACCTTCAGCGCCGGCGGCCGGTACACATGGGACCACAAAGTCGCGACCGATCTGGAATGCGTGCTCATCCTTGCGGGCACGAGCTGTCCGTTTCCGCTGGTTTCGGGCGAACCCAACGTGATCACCTTGCCCGTCGAGTCCGGAAACTTCCACGCGCCGAGTTGGAATCTCGAGGCGGACTATCACTACACCGACGAGTCGATGATCTACGCCTCGTACAATCGCGGCTACAAGAGCGGCGGGTTCAACAGTGGCGCCGGGTCCGAGACGGATTTCGAGCAATTTGAACCCGAGTATCTGACCGACGTCGAACTGGGCACGAAGAACAACTGGACCATTCTGGGTGTCCCCGGAATCACCAACGCCGACGTCTATTACGGCTGGTACGACAACGTTCAGAAGAACGATACGACCGCCATCCTCGACCTGGGCGAGCCCACCGCGTTCGCGGCGCTCACGTTCAACGCCGCCAAGGCCACCATCAAGGGAGCGGAATTCGATTCCACCTTCATTCCGGACGACAATTTCCAGGTCCGGGTATTCTACTCCTACACGGACGCGAGCTATTCGAAATTCCTCCTGCCGGAATATGTTTCGAACTACTTGCCGCCCTCACCGACCATCAATCTTTCCGGCAGTCCGTTCGCGTACACGCCTCAGAACAAGCTGGGCGTCCAACCGCGATTCCATATTCCCGTCGATTCTTCCCTGGGAAGCCCGTTCGTCAGCGCGATGGTTTACTGGCAGAGCAGCGAGTGGTTCACCGATTTGGGCCAGCTTGAGACAACCTGCGGCGCGTTTAATCCGGCGACCGAGCAATGCCTGGCACCCGGCGGCCAGCAACCCAAGCAGGGGCCATATTGGACGGCAAACTTCCGGTTCGACTGGGACAATTTCCTGGGCGAACCATTCGATGCGAGCTTCTTCGTCGACAACGCGTTCAACAAAACCTATCAGGAGGGCGCCAATCCCTATCTACACCTGATCGGTACCAACGCATCGATCTACGCGCCGCCGCGCATGTGGGGCATCGAACTGCGCTATCGCTTCGGTGCGGACGGCCAGTAGAACCGTCGAGCACGCCGCGAACATTTCTCAATCTGCCGCCGGAACTTCCGGCGGCAGTTTTTCTATGTGAGCTGTTCAATCAGGCCGCCAGCCGTCGGCCAGTCCGGAACAATGCGCGCGGCTCCGGCCGCGCGAAGCCGATCGATCGTGGCCGGGTCCATGTGCCCGCCGCCGGCGAAGCCCCATACCGTCATGCCGGCGGCGCGCGCCGCCTTTACCCCGTTGGCTGAGTCTTCGATCACGAGACATGTTCGCGTCTCCACATTCAAAGCTTGGGCCGCATGCAGGAAGAGATCGGGCGCGGGTTTCGCATGCGTCACATGGTCGGCCGAGTAGACATGCGGGGCGAACAAATCCCACATGTCGGTCACCTTGAGTTTTTCCTTGAGTGCTACCGAAGTGCTCGAACTGGCGACCGCCTTCAATTGCGCGACGCGGGCGACTGCAGCGCGTGCACCGGGAATCTCGGCCAGTCTGGGCGCGGCGGCTCGGTACCGTTTGCGTATCTCGTCGCGAAACCCGGCGGGCAGAGATTTTCCCGTCCGCGCGATACTGTCCGCATCGACCGCATCATGAAACGCTGCCGTCGACAGCCCCATGAATCGCGCCTTGTATTCGTCGAGTTCGTAGGCAAGACCGGCTTCCGACAGCGCCGCCAGCTCGATCTCCAGCGCCAGTACTTCGCTGTCCACCAGCACTCCGTCGCAATCGAAGATGATGGCCGACACCGGCCGCATCACGCGGCAAACTCGCTGGCGATGGCTGCGAAATGCAGGATCGCCGCCACGAGCACGAAGCCGTGCCAGATCGCCTTGTGGTAGGGTATGCGCTCCATGACATAGAAGACGATGCCGGCGGAGTAGACGATGCCACCCGCCATCAGGAGCCAAAAGCCGGTTGCTGCGACGGACGCCGACAGCGGCTTGATCACCGTGATGATCAGCCAGCCCATGCAGACATAAAGCGCGAGGCTCGCAACCTCGAAGCGGCGCGGAAACAGAAGCTTCATCGTCACGCCGAAGGTGGCGCCGAGCCAGATGAGCGCGAGGATGATGCCGCCTTCGGGTTGCGCCAGGCGGTTGGCGGCAAACGGCGTATAGGTGGCGGCAATCATGATGAAGATGGCGGCGTGATCGAAGCGGCGCAGCCAGCCCTTCGCGTTGCCGTGCGGCGCCAGATTATAGATCGCCGACGCGCTCAGCATCACGAAAAGTCCGGTGCAGTAGACCGCGACGCTCGCGACCGCGTTCAGTTTCGTGACGTGAAAGAGCAGCCATGCGGCCGCGTTGATCGCGAAGAGCACGCCGATCAGATGAACGACGGTATCCGCCAGATCCTCATTGCGGCTGTAAAACCGTCCGACGGCTTTCTCGATGTCCATGGCTCACACACCCATCGCGCCGAATTCTGCGCCGGTTCTATGGCCGCCCCGTTAACGACCGCGCAGGAGCATCCTGGACCGGTTCTATGACACCCGCGAGGGGTATCGCTTCACGAATTCTTCCAGTTTTTGCGGCAATTGGCGGACATTGTATTCGCGGTCCCAGGCCGAAGCCGCCTCCGACAATATTTTGTCGCGGAATTCGGGTGGCAGTTCCGTCCAGCACGCCAGCACGCCGCTTCCGAGCCGACGCACGAAGATCTCGTCCTCGCTGGGGTATTTGAACATTCTCTGCGACACCCTCTTGGGGGCGACCTTGGCAGCTTCGGACATCATTCACTCTTTCGCTGACGGGTTGGACCGCTGTCATACGCCCGGCGCGGCGCGCCGGAACGCGACACGACTTCGCAGGCCCGCGAACTAATTATCGAGGAAGCTTCTGAGCTTTCGCGAACGGCTCGGATGCTTGAGCTTGCGCAGCGCCTTCGCCTCGATCTGGCGGATGCGTTCGCGCGTCACCGAAAATTGCTGGCCCACTTCTTCCAGCGTGTGGTCGGTGTTCATGCCGATGCCGAAACGCATGCGCAGCACGCGTTCCTCGCGCGGCGTGAGCGTGGCGAGCACGCGCGTCGTCGTTTCGCGCAGGTTGGCCTGGATCGCAGCGTCGATGGGCAGGACCGCGTTCTTGTCCTCGATGAAATCGCCCAGGTGCGAATCTTCCTCGTCGCCGATGGGCGTTTCGAGGCTGATCGGCTCCTTGGCGATCTTGAGCACCTTGCGCACTTTCTCGAGCGGCATGGCGAGGCGTTCTGCCAGTTCTTCCGGCGTCGGCTCGCGGCCGATCTCGTGCAGCATCTGGCGCGAGGTGCGCACCAGCTTGTTGATCGTCTCGATCATGTGGACGGGAATACGGATCGTGCGCGCCTGGTCGGCGATGGAGCGCGTGATCGCCTGACGGATCCACCACGTGGCGTAGGTCGAGAATTTGTAACCGCGACGGTACTCGAACTTGTCGACCGCCTTCATCAGGCCGATATTGCCTTCCTGGATCAGGTCGAGGAACTGCAGGCCGCGGTTGGTGTATTTCTTCGCGATGGAAATCACGAGGCGCAGATTGGCCTCGATCATTTCCTTCTTCGCCTGGCCGCTTTCGCGCTCGCCCTTCTGCACCGTCTGCACGATGCGGCGGAAATCCGTAATCGACTGGCGCATCTCCTGGGCCAGGGTCTGGATTTCATCGCGATACTGCTTCACCCGGTCGCGTTCTTCCTGGACGAAGTCGTGCCAGCCGGGGCCCGAAAGCCTGCCCACGCGCCTGGCCCAGTTGGGGTCGAGCTCGTTGCCGAAATGCTGCTTGAGGAAGTCGATGCGCTCCACGCCGTGGGCTTCGGCCAGGCGCAGGAGGCGGCCTTCGAGCGACACCAGACGGCGGTTGATGCCGTACATCTGGTCGACCAGCGCTTCGATGCGGTTGTTGTTGAGCTTGAGGCTCTTGACGAGATCGACCGTCTCGGTGCGCAGTTTCTTGAAGCGGCGCTCCTGGCCGGTGGACAGTTCGTCGGCAGACAACGCCGCTTCGACGGAGGCGTCCTGCAGCTTGCCGAGCTTTTTGTACAGACTGGCGATCTGGTCGAGCGTGGCAAGCACGCCGGGCTTCAGCGCAGCTTCCATCGCCGACAACGGCATGTTGCCTTCGTCTTCGAAATCGTCGGCTTCTGCGGCGGCGTCTGCAGCGGCAGCGGCTTCGCCCGGGTCGACCTCTTCGCCGTCGGCCTTCGGTTCGGGTTTCGGCGGCGGAGGCGGTGCAGGGCGCACGACGGGCGGTAACGGCGGCATGACGACGGCGGCGACCGTGTCGTGACCGTTCATAATCCCCGGCTGGGGTGTGCCGTCTTCGCCTGTTGGGGTTGGGGCGAGTCCGTTGCCGGCGATGGCCGGCGGCAGGTTCTGCGCCGCGTCGGGGCCCGCGCCATACATCGCTTCCAGATCGATGATGTCGCGCAGCAGAACCTTGCCTTCGTTCAATTCGTCGCGCCACACAGTCAGTGCTTCGAAGGTGAGCGGGCTCTCGCACAGCGCGCCGATCATCAATTCGCGGCCGGCCTCGATGCGCTTGGCGATGGCAATCTCGCCTTCGCGCGACAGAAGTTCGACAGATCCCATTTCGCGCAGATACATGCGCACGGGATCGTCGGTGCGGTCGTACTGTTCTTCTTCTTCGCCGGTCTTGACGGTGACCTGTTTGCCCTGTGCGAGCGCAGGCACTTCGGCCTGTTCTTCCTGTTCGTCGCTTTCGATGACGTTGATGCCCATCTCGTTGAGCATCGACATTGTGTCTTCGATCTGTTCCGACGAGACCTTGTCGGAGGGCAGAACCTTGTTCAGCTCGTCATAGGTGACGTAACCGCGCTGCTTGGCGCGGGTAATCATCTTGCGGACGCCGACGTCCGACATGTCGAGCAGCGGCGAATCCGCATCTTCGCGGGCCGTCTGCGGTTCGGCGCCGGGTGCGGCGGCTTTCGCACCCGCCTTGACCTGGGGCAAAACCTTACCGTCGGCAGGCTTTGTGGCCGGAGCCGGTGCCGATTTCATGTCTTTGGGAGTTGCAGCCGCCACAGCGGGCTTGGCGGCAGGCTTCGGCGCGGGCTTTGCCTGGGCCTTGGTTGTTTCGGGTTTTGTCTTGGTCGCCTGAACTTTTAACGCCGGCTTCGTCACCTTTACCGCCTTGGCCTGTGGTTTTTGTGGACTCTTTTTTGTCGCCACCTGCTTGGCCCGGGCGGGCTTTGCAGACTTGGCCTTCGGAAGAACCTTTTTGGCCTTCGAAGGCTTCGCAGCGGGCTTCTTGGAAGTAGATTTGCTCATTCGTCGATCGTCATTCGGCCGCCGGTCCTCGGCGCATTGGAGTTCAACCGGCTCACGTCGCCGGGAGCCGGACGGAAACTAGTCGTTCGGGAGCCCACGGGCCAGAAGACCATGTGCCTCGCGCCAGGTCTCCTCAGTCGCCTCGGTTTTGAAACGCTCCATGGCGTGCCTCCGTTCAGGGCCGATCTCCGCGATCTCCCGCAACTGGACGGCGGCAGCGAGCCAGCGGGCTTCGATCTCTTCCAGATCGGCGCTTCCCCCGGCACCCTCGCGCACCGTGTCTGCGCCATGTCCCCCCTTTGCGCGCCGCGCGTTCAAACGCTCGACGAGCCCGGCCATGCCTGCGCGGACGAGATGGTTCTCCAACCTACCGGTTTCAAGCCCGAAGCCGGAGGCGGCGAGGTTTAAAAGCTCATTGCGCAGCCTGTCAAGCGAACGATCGGACAGAGGCAGCGCCGCAAGCAGTTCGCCGTGCCGTTCCACGATCTCCGGCGCTTCCAGAAGAAGGCCTACGACCTCCATTTCCTTCGTCTGGCGCACACCGGCGCCACGGGCCAGGGCCGAGCTTCGGACAGCGGAGGAAACGGTTTCGGCGGCCTGCTGAAACCGGGCCGGGCCGTTTTGCCGGTAGGCGCGGAAATCGCTGCGTTTCTTGGGTGCACGCCGCTTGAACAGGTTGAAGACACGGTTCTCGAAATCGCGGCGGTAGTAATCGGCGATCTTGCCGTCGCGAATCTGAGCCACGATATCGGCAAGCGAGCGCTCGAGCCCCGCACGCCGTTCCGGCGTGGCGAAGTCCTTGGCTTCGGTCTCAAACCGCCACAGCACATCGGCGAGCGGCCCGGCCGTATCGAGCAGCTGCTTCATCGCGGGCGCGCCCTGGCCACGCAGGAAGCTGTCGGGATCTTCGCCGCCGGGCAAAAACACGAAACGCAACGAATGTCCGGGCTGGAGAGCGGGCAGCGCCAGTTTTGCCGCGCGTTGCGCCGCGCGAAATCCTGCGTCATCGCCGTCGAAGGAGAGGATGGGTTCCGGCGCCATGCGCCAGAGCAGCCCCAGTTGATCTTCGGTGAGTGCGGTGCCGAGCGGGGCCACGGCGGAATCGAAACCGGCCCGCACCAGCGCGATCACGTCCATATAACCTTCGGCGACAATGATCGAACCGGTCTTTAATGCAGCGGTTCTGGCGGGCGCGAAATTGTAGAGCAGTTCGCCCTTGGAGAAGAGCGAGGTTTCCCCGGTGTTGATGTATTTGGGCTTGGCGTCGGCTTCCAGCGCACGTCCGCCGAAGGCGATCACCCGGCCGCGAAAGTCCGTAATGGGAAACATCAGGCGGTTGTAGAAGAAATCGCGGGCCGGTTTTCCGTCCTCTGCTGCGCGTGCGAGGCCGGCTGCGACGATGTCTTCAAGCGCAATTCCGTTCGCGACCAGATGGCCGATCAGCGTGGTGTTGCCATCCGGCGCATAGCCGAGACGAAACTGTTTCACTCCAGCATCATCGAGTCCGCGCGACACCAGATATTCGCGCGCTTTCGCACCGGTCGACGAACGCAATTGCTGTTCGAAGAATGCGCATGCGGTTTCGATCACATCGTAGAGCGATTTCTTTTTCTGTTCGCGTGCCTCGTCTTCCGGTGTCCATTGCGGAAGTTCGACCCCGGCTTCGCCGGCCAGCCGTTCGACGGATTCGCGAAAGGATAATCCTTCCACGTCCATCAGCCATTTGAAGGCGCTGCCGCCTTCGCCGCAGCCGAAGCATTTGTAGTTGCGCCGCTCGTTGTCGACCTTGAAGGAGGGCGACTTTTCCTTGTGGAACGGGCAGAGGCCCCAGAACACGCGGCCCTTGCGGGCAAGCTTCACCCGGCGGCCGATGAGCTGGACGATGTCCGTCCGCCGCTGGATTTCGTCGAGGAGGCCTTCGCCGTAGCGCATCGTTTCAATCTAAGCGTTCGCTGCCGCGAAAGCGTGGGGACAGCGATTCGATTCCTGTGAGTGTAACGGGCCGTACTGCGGGTTTGGCGCAGACGATCCGATTTGCCCGATAACAGGGGGAATAACAGGGGCAAAATACAGCGGAAAAATCGAGGCATCGAGTGTTAACCGTATTTCTTATGAAATTTCAGATGCTTAGTGGTTCGGTGTGTCCCAGATAACAGCGGCGTAACAGGCGGCGAACAGCGGCAAGAGACGGAAAACACAAGCGATATCAACGGCTTGTGTTCAAGTACAGCCCGGCACGAAACAACCTGATTCACAATGTCAAAGAGCTGGACGGACGATATACCGAATTGGTTCTTATAGCAACCTATGCAAGGACCTTGAGCGGCAGGCGCCACTATCCATGCGGCATATCGACCGGAAACCGGCGCTCCCGGAGAGCGACCGCCATCCAACGGACAGAATTTCTCTGCGGCGTTACGGGCGGGGCGCCAGTCCGGGGATCGGCGTGTGCCGGCTGTGCTCGGCCTTCTGGAGCGCGAGCAGATCGCGGTCGCCTGTCAGCAGTTCCCCTTCGACCTGGCCAACTTCCTCGCTCCAGAATCGCAGGCGCACATCGGCCAGCAATTCGTCGGTCAGAAGCCCGAGATATTTCTGGATGTCCGCCGGTCCGGCTTTCGCGAAATCCGCGCGCCCCGAAGCAGGCCCGAGCTCGATGGCGAATTTGCGTGCATTGCTGCGCGCGACGACAAGGTCGTCGAAGGCTTTGCCGAGATAGAGGGTGACCCAGTCGGCCTCCGAATAGGCGCGAATGTCTTCCTGCGACAGCAGCGACAGGGCACCGGAGGATTTGGCCGCCTGGAAAGCCGGGTCGGAGGCAACGTCGTAGCCGGCCGATTGGGGTGACGTTTCGGACGCGAGTGCCACGTGCGCGGCAAGGGCCGTTTGCGCCGCGCCGATCCGTGCCAGCAGCCAGGCAATATGCACATCCGCATACTGTTTGCTGCGGCCCGAATCGACGATGGCCTGGCGGCTGTCGCGGTCGAGCGCTACTCGCAATTCATGCCGCTCCTGCGCGCGATGGATCGCTTCCACGCTTTGTTCCAGTCCGATGGCGATCAGAAGGCCCACGCAGATCGTCGCCATATGGATGAAGAAGTCGCGCCACGTGCTGATGGCGTGATGCGGCGGATGCACGTCCATGGATTGCCCCAACTCGCGAGTCGCCCCGGGACAATTTATCGGCCCCGCGCAGCGGGACAAATGCGGGGATTGGACGTCAATTCGCTCAGTTAAAGCGCGTGTCAGGGCTTATACCAATTTGGTTTGTATCACAATTCGTCGCTCGCAGGTCCGTCGGGCATCGCGCGAAGCCGTTTCGAAGATTTTGCACGCGGAGGCGCGGAGCCGCGGAGGTGTTTCGCGTTTCAGCGAGATCGGAAGGGTTATCCCATGGGACGTTGGATGAATTGGTTGGCGCGCTTCGCACGCCGAAAAGCATGTGGCGTCTCCAGTGACCCGGAGATGGTTCAGCCCGACGGGCATCTCCGCGTCTCCGTGTCGGCCGCTCTGTCGGCGGCGGACCCCCGAGAAAAAGCTTTCGCGCAACGCAAAAAATCTGGGTCACGAATTCTCGCCCGCGAAAAGCGTCCGCACCATCGCGTCGGCCTGGGTGTCATTCGTCTGGCCTCAGGAAAAACGCCTTGAGTCGGGCGAGATGATAATCCACCGCTTCGCGTTTGCGCGCGTCACCGGGCGATCCGGCGCACCACACTACCGTGCAGACGCTGCGTAGCGCCGTCATGATCGCGAGTATTTCGGGGTGGAGCTGCGGAAAGGCGGACGGGCACGGCGTGCCCGCCGCGTCCCATTCCCGCGGCCCCAGACAGGCGGCTTCGAAATCGGTCCACAACGGACCGTGCGGCGTGAAGAACACATTGCCGAGCCAGGCGTCGCCGTGAAGGGGCACGGGCGAAACCGGCAGCTTCGCCAGCGACTCCAACAGTCGGTCATGGATGGACAGCAGAAAGCCGTTGTCGCCTTCATGGAGAACGGGCAGCGCCTGGGGATGACGCAGCTGCGATGCGCACGCCACGAATTTTGCGGTGAGCGACGGTAGCTCGCCCGGATAATCGGCGAGCGCATCATGCACCTGCCGCAGCGACCGGGCGGCAAGCCTGACGGCTTCCTGATCCTCGTCGTCTTTCTTTTCGTGCGGCACGAAAGGCCACAGCGTCACCGACATTTCCTCAAGGACGAGGGGCTCCGGCGGCATGGCGTGCGACGGCCCCACCACGGGCATGCCTTTTTCGGCGAGATAGCGCGCGACGTCGAGTTCGCGTTTCGCGGCGGCGATGTTCCGCTCGCCGGCAGAGAAAACGCGCGCGACGATCGAAAGTTCGGGCAGGAGGAGGCAGATATGCCGGGCGCTGTCGAGCAGGACCGGGTCTGCCCCGCAGTCGCCCGCGAAACGGCCGGCGGCAATTGCGGCGCGGCGGGCGCGATCCATAATGTCGGCGTCGGGAGCGTTGTGCTGTGCGTCGGCGTGCGGGATCACGACCCGCTCAGCAGCGTCCGCACCATGGCGCCGGCCTTGCCGAAATCCATCTGGCCGGCATAGCGCTCCTTCAGCGCCGCCATCACCTTGCCCATGTCCTTCACGGTTGCAGCGCCCACCTCCGCGATTACCGCCTTCGCCGCGTTCTTCGCGTCGTCGTCGCTCATCTGCCTGGGCATGAACTCGCGGATGATGGCGATCTCCTCGCGCTCGCCCGCGGCCAACTCGGGCCGGCCGCCCTTGTCGTAGGTCTCGGCGGATTCCTCGCGCTGGCGGATCATCTTGGCGAGCAGCGTGAGGATCTCGTCGTCGGCCACGCCGTCGCGGCTCTCCTCGGTCCGCCCGGCGATGTCGCGGTCTTTGATGGCGGCGTTCACCAGTCGCAGCGTCGAGACGCGCTTCTGTTCGCGCGCCTTCATCGCCTCTTTGAGCGCCTCGTTGAATTTTTCGCGCAGGCCCATGGCGTGTCTCCTCACGTGTGATGCGAATCTACGAACTGGAACGGCGCGATACAATGCGCCTCCGGTTTGCCATGCGTCCGCCAAGGATTCGCCGCGAAGGCGGTTGAATCTGTGACTTGATCGGGACAGCCGCTATCGCCACGGCCCGGTGCGGGGCCACCATGAACATCCGGGAACTCTTGCTTGCCGCAATCGGCTTTGCCGTCGCGGTGTCGTCGTCTTGTCGCGCCGATGATCTCGCTTCGCTGAAGGCGCAGCTTGCCGAGGCTCGGACCGAGGTGCGCAGTCATACAGGTCAATACGACACCCAGCCGGACGGATCTGAGGCCGCGCAGGGCGCGGTCGCGCGCGAATGGTCGCTGATCGAACAGATCGCCGCCGCCGAACTCGACGCGACCATGGACTTGACCAAGCAGCCCATCGCCGATGGCGTCGACGCGAACGCAATTCCTCTGGCCGGCGACACATGGCTCGTGTCCGCCGACATCGATGGACTGGGCACGGTCTTAGTCGCCAAGCAGTCGGACAGCGGATTCAGGAGCGTGTGGAACATCCGTCAGCTGGATGACGGGCAGCTGAAAGCGTTTCCCTTGCTGGCGACCTGGAGCGTCGCCGACGCGATGGCCCTTCGCGAGTTTCCGTTCGGTCCGATGCGAGGCTCGATCGGAAGTCTCGGCAGCGACGACTTCGGCCGGCCGCTTTTCTACCTCGATGCCGACTACACGGCGCAGGAGGGAAACGACTGCGCCTATCAGCTGAGTGTCTGGGCGTGGGACGGCGGCAAGGCGGTGCCGCTCCTCATGCACCCGTATGGACAGACACTCGAAGCGACCACTGGCCTGGAATTCCGCGCGCCGTTCCTGCGCCTGCACGAGAAGGACGCGTTCACCACATTCTTCGTCTCGGCGCCGGAACCGGGCCGCCAGATGATGTGGACCGCGCTGATGGAAGGCGACGGCGTCCGCGACCTGGGGCGCAAGAGCCTCGTGCCCGAACTCGATGCGGTGGACGAGCTGTTCGTGCGCCTGCTCAAACACCTGCCGACTGAGTCCGTCGCCGCGCCGAAGGTCGCGGCGTTCGTAAGCGATGCGCTGCGCAATGCCGATCTCTATGTCGACAGCGCCGACCCGGACAACATCTACGGCGCAGTGGGCGAGCTTTGGGAAGGCGAGGTCACGCACACCGAGAAGGGCACCATTCTCTGCTTCTCGGCGGACAACCTCGACAATTTGGCCTTCACGCTTGAGCGGAAAGACGGCGGCACTTTCGTCACGCAAGTCCGCCGCGTAACGGAACAGGATAGCGGCAAGAGCAAGTGCAAGTATTTGAAGATGTGAGCCGCGCGAGGGCGAGCTCCCCTATGCGCTTTCCTTTCCTCCCCCGCAAAGCGTGGGGGAGGGGGACCGCGATGGCGGTGGAGGGGGAAGTCACGCTCGCGATGCGTCCGCGTGCCCCCTCCGTCTCGCGCGAACTGCAGTTCGCGCGATCCGCGCCGACGCTGTCGCTGGCGCCCCCATCTTCGACGGGGGAGGACGGGACGACGGGTGACATAAACAGTCCGGCAGCATAGGTGACAGGCCGGTGGTGCTCGGCTCAATGCTCCGCATCCGTCATGTCACGATGCCGCCGCCGGCAACGATGCTCCTTCCGGCACCCGCGCTGCGAATTTGCGGCGGTAATACATCGCCGTCGCCATGATCGCAGGGATCCCGACGGCTGCCGGCCACAGCCACACGGCCAGACTGGCCGACGGAAACATGCGACTGAGCGTGACGGCGGAGAACGCCGTCCACGCGGCGATATAGCTTCCCAGGAATTTCTCCAGATGCACGCTCACCCAGAAATTCGGGCGCGATGGAGGGTTCACAAAGCGAAACATGTCGGCCGCTGCGCTGCGCATGCCGATGAGACCAAGCACGATGGCGACGATGCCCATGTTCTGCACCCAGCCCGGACGCAACGCGCCGAACGCGGCCAGACTGGCGCAGGCCGCGAAGGTGACGAGCGCGGCGACCCAGTCGACGAACGAAGCGGAGCCGCCGCTCGCGAGCGACTTCAGTGTCAGCACGCGGCGTCCGGAGAACACGAGATAGAAACTCAACACGGCGACCAGCGCGAGGAAGAGAATGGGGCGGAACAGCGCCATGGTGAGGGCGGTGACGGCGACCACCGCCATCGACCAATAGTAGAATCTCCCCCAGCGCCGGTGGCGCAGGCCGCCTTTCGTGAACGCGAGGGCGACGGGCGCCAGCACCAGGGCCAGCGCGCCCGCCGCAATGTGAACCGCCAGAAACGCCTGCATCCAGAGGGGATCGCTCTGCATCGGATAGTGTCCTCGTCCGTCTTGTCCGCGGTCCATCCATCCCCCAGATTGTCTGCATCACGAAGGGGATATGCGCGGAATGCGGGGCGAAATTCGCAAATGACGGGATCGGCACTTCACGCGTCGCGAAATGCAGGTGCGTCGACGCATTTCGATTTCCGGCCCGTGCTGTTGCCGGCCGCCGCAGCCCTGTTTCTCACGCTGACCGAGGCCTTCGGGCTTGAGGTTCTGCCGCTCCTGCCGCGATTTCTCTACTGGCTGGTGCTGCTGGGATTGGGCCAGGGCGCAAGCCTGCTGGTGCGTGCGTCGCTGGACCGGCTGCAGCTGTCGCCTGCGGGCCTGCTCCTCGTCGGTCTCGTGCAATGCCTCGTCCTGTCGCTGCTGCTCACGTTGCTGGTGTGGGTGGTGACGGGCTGGGTGTTGCATCAGCCGCTCAGCGCCGCGCGCCTGCCGGCGTATTACATCTGTGTTCTGGTGGTCACGGCCGGAATGGTCGGCATCAATCTTCTGGTGCAGCGCCGTCCGTTGGAAACCCATGCGCCGGATGCGGAGCATGCGCCGCCGCCGGGCGGGCCTGTGGCGGCAGTACTCGCGCGGTTGCCGGCCAAACTGCGCCTGTCGAAGATCTATGCCGTACAGGCCGAAGATCACTACATCCGCTTCTACACCAGCGCCGGTTCCGATCTCGTGCTGTTGCGCTTCTCCGACGCGCTGACGGAATTGCGCGGGCTCGAAGGCGCGCAGGTGCACCGCTCCTGGTGGGTGGCGAAGGATGCGGTCGAAACGCTGCGCCGCGAACACGGCAAACTGTTTTTCGTGTTGCGCGACGGAACGTCGGTGCCCGTCAGCCGCAGCTTCACAAGTGCACTGCGGAAGGATGGATGGTTTTAAGACGCTTCACGTCCCGCAGAATGTCGCCTGGACCACTTCATGCGGTTGCGGCGGATCGGCGTAATGTGCGTGCTCGGGCTGGTCGTCGTAAGGCGCGGACAGAACATTGAGCAATTCATCGAACAGCGACAGGTCGCCCTGTTCGGCGGCGGCGAGAGCGGCTTCGACACGGTGATTGCGCGGGATGAACGCGGGATTGACGGCGCGCATGGCGGCGGCGCGCTCTTCTACAGGGACGTTTTCCAGCGCCAGCCGCTCGCGCCATGTCACGGCCCAGCGATCGAACGCGGCGGGGTCGCCGAACAGGCTGCGCACGAAGTCGTCGGCGTCGCGGCCGAAACGCGCGGCATCGGACAGACGCCGGAACGTGAGCGTGAAATCCGCCTTGTTCGCCGTCATCGTATCGAGCAGCGCCTGCGCCAGCGCGCTGTCGCCATCGTGCGGCTGCAAGAGACCGAGCTTGGCGCGGAGCCCTCCGACATAGGCTTTGCCGAACAAATCCGGGAACGCGTCGATCACGCTCTGGGCCGCCGCGACGGCGCTCGCCTCGTCTTCGCCCAAGAGCGGCAGCAGCGACTGCGCGGCCCGCGCCAGATTCCAGTGCGCGATGCGCGGCTGGTTGCCATAGGCGTAACGCCCGTTGCGATCGATCGAGGAGAACACCGTGGCGGGATCGGTCGTGTCCATGAAGGCGCAAGGCCCGTAATCGATGGTTTCGCCCGCGACCGACATGTTGTCGGTGTTCATCACGCCGTGGATGAAACCGACCAGCATCCAGCGCGCGACGAGCGCCACGGTGGCCGCCACGATGGCCTCGAGCAGCGCGCGATAGGGCTCTGCCGATTGCGCCGCATGCGGGTAAAGCCGCGCGATCACGTAATCGGCGAGATCGCGTACCGCGTCCGTGTCGCCGCGGCCGGCAAAGTACTCGAAGGTGCCGATGCGCACATGGCCTTTCGCAATGCGCGTCAGAACTGCGCCGGGCAGCGGACGCTCGCGGAATATCTCTTCGCCCGTCGTCACGGCGGCAAGCGTGCGGGTGGTGGGAATACCAAGTGCGGCCATCGCGTCGCTGAGGAGATATTCGCGCAGGACCGGGCCGAGGGCCGCGCGTCCGTCGCCGTTGCGCGAGAAGGGCGTGCGGCCGGCGCCCTTGAGCTGGATGTCGACGCGCGTGCCGTCGGGCGCGACGATTTCGCCCAAAAGCACGGCGCGGCCGTCGCCCAGCTGCGGCACAAAGTTGCCGAACTGATGGCCGGCATAGGCAAGCGCGAGGGGCGCGGCACCTTCCGGTACGCGATTGCCGGCGAGCATCTCGACACCAGCGGGCGAAGCAAGCGCTTCAGGATCAAGTCCCAGTTGCCGCGCCAACGCGCGGTTCAGGCGCACGAGGCGCGGGCTCGCGACGGGAGTCGGCGGCAGCCGCGCGAAAAACCGCTCCGGCAGCCGGGCATAGGAATTGTCGAAGGCGAAGAGCGGCGAAGTCCCATTCTTGGACGAGACGGCGTCCATCAACGTGTACCTGGGTGTGCGGGCCTGTGCTGTTCCAAATGGCGCGCGCCGTGTCGAATGCAATGCATGGCTATCTCTTTCCTCACCCGCTGGCGCCCCCCATCTTCGACGGACGAGGAATGCGTTGAACCAATCCGCCGCACGCAAATCATGAATTCACCCCCACAATTCTCTCTGCCGCCGTAAGCGCCGCGCCCACAACCTGGTCCATGTTGTAATAGCGGTATTGCGCCAGCCGTCCGACGAAGGTGACGTTTGGCGTTTGCGCGGCGAGCGCCTCGTATTTTTTATAGAGCGCTTCGTTGTCCGGATTGGGAACGGGGTAGTACGGCTCGCCCGCGCTTTGCGGATATTCCCGGACGATCGACGTGCCTGCATGGGTTTGTCCCGTGAGGTGCTTGAACTCGGTGACGCGCGTGAAGGCGTGATCGTTGGGATAGTTGACCGTGCCCACCTCCTGGTAGCGGTCGACGCCGGGCAGATGCTCATGCTCGAAGCGTAACGAGCGATAGGGCAACGCCCCGAAGCTGTGATCGAAGAAGGCATCGATCGGGCCGGTATAGACGACATGCCGGTAATCGCCGTGCTGTTTGACGTCGGCAAAGTCCGTGGCGGTCCGAATTTCGATCAGCGGATGATCGAGCATGCGTTGGAACAGTGCCGTGTAGCCGTCTTTCGGCGTAGACTGGAACGTATCGGTAAAATAGCGGTCGTCGTCATCGGTGCGCACGGGGATGCGCGCGGCCACACCGGCGGACAGCTCCGAGAGATCACGTCCCCATTGCTTGCGCGTATAGAAGCGGAAGAACTTTTCGCAGAGATCGGAACCGACGCTGCTGAGGACGAGATCCTCGCTGGTGACGATGCGCTCGCGGGGCAGCTTCACGCGTTCGAACCAGGCGCGGGTCTCGTCTTCCGACAAGTTCAGGCCATAGAGACGGTTGATCGTCGTACGGTTGATGGGGAAGGGATAGAGCACGCCGTTCACGCTCGCGCGTACGCGATGCTCGTAAGGCCGCCACGCCGTGAATTGCGACAGGTAGCGCACGATGCGATCGGAATTGGTGTGAAATATATGCGGTCCATAGGGATGAATGCGAATGCCGTGCGCGTCGCTGCGGTCGTGCGCATTGCCGCCGACATGATCGCGCCGGTCGATCAGAAGCACGCGCCTGCCATGCGCGGCGAGGCGTTCGGCGCACACCGAGCCCGCAAAGCCAGCCCCCACGATGAGAACGTCAGGCTTCAACGGCGATCTCCCGCGCGGACGCGAAGATGGGAATCCGCCGCCGGACGAGCACCAGCGCCATGGCCAGCGTCACGACGATCTCGGTGATGAGCATCGCGGCGGCGGCGCCTTTGTCGGCCCAGGCGACACTCAGCGGCACGAGCAGCGCGAGATTGAGGATGCCAGATCCCGTCACGATGTTGCGGAAGCTGCGCTGCATGCCGAGCGGCAAGAGCGTCTGGATGCCGAAGACATTGCTGAGGCCGATGGCGAAGGGCAGGAAAGCCAGAAGCCTGAGCGTGGGAATGGCGCCGAGATACCGCGCGCCGAGCGCGAGAGCCACGATGGGGCCGGCGAACAGTGCGAGCAGCAACGAGATAACGAGCGTGGCCGCGCCCTGTCCTAAAAGCAGGCGATGGATAAACGCAAAAGCCTTCGGCGGCGACTGCGCCATCAACGAGCAGACACGCGGATAGGCCGCTTGCGAGAGTGGCGTAATCAGCCCTTGCGCGGCCTGGCGGAGCTTGTCCACCGCCACGAACTGTCCCACCGCCAGATTGCCGGCGACGAATCCGAGAATGACGACATTGGACGTCGTATAGAGGCTGATGGCGGCCACGGAGAGAAACAGCGGCCAGCTCTCGCGCATGGCCTCGCGGATGTCCGCGAGCGCGGGCTTCGTCCACGACACCAGCGACTGCTGCCAGACCAGGGCGAGGCTGACCACTCCCGAAACAATGAATACGCCTGACTGAATCGCGGCAACGGCAAGCGCATCGGACGCCGAGCGCACGAAGAGGAAGATCAGCGGCACGGAGATCGCTCGGCCCACCAGTGAATAGGTCGTCGCCAGACCCAGTTTCTCCAGACCCTGAAAGAGCCAGAGGGGAAAGAGAACGCTTCCCACGACCGACAGATAGCTCGCGAACAGGAGGCCGCGGTCGGCACCGAGTTTTGGAATGGCTGCCGACAGAACGATAAGGGCAATGGCGCCGATGACGCACAGCATGGCCTTGGCCGACATTACTGCCCAGAAAATGCGGCTGACATCGCCCTTTCGGCCGCGTGCGGTCGCGATCGAGCGGGTGGCGCTGAGATTGAAACCGAAATCGGTGAGCAGCACGAAATATTGGACGAATGACACCGCAAAGCCGACCCGGCCGTAATTCTCCGGACCCAGCACGCGCACGACATAAGGCAGGGTGATCAGCGGGAACAGGTAATTTGCGGCCTGGATCGACAGCAGCGACAGAGTGTTCTTGAGAAGCGTACGATCCATGGTCCCGGTCTGGGGCGATTGGGCCGGCAAGGCGCGCAGTCCGCGGCCGGTTTTGAGTGCCGGCGAAGAGGCCAGACTTCGCCACCCCGCGCAAGGTGCACCTGCGCGGAATCGAACTATAGTGGCCGCGCCGCAGCGTTCGGAAAGGGCCGGAATGGCCTCTGGTGTCACAGCGATTGTCGTCACGTTCAACCGCAAAGACCTGCTCGCGCAGTGCCTGGATGCGATCCTGGCGCAAAGCGTCGCGCCGGACAGGATCATCGTCGTTGACAACGGATCGAGCGACGGAACGCGGGAGGCGATGCAGGCGCGCTTGGCGAACGCGGTGATCGACTATCGACGGCTGGAGGAAAATCTCGGCGGCGCCGGAGGCTTCAACGCCGGCGTCGCAAGCGCGCTCGAAACCGGCGCCTCGTGGTTCTGGCTGATGGACGACGACGTGGCGCCCACGCCCGACTGCCTCTGGCAGCTCTTGAAGCGCAGCGACGTCTCCGAATGCCTGCATCCGAGAAAATTCGGAGTGGACGGGCGCGAGGTCGGCTGGGAAAAACTCTTCGAGGTGCAAACCGTCCGTTTCAGCTTCATTCCCAATCTGTCCTTCGCCAACGGCAAGGACATCTGTTTCGTCAATTCCGGTTGTTTCGAAGGCATGCTGATCTCGCGCCGGGTCGTCGACGCCATCGGGTTGCCGGATGCGAAATACTTCGTTGCCTTCGACGACACGATCTACGGCATCAAAGCGTCGGTGCACACCAATATCGCGTATGTGCGCGACGCCCGGATCCGCAAGCTGTTGGTCGAGCGGCCCGACAGCGCCTGGAAGACCTACTACACCATGCGCAACAAATTTTATCTCCATTGCGACGCGGTTGAAGCCCTCGAAATTCCGGTCCGCAATGCCGACCGGGTGATTTTTCATACGGCGCGCGCGATCGAACTGCTGCAGTTTGTGGCGATGGGTCCATCCTTCGCACGGGCCGCATGGCGGGGATGGCGGCACGGCATTGGCTATCTGCGCTCGAGGCGGCGCCTGGTCCGGCGCGCCGTGTATCCAAGACCGGGCCGGGAAGGCGGAACCACTCCGCTTCGCGTTGTGCCACCGGCGCCGCAGGCTATCTCCGGCAAACTTGCGGCGGGTGTGCCACGCGACGAACCAGAGAAGACCGGCTGATCTCGACATTGGCATACGCGACGGCGAGGGTCTCGGGCGCCGGCGCGCGATAAATCCCGAACTTGAAGTACGGCGGTCTCGCCGTGTTGAAGCCAACCGGTCCGCGATAATCGACGATGGGCTTGCCGTCGAGCCAGACATCGATCTCGCCCTTGCCGTCGGGATGCCAGTCGAAGACGACGCGGGATACGAGCGCGTGCCATCGGCCGCGGGCTATGGGCGCGGACGATTTCCAGATGTCGTGGATATGCGGGTTCGTGCGGATCGGTTTCTCCGTGCTGGTGCGGGTGTCGAATGCAAGAATATCTCCGGGCAGGAGCTCCAGCTGCCAAGGCGACGACACGCCCGCGTCTCCCGCATCCGGCTGCATGTGCCAGTCGCCGAGCACAACCCAGTCGGGGGTGCTTCGTGCGCCAGGCGCGATGCGGAACTGATAGGCCGTCCAGACGTCGGCATCGAACGCGCCGACATCGCCCGCGTCGCCGGGGCCGGACAATTCACTCCGCTCGTAGCCGCCATGACCGATGTCAACGTCATGCGGCCAGACGTCGCCTGCGCGGAGCTCGAAGCGGTAAAGGCAGAGCGGAGTCCCGCGCGCGACAAGCGACCAGTCCTTCGACGCGTTCTGGGCCAGAAATGTCTGGCCGTTGACGGCAACGGTTACGCCGTTGGGCGTGTCTCCGTCTGCCGCGGTGGAGAGCACAACAAGTGTTGCCACGATCGAGATCGCAGTCATGCCGGATCGCATGGTCCCATCCCCTGGTTTTTCGTTCTCGTTCAGGCCGCCGTCACCGTCTCGAGCGCATCGATGAGTTGCCGCATGGCCGTTTCCGGCCGGTGATGGGTCTCGACATAGCTGCGGCATTTCTGCGCCAGCAGATCATAGTCGTCGTTCCGCATGTTTGCGAGCCGCGAGACATTTGCAGTCAATTGGGACTCGCTGTCTGCAACAAGGCCGAGACGGTTCTTCCCGACAACGCCGTCGGGATCGACGCCAGTGTGCGTGAGTACGGGCGTGCCGGCCGCGAAGGCTTCAAGAAACGTGTTCGGGAACCCTTCAAAGTGCGACGTGCACAAAAGCGCGGTTGCGCGGGCGAAGAATTCGCGCATCTGATCGCGGCGCAGGTATCCGGGCAACCGGACATTCGGCAGCGCGGCGAGTGCGTCTCTTGCGGCCAGCGCCGCATCGTCTGCGCCGCTATCCGGCATTCCCGCCACGCAAAAGGCAAGTTCGGGAAGCGCGCGCGCCACGTTCAGCAGCAGAGGCAGGTTCTTCTCGCTGCGGAACACGCCCGCCCAGGCCACGTATTCCCGCTCGATCCTTGTGCGCGGCGCCGGTGCATCGGGTGGAACCTGAATACTGTTGTAAATCCGCAGGACTCTTTTCTTCGGCAGCCGCTTTCGGATCGCGCGCAGCTGATAGTCGTTCTGGCCGATGACGAGATCCGCCGCTCCCAATCCGTGACGATAGGCGGCCCGCTCATACCATCTGAGCCGTATCTCCATGCGCCCGTCGATGTCCGAATCGCTCGCCGCGCGATAGACGAACGGAACACGCAGGCGATGCGCGATGTGCGCGAAAATTCCCGTGTAGACCGAGGCGCAGGACTGAACGATCGCGTCCGGCCTGAACTCGCGTGCCGCGTCGCTCAGAGCCGGGATGTAATCGTAAAGATACTTGAGCGCCCGGATGCCGGCGTTGGGATCGATGGTTTCGATCAGCCGGAAGGGAAGCGGCCTGCCGACATGTGCGTTGGCGCCTTTAAAGGTCAGGACTCCGGCCTCGACGCCGAGCTCGCACAACCCGTGGAGCCACTGGTTCAGTTGCACTGCAAATCCGCCCGCAGGAAATTCGTCATCGGCCAGCAGATGCGGCAGAGAAAGATCGAAGAACAGAAGCCGCATCGGACGCGTCAAGCGCCCGCGCTCCGGGCGCGAATGCGCTTTCCGGCCGCGGCGTCCGGAACCGCCTTCGACTGACGGCGGACAAGGTTGAGCATCAGCGCCAGGATCGGAAACAGAAGGGCGTTTTCGATCTCCGGATGAAAACGCCGGCCGGTCATCGCCGCAATCAGGAACGAGATAACGCAGAGATACAGAGTCCAATAAAGGGGATTTTCGAGCCGCCGTCCGGCGCGCCAGCCCCACACAATAAATGAAATGACCGAAACGACGAGTACGCCCTCGAGGACGATTCCATTGTCGAGAAAGAAATCCAGAAATGCATTGTGGGAGTGTCCGGCTTCGAGCATCGCGCCGGATGCCAGCATGAAGCTCGTCAGAATGCCGTGTTCTCCGGCGCCGAACCAGAAGCGCTGCGGATCGCTCCACCACTCGACCATAAGCGGCAGCCAGATGCGTCCTTCGCGGCCGGACAGGAAGGCGTCCAGCGACAAACCCGAATGCTCGGTGAAGCCCATCGTGAACAACTGGATCAGCAGCGGTCCGGCAGCAACAACCGCAACGAGTGCGAGAGGCGGCGCCATCGCCACCAGCGTCCGCGCACGCCCCAGGGCAACCAGCGTTGCCGCGCTCGTGCCGACGAAAATCAAAAGCGCCGTCCTGGATTCGAGCATGGTGACGGCAAGGAGCGCCAGCAGATAGTTCGCCGACCAGAACGAGCCCCGCGTCAGTGCGAGATAGAGCAACACCGGTCCGGCAATGATATAGATCGTTCCTACGTCGTTGTAATGCATGCCGAGAACGTCGGTCATCAGATTGGCCATGGCGAACCGGTTGGGATCGGCATAGACCTCCGGGCGGCTTGCGACCGCGACAATGACGACGCAGGACAGCACGAAGATCGATATCCCCAGCGCGCGCAAAAACTGCGCCATTGCGTCCGCAGTTCGCACCCGTTTCAGGGCAAACACGAACATCAGCGCGATCACGAGCGGCACGATCAGTTCTGACTGAACGTATTCGACGGCGCCGGCAGCGAACGAATCGGGCGCCATTTCGTGGAATTTTTTCACGTGCGGCAGAGACCGAAGAACATCAACGATGAGGATCGACAAATACGCTGCGAACAGTAGAAGGGAATTGCGCTCCAGCCGGTCGGATGCAGAAAGCAATCTGCTTCGACCGAAGAGAAAGGAGAGCGCAAACGCGGCCCCGACAAGGTTGAACAGCTTGGCGCCGGGAAGTTCGACAATGTGGGCGCGCATCGGCGGCGAAGCCGCAATCGGGATGATGAGCACGAACAACAGAAAGAAGGTTTCCGCGCGAGACATGGCGGCGGCGGAACGAATGGGTGCGTGCTCGCCTGCAGTGCCGGCCGCGCTCATGCTTGGTTTCTGCCGTCGCTTTCCAGCGCTCTCATAGCCCGGATGCGCAGGACCTCACAATCCGAACGCATCGTTACTCTCCCTCCAGACGCCAGGCGAGAAGCAGCGAACCCAGAACGAGAACGAGTGCCAGCCAGGGTGGCAGAAGCGGCTCCTGCTCGACGGATGTCACGCGGTAACTCCGGTTCGCGCGCAACCCGATCCAGGAATCGCCGGCCGCAAGCTGCGAAGGCGTCACGCGCCGAATCTGCGGCACGCCGCCATCCGACAGCCAGTGAACGCTGCCGCCGGTCGCATTGGCCACGGGCTTGAGAATGGTGTCGGTGGCGCGCATGTCCGCGATTTCCTTCGGGTTGAGCGGTCCGTTCGCGGTCACTGTGTTCAACACACCGTCTGTCACCCGGTACAGGCCAAGTTCGTCGGCCTTCGCAGCAGTGCGCCAATGGCCGGGTTCGATCTTGCTCAGCGAAAGAACCGATTGCCGGCCCGAAGGATAGGCCAGCGTGACCGGCTTCACGGTGTCGGCCATGGTCTGCCGGTCGATCTGGATGCTGCCGCCTGAAATCGATGCCGACAGGCGTTCCTCCTCCAGTTCGGGTTCCTTCATCAGCCAGTGCGCCAGCCGTCGCAACAATTCTGCCTGCGGGCCGCCGCCGTCATAGCCGCGCGCCCACAGCCAGCCCTGATCGGACAGCACTTCCGCTACCCGGCCTTTGCCCACCCGATCGAGCACCACCAGCGGACGATCATCCGGTCCCGCCATCAATGTCTGGCCTGCCACCCTGTTGGCGCCGATGATGCGAAACCAGCGGCCCCAGCTCGGCGCGGTGCCTGCAATGTTGGCGCCGGGAAGATCGCGGGTCACGGGGTGTTCCAGCCCCTGTTGGGTGACAACGGGTTTGAATGGCTGCGCGACGACCTGACCGGTCGGTTGCGCCGGAAGAACGGCCGCAAGCGGCGTGCGAAAGATGCTGGTGGCCTGCGCAAATTCCGGCCCGGACGACACAAGCAATGCCCCACCGTTTTCGACATAGCGGGCGATGTTCTCGAAATAGCCGAGCGGCAATATTCCCCGTTCGCTGTAGCGGTCGAAGATCACCAGGTCGAACTGGTTGAGCTTGTCCACGAACAGCTCGCGATAGGGGAAGACGATCAGCGACAGGTCTTTGATGGGCGTTGCGTCTTGTTTGTCCGGCGGTCTCAGGATCGTGAAATGAACGAGATCGACCGACGGGTCGGCTTTGAGCAGGCTTCTCCACACGCGCTCGCCGGCGTGCGGCTCGCCCGATACCAGCAACACGTGCAACCGGTCGCGCACACCGTAGATCGTCGCCACGCCGCGATTATTGTCGAGCGAGAGTTCGGACGGGCCGGGCTTTGCGGACAGCTCGATAACGTTTTCGCCGCCATGGCTGACCGGTATTTTGAGGTGCGCATCTTTTCCCGTTTCGACCGTGCGCGTTCCTGCGCCGACACCGTCGACTCGTACGACGACGTCGGCGACTCCGGGTGTCGTGGCGCCGAAATCGTCGACGCGGATGACTACGTCTGCCGTCTGGCCCACGATTGCATAGCGCGTGGCGCTGACGATGGTCAGCTTGCGGTCCCGCTCACCCGGCTCGCCTACGATCAGCGCATGAAAGGGTGCTTTCAATGCGGACTTTGCGATGGAGGGCTGGTCGTGAACTTCACCGTCCGTAATTGCGATCGTGCCGGCGAGCCTGTCCGGGGGGATATCGGCCGTGGCGCGCTCGAGCGCCGAGAAGAGCTGTGTTCCCGTGTCTTCGCTGGGGCGCGTGGTGATCTCCGCACTTCTGATCTCGAGCGATTTGTCGGCAGCCAGCATCTGGCGAATGCGCGCGGCGGCGGCATCGGCATCCAGGCGGCGATGTTTGATGTCCATGCTGGCGGAGTGATCGACGATCAGCGCGACAATGTCGGGCAGACCTTCGCGCATCTCGCGGATCATCAGCGGATTGGCAAGCGCCGCGATGGCGATGGCAAAAGACAATGCGCGCATCCACGCACCGGGCGCTCGCGCATAGACGGCATAGCCGAACAAAATCAGTGCGGCCGCACCCAGCAGCCATAAGACGAAGACAGGTACATGCGGCGCGAAGTCGATCGTGTAGGTCATCCGGTCCGCGCCCTAATGCCCCAGCCGCTCAAGCAGCGCATTTGTGTGCACGGAGTCGGTCTTGTAGTTGCCAGTGAGCGCATACATCACGACATTGATGCCGAAGCGGATAGCCATTTCGCGCTGTTCGTAGCCGCCGGGCGTCACGTCGGCGAGCGGACGGCCCTTGTCGTCCGTCGCCCACGCAGCTGCCCAATCGTTGCCGCCGATGATCACGGGCGAAACGTCGTCGCCGCCGCGCGCGGGTTCCGGTCCGCGATCGGGATCGGGCGGCGGCAGCGCCTCGACCCACACCTTCCCGCCGTCCCAGCGGCCCGGAAAATCCTGCAGCAGGTAAAACGATTTCGTCAGCACGTGATCGGACGGAACGGGTTGCAGCGGCGGCAGGTCGAGTTTGGCGGTGAGGCGTCGCAATGTCTGCTCGCCCGGCGATTGGGCGCCGCGCACGGAACCCAGAGTCAGATCGCGCGTGTCGAACAGGATGGTCCCGCCGTTGCGCATATAGTCGGCCACCTTGCTGATGGCCTGCGGCGACAGATCCTTCTCGCGCGGATCCATGGGCCAGTACAGGAGCGGGAAGAAGCTGAGATCGTCCGTGGCGATGTCGACGCCCATGGGATCTTCCGGTTCGTAGGATGTGCGCGCCTTGAGGTTCAATCCGAGACCGTAGAGTCCGGCGCGGCTCATCGCATCGACGTCGGGAATGCCGGTGATCACGTAAGCCAGCCGAGTGTCGAGCGCGGCCTTCTCGTCGAAGGATCCGTCTGCCCGTGCGCCAGGCGCATGCACCAGCATCAGCGCGAAAACGACGACCGGAATCCGCGCGAGAATGTTCTTCGGAATGGCCACGTAGCCACGGAGCCACAGCGAGACGATCGAGTCCGCCAGGAGAATAACAATCGCGATGCCGAGCAGAGGCGCTTCGAGCGCAAGCGCCGAAGTTCCCTTGTACGGCGTTGCGGCAAGTCCTGCGAATGGAGTCAGCAGTGCGGACTCGTTGATCGTGTTCAGAGCGATTTGCGCGCCTTCGTGACCGTACAGGCCCGGCGGATGCAGTGGAGAAGGCGCGATTTTCACGGCGTCGGATGCGTGAATCGAAAGTGCTTCGCCGGGCGGCCTTTGCAGCCGTCCGAACCCGTCCAGTGTCGCATAAGGCGGCCAGACGGCAGCTTTGTCTGTTGCCATGTCGGCCGGCCGCGCTCCGCCCGCCAGCGCGAGAATCCGTCGAAGCATGTCGACGTAGAGTCCCGACAGCGGCAACGACGACCATGCAGGACCCGCCGTTACGTGAACGAGCACGACCCAGCCCTTGTCCTTCTGCGCGCCGGTCACAAGCGGCGTTCCGTCGTCCAGCCTGGCCCAGGTGCGCGACCCCAGCTCGACGGACGGTTCTGCGAGAACCTGCCGCGACACCGAGACGTCAGCGGGGATATCGAGCCCGCGAAACGGGCTCTCCTCCGGAAAGGGGGCCAGATGCTGCGGTTCCGACCATGTGAGCGCGCCGCCGAGGTACCTGCCCCCGACACGCAATTTCACCGGCACGAGATCGTCCACATTCGTCGTCATGCGGCCGCCGGCGAAGCGCAAGAGAACGCCACCGTCCGAAACGAATTGTTTGACCCGGTCATAGTCAGCGCCGGCGATGCGGCCGATATCGGCCAACACCATGACGGCTACGTTGCGCGAAATGCCGTCCGCGATCGTGCCCGAGTGCACATCTGCATACGGCGACAGCGCGCGCTCAAGATAGAATGTGCCGGAGAGTAGCGGCTGCTCCGATTCCGAATTGCCGGCAGCGACAATTTCTACCGCTCGCCGGCTCGAGCCCGTGTCGAGCAGCGTCACCGCGCCTGCGGAGTCTTCGTTGACGATGTCGAGCCGTCGCGTCTCGTTGCGGACTTCCAGCGGCAGCGTCAGTTTGGACCCGGCTTCCTTTGCTTCGGGGCCAAAGGTGAAGGATGCAGTGGCGAGCGACTCGCCATGTGCGCCCGATGCCAGAATTGTTCCGGAGCGCATGCCGTCTGCGGCCGCGCGGATCACGGTGATTCCGAATCCGTCTGCTTCATTGCGCACCGGTTTGAGGGCCAGCGGACCCTTTCCCGAGCCGTCAAAAAGGATGCCGAGATGGCCCAGCTTTCCCAATGCATCGGCGATGGCACGGGCGTCGCCATAATCGAGTCCATCGCTCAGCCAGAGGATGTTTGGCGGCGTGGCAAATTTCGTCTTCGCGAGCAAACCAACGGCGCGCGCGCGATCGGGCAGCCATGCCACCGGCTCGAGTGCAGCGACGACGCGTTGCGCGGCGCCCGCATCGAGCCAGGTGATGGCAGGCGCGGTTACCGTTGCCGTCGGCACGATCATGACCGGCCGGTCGAGATGCGCGGCGCCGGCCAGGGCATCGCTCATGGCTGCTTCACGGGCAGGCCAGGCATGCGCAGATGTCCAGCCATTGTCGACGAACAGAATGATGGGGCCGTTGCCTGAGAACGCGGGAAGCCTGCCGATAGACGGCTGCGCCAACGCCACGATGACCAGCGCTGCCGCAAGCAGTCGCAACAGCATCAGCCAGAGCGGCGTATGCGCGGGCGTTTCCTGCGGCGCGGAAAGGCCCAGCAGGAGTCTGAGCGGCGGAAACGCGACGCGGCGGGGCGATGGCGGCGTCACGCGCAGCAACCACCAGATCGCGGGGAGCACGATCAATGCGGCGAGAACCCATGGTGCGCCGAAGCTCAATCCCGGCAGCAGGTTCATGTGCTGTTCCTATGTTCGCAATTTCGCGTCCGAGCCGCCGATATCGGCATAGAGCGCAATCAGCGCAGTCTCGGGCCGCTTGTCGGTTCGGTGCGCGAGATACCTCCACGACAATCGCGGCGCCATGGCGGACACAGCTTCGGCATGCGCGCGAAAGCGTGCGCAATAGGAGGAACGAACGGTTTCGGCGCGGCCGAACAATTGGCTCTCCGCATTCGTGACGGATTCGAATCGCGTGCGGCCTGCAAAGGGAAACTCCTCTTCCGCCGGATCGATCACATGCACGAGATGTCCTGTCAGGCCCGTGCGCGCCAGTCTGCGCAGGGTGTTCTCGATATCGGCGATCGGCGACAGAAAATCGCTCAGCCAGATCAACTGGGAATTCTTCGTGACCGGAGCGTCCGGCGGCAATGCGTTCCCGGCCGGAGCGAGATCGACCAATTCATGCGAGATGCGCCTCAGCGCTCCGCGCCCCGTGGCCGGCGCGTGACCGTCTCCCATCAGTGCAATTCGCTCTCCGCCCCGCACGAGAAGAGAGGCCAGCGACAGTGCCAGCAGGTTGGCCCGTTCGATCTTGGTCGTGACGCGATTGCCGGACCGAAAGCGCATGCTGGCGGAGCCATCGCGCCAGAACCAAACGGCTTCAGCCGCTTCCCATTCGCGCTCGCGCACAAACAGATGCTGAGACTTCGCCGACTGGCGCCAGTCAATCAGCGTACTGGGATCTTCCCTGCTGTAGCGGCGGAACTGCCAGAAGGTTTCGCCGATGCCGGCTTTTCTGCGGCCGTGAACGCCGAGATTGACCGCCGATGCCAGCCGCTCTGCCGCAACCAGAAGAGGCGGCAACGCTGCGGCCAGCGACTCGGCCTGCTCTCTGAGCGGAACATGAGCGGGCTGTTCGGCGGGAACGCCGCCATTGCCTGTCGCTGTCTTCAAAGATAGCTCCGGCACAGCCGGTCGATCACATCGCCGATAGTGGCGCCTTCCGCGCGCGCGGAGAAATTCAGGGCCATGCGATGGCGCAGAACCGGATGGGCGAGTGCGGCTACATCGTCGGCTGACGGCGCGAAGCGACCGTCGAGCAGCGCGCGTGCCCTCACGGCCAGCATGAAGGCCTGGCTGGCGCGCGGCCCCGGTCCCCACGAGATGTAGTTTCGGAGTTCCGGCGCGCCGCTTTCGTCGGGACGCGCCGCACGGACCAGGCGCAGAATGGCTTCCACCACTTTTTCGCCGACAGGAAGGTAGCGCACAATACGTTGCGCCTCCATCAGCACATCGGGCGTACAGACGGATTCCGGTTGCGTTTCATCGCCGAACGTCGTCGAAACGAGCATGCGCCGCTCGGCCTCGACATCGGGGTAGCCCACGTCGATCTGCAGCAGGAAGCGGTCCAGCTGCGCTTCGGGAAGCGGATACGTGCCTTCCTGCTCCAGAGGGTTTTGGGTTGCGAGAACGTGAAACGGTTTGGGCAGATCGTAGGGCTGGCCCGCCACTGTCACATGCTTCTCCTGCATCGCCTGCAACAGCGCGGATTGCGTGCGCGGACTGGCGCGGTTGATTTCGTCTGCCATCAGCAGCTGAGCAAAGACGGGCCCCTTGATGAAGCGAAACGAACGTTTGCCCGACTCGCTTTCCTCCAACACTTCGGAACCGATGATGTCGGCCGGCATCAGGTCCGGCGTGAACTGGATGCGTTTCCAGTCCAGCCCCAGCACGATACCCAACGTCTCCACGAGGCGCGTTTTGGCAAGGCCCGGTACGCCGATCAAAAGTCCATGCCCGCCGGCCAGAAGCGTGACGAGCGTCTGCTCGATGACGTCGTGCTGGCCGAAGATGACGCGTCCCACTCCTTCTCGCACCCGCGCAAACAATGCGCCCACGGCTTCGGCATGGGCGACGACTTCGTCTTCTTTCGGTTCAGCAATCGTATGCGCGTCTGTCATGCTCAATCCATTTGCCCGAAAACGCGGGGAGCCCCTGGTGAAGGAAGGTTGCCGCTGGGAAATCCGACGCCTATGTTCGAACGGTACTCGCGACCCGCGGGGCTTGTTCTATGTCGCATTCCCGGCCCGTCGGGCGCAACTGGCAAACGAGCTTCGCGGCTCTGACTTCGGCGTGAAGGCGGTCTTGCGGCCATGGAAACAGACGGCATCGCGCTCGGACTGGCGAGCCTGCAGCGCGACTCCGCCAGCGGCAGGCCGCTGCCGCCCGTCGAGCGCTGGAATCCGGCACATTGTGGCGATATCGACATCAGAATTGCGCGGGACGGAACCTGGTTCCATCAGGGCACGCCCATCGGCCGCAAGGAAATCGTCCGGCTGTTCTCAACCATATTGCGCAGGGACGGCGAGGATTACGTTCTTGTAACTCCCGTCGAGAAGATGCGCATCCGGGTGGAGGACGTACCGTTCATTGCGGTGCTGGTCGATGTCGAAGGAACAGGCAGGGATCAGACGCTGCTCTTCACGACGAATGTCGGCGACCAGGTGACGGCAGGCGAAGAGAATCCCATTCGCGTCTCGATCGACGCGCGCACCGGCGAGCCAGCGCCTTACATCCGTGTGCGCCGCGATCTCGAAGCGAGGTTGTCGCGCAGCGTATTCTATCAATTGGCCGAGATGGCCGTTGTCTCGCCGGACGGCAACGAGATGGGTGTGTGGAGCGCAGGCCGGTTCTTCGTGCTCGGACCTGCGACATGAGCGGAGCGCCGGCAATCGGGCCCGAGGAGATTGTACGCCGTATCTGCGAGCACGGACTCGATTATCTGAAACCAAGGTTGTTGTCCGAGCCGCCTGTACTGCCGTTGTCGCCGAAGCGCAGCGATTTCGATCTCAATCCTGATATGAAGCCCGAGAAGGCGCGAACGCTCGTGCCTGCGGCCGTGCTGCTTCCCATCGTCAAACGGCCAAACCCGACCCTGCTGTTCACGCAGCGCACGGCCACTCTGGCGCGCCATGCGGGCCAGGTGAGTTTTCCGGGCGGTCGCGTCAATGATGACGACGAGTCTCTCGTGCAGACAGCCTTGCGCGAAACCACCGAAGAAACAGGAATTGCCGCGGGGTTCGTGTCGGTTGCGGGATTCCTCGAGCCGTATGAAACGGGCACGGGTTTCGCCATCCTCCCCGTCGTGGGCCATTTGTCGGAGGGCTTCGCGCTCAACCCCAATCCCGAGGAGGTGGCGGATGTGTTCGAGGTGCCGCTCGATTTCTTGTTGAACCCGGCAAACCGCGTGCGCCGCGCCGCCGACTGGCAGGGCAGGCGGCGCGAGTTCTACGCCTACACCTACGACGACCATTACATCTGGGGCGCGACGGCAGCGATCCTGGTCGAGTTCTCCCAGCGGATGCAGTCCTGACATGCGGCTGATCTGGGCCCGCGTCGTGTTGTTTCTTCTGCCGTTCGCCGGATATCTCGGATTTTATCTGCTGACGCGCCGCGTTCCCGCGCGCATGCTGATGATCTGGATGACGCTGACGATCGCAGGATTGGTGCTCGTGGCGGGAAGTTTTGTATATGCTGGCTTTGCCGACGGAGACACACCGCACGGCCGGTATGTGCCTGCACATGTGGTGAATGGAACGATCGTGCCGGGTCATGTGGAGAAGTTGCCGTGATGCACCGGCTTGATCCCGTCCGCCATGCGTGGTTGCGGACACGCGAAATCCAGGCTGTGATGGACGCGCTCACAAAGGACGGCGGCGCCGCGCGCTTCGTGGGCGGCGTGGTGCGCAACGCGCTCATGGGCCGTGAAGTCTTCGACATCGATATCGCCACGCCGTTGTTGCCCGACGAAGTTTCGCGGCGGTTGAACGCCGAGGGAATTGCCGCCCATCCCACCGGCATCGAGCACGGCACGATTACGGCTGTGGCGAACGCACAACCCTTCGAGATCACCACGCTCAGGCGCGACGTCAGCACCGATGGCCGTCGCGCGACCGTCGCGTTTACCACCGACTGGGCCGAAGACGCCGAGCGCCGGGATTTCACGATCAACGCGCTTTATGCGTCGGCCGACGGCGAGGTGTTCGACTATGCGACAGGTCTCGCCGATCTTGAGGCGGGAAGGGTACGGTTCGTCGGCGATCCGGCGACGCGCATCCGCGAAGACTATTTGCGGATTTTGCGCCTGTTTCGCTTTCACGCCTGGTACGGCAAAGGCGATCTCGATGCCGATGCGTTGCGCGCCGCGGCGGCGGAAAAGGCCGGGCTGTCGCGTCTGTCGGCCGAACGCATCCAGAAGGAGCTCTTGCGCCTGCTCGACGCGGAAGATCCGGCCCCCATGCTGCGCATCATGGCCGCAACTGGCATTCTCTCCGAGATTCTTCCCGGCGACGTGAATATCGCAAGGCTGGCAGGAGTCGCCGGGATCGATGCCGCGTACTTCTTCCCGGCCGATTCCGTTCTGCGGCTTGCTGCGCTCTTTTCTGCGGACATGGGATCGGCCGTTGCGGATCGCCTCAAACTGTCGAATGCGGACCGCGCCCGCATCGAGGATCTGACGGATGCCCGGGAGAAAATCGTTCCCTATCTGTCGATGCGTGAAGTCCATCGGCATCTCTATCGCCTCGACAGGCAGCGCTTCCGCGATCGCGTGATACTGGCATGGGCCGCCGATCCGAAAACGTCGAATGCGGTGTCGTGGCGCGCGCTTCTTGAGATCGCCGACTCCTGGCAACGGCCTCAGTTCCCGCTCACAGGCCGCGACGTGATGGCGGCGGGCGTCAGCGAAGGCCCGCTGGTCGGCCGCATCCTGACCGAAGTGGAGGAGTGGTGGGTCGACAGCGACTTCACGGAAGACGAGTTCTCGCTGGCCGAACGTCTTAAAGCCGTCGTGCAGGCGATGGCATACTGAATCATGCGATTCAGAATCATCGATTCCCTCAGCCTTCCCGGCGATCCTGCGAAGGCGAATGACGATGCGGTCGCGCATGAGACGGCGAGCGCGGTCGTCATGGACGGCGCTACGGGGCTCGGCGAGCCGTTGCTCGATGGTGAGAGCGACGCGGCGTGGGTGGCGCATTTCGGCGCCGAGCGGTTGATGGCGCAGATGCGAGCGGGCGCGTCGGCCCGCGATGCTCTGGCGACGGCTTTGCACGAAACCGAAGCCGCGTTCGTCGAATTGCGGCGCCGCGTTCCCGCGGAGACCTATGAAATTCCTTTTGCATCGATGATGTTTGTGTCCCTCGAACGCGATGTCATGCGCGCTCTGTGGTTCGGCGACTGTGCGGCCTTGGTCTTAAGGCCGGGAGAATCCGTCCAGATCGTCGGCGAAGCGATCGCCAGGCGTGCCCGGGAGCGGGATCGCGTCGCAGCCCTGGCCGCCTCGCTCGGCACGCCGCCCGCCGGCAAGGGTGTGCGCGAGACGTTTCTTCCCGCTCTTCGCCAGGCGCGCAACTTCGTGAATGCCGATGTCGGCGGCTGGCTGTTCGGCCCGGACGCCAGAGCCGCCGATCATGCCGCGCAGGCAGATGTTTCCGCCCCTGCCGGCACGGTCATTCTGCTCGTCACCGACGGGTTCCTCGCACTGGGCAGTGATTACGACCGCTACTCGCCTGAGGGACTGCTTGATGCAGCGGTACGTCAGGGGTTGAAGCCGCTCGGATACGAACTGCGCGGAATGGAGGACTCAGATCCCGAGGGCGCGCGCTTTCCACGGTTCAAGAAGAGCGACGATGCCACGGCTTTGCTGTTGAAAGTTGAAGAGTAAATCGCCGGGGCGGCGCTACCCGAAAGTGACGAAGGAAATCACGTTCCCGTCGGGATCGCGGACATGAAAATCCGTTCCGCCCCAGGGTTGTCGGGTCGGCGGCTGGCCAAACTCCGCGCCGCGTTCCCTGAACTCATCGAACAACGCTTGAACATCGAAGACCTCGGCGGTGGCCAGAATCAACGACTCCTCCCGTGCGGCAAGCTCCGCGAAATTCGGCCGGCCGACGAAGCGGAGGTGCAGGCGGACGTTGTCGCGCGAAACCGAACCGTAAAACGGCGGCGCGCCGTAGAGGAAGTCGATCTCAAATCCCAGCTTCTCCTGGAAGAATGCGGCGCTCGCGGACACGTCCCGAACGAAAAGGATCGGGACGATGGACTTCAAGGTGATTTCGCTCATTGCGTTTCCGGGCGCACACGGATGAACAACCTGCGGCAACCTAAAGTGCGGTCCGCGTTTGTGCAAAGGAGCCCGCCATGAACATACCTTGTTCATGAACGGATTCTGAACCGGCCATCCAGATCGCGTTCAGTCCGCGGCTGTCATCCTCCACTCGAACGTCCGGTTCGTTGCAAGCCCCTCCCGGCGGACCGGATGCTCAAGAAAGGGAAAGCCCGCGGCGCGAGTTCGTCCGCGGGCTTTCTCGTTTCGGCGTCAGCGTTGCAGTCGGGTTCTGAGGCCCATACAACAACCGCGCGATGCGCCGCCCTGGCGCTGCACATCTGTGCGCGGGATGATGGAATGATTACAAGTCTCCTGATCGGCGTGGCGTTGGCAGCCGGTTCGGCGGGCCCGATCGATACCGCCGATGGCAAAGCACTATTCGAGCGGCATTGGGTTGCCGCTCCGTCGGCCGCGCATGTCGACGAGGGATTGGGACCGTTGTACGACGCGACGTCGTGTGACGCGTGCCACGCGCGCGGCGGTCCGGGATCGGTGTCCGCGCAGATCGGCTCGGGCCTGCTGGTTCGGCTCGGTCGTCACGACGGCAGGGATGACCCGATCTACGGTGCCCAACTGCAATCCAGGGCGTTGCCTGGCGTGACCCCCGAGGCCAGCATTTCCATACAGTGGACGGTGCTCGACGGCCGGCGCAGTGCGGCGCTGCATATCTCCGACCTTGGCTATGGTGACATGGCGTCCGGTACCTATGCCGCGCTGCGGCGAGCGCCGGCGCTGTTCGGTGCCGCCGAACTGGCGTCGATTCCGGATGCGGCGATTCTGGCGATGGAGTCGCGCGAGCATCGCGACGGCATTCCCGGACATGCGGCGATCATGGACGACTGGAAAGGCCTGCATGTTGGCCGTTTCGGCTGGAAAGCCGGGGCGCTCGATCTGAAGGGGCAGGTCGCGGTGGCGCTGCAGCGTGACATGGGACTGTCCACGAGCGATCATCCCGGCCCCTGGGGCGAATGCACCAAACTCGAAGCGTCGTGCCGCCACGAAGCGGCGCAAACGGACGGCGACAAGATCGAAGTCCCGGACAGCGCGCGCGATCTGCTGGTCGCCTTTGTATCGTCGTTGCCGTCGCCTGCGCCGCTCGACGAGCATTCGCGCGGTTTCGCTGTGTTCAATCAGATCGGTTGCGCGGGCTGTCACGCATCCTTCACGCTGAACGGCGGCGTGCACGTCACCGCGTATTCGGACCTGCTTTTGCATGACATGGGGCCGGAGCTCGACGACGGCATCGGCGAAGGCAGCGCCAAACCGTCGGATTGGCGTACCGCACCATTATGGAACGTGGCGGCAGAACTGGCAGCCGGCGGATTGCTGCATGATGGCCGGGCGCGCGATATCCCGGAAGCCGTGCTGTGGCACGGCGGCGACGCGTCGGCTTCGCGTGCCCGTTTCGAGGCGCTGAGCGCCTCGGACCGGACCGCTATCGAGAACTTCTTGCTGAGACGGTGATGTGCGGCGGTGCCTGGATGAACGCAATCTGAACCGCGCGCCCAGACCCGGTTCAGAAGGCGCACATCATAGTGCTTGCCAAGCTGATCGGACCGGTTCGCTGTAAGCCCCTCCCGGCGCCCCGGTTCCTCAGTCAGCGAAGGCCCACGGCGCGCGTTCGTCCGTGGGCTTTTGCTTTTTGGCCCCCATCCCATCGCGCCGGCGCTATGTTGCCACTACAAGCAATCGTATGAATCGCTCCTTCGACGGAATCCCTGTGCCGCAGCGGTACTGGGCGATCGCGACGATCGCGCTTGGCATCACGCTGGCCGTGATGGACAGCGCCATTGCCAATGTCGCTCTGCCCACGATCGCCCGCGATCTGCACACGAACTCCGCCTTTTCGATCTGGATCGTGAACGGCTATCAGCTTGCCATCATGATTTCGTTGCTGCCGCTCTCGTCTTTGGGCGACATTCTGGGCTACCGCAAGGTCTATCTCGGCGGCCTTGTGTTGTTCATCGTGGCCTCGCTTGCCTGCGCGCTGTCCGATTCGCTTCTGACTCTCGCGCTGGCGCGGGTGCTGCAGGGGTTCGGCGCCGCCGGCATCATGAGCGTGAACACCGCACTCGTCCGCTTCATCTATCCTTATCGCCAGCTGGGACGCGGTATCGGGATCAACGCCATCGTCGTTTCGATTTCCGCAGCCGCGGGACCCACGATCGCAAGCGCAATTCTGGCGGTGGCCAAATGGCCGTGGCTCTTTGCCGTCAATGTACCGATCGGGATCGCGGCGCTGGCCGTGGGGCTTTATTCGCTGCCGGCGACGCCACGCTCGCCGCATGATTTCGACATTCGCGGCGCCGCTTTGAGCGCGCTGACATTCGGCCTGCTGATCGGCGGCATCGACGCGGCGGGGCATGGAGAAGCGATCTGGCTGTTCGCGCTTGCAAGTGCCGGCGCCATCGTCTTCGGTTATCTGCTCGTGCGCCGCGAGCTCGCAATGCCGTCGCCGCTTCTGCCGGTCGATCTGCTGCGCATTCCGATTTTCTCCCTCTCCGTTGCGACATCGATCTGCTCGTTCGTGGCGCAGATGCTGGCGCTCGTTGCGTTGCCGTTTCATCTGGAGGCGGCCGACGGCTACAGCGCCGTTCAGACGGGTCTTGCCATTACGCCCTGGCCGCTCGCCGTGGGCGTGGTCGCGCCCATCGCAGGCCGGCTTGCCGATCGCTATCCGGCCGGTCTTCTCGGCGGCGCCGGGCTCGCGCTGTTTGCATTCGGCCTGCTTCTTCTCGCATTGATGCCGACACACGCCTCGTTTGCCGATGTCGCCTGGCGCATGGCGGTCAGTGGCGCAGGTTTCGGATTTTTCCAGTCGCCCAACAATCGCGCCATGATTACGTCGGCGCCCGCCGAACGCAGCGGCGGCGCCAGCGGCATGCTGGGAACAGCGCGTCTTCTGGGCCAGACCACAGGTGCAGCACTCGTGGCCCTGCTTTTCGGGCGCATGGCGCACGGCGCGACGACGGCCGCGTTGTTTATCGCGTCCGGCTTTGCAGTTCTTGCCGCAATCGTCAGCAGCCTTCGCCTGATGGAACCGGCGCAGCAAACTCCAAAGCGGGCCGATGCCGCGCAGGGATTGCCGGATCCGTCCGCGTAGTCAGCCCGGCCGCTATCGGTCCTGGCCAAGCGGGAGGGGAAACGTCAACTCCGCGATCGTGCCGTATTCCCGGCTCGAATGAACAGATACGTCCCCCCCCAGTTGCTGGCCGAATGTCTTGATGAGACGCGCACCGATACTTGCATCTCCGGAGTCCGTCTCGAATCCCTCGCCGTCATCTTCGACGGACAGGCGCAGGCGGCCATCGCCGGCCTTACCGAAGAGCACACGAATGGTTCCGCCTCGTCGCGCTGCGGGGAACGCATGCTTGAACGCGTTCGTCAGGGCCTCGACTGCAAACAGCGCCAGTGGCACGGCGACATCCGCACTGACGCGAAACGACACCGCGTTGACGCTGACACGAATGTCGCGGTGGTCGCCGCCGAACCCTTCGCTGGTCTGCTCGGCAAGCTGCTCAAGCAGGGTTTTTACATCGACAGATTGCTGATCCTCGATTTCATAGAGAATGCGATGAACGAGCGCGAGCGCATTGATGCGCACGCGCGCCTGTGCGAGAGCGTCTTTTGCGGCCGAGTCGGTAAGCCTTCCCGCCTGCAGGCTCAGCAGGCTCATGACAATCTGCAGATTGTTCTTGACCCTGTGATGCACCTCTTTGACGAGCAGCGATTTTTGCGCAACCGCTTCGCGCAGCGATCGGTCGCGGTCCTGGATCGAACTGGCCATGTCGGACAAGGCGTCTCCCAGCAGACGAAACTCGCTGGGGGCGGCATCGAGCGCCGGCTTCAGGGCATAGTGACCGGCCCGATAGGCGCCCGAAATACGGCGCAGATAGATGATCCATCGCGTGAGCTGGCGCTCCGTGATGAACCATACGGCTAGCCATGACAGGCTGATCATGAGCAATGGCAACAACAGGTCGGTTGCAACGTGCAGATATGTAGCCCCGAACAGGGCGGATTCGCGCATCGCAAATCCGACGTAGACATTGTCGCCCAGAAGCGCGTGCGTCGCGAACATCCACGTATTGCCGCGGACATCCTTGCCTTTTCGAAGCTGCGCATCACCCGCTGCGATGCGCGCGCCGTCGTGGAACAGCGACCGGGCCACATCGGTCCCGTTCGATGCGATGATCGTGCCGGAGTTGTCGAAGAGGGCGACGATGGAGCCGCTGGGAAGCGTGTTCGCGCGCATCATGAAGTCAAGCCAGCGCACATCGATGACGATGCCGATCGCACCCTGGAACGCACCCGCGGTGTCGTGGAGCGGATACATGCCCAGGATGATGGGCTGATGGGTGACGCGGCTGACCGACCGGCCGCCGACGACGAACCGGTCGCGTGACGCCAGCCCCGCCCAGGCCTGCGGATCGCGCGTCATCAGGCCGATGGTTGCCTGCGACGCCGCGCACACGATCTTGCCGGACGCATCGAGCCGGCTGATGTTGCTGAGGAATTCAAGCTTGCGTTTGACGGCCTGCAGAATCTGACTGCATTGGGGCTTGATGCCGCTCACTGCGGGAAGACTGGCAACGGCGCGCGCGACCTGTTCGGCTGAAGCCAACACGTTCTGTGCGGGAGTAGAGGCAGCGCGTGCCGACGCGATCAGTCGCGCCTGGACATCGGCCTTGTCCTGCACCGCGCGTTCCATGCCCTGCACGAAGCTCCACAGAGCCATGGGCAGCAATGCAAGCGTGACGAGGAAAACAAGTTGGAGTCTGAGCGACCCGATATTAGGTCGTTGACTGCTTGGATCCCCTTTTGGCCAATCCGGACCCTTGCGGTACCAGTCGGTCAAGTTGCGCCAGAATATCATGCGCCGCATCTCCTCCCTGCGGCTGCGACGCTTGTGGCAGGGGTTCTTCACCGTCCAGAATGGCCAGCAGCGTTTTGCGGGCCCGAGCAACTCTACTCTTCACCGTGCCGACGGCACACTTGCAGATGGCGGCTGCGTCTTCATAGGAAAATCCACCTGCACCGACCAAGATTAAAGCTTCGCGCTGCTCGTCGGACAAGACCGTGAGGGCACGTGCGGTGTCGGACAACTCTGCCGCCCAAGTTTGTTCGGAATTGGAGCCCGGAATACGCTCGGCCGCATCTTGGTCCCATGGCGCCTGCCGCCACGCACGGCGGCGGTCCGAGTAGAACTGGTTTCGCAGAATCGTGAACAGCCACGCCTTCAGATTGGTGCCTGGAGAAAACGTGCTTCGGGCCTGCCAGGCTTTGACCAGTGTTTCCTGCGCCAGATCGTCAGCCGTTTCCTGATTGCCGCACAGCGAGCGTGCAAACGCGCGCATGAATGGAATTAAGTCCAGAAGTTCGGCCTTGAATTGAGAGTCCGCATCGCGCGGCACGCGCGCGGGCTCAGCGATCGTTTCGTTGCGCGATATCGTCACGAGTGGGGATCCCCACCGTCGCCCTGCTCATCGATCATCTTGAGCAGATCCAGGAGCTCGTTGGGTACCGGCTCCTTCACCACGTCATCGAACATCCGGCGCAGTTCGCGCCCAATCGCACGCTGTCGCGTACGGATCGCGCGATTTTTCTCACGGTCTGTCTTGCGCTCTTTAGCCACGGAATTGAGGTCCCAGCCACGCCGTTGCGTCACGGTCGTCACATATGTACTCCGACGCTTATAGTTTATTTCCGGACACCACAGACAGCCATCCCTCTGCCGGTTAAGCCGCCCACAGGGTCAAGAACGACCGACCCGCCAAAGGGTTCCCGGCTCCGGGAACATTTCGCGCTGGCGTCCGTTCAGGGATTGAGGTTTGCTAAGAATTCGAAGGAGCTGGCTATGAATGTGACCCAGGCACTTGCCCCTCATTTGCCCTATCTGCGCCGCTATGCAAGAGCGTTGGCGGGGTCGCAGCAAAGCGGTGACGCCTATGTCAGGGCCGCGCTGACGGCCTTACTGGAGGGAGATCAGGCCCTCGATCCCGAGTTCCCGCCGCGGGTGGCGCTTTACAAACTGTTCCAGAAAATCTGGTCGGGCACAGCGCAGCGCTATGATGGCTCCAGCGCCGTGGAGGGTACGGATGGCCCCGAAGAACGCCTCCTCTCGCTGTCGGCATTCCGGCGCGCTGCGCTTTTGTTGACCGCGGTGGAATCCTTCAGCCTGGAAGAAGCCGGCGCCATTCTCGACATGAACCCCGATGATGTGGAACAGGCGATCATTGAGGCACAGCGTGCCATCGAAAACGACCTCGTCTCGACGGTGCTGATCATCGAGGACGAGCCGATCATCGCCATCGACCTGGAGAACCTCGTTTCCGAACTCGGCCACGAGGTCGTCGGTACGGCTGCGACCCGCGAGCAGGCTGTCAGGCTGGCGCACTCGAAGCGACCGGGGTTGATCCTCGCCGACATCAATCTCGGCGAAGGCGGATCAGGGATGGATGCCGTCAGCGAAATCCTGAACAGCTTCGATATTCCGGTCATCTTCGTGACGGCGTATCCCGAAAAGCTTTTGACCGGCGAGCGGCCAGAACCCACTTACCTGATCGCCAAACCTTTCCTGCCGGAGACCGTGCAGGCGACCGTGGGGCAGGCGTTGTTCTTCCATCCGCTCAAGCGCCGCGCCGCTTAGCAGGTTCGGCGGAACAACAGGTTCTTGTGCCACGTTGTCATCTGGCAACATTCTCCGGGGGCTCTCATGAGTATATGGCGCAAACGCAGCCACGCGGAAGAAATTGCCGCGCGGCTTTCAGCCTTGAAGTCCGATTTCCGTGCGCTGCAGGGCGATCTGCGGGTTCTGGCGGAGGAAATGAATGGTGCCGCGTCGGACGCGGTGCGCACGACAAATCGCGCCGCGGAGGACGCATTGGAAAGCGTCAATGAATGGACTAACACTAATATCAGTTCGTTGCAGGGCTCTGTGCGCAGGCAGCCGCTGACTGCGGTGGTATTATCCATCGGTGCGGGGGCATTGGTCGCAGCGCTGCTTTCGCGTCGTTAAGGGGAAGATGAAACTCGGCGAACAGGCCATCGCAGGCGTGTTGGGCATTCTTGCCTGTGCAGGCCTGATCTGGGGTGCAATCGGATTTGCCGGCTATGCGCTGATGACGTCCCTCAGCCAGGGCTTAGGGTCGGCCGGAGCCGCAGCCGTCACGGCCGTAATTCTGCTGATCGTACCGGTTGCCGTCGTGGCGCTCTCCCGGCGCAGCACACCCGAGGCGGAATCCGACCCCGCGAAGGGGGCGGACAGTGTGCTGTCGGCCATTGCCAAGGTGGCGAAGGAGCGCCCGTTTCTGGCGATGATCGGCGCGGCTCTGTTCGGCATCGTGGAGGTTTATCTCAACCAGCAGCGGAAGAAGAAATAACCGACCGCCTGCGAAAATTTCATTAAACAAAGCAATGTCTTAGTCCGGAAACCCGCCGCAGAAGACCGAAGGGTAAAAAAATCGGAACCGAATCCGGGACATCACGTTACCTAGACCGAGCGGATGTCCGGTCCGGTACGCCCCAGCCCCTTCGACACCCCGCATCGGGTGTCCGCTCACTTCCCTGCTCCCCTCCTCCAAAAACCAGCGAAACGCGCTGGACGCGGAACCGCAGGTTCACCGCGGCCGTTTCCTTCTCAAGCAATTGAGATGGATGGGACTTCCGGCATGGCGCCTCATTCCGAATCCGAGCCCATCGCGGACAGGGGCGGTCCGCCGGCCTCTGATCGTCCGATTCCGGCTGTTAACGCGCGTCAGGGGATCATTACCGGACGCGTGAGTCTGGTGTTGGCTGTTAGCCTTGCGCTCGTCATCGTGGCCTTTGCATTGATTTACACCCTCCATTCATAGATCTGGTCCGGCGTTCGCCGGCGCGCGTCCATGCGCGCCGGTCTTGACTTGATTGATTATTCAATCAAGTATCAAGGCATGGCGGAGGACACGAAGGACAGGCTGGTTTTTACCGCGATGCAGCTGTTCGCCGAAAAGGGCTACGAGTCGACGAGCATCGCCGACATCCTGAAGGCAGCCGGTGCCAACAGCGGCAGCCTCTACCACTTCTTTCCAACCAAGCAGGATCTGCTGCTCGAAGCGCTGCGGCGGTACCGCGACGGCATCGAACCGATGCTGCTTTCGCCCGCGTGGGACGGCATCAGCGATCCCATCGAGCGCGTGTTCGCGCTGCTCGGGGCCTATCGCAGAATGCTTGCGTCGACGGGCTGCACCTATGGCTGCCCGATCGGGAGCCTTGCGCTGGAGCTGCACGAGCCCGATCCGCCGGTGCGCGAAATGCTGTCGGTGAATTTCCACGGCTGGGTTGCGGCCGTCGAGCGCTGCTTCGAAGCTGCAGGCAACCGCTTGCCTGACGATCTCGACCGACACGCGCTGGCGGTCTTCACGCTGACGACGATGGAAGGCGGAGTGATGCTCGCGCGCACGCACCGCTCGCTCGCCGCATTCGACGCTTCGATCCGGATGCTGCGCGATCACGTTTCACGCCTCGAGATTGAGGCCAGGGAGAAGGGGAAAAGAAAATGAAGATTCTGTTCTTAGCGGCGGTCGTCGCGGCAACGCCGGCATTTGCAGCGCCGGACATCCATGTCGTCGACACGTCGTTCCGCGACGAAGCCGGGCAGCGCGTGCAGCAATTGCACGTCGATGTCGATGCGCCGGTCGCCAAAGTGTGGGCCGCCCTCACCACCGATGCCGGGTTTACGAGCTGGGCGGCGCCGGTCGCGCACGTCACGCTCGGCAATGACGGCATGATCGAGGCGTCCTACCGTCTTTCGTCGAAGATCGGCGATCCCGACAACATCAGAAACCAGATCGTCGCGTATGTTCCCGACCGCCTGCTGATCATTCACAATGTCCATGCCCCGAAAAACGGTCCGTTCAAGCCGGAGGTGATCGACAAGATACGCACCGTCATCGAACTCCAGGATCTGGGCAATGGACGCACGCGCGTCACCGAGTCCGGCGTGGGTTATGGCGAGGGCGCCGATTTCGATTCCATGTACGAGCATTTCCGGAGCGGCAACGCCGAGGAGTTCGCGGCGCTCGCGCAGAGCTTCGTCACCGGACCTGTCGACTGGAAAGCCGAAGCCGCGCAGATGAACGCGGCTGTGTCGAAACCGGCGGGGAAGTGACCTTTACGTGTCATTCCGGGCGAGCGACGTTCCGTCGCGAGACCCGGGACCCAGCGCGCGAGCGTCCGCGAGCGCAATTGAAGACACGATAGTCAGGCGTAGTCGAACATCATTCAGCGCGCAGACGCGCGCTGGCTGGGTCCTCGATCACGCTCGCGCGGAGCGCTCGCTGCCGAGGATGACAACGCTGTTGTTGGTTGTCCTAATCCTTCGCGCGTTCGACGTAGGAGCCGTCTTCCGTCAGGACGACGATGCGTGCGCCGACCGTGATGTGGGTGGGCACCATGGTGCGCACGCCGTTGGTGAGCACCGCCGGTTTGAACGAGCCCGACGCCGTCTGGCCCTTCATGACAGGCTCGGTCTCGGCGACTTCGAACGTCGCGCGCGCGGGCAGCACGATGGAGATTGGCGTTCCGTTGTGCGTCGAGACGCGGACTTCCATGTTCTCTATCAGATAGGGCGCCGCCTCGCCGACGATGCTTTCGGGCACCGACACCTGGTCGAACGTCTCCGGATCCATGAACACGTAGTGATCGCCGTCGTGATAAAGATAGGTGTGCGTGCGCTCGTCGATGAAGGCTTTTTCCAGCGTGTCCGTGGTCTTGTAGCGTTCGTTGACCTTCACGCCGTCGCTGATGCGGCGCATTTCAAGCTGGGTGACGGGCGTGCCCTTGCCGGGGTGGATGTTCTCGGCCGTCAGAACGACGTAAAGCTTGCCGCCCTTCTCCACGACCTGCCCCTTGCGGATGGTACTGGCAATCACCGAAACCACGCATCACCTCTCGTCAAATCGGCGGCGGTCATAGCAGCGCCGCGCCTTCCCGCCAAGGGCGTGACGGGAAGGGGTTTATCCCGCTCGTCGGGCCACGGTGCGGAAGATTCTCCCGCAGCGCCGCGGAGAGAGCATACCGTCATCGGTATCAAACGGGAGCCTCCGGAGAGGCAGAGGTTCAATTTGTCGGCGCGCGAAGCGCGTCCGAATGAAACATCGGCTTGGTCACGGTTCTCCGCGCCTCCGCATCGATCGCTCTGCCGGCAGTCGACTGGCGTGCAAATTCTATGATGGGGCCATGCGGGATTTTGTGCATAAGAGTGGACCCATGACCACGACACCCTCGCCCTGGTGGGCGCCGCATGTCCATGCCGACCGCCGCGCCAGGCTCCTCGCGCGCAACGCGATAAGAGCGAACCTCCGGCGCCTGTTCGAGGATGACGGCTTCGTGGAAGTGGAATGCGGCGCGCTGGTCGCTTCGCCCGGCAATGAAGCGCATCTGCATGCCTTCGCCACGGAGGCGATGACGACGGGTGGCGAGCGGCAGCGTTTCTATCTTCACACCTCGCCGGAATTTGCCGGCAAGAAGCTGCTCGCGGCCGGCGAAAAACGCATCTTCGATTTCGCCCGCGTGTTCCGCAATCGAGAGCGTGGCGCCTTCCACGCGCCGGAATTCACCATGCTCGAATGGTATCGCGCCGGCGAACCGTATGAGGCCGTGATCGCGGATTGTCTTGCCGTGCTGCGCAAGGCCGCGAGCGTGACGGCGGCGAAGAGTTTTGTGTCGCGCAGCCGCTCCTGCGATCCGCGCGCGGAGCCTGACCGCCTGACGGTGGCGCAGGCCTTCGAGAAATTCGCACACATCGACCTGTTGTCGACGCTGTCCGCGGAAGGCGCGGGGGACCGCGAATTGCTTGCCGCCGTGGCGCACGAGAGCGGCATCGAACCCGCCGATAACGACACTTGGGCCGACATCTTCAGCAAGGTTCTGGTGGCCCGCGTCGAAAACAATCTCGGCATCGGGCGGCCGACCATCCTTTACGAATATCCGCGCTGCGAAGCCGCGCTCGCGCGCGCAACGCCGCATGACCCGCGCGTGGCGGAGCGTTTCGAGCTCTATGTCTGCGGCATCGAACTCGCCAATGGCTTCGGTGAGTTGACGAATGCGGAAGAGCAGCGCCGGCGCTTCGATTCCGAAATGGCCGAGAAAGAGCGCATCTACGGCGAGCGCTATCCGGTCGACGAGGATTTTCTCGCGGCGCTTGCACACATGCCCGACGCCAGCGGCGTCGCGCTGGGCTTCGACCGCCTCGTCATGCTGGCAACCGGCGCCCGCACGATCAACGACGTGATCTGGACGCCGCTGATGCGCAGCGGCGCCGACTGAACGAAGATTGTCATCCCGGGCGAGCGAAGCGAGACCCGGGACCCAGCCGGCGCGCGTCTGCGCGCTGAATGAACTTCAATCGTTGTACTGCACCGCTCGTTGTCTGCGCTCGCTTTGCGCTCAGGTAGCGAAGCGATACCGCGCGGAAGCGGAGCGTAGCGCCAGAACGGACTGCATCTCAGCGGGCATTGAGCCCGCTTCGCCGCATGCAGACCTGGAGGTCCGCTCTCCCAGTGGCGCTACCGATTGTACCCCGGCGGCGGAGGCGGGGGTGGAGGGGGCGGCGGAGGTGGCGGGGGCGGAGCGGGCGGCGGCGCGCAGGCCGGCTCATGAGCGCGGCACCATTCCGGCGTGTACGGCTGCTGGATCGCGCAAGCCGCCAGCGAAATCAGAATTCCCGCAAGAACAAGACCACCCACTACCCGACGCATGGACGTTCCCCTATCGCACCTACGGTCAATGTATTCCGAACGCGCTTACAGGGCAAACCAAGGCCTTTTTTCTTTCTCCGGGACCGCGGGCTTCCAACCCGCCTTGCTGTGCCAAAGAGACCGGCCGAAGCACGCGCCGGGTGAGCGCGGTCCCGGATGACAAGATTCGAATTGAATAGCGCAGGCGGCGAGGCGCAGAATCGTCGAAGTGCGCTTTCTGCTTGCAATCGTACGCTATAGCCTTTGCCAATAAAACTAGGGGATAGCGATGTCGGCTGCATTTAAACATGCAACGCGTCTGGCGCAATGTTCGTTCGCGCTCGTCTTGTCTGTGGCGATGTTCGGCGGCGCCGCCAATGCCGGCGAAAAAACACTGTACTCGTTCGCGGGCGGCAGTGCAGACGGTGCAGAGCCGTGGGGAACCCTCGTTGCCGACGCATCCGGCAATCTTTACGGCACGACCCACGTCGGCGGCACTGGCACGCAGTGCGGGACGGGTGGTTGCGGCACGGTTTTCGAAATCGCGCCAAACGGAATGGAGACCATCCTATACAATTTCGCGGGTGGGTGCGATGGAGCGTGGCCCTGGGCGGGTGTGACCCTGGATAAGTCCAGCGCGATTTACGGCACAACCACCGCTGGAGGCAGTTGCGATGGAAAGGGGCATGGCGCCGTGTTCAAGCTCGCGCCCGACGGCACGGAGACAGTGCTGTATTCATTCCAGAGCGCCAGCGACGCCTCGATACCCTATGGCAACCTCGTGATGGACAAGTCGGGGAATCTTTACGGCACAACGCTGGGCGGCGGCACTGCAGGTTACGGTACGGTGTTCAAACTCGCGGCGAGCGGCTCCGAAACGATCCTTCATTCCTTCTCGCGCGGAACGTCCGACGGATTTCAGCCATGGGCCGGACTGGTCATGGACAAGTCCGGCAATCTGTACGGCACGACGGTGTATGGAGGAAGCAATTGCGACGATCCGGGTTGCGGGACGGTTTTCAAACTTGCACCGGACGGAACGGAAACAATCCTTCATAGCTTCGAGGGAAGCGATGGCGAACTGCCGTATGCAGGCCTGCTCCTCGGTGAGAAGAAGATGCTCTACGGGACGACTGTCTTGGGCGGCGCCAATAGCGAAGGCGTGGTCTTCAGCCTGAAGACGAAGTAGGCGATCTTTCAGTCGGCTATTGCTGCCTCGGTCTCCCAGCCGAAACGCGCGCAGGATGCGTGCGGTCCCGGATGGAAGGTTTGTCACCCACCCGGTATCGGCATCACCGGCATGATTTCCACGCCTTCGCCGGGGAAAATCGAAAAGTGCGGGTGGCCTTCGAAAAGCTTCGCCGCAGCATCGTGCGAGTCCGCGCGAACGAGCACGCAGGCGCCGATGTCGTTGCTCACATCTTCGACTCCGCGTCTGGAAATCTTCTTCGTCTTGCCGAGCGGGCCGCCCTCGCCCACGATCGCATTCCGGTGCTTTTCCATCCACGCGTGCCAGGCCGCTGTTCCCTCGCGCTGTTTGGCCGCACGGTCCGCCTCGGAGAGCGCATTCCATGCCGTCATCTGCGGACTGGTTTTGCTGCCGAGGAAGAGTGCGAGGTAGATGGTATTCGCGCTCATGGGGCATTCCTCGGCTTTGCGTATTGCACTTTCGGTTGATATCAACATAATGGCGTGCATGTCAAGAAACGCGAACATCGCCGCAACGCGCCATGTGCGTGACGCATGCCTGTGCCTGCATACACAACGCGCCGCGCGCATGCTTTCGCGAAAATTCGACGACGCATTCCGGCCACTCGATCTTACCAGCGGTCAGTTCTCGTTGTTGAATGCGCTCAACCGGAATGAACCTGCGGGCATGAGCGATGTGGCCGCGCTGCTGGGCATGGATCGCACGACGCTGACCGCGGCGCTGAAGCCGCTTGAGCGGAACGGCTTCGTCGAGTCGTCGCGCGATCCGTCGGATCGTCGCAGGCGCAAGCTCGCGCTGACGCGTGCGGGCCGGAAGGTTCTCGCATCTGCCATGCCCGTCTGGCGACGCGTGCATCGCGAGGTCGAGAAAGGCCTCGGCGATGCCGGCCGGCTGCGCAGCGATCTGCGGGCGCTGCATTAGGCGCGGCGCCGGCGCCATCCAAATCGACACAGCTGCAAGAGGACGCGCACATGAAAATCTACTGGATCAGGGCACAGGCGCCGCGCCGCGTTCTGGCGCTCGCCAAACATCTGCAGATCGACGCCGAGTACATCGAGATGGACCTGATGGCGGGCGCCATGAAGTCGGCCGATTACGCGGCACTCAATCCCAACATGAAGGCGCCGACGCTCGTCGACGGCGATGTCGTGCTGTGGGAATCCTCGGCCATCATGGCCTACCTGTGCAACAAAGTGGGCTCGGACATGTGGCCGGCGCACAATCCCGCCGAGCAGGTGGAGGTGCTGCAATGGCTGTCGTGGAACGATCACCACTGGTTCCCGGTGACCGGCGCCTATTATTTCCAGCACGTGGTGAAATCCACCTTCAACATGGGAGCGCCCGATCGCGACGCGTTAAAGGGGAAGGCCGACGAACTGCGGCGCTATGCCAAGGTGCTGGATGGTCATCTGGAGGGTCGCAATTACGTCGCGTGCGGCAGGCTGACCATCGCGGACTTTCAGCTCGCGTCGATGGCGACCTATTGGCAGGAATCCGAAATGCCGCTCGAAGGGTTCCGCAACATTACGGCCTGGATCGACCGCCTGCTGCGCATCCCCGCCTGGGCCGATCCGTGGCCGGATTGAAGGAGGCTGGCAATGCGCCGTACGAGCACAAACTCGAGACCGAAGAGCTGCCGTTTGCAGCTCCAAACACGGGCCTGACTCGTTGAATGGTGGTCGCGCTCCCGGCCGCCGCTCAGCGCCCCGTCATCCTTTCGAGCGCTTCGGGGTAGCGCGCGCCCCGGACTTCGATCTTCGACGTCACGTCTTCGATCTCCTCCATGTCCGATGCCGATAGCGCCAACGACGCCGCGCCGAGATTCTCGTCCAGCCGTTCCAGTTTCTTCGTTCCGGGAATGGGAACGATCCACGGCTTCTGCGCCAGCAGCCAGGCAAGCGCGATCTGCGCCGGTGCGGACTTCTTGCGCGCGGCGATGCGCGCCAGCGCTTCGATCAACGCCTGGTTCGCCTTGCGTGCGTCCGGCGTAAACCGTGGCAGAGCGCTGCGGAAGTCATTGCTGGCAAATGTCGTTGTTTCATCGATGGCTCCGGTGAGGAAGCCCCGGCCCAACGGGCTGTAGGGAACGAAGCCGATGCCCAGTTCCTCCAGCGTGGGAATGATGTCCGTCTCGGGCGCGCGCCACCACAGTGAATATTCGCTTTGCAGTGCGGCCACCGGCTGAACGGCATGCGCGCGGCGGATGGTCTGCGCGCCGGCTTCCGAAAGACCGAAGTGTTTCACTTTGCCGGCGACGACGAGGTCCTTCACGGCGCCTGCCACGTCCTCGATGGGCACGTTCGGATCGACGCGATGCTGATAATAGAGGTCGATCACATCGGTCTTCAGCCGCTTCAGCGAACCTTCGACCGCGTGTCTGATGTGGTCCGGATGGCTGTCAAGGCCGGTCCATCGCCCGACATCGCCCGGATTGGCCCGGAAGCCGAATTTTGTGGCGATGACGACCCTGCTCCTGAACGGCGCCAGCGCCTCGCCGACGAGATCTTCGTTCATCAGCGGGCCGTAGACTTCGGCCGTGTCGAAAAAGGTGACGCCGCGTTCGACAGCGGCGCGGATCAAAGCGATACCGTCCGCCGTGCTGACGGGTTGACCGTAGGAAAAGTTCAGACCCATGCAGCCCAAGCCGAGGGCCGAGACTTCGAGGCCGCTCTTGCCGAGTGTGCGCGTTTGCATTGGTGTCCTCCGTGTTCGCGGGTTCAAACGCCTGCGTCGTCGAAGACGCGGCGTGCGATCGGTATTGCGGTGGCTGCCGTCGGCCAGCCTGCGTAAAACGCGAGATGCGTTATCGCCTCGATCAGCTCCTCGCGGGTCACCCCGTTCTCGAGTGCGCGCTTGATGTGGAACGGCATCTCGTTGGTGCGATAAAGCGCAACGAGACACGCGACCGTGACAAGGCTCCGGTCGCGCGGCGAAAGGCCCGGGCGTTTCCAGACATCGCCGAACAGGACTTTGTCGGTGTAATCGGCGAGGGCCGGCGCGATATCCGCGAACGGATTGGGGGGAGGGGCGGGTTCATTCGACATGACGATGTCCTTTCAAAATTGCCCAGCTGCGGTATTGCCCGTCGCCGTTTCGTCCGATTTGCATCCGCGTCCTCCTGCTGCAACGCCCGAGCGCACTGTCCGGCGCCAGATTAGCCCGGACAGCGCCAACCGATGCGGACAATCGGTTTTCGGATCGATGCGCACCGCACCAGGGGCCAGCCGGGCATTTGCCCTCAGCCCGGCTTCCGTGCCTGGTGAAGTGCGACGATTCCGAAGCTGAGATTCTCATAGGTCACGTCCGCGAAGCCGCACGTCTGCAGTTCGGCTGCCAACCGATCCTGCGATGGAAAGTCGTGTACCCCTCTCAAGAGATAGTTATAAGCGCTTTCGTCGCCGTTTGCTGCGATGCGGCCGATCAGCGGCAGGCACCAGTCCATGTATCGCAGATAGAGCCGGTGAGCGGCGCCGATGGGAACGCGCGCTGCTTGGAGACAGAAAAACGTCCCGCCCGGTTTCAGAACGCGATAGGCTTCGGCCATCGCGCGGGCACGGTCGCAGATCTTCATGCCGAAGGAGATCGAATGGAGATCGATCGAGTCCGATGCGATGCTCTCGAGGTTTTCTGCGTCGAGATGCGCGAACTGCAATGCGCCGGAAGCTGCAGGCAGCTTCTCCCTCGCGATGGCGAGCATCTCCGGACAGATGTCCCTCACCATCAATGTCTTGAAACTCGGCCGGCCTGCAGCCGTCTGCCTCAGGATGCGAAGCGGAATGTCACCCGTGCCGGACGCCACATCGAGAACGATGCCGGCCGGGCATGCCGCGATCTTCCTTGCCATGCGACGCTTCCAGCCGCGATGCAACAGCAGGCTGAACACGTCGCAGAGGAAATCGTAACGGCCGGCGATGCGCGCGAAGACATTGTCGTCGGTCGCGTGGAATTCGGCGGCGTTTCGGTCACGCGCGGCTTCACCAAGCGCCTCGGTCTCGGTTTGCAGTGCCGCCTCCTTCTCGCATCGCTTCGCTCGACGCCTACCTGCTTCGTGGTGGAGCAGTGCGCTTGCAAGCGTGTCACTTTCTCTTCTTCCCCGCCACCGGCGCGCGCCCTGACTCTGCGCCCTGGTTCGCGGGACGCCCCAACGCCGCCGGATCGGGCACATCGTGTACCTTGCGTGCAGCGATGTCGGCCAGCAGGCCCTTCAGCCAGGCGCGGTCGAGCCGGCGCTGCCTGTCGATGTGCCTGAGAAGATGGTCGCCGCCCGTGCTGATCACCGGTGTCAGCCGTTTGCGGATGGGACCGAGCTTGGCGACGAGCTCGTCGAGCCTTGCGATGCGCCTGGCGACCGACGCTTCGACGAGAGCAAGATCGGCAAGGTGCAGGAAGAGAAGCGCACCGTAGAGCGTCTGCGCCACCGGCCCTTCCTCATCGAACTGTCTATGCAGAAGAGTGCGGAATTCGGCCCTGCCCCCCGGCGTGACCGCATAAATCGTGCGCATCCCGCCGCGCGCCACGCGCTCATGCGAACGCGCAGCTATCAGTCCCTCTTTTTCGAGCTGGTTGATTGCGTAGTAGAGCGTTCCGACATCGACGTCGATGTAGCACTCCACCATCGCGTTCTCGAGACGCCGCTTGATCTCGTAGGGATGGAAATCCCCGCGGTGCAGCACGCCGAGAATCAGACCTCTTGCCTTCATAGTCTAATTAGACTATTATATTTCTACTAAACAAGACGAACGTGGGGGATTTCCGATGTGGCGGACCGTGGGTGGAGTGGTTGCAGGTCTGGTGGCCTGGCTGGTGGTCGTCTCGCTCATCGACCGGGGACTGAAACTCGGGATACCAGGTTACGCTGCCGCCGAGCCGGTCATGCAGTTCACGCTCGCGATGAAGATCGCGCGACTTACCATGGCGGCGGTGACGTCGCTGATTGCAGGGATGGTGGTCGGCGCTGTTGCGCCCTCTAGCCGCTGGGCGCCGTGGATCACGGGCTTCGTGACGCTCGCGATCTTCCTGCCGGGCCACATCTTCGTCTTCTGGTACAAGTTTCCCGTCTGGTACCACCTGTCGTTTCTCGTGCCCCTGGTGCCGCTCGTCGTGATCGGCGCGGCAGTGTGGCCGAAACGAAGATCGCCGGCGGCTGCGGCGTGAGTGTTCGAGGCTGATGCATGAAGCGGTTGTGGACCATCATCGGTGTTGCCGATGTCGCGAAAAGTTTTCGCTGGTATCAGTCGCTGCTTGGCTTGAAGGAAACGACGCCGGCGCATGACGATTTCGGGCAAATCCTCGATGCGGGCGGTACGGTCCTTCTGTGTCTGCATGCATGGGGAGTTGAGGATCACCCGCCCCTGATGAGTCCCCGCGACGCCAAACCCGGCAATGGTCTTCTGCTGTTCTTTCGCGTCGACGATTTCAAGGACGCTTTGGTGCGGGCGCGCGTGCTTGCGAACCGGCTGGACGAAGAACCGCACCTCAATCCGAATACGCTCACGGATGAATTTTCGCTGCGCGATCCTGACGGATATTACGTTACCATCAGCGCCAGCGACGAGGCGTGACGCGCACCCTCCGCGCGATCTCTAGACAGGGACGCGCTCGGGACCGTGCGCATTGGCGCTGCTACCGATATTCGTCGTTGACCGCAGCGAGGGCTGCAGAGCCCGGGCACAGTTCATTCGCGTTCAGCGCATTGAGCGGCGTGGGTACCGTGGCGAGGTGCTGGTGCAGGTCTTCGGCGTTTTCTTCGAAATAGAGAAGCCCCGTCACCACTTCGCCTTTCGCGTGGCGTTCCTGGAGATAGGACATCGCTTTGGCCCGGTTGCGCGGGTCGTAGTCGAGATCGATCTTGGACAGCGTCATCACCGAGCCGTCGTGCTGGGTGATGGTCGTCACGGTGCCCGGTTCGTAATCCGCCGTGATCTGTGCCTTGGGCTCGATGAAGTCGATGCGGTTCACCGCGTCGTTGTGCTCGCGCACGAAATCGTAGGATTTCGTCGATTGCGGATTGTTGTTGAACTGCACGCAAGGCGACACGACGTCGATGATCGCCGAGCCCTGGTGTGCGATGGCGGCCTTCAGGATCGGCACCAGCTGCTTCTTGTCGCCGGAGAAACTCCGCGCCACGAACGTCGCGCCCAGCACCAGCGCCATGCTGACCAGATCGATGGGGCTGTCGCCGTTCACCGCCGTCTTGCTCTTCGAACCCTTGTCGGCGGTTGCGGAGAACTGGCCCTTGGTGAGGCCGTAGACACCGTTGTTCTCGCAGATATAGACCATGTTCACGCCGCGGCGCATGCAATGGGCGAACTGCCCGAGACCGATCGAGGCGGAATCGCCGTCGCCGGAAATGCCCATGTAGATGAGGTCGCGGTTGGCGAGATTGGCGCCGGTCAGCACGCTCGGCATGCGGCCGTGCACGCTGTTGAAACCGTGGCTGTTGCCGAGCAGATAGTCGGGCGTCTTCGACGAGCAACCGATGCCTGACAGTTTCGCCACGCGGTGCGGCTGAATGTCGAGTTCGAAGCACGCCTGGATGAGCGCGGAACTGATGGAATCATGGCCGCAGCCGGCGCAGAGCGTGGAGATCGCGCCTTCGTAGTCGCGATGGGTAAAGCCCAGCTTGTTGGTGGGCAGGCCTGGGTGATGCAGCTTCGGCTTGGTGATGTAGGTCATTCGGCGGCCTGTTTGCGGGAATCGATGGACATGCGTTCGGCGATGGCGCCGGTGATGAAGCGCGCCGTGATCGGCGTGCCGTCGTAATGCAGGATCGAGATGAAGCGCGCCGGGTCGATAGCGCATTCATTGACCAAAAGCTTCTGGAGTTGCGCGTCGCGGTTCTGCTCGATCACGAACACCTGCTCGTGCGCGTGGATGAAGTCCACCACCTCTTCCGCGAACGGGAAGGAGCGCACGCGCAGCGTGTCGAGATTGAGGCCCTGTTTCTCCAGCGCGTCGAGGGCTTCGTCGACGGCCACCGCCGTCGACCCGTAATAGATCGCGCCGAAGCGGGTCGCGTCCTTCGCGTCGCGCTTCACCGGCGCGGGCACCAGCGTCTTCGCCGTCTCGAACTTGCGCAGGAGGCGCTGCATGTTGTCGACATAGACCGCGCCCTCTTCGCTGTATTTCGCGAAACGGTCGCGCGACGTGCCGCGCGTGAAATAGGCGCCCTTGGTGGGATGGGTTCCCGGCAGCGTGCGGAACGGGATCGCGTCGCCGTCCAAGTCGAGGTACCGGCCGAACATCTTGCCGGCCTCGAGATCCGCCGCCGTCATGATCTTGCCGCGGTCGTAGCTGCGTGCGTCGTCCCATGCGAGCGGTTGGCAGAGCCAGTCGTTCATGCCGATGTCGAGATCGAGCATGACGAAGATGGGCGTCTGCAGCCGCTCGGCGAGATCGAAGGCCTGCGCGGCGAACTCGAATGCTTCCTTCGGGTCTTCCGGGAACAGCAGGACATGTTTGGTGTCGCCATGGCTCGCATAGGCGCAGAGCAGCACATCGGACTGCTGCGTCCGCGTCGGCATGCCGGTCGAGGGACCGCCGCGCTGAATGTCGAAGATGACGGCGGGAATCTCCGCAAAATACGCAAGCCCGAAGAATTCCTGCATCAGCGAGATGCCGGGCCCCGACGTGGCCGTAAACGCGCGCGCGCCGTTCCAGCCTGCGCCGATCACCATGCCGATGGCGGCGATTTCGTCTTCGGCCTGCACGATGGCGAACTTGTTCTTGCCCGTCTCTTTGTCGACGCGCAGCTTCCTGCAATGCGCGGTGAAAGCTTCGGCAAGCGAGGTCGAGGGCGTGATCGGATACCAGGCCGCAACAGTCGCGCCGCCATAAACGCAGCCCAGCGCGGCCGCATCATTGCCGCCGATGAAAATGCGGTCGCCGACCTTGTCGGAGTGCGTGACCTTGAGTTTGCAGATGCCCTTGAGATTGGCTTCGGCATAGTCGTAGCCCAGCCGCAGCGCCTGGACGTTGGGCGCAATGAGCCGTTCCTTGCCTTCGAACTGTGCCGCGATAGCTGCCTCGACGACCTCGGGCGCGATGCCGATGAGCGAGGCGATAGCGCCGACATAGATGATGTTCTTGAACAGCTGGCGCTGGCGCGGATCGGTATAGGTGCGGTTGGTGATCTCCGTCAGCGGTACGCCGAGCACATTGATGTCGCTGCGGAACTTCGACGGCGGCAACGGTTTCGTCGAGTCGTAGAGCAGGTAGCCGCCCGGCTCGATCTCCTTCACGTCCCGGTCCCAGGTCTGCGGGTTCATCGCGACCATGAGGTCCACGCCGCCGCGCCGGCCGAGCCAGCCTTCGCCGGAGACGCGCACTTCGTACCAGGTGGGCAAGCCCTGAATGTTCGACGGGAAGATGTTGCGCGAGGCGACGGGCACGCCCATGCGCAGGATGCAGCGGGCGAACAATTCGTTGGCGCTGGCCGAACCCGAACCGTTGACGTTGGCGAACTTGACGACGAAGTCGTTGGTGGCGGCGACGGCGGTTGGCGTGCTCATGGACGTGCCTCCAATCCACCATCGTCGTGCGGCCACAGACATGTCTCACGCGGAGACGCGGAGACGCGGAGGTGCCGTTCAGGGGCGCGAACCGAGGGGTTGCCACGACGATTCGTTGCCGAATAGCCGGCGCGCGTTGCGCGCCAACAAGCGGAACCGCGATCTGATCGGAAATCCTGGCCTGACGTCGATGAAACCCCTGGTCTTGCTCCGCGTTCTCCGCGTCTCCGCGTGAGAATTTTCTTCTGGGTCCCCGCTTTCGCGGGGATGACAGTAGTGTTGTTGAACGCGGTCAGTTCGCCGATCACCCGTGGCATGACTCAGCCTGTGCGGTTTCGAGATAGAATTTCTGCATGTCCCACGCGCCGGTCGGGCAGCGTTCGGCGCAGAGTCCGCAATGCAGGCAGACGTCTTCGTCCTTCACCATGACGCGTTTCGTCTTGAGCAGCGTGGACACGTAAAGGTCCTGCGTCGCGTTGGGCGCCGGCGCTGTCAGATGCTGGCGGAGGGCGCCTTCATCGGCGTTCTTCGTGAAGGTGATGCAGTCCATCGGGCATATGTCGACGCAGGCGTCGCATTCGATGCAGAGCTTCGTTTCGAAGACAGTCTCGATGTCGCAGTTGAGGCAGCGCTGCGCTTCGAGATAACCGAGATCCTTCGGGAAACCGAGTTCGACCTCCACCTTCACATTGCGCAGCGTCACGTCCTTCGGCGCGTGCGGAACCTTGTAGCGCAAGTCCAGCGACACGTCGTTGTCGTAGCTCCACTCGTGGATTCCCATCTTCTGGCTCGCCAGATTGACCAGCGGCGGCGGGCGTTTCGAGACATCCTTGCCGTTGCAAACGAGATCGATGGATATGGCGGCGTCGTGACCGTGCGCCACAGCCCAGATGATGTTCTTGGGGCCGAACGCAGAATCGCCGCCGAAAAAGACTTTCGGATTGGTCGATTGAAATGTGACCGGGTCGACTTTCGGCATGTCCCAGCGGTCGAACTCGATACCGACGTCGCGCTCGATCCAGGGAAACGCGTTCTCCTGGCCGACCGCGACGAGCACGTCGTCGCATTCCATCATCACATCGGGTTCGCCGGTCGCCACCAGTTCGCGCCGGCCTTTCGCGTCGCGCTGCGCCTTGACCTTTTCGAACAGAACGCCCGTCAGCTTTCCGTCCGTGTGCACGAACTCCTTCGGCACCATGAAGTTGAAGATGGGGATGTCTTCGTGCATCGCATCTTCTTTTTCCCACGGCGAAGCTTTCATCTCCTCGAAGCCGGAGCGCACGACGACCTTCACCTCTTCGCCGCCGAGCCTGCGCGAGGTGCGGCAGCAATCCATGGCGGTGTTGCCGCCGCCCAGCACGATGACGCGCCGGCCGATCTTCTCGATATGGCCGAAGGACACGCTCGACAGCCAGTCGATGCCGATATGGATGTTGGCGGACGCTTCCTTGCGGCCGGGAATTTCGAGATCGCGGCCGCGCGGCGCACCGCAGCCGACGAAGATGGCGTCGTAGTTTTCCGCGAGCAGCGCCTTCAGGCTGTCGATGCGTTGGCCGAACCGCGTTTCGGGTTCCAGATCGAGGATGTAGTTGCACTCCTCGTCGAGCACGCGCTCGGGCAGGCGGAATTTCGGAATCTGCGTGCGCATCATTCCGCCGGCGAGCTTGTCCTGATCGTAGAGCACGACGGTGTAGCCCAGCGGCAGGAGATCGCGCGCCACGGTGAGCGAGGCAGGTCCGGCGCCGATCAGCGCGATGCGCTTGCCGTTCTTCTGTTTCGCGGGCTTGGGCAGGCGATCGCGGATATCGTCCTTGTTGTCGGCAGCCACCCGCTTCAGCCTGCAGATCGCGACGGGCTCGGCTTCGACGCGGCCTCTGCGGCAGGCCGGTTCGCAGGGGCGGTCGCAGGTGCGGCCCAGCACGCCCGGGAAGACGTTCGATTTCCAATTGATCATGTAGGCGTCGCTGTAGCGGCCTTCCGCGATCAGCCGGATGTATTCCGGCACGGGGGTGTGCGCGGGGCATGCCCACTGGCAATCGACCACTTTATGAAAGTAGTCCGGGTTCTTGGTGTCGGTCGGCATCATGCCGGACGGGCGGGTCGGCTCTTTGACGTCGAGCCCCTCAGCCGGAACAGAACTCATTGTCCTAAAATGTCTCCGTGGCGGCCGCTGCGCGGGCCGCGCTCCATTGCGGGTGAGGCCTCTATCCGAGCCCCGTTTCGCTTCCCTTCCAATTCGATATTAGTCTCTTGAGTCCGTGGCGCAATGATCCATCACGGCCAATTGGCCACAAATCGACGATTTGCCTAACGGAGGCGCATTTGGACATCTCGTTATCCGACGACCAGCGCGCCATCGAAGACAGCGTGGCGAAGATTTGCGCCCGCTTTGGCGACGATTACTGGACCGAGTGCGATGCCGCTCCGCGCTTCCCCGACGAGTTCTATCAGGCCATGGCGGAGGGAGGCTGGCTCGGCATCACCATGCCGGTGGAGCTGGGTGGGGCGGGGCTGGGGGTCACCGAAGCGGCCATCATGATGCAGGCCGTCACCCGTGGCGGCGGGGGCTTTTCGGCAGCGTCGACCATCCACATTAACCTCTTCGGTCCCCACGCCATCGTCGTGCACGGCACGCCCGAGCAGAAGGCGCGCTGGCTCAAACCCCTCATCGAGGGCAGGCAGAAGGCCTGTTTCGGGGTGACCGAGCCCAACGCCGGCCTCGATACGACCAGCATCGAGACCGTGGCCCGACGCACCAACGAGGGTTACGTCATCCGTGGGAGGAAAATCTGGACCACGACGGCCCAGGAGGCCGACAAGATCCTCATCCTCGCCCGCACGACGCCCAAGGCGGAATGCCGGAAGCCCAGCGAGGGCATGACGCTGTTTTATGCCGATCTCGACCGCACGAAGATCGAGGTCCGCCGCATCCCGAAGATGGGGCGAAGTGCTGTCGACTCGAACGCGGTGTTCATCGACGACCTCTTCGTGCCGGATGAGGACCGGGTGGGCGAGGAGGGCAGGGGGTTTAAATATCTTCTCGACAGCCTGAACCCCGAACGCATCCTCGTCGGTATCGAGGCGGTCGGGTTGGGGCGCGATGCACTCAGGCGCGCGAGCGATTATGCGCGCGAGCGCCGCGTGTTCGGCCGCGCCATCGGCCAGAATCAGGGCATCCAGCATCCCCTGGCCGAGAACTGGGCCTATCTCGAAAGCGCCTACTGGATGTGTCTGCGCGCAGCGCAGCTCTACGACGCGAAGAAGCCCTGCGGACCGGAAGCCAACGCCGCGAAATTCCTGAGTGCGCGCGCCGCGTTCGAAGCCTGCACGCGCGCGGTGCTGACCCATGGCGGCATGGGTTACGCGAAGGAGTATCAGGTAGAGCGGCTGTTCCGGGAATCGATCCTCACGCGCATCGCGCCGGTGACGGAGCAACTCATCCTGTCGCACATCGCCGAGAATGTGCTCGACCTCCCGAAGTCGTATTGAGATAAGCATTCCTCCACCGCGAAGAGACAGCGGAGCGGGGGAGGGGCACCGCCGAAGGCGGTGGAGGGGGCGGATGCGCCGCGCTTTTGATAGTGTCGTCCCGCACCAGTGAAGACTTGGACGAAAAATGAGCTCCAACGGGCGACTTGAAAAATGGGCTGAGGATTTCAAGCTTCGTCAGGAGCGGCGCGCGATGTTGCCTCCATGGGTGCTCTGGGTTCACATGATCATCATGGCGGCCGGATTGACGATCTCTGTTCTTGGATATGTTTTTCTTGTTCGAGTTGTGCACGATTGGATTCATCCAGGGGTCGCGATAAACCAAGCATCCTCTCTGGCCCAGAATTTAATGCTCATACCGATGTTCACCGGCATGTTCGGGCCATGTTTTGTCATCGGCAATTTTCTCGAGTGGGCTATCGTCCCAATTCGACGGCAGTGGGAAATTCATCTCGGGGACGTGCCGGGAGGAAGTCTCGCCGACGCACTACGCGCCACTGCCTGGCTGATGCTCGTCTGGCTTCTTTCAATGGGCGTATCCGTCGTCGGCGCGATTGATCCCTGGGCTCAGCACTCTTAGATCGTACAGGTTGTAAGAAACGCGCGGGCGGCCGCTGCCTCCACCGCGGTCCCCCTCCCCCGCTGCGCAGTCGCTCCACGGGAGAGGAACAACCTGTCAATGCTGCGCGATGGAGAGCCAGTTGCCGTCGGGGTCCTTGAACCAGGCGACCTTGACGCCAGGCGCGGGCGTCCAGATGCCGAGCGTATCCTGTTCCAGCCCCGGCACGCGCTCGAAGGCGATGCCCTTGGCGATCATCGCCTTCGCGGTCGCCTCGATGTCGCTCACGTTCCAGCCCAACACCGTGAATTTCTGCGGCACGAGATCCTTCACCACGGACACGCGCAGCGAGACGCCGTTCGAATCGAACACCACCGCGTAGTCGTCTTCATGCACAAGTTGGAGGCCAAGCGTCTGGCCGTAGAATGTCCTGGCCGTCGCCCGGTCGCGGGTGGACACGAACGCTGCGATTTTCGCTGTCTCAAGCATGGCTCTGGCTTCCCCTCGTTCAATGGGATTAACAATACGCGGAATCAGCGAGGTTGCGATATGCCCGGTCTTTACTTTGAGGAATTTTCCGTCGGCCAGACATTCGCTCATCCGATCCGGCGAACGGTGACGGAAGCAGATAACGTTTTCTTCACGGCGCTGACGCACAACCCCGCGGCGCTGCATCTGGATGAAGAATACTGCCGCGAGCACACGGAGTTCGGTACGCGCGTTGTCAACAGCTGCTTCACGCTGGGATTGATGGTGGGCATTTCCGTCGGCGAGACGACGCTCGGGACAACGGTGGCCAATCTGGGCTGGGACGAAGTGCGGTTTCCGAAGCCCGTCTTCCATGGCGACACGCTGAAGGTGGAAAGCGAAGTTCTCGAATTGCGCGAATCGAAGTCGCGGCCCGACAACGGCATCGTGGTATTCGCCCATCGCGCCATCAACCAGAAGGGCGAGATAGTCGCGACGTGCAAACGCTCGGCGCTGATGCTGAGGAAGCCGAAATGATTCTGCGCTCGCTCCTCTTCGTTCCGGCCGACAGCGAGCGCAAGCTCGAGAAGGCGAAGTCGTCCCCCGCCGACGCGCTCATTCTCGATCTCGAAGATGCAGTCGCTGCAGAGCGTCGTCCGCAGGCGCGGTCTTTCATGCGTGAGTATGTGTCGGGCTGGACGGGAAGGGCGTCGCTGTGGGTGCGCATCAATCCGGTCGGCAGCGCCGATTACGCGGAAGATCTGAAAGCCGTCGTCGGGGCAAGGCCGGCGGGCATCGTCGTGCCGAAGCCGGACTCGCCGGAGACGCTGCGCGTTCTCGATCGCGACCTGTCGAAACTTGAAGCCGCGCATGGCGTTGTCGAACGGTCCATCCGGGTCATCCCGGTGGCGAGCGAAACCCCGGCGGCGGTTCTCGCGCTGGGCGAGTATCGCAAACCTCCGCCGCGGCTGGCCGCGCTCACCTGGGGCGCGGAAGATCTGTCCGCGGCGCTCGGTGCGTCCGGCAATCGCGACGACGACGGCGCGTTCGCCTTCACCTACCGCATGGTGCGCTCGATGTGCCTGGTGGCGGCGAAGGCCGCGGACGTCGCGGCCGTCGACACGCTCTATTCCGATTTCCGCGACCGTGGCGGGCTCGAGCGCTATGCACGCACTGCGCAGCGCGAAGGGTTCACCGGCATGCTCGCGATCCATCCCGACCAGGTGGAGCCGATCAACGCCGCCTTCACGCCGTCAGCGGACGACATCGCGCATGCGCACCGCGTCGTCGCGGCTTTCGCGGACGGCGCAGGCGTCGCATCGCTCGACGGCAAGATGCTCGATCAGCCGCATTTGAAGCAGGCCCGGCAGGTGCTGACGTTGGGAGAATCATTGGCAGTCGGCAGTCGGCAGTAGGCAGGCAGATTACTGCCTGTTGCCACCGCCTCTTATGCCCGCGACCGCCGGATCATCCAGCCGTACAGCAGAACTGTGAGTGCGAGAAAGGAGGCCGCGCCGATCCAGATTGCTGGCGGATAATTGTCCGCGACGACTGCGATAGGGATTTTGAAGTAGACCAGAGCCGCATGCACGACGCCGAAAAGGCTTTCGCCGACAATCATTCCGGACGCGACGAGCACCGCCAATCGCTTCGCGTGCTCGACGTTTTTAGTGTGATCGGCATGAAGATCGTAGAAGTATCCGATCACAGATCCGATGACGACCGGCAAAGTGGCATACATCGGCAGATAAATGCCGATGCCAACGGCAAGCGGCGGCAAGCGGAGAAGTTTCACCGCTCCGAGTAGTTCGTCGATGGCCACAACCACGACGCCCAATGCGCATCCGATTCCGAGCATCTTCAAATTGAGCTTTTGCTGAATCACACCCTGCGCCAGCGTCGCAATGAGATTCGCCTGCGGGGCGGCAAGGGGCGCGCCGACCGCGCCTGCAGGCTGAGCCACTCCGGAAAAGCCGAACGCTTGGTAAAGAAGGTTCAGGACAGGAGCGATCACGATGGCTCCGGCGATCACGCCAATAACAAGCGCCCACTGTTGTGCGCTGGGCGTGGCGCCCACAAGTTGCCCGGTCTTCAGGTCCTGAAGGTTGTTGTTGGAAATCGTGGCAATCGCAAACACGACAGCCGTCACGAACAGCGCAAGTGCGACCAGCGTTCCGCGAGACTCTGCAGAGGTCTGGGTGACGGCGACAAGAAGTGCCGCACATGAAAGAATCGCCAGAATGCCGACGCCGGAGATCGGACTGTTCGAAGCGCCAATCAAACCCGCCATGTAGCCGCAGATGGCCGCAACGATGAACCCCCCGAAGAAAATGAACGGAACGGCGGCGGCGATGAGTTTCACCGATTGCGAAGCGAGCGGCGTCGGCTGCAAGAACACGAACAGGATATAGACGATCACGGCCAGACTGATCAGCGCGAGCACGGCGATCCAGCCGATCGACATGTCCATGTCGCGGCGGTCCGCAGCGCCGGCGTTCCGTGCCCGTGATGCGGTTGCCGTGCCGACGACGCCGCGCACGACGGGACCGGCAAGTTTCAGGAGAGTCCAGATCGCTGCAACGCCGATTGTTCCCGCACCGATGAACCGGACGTCATTGAACCAGACGGCGTGTGCGCGAGCACCGATATCTCCGGTAGCAACCGACTGCATGCCGGTGAGTATCGGCACTGCGCCGCCCCATGCGATTACCAATCCGAACAGCATGGCCATGCCGACCGAGAGGCCGACAAGGTAGCCTGCACCAAGCAACGCAAGTGAAAATGACATGTCGTAACCGCTGATCGCGGCGGGTCCGACGCGGAAATATCGCGGGATATTGTCCGGAACCAGCTGCATCGCGTTCGCAACAGCGAGTGCCGCCGACGCAACCGATCCGTACACGACCGCGAGAAGTCCTTCGCGCGATTCGCTGTTGGCATCTCCCGCCACCGCTTCGCGCGCGCGCGAGCCGACCTCCAGTACTTCCGCCGCCGCGACTCCTTCGGGATAGGGAAGGTCCGACGTCGTCACCATGGCGCGGCGCAGGGGGATGGTGAAGAGCACGCCCAGGATGCCGCCCGAGGCGCAGATCAGAAACGAGGTCCAGAACGGAAAGCCCGTCCACGCGCCGACGATGACGAGCCCCGGCAACACAAAAATGATCGCCGACAGCGTGCCGGCCGCCGACGCGACCGTCTGAACGATGTTGTTCTCGAGGATCGTGGCACCCTTGAACGCCGACAGAACCGCCATGGAAATGACTGCGGCGGGGATCGAGGTTGCGAAGGTAAGACCGACCTTCAGCCCGAGATAGACATTGGCTGCGGTGAATATGCCGGTGATCAGAATCCCGAGTATGATTCCGCGAATGGTCAATTCGCGCATGGAGTCCGGGTGCGAGTCTGCCTGCATGGTCATGCCGATTCCCCCTGTCGCGGGCGCATTGTTAGCGGGCAGGGAGGGGCGGCGCCACAAAGAAAAAAGGGAGGGCCGAAGCCCTCCCTCCCCCAAAGCATCTCCGCTCGTAGCCCCCGAAGAGATGCCTCCTCGCGCGACCTCAGTAGTGGATGATCTGCGAGTTGTTGCCGATCGCGGAGGAATTGATGGTCACGTTGCCGGCCACGTTGGTGACCGTGCTGTTGACGACGGCTTCCACGGTCGAGTTGTTGAGCTGACGCGTGGTGATGTTCGACGCAGGCGCGTTGGTGTCTTCGCTGAAGGTGTTGCCGACGGCCGAACTGGTCAGCGTCGTGTCGTTGCCGGCGTTGGTCACGTTCGCATTCAGCTCGGCATAGGGATCGGTTGCGTCGCACTGCTGGTTGCTTTTGACGTTGACATAGCTCGGATCGGTGGAGACATCGGCGCCGTTGCAAACGGCCTGCGCCTGCAGGGTGACGGTTCCACCTGCGTTCTGCACGTCGGCATTCTGGATCGCCACGATGTCGGCGCTCGAGCCGACATACTGCTTGTTGATCACGTTGGTGTTGTTCATCGTGAAAATCTCGGTGTTGTTGCCGCCGGCAACGGACGCCGCGTTCACGTTGCCCACCGCGTTGGTGACCGTCGTGTTCAGTTTCGATACATCGGACTGAAGGTTGATCTGTCCGTTCAGGATGTTGCTGACGTCAGTTGACGTCTGAGCGCAGGCGAGGCTCGCTGGCAGGATCAGCAGAGCTGTACCAGCGATAAGGATCTTGGCGGTTCGGTTCATTGCGTTGCTCCTCGGATGATGCGTTGGATGCGGACACGAGTGGCGTTGAAGCGCTGCGATCGCCGGGGCCGGCGAGCGGATCGTTGGCGGTTCCCAGGTTCGATGCGCAGGTCGATGCAGGCGCGTGATAGACGCGCGAGACCATTTGCAGGACGGCGCGTTCGATGACGGAGCGCACCCCGAGCTGGATCGGCTCGAGCGCGCTTTCGCCGACGCTCGCGTCGAAGAACGTATGGCCCAGGAAGTCGAATACGCCGATCTGTTCCTGGCGGCCGATGATCTGCTTCTGGTAGGAGATGACGTCGACCACTTCGAGCGTGTTGGTGTCGACAAGCCGAAGGTCGAGACCGATATTCATCACATACATGTTCCCGCCGGACGTGCCCTTGAGCGAGCCGCTCGACGTACCGCCCGCGTCGCCGTTGGCGCCGACCGAACGGATATTGAAGTTCAACTCCGTGATGCCGCCGACCAGGTAGTAATTCGATCCGGGAATGGATCCCGCCATGATGCGGCGGAAGTCGCCCGGCGCGCCGGCCTTCTGGTCGTCGGTGATCAGCTTGTTGTTGGCGTACTTCAGTTCCATTTCGGCGACGGAGGTGTCGAACCGTTCGACGAGCGGTACTCCGGCCTTCGAGAGGGCCGACATCGCCATGAGAGCCGCGCCCTGGGTCAGTTTGCGGCCGCTGTTGTCGGATTCCATCTTTCCGGTGTAGTCGGCGATCTGTCCGACAGCGATGCGCAGCGGATGCTGTGCCGTGACGCCGGCAAAACAGCGCAGGGCATCGGAATACGGCGTCTCGTTGGCAATCACCGGAGCATCGCCGATAGGCGCGGTGTAACGGCCGGTATCGCTGTCCGCGGAGGGGCTGACGCAGCCGCCCAGTGCCATTGCGGCGAGCGAAAGCGCGAGTGGTGCTGCAAGATAGCGTCGGGCACGGCGTGTCATGGGAGGGGCTTCCCTTTCAGAGACTTCAGTGGCCACTGGTCGTGGCGGTCTGGTTTCCGTTGTTGGTCTGCGTGGAATTGACGATCACCGTGTTGTTCGAACCGACCGTCACGACGTTGAGCGAGTTTCCGATCGCCGTCGCGCTGGTGACGGGACCGAATCCCACGCCCGAACCCAGCGAAGAACCGCTCGCGCCTCCGCCCAGCACGCCCATGTTCTGGACGCCGGACTGCTGGCTCATTGAAGAACTCTGAAACTGGCCGTTCACCAGCGCCAGGTTGCCGTTGGCATCGCGCAGCGACGGATCGACGGCCTGGTTTTCGCTGCCCTGCGTCATCCCGTAGGGATTGTTGTAGGAAGACGCATTGGCCATCTGTGCAGCGGCCGGCGAGGCCAGGACCAGTGCGATCCCGGCCGCGGCAATGCCTGCGAAGATTGGCTGTCTCGTTTTTTGCGGCATTGGTGCTGCCCCATTGAACCCGGAGACGAAGGAGCAACCCCCGTGCCACGATCCGGCGCCGCCGGCGGACTGCAGTGTTTCAATCCGGGATTCGTATCGTTAACGTCCGTTCACCAAAATCCGGAGCGTCGCGTGGCGCATCTCGAATTCTTCTTCGATTGTTCGTCGCCCTGGACTTACCTGGCATTTGCACGGCTCGAGGGCATGCGCGCGCGTTCGACGGCAACGATCGCCTGGCGGCCCATCCTCGTGGGCGGCGTCTTCAATGCTGTCAATCAGGACGTCTATGCGCGCCGCGCCAATCCGGATTCGCGCAAGCAGGCCTATTACGAAAAAGATCTGCAGGATTGGGCGCGTCTGGCCGGCATACGGATCGGCAAACCGGACGTTTTCCCTGTGCGTGCGGTTGCCGCGATGCGCTGCGTGATTGCCGCCGCGGAGGACGGTCTCCTTGTGGAATTTGCCCGTGAAGTATTCGAAGCCTACTGGGGCCGGCTGGAGGACATCAGTCGCGACGAGGTGTTGGTCGACGTCGCCCGGCGGGCAGGAATTGACGGCGAGCGGTTACTCGCCAGAAGCCGGATGCCGCCGGTCAAGGCACGCCTGCGGGAGAACACCGACGAACTGGTCGGCCGGGGCGGGTTCGGCTCTCCGACATTCTTTGTAAACCGGGACGACATGTACTTCGGCAACGATCGGCTCCCTCTCGTCGAGGCGGCGCTCGCCGCAGACGCCAACTAGGACCGGACATGGCCTTTTTTCAGGATCCTGCCCGCCAGCCATTCCTGCGAGTCCCGGCCGTCGTCGTGTGGCTGATTGCGCTGCTCGTCGGCGTCCACGCGCTGCGCGTGGCCCTTTTCGCACCTGACTCGACCCAGACGAACTACATCATCAATGCCTACGGGTTCGTTCCGGCTTGGTACTCGCATACTTATGTAACGCACCTTGCGCAGAGGGGGGTGATTCCGCGGGACTTTGTTCACCAGGCGCTGCCGTTCGTTACGCATATGTTCCTGCACGGGAGCTGGACTCACGTCCTGATCAACAGTGCCGGACTGCTGATATTCGGGCCGGTGGTCGCGAATCGATTCGGGACTCCCCTGTTTCTGGCGTTCTTTCTGGTGTGCGGCATTGCCGGCATTTCCGCCCATCTGGCCGTCTATTGGGGTTCCACCGAACCGGTGATCGGCGCCTCGGCAGCGATTGCGGGATTGATGGGTGCGGCATTCCGGATGATTTCCCTGGAGCCGCAGCAATCGCAGTCCCCGGTGCTTGCCCCGATCCTGTCCGGCCGTGTCATTCTGTGGACGATCGTCTGGTGCCTCGTAAACATTGTCGCCGGATTGACGGGGCTGGGAGCCGGCGGCGGCGCAAACGTGATCGCGTGGGTGGCCCATCTGGGCGGGTATTTCGCGGGCTTGCTGCTCGCCGGGCCGTTCGACGTGCTTGCCGGGGGCGGCCGGGTCGATGACGAACCGCATCCCGATCCTTGAAGCTGGTCCATTGATTCATAAGTATCTCTCGGCGGCGGATTGTCGTCGATGGAGGGCATGCCATGACAAATACCGACGGCGGAACCGCGGACTCGCGCGCGACAACACCGGCCCGCACTCCATTTCCCTTTGTGCGCCTGCTCTACGCGATCGGCTTCGGGCTGTTGGCTTGGCTCGCGTTCGACCTCGTCTTGTTGCTCGCGATTGTTCAGTTCGTCATGTTCGCCGTCAGCGGCCGGATCAACGAAGAGCTGAAAGCCTTCAGCCTCAGCCTGGTGCAATACATCTGGGAGCTGCTCGCCTTCATCACATTTGTTCGCGACGAACAGCCATTCCCGATCGGACCGTTCCCCAAACAGTGATTCGTTTCGGCGTTCGTTAAGGCGGCGATTCGGTTGGCAAATCCGGCTCGCCGGACGGAGGCCTGGAGGCCGGCGTATCCGAGTGTGACATTCCGGGTACAAATCAGTCATGAAATGATGCCGGAAAATGGCATCGGGCTTTATCTTTCTTGCCGAGCCCCGGGCCTTGCACCATCCTGCCATCAGTGAAGGACCGTCACAGTCGCGCCCTGGGGAATGGGGCGCGGCCGTGAACATAAGAGAATTTCGTCATCCGGCGAGATTTCAATGGGGAGCTACTGATGTCTGCACAGCGTCCGGGGACCGGCCGGTCCTCTCTATTCGTCACCGCATTGTTGCTGTCGACGGCAATTGCCGCACCGGCACTCGCGCAAGTCGAGCAGGTCGTCGTGACCGCTCAGAGAAAATCGGAAAACGTTCAAAACGTGCCGATCGCGATTACCGCGTTTTCGTCGCAGGATATTCAGGCGCACCAGATCCAGATGGCGAAGGATCTCCAGTTCGCAACGCCGAACGTGACGTATACGAAGACGAACTTCAGCGGCGACGATTTCAGCATTCGCGGCATCGGCAACGACGTGATCACCGGCGGCGGCGAGTCCGGCGTGGCGGTCAGCTTCGACAACATCTATATCGCCGGTGCGTCGCTGGCGCTCAGTTCGGTTTACGACATCGGTAACATCGAAATCCTCGAAGGTCCGCAGAGCATCCTGTATGGCCGCGGCGCCACTGCCGGTGCGATCAACATCATTCCCAACAAGCCCGACCTCGAACAGGCGTCCGTTACCGCCGACTTCAGCTACGGCAACTACGATTCGAACGAAGATCGCATCGCGGTCAATCTGCCGCTTGTCGACGACCAGCTGGGTCTGCGCATTTCCGCGGACCGCGAATACAATTCCGGCATCATCACCAACGAATACAACGACAGCCATATCGACGGAAACGACACCTACTCGATCCGCGGCATGCTGAGGTGGCAGCCGACCGAGAACACGACGATCGATTTCATCGCGCAGACCTTCCACAAGGATGACTCGACGATGCGCGCGCAGAGACAGCAATGTCTCTGGGATCCCAGCGGCACGTTGGGCTGTTTGCCGAACGGCCTTGCCAATCAGAACATCAATGAAAATGCATTCTTCTCCGCCGACCTTGCGAGCACGCAGGCATTCGCGGACGAAGGTTTGCCGTCTCAGCTCGGCCTTGTGAACCTGCAGCAGCAGGCGGCGCTGATCGCCAACCCGACCCAGGCGTGGCACCTCAACACCGATTTCCAGCCGACGTGGCGCGCGGATGACGATTTCCTCGCCACGAACATCAAGCAGAAGGTCACGAGCTGGCTCGATTTCGAAGCCAACATCGGCTACGACCACGGCGATACGGTCTCGCAGGAAAGCTACAACAACGGCGTCAACACGCCGATCAACCAGGCCATGCTCGGCACCTACGGGCCCGGCGTTTTCGGTTCTTCCGCAGAGACGACGTTGTACGATCTGCTCGCGTCCGGCTTCGGTGCCTGCCCGCCTGCAGATCCGCTTTGCAACGCGGCCTATGCCAACCTGTTCGATCCGTACCTGGCGAGCCATCCGGGATACCTGCCAGCGGCCGGCTTTTCGGGGCTCGGTCTGAGCACCGACAACGTCAAGTACTGGACCAACACCTTCTCGACCTACGACCAGTCGAACGCCGAACAGCAGCAATACTCCATTGATCTGCGGTTCCGGTCGGATTTCCAGGGTCCGTTCAATTTCCTTGTCGGCGGCCTCTATGTCCGTCAGGACGCCTGGGGCGACTATTACGTATCAAGCGGCGCGCAGGGCTATGCGTCCGTGGCGTTGGGCTCGATCATCGGCGCCGGCTCTCCGGCCTGTCAGGCGACGGGCTGTCTGCTTGATCCGGCCTACTACGACAACAGCTCGCCTGCCCCTGGTGGCGTGACGCTGAAATCGCAGTCGGTCTACGGCGAAGTTTACTACCAGTTCGTACCGGATCTGCTGAAACTGACACTCGGTGCCCGCTGGACGGACGACTTCAAGTCCCAGGAAGATCGCATTCTGCTGATCAACAGCGTGCTGCCGATCGGTACGACTTCGTTCCCGACAAACCCGGCAGTGGGTGGCGTTCCCTATCAGTACCAGTCGGGCAGCTACCAAAAGATCACGGGCCGCGCGGTCTTGAGCTACACGCCGAAGCTGGACTTCACCGATCAGACGCAGTTCTACGCCAGCTACTCGCGGGGCTATAAGGCGGGCGGCTTCAATCCCGGTCTGACGGCCTACGCCGTGTCGCAGGGCGTCCAATCGACCTATCAGCCCGAAGGCATCGATGCCTTCGAAGTCGGTTCGAAGAACATCCTGCTCAATGCCACGCTGCAGGCCAACCTCGATGCGTGGTACTACAACTACGAAGGTCTGCAGATTTCGCAGATCCTCGACAACGACTCGATCAATGCAAACGTGAACTCACGCATGTATGGATCGGAAGGTCAGTTGGTCTATGCGCCGGACGAGCATTGGGCGTTCAACTTCAATGTCGGCTTCGTCCACTCCGCGCTGGGGAATACGGAACTGGTCGATCCGCGCAACCCGACGGCCGGCGCCAAGAATGCGGTTCTGATCAAGGACGCCACGCCAACCGGCACTGCGGCGCAAAACTGCGCAGTGTACCTCTTGCCAGGTCAGACCCTGGCGCCGGGCGACAATGCGGCTCTTGCCGCAGCGTTCGCGGGTGCTGGCGTTGCCGATCCGTATTTCGATCCTCCGGGTGGTTCTGCCCAGCTGGCAGGAGCCGGAATTCCGCTGACGAACTACGGCACGTGTAATCCGGCGTTCTTCCAGAATCCGGGCGTGGAAGCCATCATGGCTGCCAACGGCTATTCGTTCACCCAACCTGGCGGCAACGGCACACCCGCCGGCGTTCCGGAACAGCTGAAGGGCAATGAAAACCCGAACACGCCACCGGTGACGTTGAGCTTCGGTGTGCAGTACACCTTCAACGTCGGAAGCGACTACACGCTGGTTCCGCGCGTGGATTTGTACTGGCAGAGCGACATGTGGGGCCGGGTGTTTGAGGATCCTGCGGACAAGGTGCAGGGCTACGAAATCACGAATGCCCAGATTCAGCTGAACTCTCCGGACAACGTTTGGTACGTCCAGGGTTACATGAAGAATGTCTTCAACACGGTCGCGGTCACGGGCGAATATCTGACGAGTTCGAGCTCGGGCCTGTACACAAACCAGTTCCTGCAAGACCCCAGGATGTATGGCGTGAGAGTTGGCGTTCACTTCTGACAGCGTCTCACGGGTTGACAAGAGGGCGCCGGGAAACCGGCGCCCTTTTTCGTTCGGCCCGCCGAATTCGCTTTGAGCTTGCGCCTGCAGCGACGCATTCTTCGCGCCACGCGGCGGGCGGCAACCGCCCTGGCTTTCGCGAGCGGGAGAAACCATGATCATACGCAACATCGGCCGGTCGGGACTGGACGTCTCCCTTGTCGGCCTCGGCTGCAACAATTTCGGAGCCCTCGATATCGAGCAGTCCCGCAAGGTCGTGCATCGTGCACTCGACCTCGGGGTGACGCTGTTCGACACCGCCGATGTTTATGGCAACCGCGGCGGCTCGGAAACGCAGCTGGGCGAAATCCTCGGACCGCGCCGCAAGGACATCGTGCTGGCCACCAAGTTCGGCATGCAGATGGACGACGCGGGATCGCAGATGGGTGCCTCGCGCCGCTACATCGTCCGCGCCGTCGAGGCCAGCCTGAAGCGGTTGAAGACAGACTGGATCGATCTATACCAGTTGCATCGTGCCGATCCGAAAACGCCGATCGCCGAAACGCTTTCCGCGCTCGACGATCTAGTGCGTGCGGGAAAGGTCCGCTACATCGGGTGTTCGAATGTTCCGGCATGGGGCGTTGCCGATGCAGCGTGGACCGCGCAGGATTTGCGCTCCTCACCGTTCATCTGTGCGCAGGACGAGTACAGCCTGCTTGCGCGCGACTGCGAGCGCGAGCTTGTTCCTGCGCTTTCGGCGCACGGCATGGGACTGATTCCGTACTTCCCGCTCGCCAGCGGAATGCTCACGGGCAAGTACAGACACGGCGCCGAGGCGCCTGCCGGCACCCGGCTGGCTCTGATGAAGCGGCTGTCGGACCGCTACATGACAGAGCGAAACTGGCGCATCGTTCAGAAGCTGGAGGCCTTCTGCACGCAACGAGACCGTACCTTGCTCGAACTCGCATTCAGCTGGCTTGCCGGAAAGACTCCGGTGGCAAGCGTGATCGCCGGCGCGACGAGGCCGGAGCAAATCGAACAGAATGTGAAAGCGGTGGACTGGAAATTGTCGGCGGAGGAACTCGCCGACGTGGACCGCCTCACGGCAGGAAACGCATAATATCCGAACCATTTCCGGGACTTCGCTGCCGGCGGTCGTGTTAAGCATCTGATACTTCTGAGCGTTTCTCCCCACGATTGTTCATTTCGCAGTTGCGAAATGTCGCAATCTGACCATATAAGCGCGGCGCCAGCCGGATTCGCCCATGGATATTCGAAACATTGCCATCATCGCCCATGTCGACCATGGGAAGACGACGCTTGTCGATCAACTGCTCAAGCAATCCGGCTCGGTGCGCGAGAACCAGCAGGTCGCGGAGCGCGCGATGGACTCCAATGATCTCGAACGCGAGCGCGGCATCACCATCCTCGCCAAGTGCACCAGCGTGGACTGGAAGGGCATGCGCATCAACATCGTCGACACGCCCGGTCATGCCGATTTCGGCGGCGAGGTGGAACGCATCCTGTCGATGGTCGATGGTGTCGTGCTGCTGGTCGACGCGGCGGAATCCGTCATGCCGCAGACGAAATTCGTCTTGTCGAAAGCACTGAAGCTCGGACTGAAGCCCATCGTCGTCGTCAACAAGATCGACCGCTCCGACGCGCAGCCGAAGGAAACACTCGAAAGCATCTTCGATCTGTTCCTCGCGCTCGAAGCCAATGATTACCAGCTCGATTTTCACGTGCTGTATGCGTCTGGACGTCAGGGCTGGGCGATCGCCGACCTGGACGATCCGCGCACCGATCTCGCGCCGCTGTTCGATCGCATCGTCGCCGACGTTCCGCCGCCCAAACCGCTCGAAAAGGCCGGCGACGCCTTTCCGTTCACGATGCTGGTCACCACGCTGGAAGCCGATCCGTATCTCGGACGCGTGCTGACGGGCCGTATCGAATCCGGCGCCATGACCATCAACCGCCCGATCAAGGCTTTGTCGCGTGACGGCCAGGAGATCGAGCGCGCGCGCGTCACCAAGCTCCTCGCGTTCCGCGGCCTCGCACGCGTGCCGGTCGAGCGCGCCGAGGCGGGTGACATCATCGCGATCGCCGGTCTGTCCACGGCGACCGTTGCCGATACGCTGTGCGATCTCGTGGTCGAGAAGCCCATCGAGGCGAATCCGATCGATCCGCCGACCCTGGCGATCACCATCTCCGTGAACGACTCACCCTATGCGGGACGCGAAGGCGACAAGGTGCAGAGCCGGGTTATTCGCGACCGCCTTCTGCGCGAAGCCGAAGGCAATGTGGCCATCAAGCTGCGCGAGACGGGCGAGGGGAATTACGAAGTCGCCGGCCGCGGCGAATTGCAGCTGGGAGTGTTGATCGAAACCATGCGCCGCGAGGGCTTCGAGCTGTCCATCAGCCGGCCGCGCGTGCTCTATCAGACCGATCCCGCAACCGGTCAGCGTCTCGAGCCGATCGAAGAAGTCACGATCGATGTCGATGATCCCTACACCGGTATCGTCATCGAGAAGATCAGCCAGCGCAAAGGCGAGCTGCAGGACATGCGGCCGACGGGCGCCGGCAAGACGCGGCTGGTCTTCTTCGCGCCCTCACGAGGCCTCATCGGCTATCACGGCGAGTTCCTCACCGATACGCGCGGGACAGGCGTCATCAACCGCATGTTCCATGCGTTCGCACCGTTCAAAGGTGCTATCGAAGGCCGTCGCAGCGGCGTGCTCGTCTCCACGGCCGACGGCGAAGCCGTCACCTACGCGCTGTGGTACATCGAAGAGCGGGGAAAATTGTTCGTGACGCCCGGCACGAAAGTGTATCAGGGCATGATCGTCGGAGAAAACGCGCGCGACAACGATCTCGACGTGAATCCGCTCAAGGCCAAGCAGCTCAACAATATCAGAACGCACTCCAAAGACGAGGCGATGCGCCTGACGCCGATATCGCCGCTGACGCTGGAGCAGTCCATCGCCTATATCGGCGACGACGAACTTGTCGAGGTGACGCCGCAATCCATCCGCCTGCGCAAGCGCGAACTGCTGCCCCATCTGCGCAAGAAGGCGAAAGAAGCCGCGGAATGAATTGCAGTCGCGATTTCGGCTATCGCTACTTCGGCAGCAACCCCAGTCTGCCGCCGATCAGCCGGTCGACCGTGCGCTTCGGCAGCGTGTTGACGAGCCAGTTCTGGAAGGGCTCCGGCGTCACCGTATAGCGGACTTTGGGATTTCGCGTCGTCAGCGCGAGCAGGACGGCACGGCCCACGCGCTCCGGCTTCAAACCCTTGCGGCCGCTGGTCAGCATGTAATTGCGGATATTGTTCAGCGCCGGAGCAAACGGCGTGTTCGCATAGCGCGTGATGTCGACCGTCTCCGCCTTGTCCCAGATCGGGGTTGCAACCGCACCCGGCGCAATGACGATGACATCGATCCCGAGGAGCAGCAATTCGCGCCGGAGGCTTTCCGATAATCCTTCGAGGCCGAATTTGGACGTGTTGTAAGGCCCGACGAACGGCGATGCGTTTTTTCCGCCCACGGAGGAAATCATCACGATGCGGCCCGGCCCCGCATTTTTTCCTTTGTGCGCCATGAGCAGCGGCGCGAAGGCCTGCGTCACGATCAGTTGCCCGGTGAGGTTGACCTCCAGTTGGTGGCGAAATTCGTCTACGTCGAGGTGAAGCAAGGGTCCCGAGACGGCGATGCCCGCGTTGTTGACGAGACCGAACAGCGGCAATCCCTCAAGATGTTTGCCGGCCTCTTCGGCGCCGGCCCTCACCGCAGCCTGATCCGTGACGTCGAACAGGAGCGGCACAAAATTCGGACCGAATTCGCTTTTGAGCCTGTCGCCATCCGCCGGTTTGCGGACGCTGCCCAGCACGCGGAAGCCTTTCTTGATCAGCACCTTCGTGCAGCCCCAACCGATACCCGTCGACGATCCCGTCACGACCACACTTCGCATGGACATCTCCCTCCGCCCGCCTCTCCATGCAATATAGGGCGAACCCGAGGAATTCCCATGATCTCCGTGGACGACGAAACCATTACCTTCGCACATCGTCTCGCCGATGCGGCCGGCGAGGTCATTCGCCCGTATTTCCGGGCCCGCATCGACGTCGTCGACAAGCGGCCGACCGTCGGGGGAAAGCCTGTGTTCGATCCCGTGACCGAAGCCGACAAGAACGCCGAGGCCGCCATCCGCGCGATCATCCGGCGCGAGAGACCCGGCGACGGAATTCTCGGCGAAGAATGGGGCGAAGAGGAGGGAACGAGCGGCTACCGCTGGGTGCTCGATCCCGTCGACGGCACGCGGGGATTTATTACCGGGCGTCACGAATGGGGATCGTTGATTGCGCTCGAGTTCGACAGCCTTCCCATCCTCGGCGTGCTGGACCAGCCGGTTCTGCGCGAGCGTTTTGTGGGCGCAAATGGCGCCGCGCATTTCCATACCGGCGGCGAGAAGAGGCGCCTCGAAACGCGCTCGTGCGCGTCATTGGCAGATGCAATTCTGTGCGCCACGCATCCCGATGCTTATTTCGCGGACGGCGAACAGGCGGCATTCAAACGCGTCGAACGCGAAGTTCGCATGACGCGCTGGGGAGGAGATTGCTACATCTTCGCCGCGCTGGCGCTCGGCTTCGTCGATCTGATCGTGGAATCGACATTCAATCGCTGGGATATCGCAGCACTCATTCCCATCGTCGCAGGCGCAGGCGGGATCGTCACCGACTGGCAGGGTGGCGATTGCTCCGCAGGCGGACAGATCCTTGCCGCCGGCGACGCGCGCATGCATGCCGCAGCAGTCGCGCTTCTGAATTCGAAGTCCTAATCTGGCCGGACAGCTGCGCCCTGGGCGATCCCGTCCGCGAACTTGTCGAACGCTGTCCAGAAGCGCGCGCGGATGGAATCGTTCTCCATCAGGATCTCGTGTTCGGCGTCTTCGAGCTCGAGATAGGTCGCGCGCGGAAGGCGTCGCACGAATGCGCGCGTCGCGGAGGTCTTCACGATGCGGTCGCGCCCGGCGCCGACAATGAGAACCGGCGTCGTGATTGCTTCGGCGTATCCCGGCGATCTGACAAGCGCTATGGACCGATAGGCCGCTTCCAGCCATCCCCATGTCGGGCCCGCGAGACGGATCTCCGGATGATGCGCCAGAACATCCTGCGCCCGCGCGAAGCGCGCACGATCCGACGTCACGAGGTTGTCGCCGAAACTCATCGCCAATGGATCGCGTTTGTCCATGCCCCACACCCAGTCCGGGGACCTCCCGCGGAGATTTTGCGCGCGACACACCATGCGGGCGACCCAGCCGGGGTATCCGCGCGTGTCGGCTTCAAGCATGGGCGCCGTCATCACCGCGCCCGCGAACGCATCCGGGCGGTCGTGAAGCGCGCGCAACAGATTGTGCGCGCCCATGGAGTGGGCGAGGGCAAAGGGGCGCGCCGCGCCAAGCGGTGACACGATCTGCTCGAGGAACGCTGCGATATCGAGGCCGTACTCGGCAAAATCCCCGACATGGGCCTTCAATCCGTCGGGAAGGCTGCGCATCGATCCGCCCTGGCCGCGCCAGTCCAGCGCAGCGACAGCGAAACCGCGCGAGGTCAGCTCACGGACGACCTCGACATACTTCTCGAGAAACTCGGTCTGACCGTCGAAGAGGGCACATACGCCGCGCGACTTGGCGGCCGGATCCGCCGGCCATGTCGCGCAGCGAATCCGGGTTCCGTCGCGCGTCCGAACCAGTCGCGCGTCGAGGCTGCCCAAAGCGTCGACGGCCTGTCAGCCGCGGGCTTTCTGCAGGATCGGGCCGAGCTTCATCGCCAGTCCCATGTCGCCCGCCACGCGCAATTTGCCCTGCATGAAGGCGGACGTCCCGTCGAGCTCGCCCTTGACCATCTTCTCCAACGTTTCGAGGCTGACGGTGATCGTGCAGTCGGCGCTCTTGTCGGCGCCGTCCGTAACGGTGTTGGGGCTCGATTTTCCGTCGATATAGATGCTGCCCGGCTCGCCGAAGTCGAGTTTGAGCGTGCCGCCCAGGCCCGAGTTGGCGCCGATGGCTGCCGACCACTGGGTGATAATCTGCTTGACCTGATCCGAGCTCATGAAATGCGTCCTTCCTCTTCCTCAAGGGTCTCGCGGTGGGTCGCGAGTGCTTCGTTAATATGAGCATTTGTCAGCGGCGTCCACAACTGCCGCGGTTCGGTCCGACGGGTTGGCGAGGGAACTGCGGAGTCCTATGTTCGCGATCCAGGAAGCGTTCGCAGAACGCATTCAGTCGTCGAGCAGACAGGGGACACGCCGGATGACACGCCTATCCGAGGAGCGGGATGCCGTTGCCGCCGCGACTCCGACCCGGCGCGATCTGTTGGGGCAGGCCTGCTTCATCCTTCATTTTGCCGTCATGCTCTACGTCGTGGTGGGTTGGGTGGCGCCATGGCGGCCGGCGCTCGTGTTTTACGCGTTCTTCCTGCCGGCCGTGGCGACCCAGTGGCTGCTGAACAAGAACTCCTGCGTGCTCAACAATCTCGAGTCTCTGTTCCGGACCGGCCACTGGCGCGACCCGGGAAATGAGGAAGAGGGGGCATGGCTCCTCACGCTCGCCCGCGACACCCTCGGCCTGCGGGCGACACAGGCCCAGATGGACGTCTTCATATATGTCGTGCTGGCTCTTCTCTGGGGGTTGGGACTGAGCCATCTCCTCGGTGGCCTGTGGTGGCACCGCGGGGCTTGAAGCGCTTCCTCGGCCTCCCTACCTGAATTGCGTTCCGGGCAGGCTTCACTGCTCCCGGATCGTTTGACCGAGGACCGGCCCTTTCGGGCGGCCTCTTAACCCACTTCGCTTCGCAAGGAGGCTGTGATCATGCGTGCATTCGATTTTTCCCCCCTTTTCCGCTCGACCGTTGGTTTCGACCGGCTGTTCGATCTCCTGGATTCGGTCAACCAGTACGACGCGAACCAGTCGTACCCGCCGTACAACATCGAGCGGACCGATGAGAACCATTATCGCATCGTTCTCGCCGTTGCAGGTTTCGCCGAGAAGGACCTCAACGTCGAAGTTCGCGAAGGCGTTCTGAGCGTGCAGGGCAAGCAGGAGAGCGAGCGCGACAAGTCGGGCTATCTCTATCAGGGTATTGCCGGCCGCGCGTTCGAGCGTCGCTTCCAGCTCGCCGAATATGTCGAGATCCGCGGCGCCAAGCTCGAAAACGGGCTGCTCCACATCGAGTTGGAGCGGGTCGTTCCCGAAGAGCAGAAGCCGCGCCGCATTCAGATCAATTCCGCCGATCTGAAGGTGATCGAAGGCAAATCCAAGGCTGCTTGAGCGTACCGTGCGCAGGTAACTGATGACAGGCGTCGGGGATCGGCACATACTGATTCCCGACGCTTGTTGGTATGATCTTCCTTATGCCGAGTTGGCAAAGCGCGCTGTTTGCGCGACTGACCAGGATGGCTCGACCTCGTGCCTCCGGCATCGAGGGCGACATCGTTGAACTGCGGCGGCAATACGACTATTTGACCGACCGGTTCGGCCCGATCCCGCCGGAATTCACCTTCGAACCTTCCCAGGTCGGGCCGATCAAGGGCGAATGGGTACGCTCGGCCGACATCACGGCACGCCGCTTGATCCTGTACTTCCACGGCGGGGGATTCGTCGCGGGCTCGCCGGAAACCCATCGCCCGCTGATCGCGCGGCTCTGTCTGGCCGCGCAGGCGACCGCATTCTCGCCGGCGTATCGCCTGGCGCCGGAGTTTCCTTTTCCGGCCGGGCTTCGCGACGGGATCGACGTGTATCGTCACCTCATTCAGCGCGGCGTCGACGCGTCGTCCATCGTGCTCGCCGGAGATGCCGCCGGCGGCGGCCTCGCGTTCGCGCTGCTGCTTGCCATCCGCAATGCAGGCCTTGCGATGCCGGCGGCATGCGTTGCGATGTCGCCCTGGGCCGATCTCTCGCTGTCCGGCTGGTCGATGCTGCAGAATTCCGCCAACGATGCGGCGCTGTCGTGGGAATTGCTCTTCATGAGCGCGCGGCACTATCTGAAGCGGAACAATCCGACGGATCCGTATGCCTCGCCGGCGTTCGCCAAGTTCAACGGCTTCCCGCCGCTCATGGTGCACGCGGGAAGCCTCGAGATTCTCCGCGACGACGCAAGCCGGATCGGCGAGAGAGCCGCCGAGGCCGGCGTTCCCGTGAGCGTCGAGATTTACGACGGAATGCAGCACGTCTTCCAGGCGAGTGCCTATGTGCCCGAGGCGCGCGTGTCGCTCAATCGTCTGGGCCAGTTCATTCGCAGCCGGACGCCGGACCAACCTTGTGTCCGGGAACCCGCAGCACACGCCAGCGCATAACCGGACCGGCGAAACTCGCCGCTTGTCGAGTCCTACCGCGTGCCGACGAGAGGCGGATGCAAAGTGTCGGAGAAGTGCGTGGGAAGCTTTGCGCCGTTCAATACCGCGCCGCCCAGATCCGTATCGCGCAGATCCGTATCCGACAGATTGGCATAAGCGAGGTCGCAGTCGGAAAACCGCGCGCGCCGCAAATCGGCGCCGCGAAAATCCGCATAGCGGGCCTGAACGCCGTCGAGACGCGACGGCAGCAGCCGCGAATCGGAGATCAGCAGCGGGCCAAGCTTTGCGTCGCGCAGATCTGCATTGTTGAGCTTGGCGCCGGAGAGATTGGCGCCTCGCAGATCGGCGCCCTGCAGCTGCGTGCTTCTGAGGTCGGCGCCGCTCAGATTGCTGCCCTGAAGAGATGCACCCTGGATGTTGAGACCGTAAAGAATGGCGCCCGGCGCGATCAGTGCCGTGAGCAGCCGATGCGCAAGGCCCTCAATCCCGCGCAAGTCCGTGCCGCTGAGATCGACCGGCTGTCCTTCGCGACCGTCCGTATCCACCCAGCGCGAATGCGCGTCGAGAAGTTCGTCGATCGGGCCCTGCAGCTGCGAGGCGGATCGCCCCATGGGCCTGTCGGTCAACGCCGTCGACAGATCGACGCCGTCGAGCACGCTATGCGTCATCTGTGCGCCGATGAGAATCGCTCCGTCCAGCGATGCGCCCGTCAGATTGCACGACGAGAGATCGGCATTCTCCAGGTTGGCGCCGACCAGTCTTGCCTGTCTCAGATTGGCGCGCGCGAGCTTGCAGCCTTTCATCATCGCATCGGTGAAATCCGCCTGCACCGCGATGGCGCCGGTCATCTTCGCGCGCTCGAGATTGGCGGAATTCAAAAGCGCCGACGGAAGTTCGGCAGGCCCCACGTCGTGTTGCAGCACGCGGAGATTGCCGTAGCGGTCCTTCTCCGCGATCGTTCCCTCGCGCAAATCCGCTTCATACAAATCCGCGCCGATCAGATTGGCGCCCCGCATGCAGACACCGCGCAGGTCCGCGCGGCGCAGGATCGCGTCCGCGAGATTGGCGCGCCGCAGGTCGGCTCCGAAGAAGCTTGCCGATTCCAGACGTGCGCCCCCGAGATTGGCTTCTTCGAGCATGGCGCCCGTGAAATCGGCATCGGCGAGATTGCGGCCCGAGAGGTCCAGCCCGCTTAAGTCGCAGAACGCAAACACCGCGCGGGCTCCGCCGACCCGGCCCGCGTAAAGCATTTCGTGACGTGCTGCGGCGGCAGAAGCCTGCTTCTGCGTCAGCTTGGAGAAACTGATGCGGGGGGGTGCGGCCATCAGAAGCGGGTTCGGACCGGCAGGGGCGACAGGCGGGATAGTGGCCGAACACGGCCTAACGCCGCATTAAAAATGCCGCCGAAGCGGTCGCGGTAACCTTGTTGCCGCTGGCGTCGGACTCAAAATTCTGGCTAAGGTGCGCCGGTTTTCGGGACCGTCCTGGGGCGTAACCCGAAACGGAGGGGCGTTAACGATTTCCCACGCCCGCCACCGATCCTTAACGATGAGAGGTTCGCCTTGTCCAAGCGTTCATTGATGTTGCTGGGCGCCGCCACGGCCGCGCTCATTGCCGGCCAGGCGCTCGCGCAGGAAATCATCAGCAACAAGGTGACGACTCCGCAGGATACGGCGACGGATACCGATCCGGGCACCATCACGATCACCTCGACGGGCTCGATCGTCATCTCGACCAACCCGCCGGTAGGGCCGGCGGTGACGATCGACGGCAATGGCACCGGCGTCGGCAGTGCCGCCGACGTCTACAATCAGGGCACCATCAGCTACACCGGTGTCGGCAACGGCACCAATACGCTCACGGGCATTTCGATGGTAGGCGGCTATACCGGCGGCCTCGACAATGCCAACAAGATCGATTTCACCGGCTCCGGTTCGTACAAGACGGGCATCCTCATTGCCAACGATCCGACCAACAACGGCCTGGCGTTCATCGGCGACCTCGGGTGTACGGAAGACGGCGTGCTGACAGGCACCTCCTGTTCCGTCGGAACGCCGGTGTCGCAACTGGTCGGCGTGCAGGACACCAACGACGCCGCGATCCTTCTCGAAACCGGTACCTCGCTCAAGATCCAGGGCGACGCGTCGACCGCCATCGACATTGCCCAGGGTTCGACCCTCGGCTCGACAGGCACGCCCAGCGACATCGATATCGCCGGCGAAATCCTGATGACCCCGACCTCTTCGACTTCGGTGGCCAGTGGCTCCAATGGTCTTTATATCGCGGGCACGATGAACGGCGACATCAATCTGATCGCCGGCGGCACGATCGACATCACGGGAACGTCGTCCTACGGCATCAACATCATCGCGCCGGATACCGCCACCAGCGCGCCGGGTGGCGTCCTCAACGGCAACATCAACATCGACGGCGAACTGGAGATGCTGCCGATCAGCACCACGACCCAGACCTACGGCAGCAACATCGCCATGTATCTGGGTGGAACGGTCAACGGCAATATCGATATCGAGACGCAAGGTTCGGTTTCGGCGACGGGCTTCAATGCCGAAGGCATTGTCGTTCAGGGACCGATCAACGGATACATCGAAAACCAGAACATCCTGGAGACGATCGGAACGGCCACGCCGTCGAGCAAGGGCGGCAACGTCAATGCCGGTTCGGCGCTCGTCATTCAGGCGAGCATCGATCCGGCAGCGGGAAACGGCGGCATCTATAATGCGGGACCGGCGTTTTCGACCGACACGACCCCCAATGCTGCCATCACCACGGATGGCGACGCGCCGACGATCGCGATCTCGCCGAATGCGACCACGCCCAGTTCCATCGTGATCGGCACCTATACCGACCAGGGCGACTCGGGTTCGATCCTGAACCGGGGTTCGATCCTGAATTCCGACGATAATCCCGATGCGTCGATCCCGGCAACCGCGCTCAGCATCAGCGGCGATTCCGCGACCTATACGACCACGCTTTTGAGCGACATCTTCAACGGCGGCACGATCTCTTCGAGCGTCGGAACCGACGACAAGGGCAGCGGTCTGGTGACGAAGGCAGTCGCCATCTATATCGGACCTTATGCCAGCGTTCCGGGGATCCTCAATTCCAACGAAGACATCGAGAGAGTGGGCACGATCAGTGCGTCGGCGTCCGGCGTCGAGGGCGGACAGGCCTTCGCCATCGAAGTTGAGCCCAGCGCCACGTTGCCGAGCATCGTCAACGACGGCACCATTTCCGCGGTCGCAACCACCACCAATCTCAATCTGACGCAGGGAGAGCTGTCGGCGATCGCGATCGAGGATTATTCGGGAACGCTCACCAACATCGTCAACAATTCCGGCGCCATCATCGAAGCCATCGCCACCGAACTCACGAACAGTGACCAGGTCGCAGTCGCCATCGATCTGGAATCCAATACGTCGGGCGTGACAATCACCAATAACGGCGTCATCGAGGGGGACGTCCGTCTCGGGTCCGGCTCCGATAATTTTCTGGTTCAGGGTAACGCGTCCAATGAGCTCGCCAGCATGACGGGCAACATCTATTTCGGCGGTGCTCCCACCGGCACCCCCGACTCGCTGACCATCGGGGCCTACGGTTCTGTGAGCGGCCAGATTTATTCCGGCACCACCGGGGATCAGGAAACCGGCGAGGTCAACATTCTGGTCGAAAACAGCGGCATTTTGAATCTCGAAACTGCGGCCAGCAGCCAGAACGACAACGTCGTGAATCAAAAACTCGTGCCGGGCACGACGCTGGAGGCCGGAGAGTTCGAACTCGATTCCGGGAGCACGACCGATATTCACTACTCCCAGGCATTCATGACCGAACTGTTCCCCCAAAAGCCAGATCTCTGGATCATCAACGCGAACATCGGAGCCGAGATCAACGGCAGTACCACTCCCGTGACCTTCACACCGGACAGCTTCATTGCGCCGCCGGTGGGACAAACGGCGGCGACGTTTATCGTGATCAATTCGGCGACGCCGATCGCGATTTCGACGGGGGCGAATTCAGAACTGAGCTTCATTCAGGGCGCGTTTCTGCAAAATCTGTCTTATCTCTACAGCCCGACGCAGAGCGGCCTGTCTCTGAGCGCCGACGGCGACCAGCTCATTCTCACCATCGTTCCCAAGACGATCGGCGCCGACGGCTGCAAGCAGACGGGCGACCCGAACTGTAACCCCAACGAAATCCCGCTGACCGGCTTTGCCGCCAAGATGTTCCCCTACGCCAACGTGGCGCTCGGCAACGACAACGGCCTCGGCGCGGCAATGATCAACGGAATCTCGAATTCCTACCAGGCGCAGAACGCCTACACGGAATTCGCGCCCGACGTGTCCGGCGCGACGCGCGCGCTTGCCGTCTCGCTGACCGACGATGCGACAGGCGTGGTTGCCGACCGACAGAAAGTGCTGCGCGAATACGCCAATCAGGATGGCGATCTGACCATCTGGGGCCAGCAGTTTGCCCAGCGGCTCAATCAGGACGGAACCTCTGCGGGGCCGGGTTATCGCGATACGGGCTTCGGGTTTGTGATGGGCGCCGACGAAGGCGACCCGGTGAACGGACGTTACGGCGCAGCGTTCACCTTCGTTTCCGGCGGCGAACGCGGCCAGGATCCCGATCTCAACAAGTCGGACTCCGAGTGGACCATGTTGACCGGCTATACCGACTGGCGCGGCAAGGGCCTGTTCCTGGATACCGACGCATCTGTCGGCTATGCGAATCTGAAGGGCACCCGCTACATCAGCCTCGAGGATCCCAATGGCATCGGCGGCTTTTCGGACTACTCACGGGCAGCCGTGAGCCAGCACCCTGCGGAGTATCTGGCGGGCGGCGCCACCACGGGCGTCATCTTCAACGAAGACGGCACGGTGATCACGCCGCAGGTGAGCGTCAACGGGCTCGTCATGCGCGAAGAGCCCTACAACGAAAGCGGCGGCGGCGACGGATTCGACCTGCACGTCGCATCGGCTTACGAGCAGTCGCTGCGCGGCTTCGCCGGGCTCAATATGCGCCAGGATTTCGATTTCACGGATTTCCTCCTGCAGCCCGATCTGACGGCCGGTTACCGCTACGATTTCGCCAACGGCGCCGAGAGCGTAAAGGCGAACTTCCTGAGCGTAACGCCGCCGTCGGTGTTCGAGATCACGGGACCGAAGCCCGACGCCGGCAACGCCGTGGTGGGCGGTGGGCTGGGCGTATCCACCGGCGCATGGTCGCTGAACTTCAGCTTCGACTATCTGAAGGCGGGTTCGGGCAACACGGCCGAACAGGGAACCATCACGCTGCTCGGCCGCATCTGAGCCGGACGGACCCAGACCGCATTCATTGTGCAAACGGCGGCCCGGCAGACATGTCCGGCCGCCGTTTTGCTTCACTGCGAATCGGCAATCTGCGCAAAGCGGCGCACATCTTCGTCCGCGGTCGCAAACGAGCAGACCAGACGGATGAGCGTGCGGCCCTGCGCCGAAGGCCGCCAATCGTAGAATCGTGCGCCGGCGGCGCGCAGCCTCGCGACCGTCCGATCGGGCACCCATGCGAACACGGCATTGGCTTCGACGGGACAGGCGATGTCGATGCCGCGAATGGCGCCCAGCAACCGCGCGAGCGTCGCCGCCGCCGCATTCGCCTTCCGCGCATGATCGATCCAGCGATCCGCTTCGAGATACGCCAGCCACTGCGCGGACAGAAAGCGCATCTTCGATACGAGATGGCCGGATTTCTTCCGGCGGTATTCGAAATCCCGCACGTCGGCGGGATCGAAGACGATCACCGCCTCGGCGGCCAACGCTCCGTTCTTCGTAGCCCCGAACGACAGCACGTCGACGCCGGCGCGCCATGAGGCATCGGCGGGGCCGAGACCGAGATGCGCCACCGCATTGGCGAAGCGCGCCCCGTCCATGTGAAGCGTGAGGCCGTTGCCGTGCGCGACGTCTGCAATGGCGGCGACCTCGTCCGGCGTGTAGCAGGTGCCCCACTCGCTCGACTGCGTGATGCTGACGGCGGACGGTTGCGAGTGGTGCACGACGCCGGCGGGGAAGCGCGAGATTGCCGCCGCGATGTCGCCCGCCGAGAGTTTTCCGTTCGCCCCGTCCAGCGTAACGAGCTTGGCGCCGTGCGTGAAGAATTCCGGCGCACCGCATTCGTCGACCGCGATGTGCGCGTCCGCGTGGCAGACAACCGTGCCGTGCGGCGGAACGAACGTCGCGAGCGCCAGTGCGTTCGCCGCCGTGCCGGAGACGACGGGAAACACGGCGACCTCGCGCTCGAAGAGCGCGCTCATCGTCTCTTTGAGCGCCTTCGTCAGGTCGTCGTCGCCATAGGACGTCTGCGTCCCGCTGCTGGCGGACGAAAGCGCAGCCAGAATCTCGGGCGCCGCGCCGTGAACATTGTCGCTGGTGAAGTTCATTCCGGTCCCGCCTCTTGCGTCTTCGTCGTCCAGGGCATGCGCATGTCTGCTCGCCTCCCATCCGGAGAGGTGGGATTGATGCGCGGCCGTCGCCGCCCCTTTTCTCCACTGCCGATTGGTGCAAGGCTTCCCCCGATCAGGGAAAGCCGGGAACACCAATGGCCGACAGTGACACATTCCGCGCGGACATCCGCAGCTGGCTTGCAGAGAATTATCCCGCCTCGCTCGGCAGCGACACCGACATGGACGACGAATCCATCTGGGGCGGACGCAGGGCGGTCTACAAGAATCCCGCCGCCAAACAGTGGCTCGACCGCATGGCGTCGCGCGGCTTTACCGCGCCCACATGGCCGAAGGACTATGGCGGCGGCGGGCTCTCGGCCGAAGACGCGCGCGTGCTGGCCCAGGAACTGGCGCGCATCAAGGCGCGGCCGGCGCTGATGTCGTTCGGCATCTGGATGCTGGGGCCCGTGCTGCTGGAATACGCCAACGAGGCCCAGAAGAAGGAGTATCTGCCCAAAATCGTGCGCGGCGAGATCCGCTGGTGCCAGGGCTATTCCGAGCCCGGCGCGGGATCCGATCTCGCGAGCCTGCGCACCCGCGCCGAAGACAAGGGCGATCACTTCCTCGTCAACGGCCAGAAGGTGTGGACCTCCTATGCCGACCGCGCCGACTGGATATTCTGTCTCGTGCGCACCGACACGACGAAGAAGCACGAAGGCATCTCCTTCATGCTGTTCGACATGAAATCGCCCGGCGTGGAAGCCAGGCCCATCAAGCTGATCTCGGGCAATTCCCCGTTTTGCGAAACCTTCTTCACCGACGTGAAAGTGCCCAAGGAAAACCTCGTCGGCAAACTCAACGGCGGCTGGGACATCGCCAAGCGCCTTTTGCAATACGAGCGGCAGAACATTTCCGCCGGCGGCTTCGGCGGCGGCGCCGGCGTCGAGCTGGAGGAAGTCGCCAAGTCCTATGTCGGCGAGCGCGACGGACAGATTGCGGATGCGGACCTGCGCGCGCGCATCGCCGCCCATCGCATGGACGCGAAAGCCTTCGCGCTCACCGTCCACCGCATCGAACAGGAAGCAAAGTCGAAGAGCGGCCCCACGCCCGTCACCTCCATCGTCAAATACGCGGCGGCCAAACTCAACCAGGACCGCTGCGAACTGATGGTGGAAGCGATGGGCCATCAGGGGCTCGGCTGGGAAGGCGAGGGTTATCGGCCTGCGGAGATCGCCGCGATGCGCGGCATGCTGCGTTCCAAGGCCAATTCGATCGAAGGCGGCACCTCGGAGATCAACCTCAACGTCGTCGCCAAGCGCGTGTTGGGACTGTTGGATCACACTACTCACCACTCACCACTCACCACCTCGAAAGAGCATCAATCATGGCCATTCTGAACGAAGAACAGACAATGCTGCGCGACGCGGCGAAGGCGTGGGTGACGCAGAAATCTCCCGTCGGCGCGTTCCGCAAGCTGCGCGATTCCGGCGCGATCGACGGTTTCGATCCCGCGGTCTGGGCCGAGATCGGCGACTTGGGCTGGGCGGGAATCCTCGTGCCCGAAAACGACGGAGGCTCCGGACTCGGCTACCTCACGATGGGTCTCGTGCTCGAGGAGATGGGCCGCACGCTCACCGCGTCGCCGCTGCTTTCGTCCGCGCTCGGCGCCGTCACGGCGTTGTTGCTGGCGGGCAGCGATGCGCAGAAGAGCGAATGGCTGCCCAAGCTCGCAAGCGGACAAGCGATCGGCACGCTGGCCGTCGATGAGGGTGCGCATCATGCGCCGGAGGCGATCGCCTTGACGGCGACGCGCCAGGGCAGCGGCTGGTCGCTGTCGGGCAGGAAGACCTTCGTGCTCGACGGCGGCGCAGCCGATCTTCTCATCGTTGCCGCGCGCAGTTCCGGCAAGGCCGGAGATACGCACGGCATCACGCTGTTTCTCGTGCCCGGGCCGGCGAAAGGCGTCACGCGGCAGAAGCTCCGAAGCGTCGACAGCCGCGGCGTTGCCGACATCGCGTTCGATCATGTCGAACTCGGCGCCGATGCGGTGCTGGGCGCGCCCGATCAGGGATTTTCGGTGCTCGATGCCACGCTCGACCGGATGCGGGCGGGGCTTGCCGCCGAGATGCTGGGTGCCGCAGCGCAATCCTTCGACATCACGCTCGAGTATCTCAAGACCCGCACGCAGTTCGGCCAGGTGATCGGCACCTTCCAGGCGCTGCAGCATCGCGCCGCGAAAATGTACACCGAGCTCGAACTGTCGCGTTCCTGCATCGAGGCCGCGCTCGACGCCATCGACCGCAATGCCAACGACATCCCGTCGCTCGTTTCGCTGGCCAAGACGCGCGCCAACGACACCTGGCATCTCGTCTCCAACGAAATGGTCCAGATGCATGGCGGCATCGGCATGACCGACGCGCACGATGCGGGGCTCTACATCAAGCGCGCCCGCGTCGCCGAAGCGGCGTACGGCAACTCCGCCTTCCACCGCGACCGCTATGCACGGCTGAACGGGTATTGAATACACACATCTCCGTCGTGCGCGACAAATCCCACCTCCCCTCCGGGGAGATGGGCAGAAGTATGCGTGTCCCTTGGCTGCGCTCGCAGGGGAGGAGCCTCAAGGTCAGCCCCGTCCCGTCACCGGGAGCGAACTCGACAACCCGCCATCGACGGGGATCGCCTGGCCGTTGACATAGGAACTTTCGTCGCTCGCGAGAAACAGCGCCGCGCCTGCGATTTCGACCGGCTCGCCATACCGCTTGAGCGGATTGAGCTGGCCGATCTTGCCGTCCGTGCCGCGTTCGCGCGCGCGTTCGAAAATCGGCCGCGTCATGCCCGTCTCGATCAGGCCAGGGCAGATCGCGTTCACGCGCACACCCGTGCCGTAGAGGAAATTGGCGGATGTCTGCACGAGATTGATGACGCCGGCCTTGCTGGCGCTGTACGGCGCAGGTCCTGCGCCGGAACGCAAGCCCGCAACCGACGCCGTGCAGATGATGGAGCCTTTGCCCCTGGGCACCATCACGCGCGCCGAATGCTTGATCGCCAGATACACGCCGATCAGATTGACGCGCAGAATCCCCATCCATTCATCCGCCGTCATCTCCAGAAACGGCGTGTAGCCGCCGCTGATGCCGGCATTGGCGTAACAGGCATCGAGACCGCCGAATTCCTTCACCGCCGTTTCGACGGCTTTCGCCACGTCGTCTTCCGAGCCGGCATCTCCCTGCAGGGCGACTGCCGTTCCGCCCGCGGCGCGGATGGCGGCGGCCGTCTCTTCGACTTCGGGCGCGCGGTCCATCACCACCACCCAGGCGCCTTCCTGTGCGAACAGTTTTGCGCTGGCACGCCCGATGCCGCTTGCGGCACCCGTGATCAAGGCCGCGCGTCCGTCCAGTCTGTTCATTTATTCTCCCCTTACCGCGCGTGCGGACTTGCGAAGGTTCTGCGCGTTCGAAGTCCGTTCACTCGCCTTGCTTTTCCTTCAACGTGTTCAGGCGTTCAGTCATCTCCGCCCGAGTTGGCTGCTCCGCGATTTTTCGAAGTTCGCGAATGAGAAAATCTTCCAATGACAGATGCGCCCGCGCGGCTTGCCCTTTGAGCCGTCGATATACGGCATCGGGTATTCTTCGGATGGAAATCGGCTTGGTCATGCGACACTAACCACCAACAGGGAACTTTCAAGTGCAAGAATAGCGCAGATCGCGGCGGTTCGTGGATAACTTCTTGCGCCAATCGGCAAATAATGGCGCCACCCGCGACGACAGCCCGCAGCCTTGCTATACGGATTCGACTCGAGGAGCACCGCCATGGCGGAACAGCCCAGACTTCATGCCGTGCATTCCGCGCTCGAATTGATCGGCAAGACGCCCATGGTCGAGCTCACGCATTTCGACACGGGGCCGTGCCGTCTCTTCGCCAAGCTCGAAAGCCAGAATCCCGGCGGCTCCATCAAGGATCGCATCGGCCGCTCCATGATCGAGGCTGCCGAGCGCGACGGCCGGCTCAAACCCGGCGGCGTCATCATCGAAGCAACGGCCGGCAATACGGGACTTGGCCTGGCGCAGGTCGGCATTCTCAAGGGCTACCGCATCATCCTGATCGTCCCCGACAAGATGTCGCGCGAAAAGATCCAGCATCTGCGCGCATTGGGCGCCGACGTGCGCCTGACGCGTTCCGATGTCGGCAAGGGACATCCCGACTATTATCAGGATGTCGCCGCGCGCGTCGCCGAGGAGACCGGCGGCTTCCACGTCAATCAGTTCGCCAATCCCGCCAATCCGATGGCGCACGAAACCACGACCGGCCCCGAAATCTGGGAACAGATGGACCACGACGTGCAGGCGATCGTGGCGGGCATCGGCTCGGGCGGAACGATCACGGGCCTCGGGCGCTTCTTCCGCCGCGTATCGCCGGACACAAAGATGATCCTCGCCGATCCGGAAGGATCGATTCTCGCGCCGCTTGTCTGTTTCGGAAAGACGGTCGAAGCGGGATCGTGGGCGATCGAAGGCATCGGCGAGGATTTCGTGCCGCCCAATGCCGATCTGTCGCTCGTCTCGACGGCCTACGCCATTCCCGATCGCGAAAGCATCGAAATGGCGCGCGCGCTGCTCGCAAAAGAAGGCATTCTTGCAGGCTCGTCATCGGGCACATTGCTCGCGGCCGCACTTCGCTATTGCCGCGAACAGACGAAGCCCGCCCGCGTCGTCACGCTGGTGCCCGACAGCGGCAACAAATATCTCTCGAAAGTCTTCAACGATTTCTGGGTGATCGAGCAGGGTCTGGCCGAGCGCGAGCTGCATGGGGACTTGCGCGATCTCGTGGCGCGCCGTTTCGATCGCGGCGGCACGGTCACCGTCGGGCCCGACGATGCGCTTCTTGTGGCCTATAACCGGATGCGGGCGTCCGACGTGTCCCAGCTGCCGGTCGTCAAGGACGACAAAATCGTCGGCATTCTCGACGAAAGCGACATCCTGGCCTTTGTGGAAGGCGAAGATGCGACGCGCGCGGAACGGTTCAAGAAGCCGGTCCACAAGGCCATGACGACAAAGCTTCGCACCGTGCAGATCGCCGACAAGCTCGACCTGTTGCCCGAAGTGTTCGAACGCAACGAGGTGGCGATTGTGGTGGACGGCGAAAAATTCGTGGGCCTCATCACGCGGATCGATCTCATCAATCACCTGCGGCAGAGGCAGTGAAAGAGGGCAGTCGGCAATAGGCAGTAGGCAGTAGGAGAGCGCTTCACGCGAAGTCTATAGGTTGCCCTTTCTTACCGTCCATTGCCGATTGCCCACAGCCTACTGCCCACTGCCGACTGCCGACTGCCGACTGCCCAAGTATAAGGATCTCCAATGCCCTCCGACCGCAAAAACCGCCTCGCATTTTCGACGCGCACCATTCATGCCGGGCAAAGCCCCGATCCCACCACCGGCGCGGTGATGATGCCGATCTATGCGACGAGCACCTATGCGCAGGAAAGCCCGGGCGTTCACAAGGGCTACGAATATTCCCGCAGCCAGAATCCGACCCGGCAAGCGTTCGAACGCTGCATCGCGGATCTCGAAAGCGGAACGGACGGATACGCGTTCGCATCCGGCCTTGCCGCCACGGCCACATTGCTCGAAGTGCTCGACAGCGGCGACCACGTGATCGCCAGCGAAGACATCTATGGCGGCACCTTCCGCCTGTTCGAGCGCGTGCGCAAAAGCTCCGCAGGCCTGAAATTCAGCTTCGTCGACATGTCGGATGTCCGCGCCATCGAAGCAGCCTTCACGCCGCGCACCAAGCTGATCTGGGTGGAAACGCCCACCAACCCGCTTCTGCGGCTCGCCGATCTCGAGGCCATCGCGGCGCTTGCCAAACGCCACGGCATGATCGCGGCGGCGGACAACACCTTCGCCAGCCCCTATGTGCAGCGTCCTCTGGAGATGGGCTTCGACATCGTCGTGCATTCGACGACGAAGTACCTCAACGGCCACTCCGATATCGTGGGCGGCTGCGCCATCGTCGGCGACAATGCCGCGCTCGCCGAACGCATGAAATTTCTGCAGAACGCGGTTGGCGCGATCCAGGGCCCGTTCGACAGTTTCCTGGCGCTTCGGGGCGTCAAGACGCTCGCGCTGCGCATGGAACGCCACTGCGCCAACGCGCTGAAGATCGCGCGCTGGCTCGAGCCGCGCGCCGACGTGGAACGGGTGATCTATCCCGGACTCGACTCCCATCCGCAGCATGCGCTGGCCAGGCGGCAGATGAGCGGCTTCGGCGGCATCGTCACCGTCATCCTGAAGCGCGATCTCGCCGGCACAAAGCGTTTTCTCGAGCGCTGCCATCTCTTCACGCTGGCGGAAAGCCTCGGCGGCGTGGAAAGCCTGATCGAACATCCCGCGATCATGACGCATGCTTCGATCCCCGAAGCGCAGCGCGCGCGGATCGGCATTTCGGATTCGCTGGTGCGGCTCTCCTGCGGCGTCGAGGATGCCGACGACCTCATCGGCGATCTCGACCAGGCGCTGAAGGGGTAGTTGCGCGAGTTGAATGTGCGGCGATTTCGGGGAATGTTTCACGTGAAACATTCGTCCCCGTTTTGTTGCGCGCGTCCCCTGTTAATACAGGCGATAACAGAGACGGAGCGCCTGTTCCGCGCAAAACAGAGAAGTGCGGTTAGCCGTTGATTCGACAGGAGAAACACGCCGCGCCGCGCGGCAAACAGGCGCCTCGCGCAAATTTCCCCTGTAAATCGCCTGATAAACAGGCGGCGCTCATCGCGCGCTACAGTATCCCCGGCAGATCGAGCTTGTGTTCCAGCGCGCAGTCGATCGCCATTTCGTAGCCTGCATCCGCATGGCGCATCACGCCCGTGGCGGGGTCGTTCCACAACACGCGTTCGATGCGCCGCGCGGCGGCGTCGGTTCCGTCGCAGACGATCACCATGCCCGCATGTTGCGAAAACCCGATGCCGACGCCCCCGCCGTGATGGATGGACACCCATGTCGCGCCGCTCGCGCAATTCAAGAGCGCATTGAGCAGCGGCCAGTCGGACACGGCGTCCGAGCCGTCTTTCATCGCTTCTGTTTCGCGGTTGGGCGACGCGACGGAACCGGAATCAAGATGATCGCGGCCGATGACGATCGGCGCCTTCAATTCGCCCGTCGCCACCATCTCGTTGAAGGCGAGGCCGGCGCGATGGCGATCGCCGAGACCGATCCAGCAGATGCGCGCGGGCAGACCCTGAAAACGGATGCGCTCGCGGGCCATGTCGAGCCAGGTGTGCAGGTGCGCATCGTCGGGAAACAGCTCCTTCATCTTCGCATCGGTGCGATAAATATCTTCCGGATCGCCTGATAAGGCGCACCAGCGGAACGGGCCTATGCCGCGGCAGAACAGCGGGCGGATATAGGCCGGCACGAAGCCCGGGAAATCGAACGCGTCGGCCACGCCTTCCTCCAGCGCCATCTGCCGGATGTTGTTGCCGTAGTCGACAGTCGGTACGCCCATGCGGTGGAAATCGAGCATGGCGCGCACATGCGTAGCCATGGAGGTTTTCGCCGCGCGCTCCACGGCTTTGGGATCGCGTGCGCGCGTATCTTCCCATTGCGCCAGCGTCCAGCCATTCGGCAGATAGCCGTTGAGGGGATCGTGCGCCGACGTCTGATCGGTGACGGCATCGGGCTTCACGCCGCGACGCACGAGTTCGGGAAAAACATCGGCCGCATTGCCGAGCAATCCAACCGACAGCGGTTTCTTTTCGCGACAGGAGCGTTCGACCATCGCCAGCGCCTCGTCGAGCGAAGCCGCCTGAACATCGAGATAGTTCGTGCGCAGGCGCATGTCGATGCGCGAAGGCTGGCATTCCACCGCCAGCATCGACGCGCCCGCCATCACGGCTGCCAGAGGCTGCGCCCCACCCATGCCGCCCAGGCCTGCGGTCAATATCCAGCGGCCTTTCAGATCGCCGCCGTAATGCTGCCGGCCGAGCTCGGCGAATGTCTCATACGTGCCCTGAACGATCCCCTGGCTGCCGATGTAGATCCAGCTGCCCGCCGTCATCTGGCCGTACATCATCAGGCCCTTGCGGTCGAGCTCGTGGAATTTGTCCCATGTGGCCCAATGCGGCACGAGATTGGAGTTTGCGATCAGCACGCGCGGCGCGTCCGCATGCGTTCTGAACACGCCCACAGGCTTTCCGGATTGCACCAGCAAAGTCTCGTCGTCGTTCAGCCGCTTCAGCGTCGCCACGATGCGGTCGAACGAGTCCCAGTCGCGTGCTGCGCGGCCGATGCCGCCATAGACGACGAGTTCTTCCGGCCGTTCGGCGACATCGGGATCGAGATTGTTCATCAGCATGCGCAACGGCGCTTCGGTGAGCCAGCTCTTCGCGTGCAGCGCGTTGCCGCGCGGCGAGCGGATAACGCGGGAATTGTCGAGGCGGTTCATGCTGTCTCCCCGCGCGCAAATCGGATGCACGCTGTCAGAATCCGTTCGAGTACGGGACGAAGCAGTCCGGCGCGTTCGGGATCGTAAGGCGTGGGCCAGTTGTCAGGCGAGAGGGTATGCGGCTCCTCCAAGTAGCCGCGCATCGCCAGTTCCAGTTGAATGGCGTGAACGCCGCGATCAGGTGCGCCGTAATGCCGTGTCGTGTAGCCGCCTCTGAAGCGGCCGTCGACGACGTGCGAAAAACCGGACCGGGCGCAGATCTCGTGCACTGCCGCTGCAAGATGGGGCGCGCAAGCCGCGCCGCTGTTGGTCCCGACGTTCAAATGCGGCAGTTCGCCGTCGAAAAGCCTCGGTATGCGCGAGCGGATCGAGTGGGCGTCGAAGAGCACGATTGAACTATGGATTTCCCTCAGACGCAGAATCTCAGCTTCGATGGCGGCATGATAGGGATCGAAGAAGAGAGCGCGCCGCGCCGCGATTTCGTTCGCGTCGGGCGTGCGGTTGTCCCGATACAGCGGCTCGCCGTCGAATGTCGTCGTCGGGCAAAGGTCCGTGGTGTTCTGGCCCGGATAGAGGGATTTTCCCGTCGGATCGCGATTGGCGTCTATGACCGTGCGGGAGATGGCCGTGTGGACGACTGTCGCGCCGAGAGACGGCGCAAAATCGTAGAGACGGTCGATCCACCAGTCCGCGTCCTTGCGCGCGAGCCATGGCGAAGAGAGTTGTGCCCCCTTGGCCACGGGAATTTCACCGCCCGTATGGGGCATCGATACAATTATCGGGGCTGTGCCACGCGCAATCGTGAGCCACGGCAATGCATCGGTCATTGTCCCCTCCACACCCGTGCGTGCAGCGGATTGAATCCCATGCGATAGACGAGTTCGGCGGGCCGCTCGATGTCCCAGATCGCCAGATCGCAGCGCTTGCCGGCTTCGAGCGTGCCGGTCTGCGCGAGAAGTCCTAACGCGCGCGCCGCTTCGCGCGTGACGCCGGCAATGCATTCCTCGACCGTGAGGCGGAACTCTGTCGCCGCCATGTTCATGGCGAGCAGCAACGAAGTGAGTGGCGACGTGCCTGGATTGCAATCCGTGGCGATGGCGATGGGCACGCGGAAATGCCGCAGCAAGTCCACCGGCGGCAGCTTCGTCTCGCGCAGGAAATAGAAAGCTCCCGGCAGAAGGATCGCCACGGTGCCTGCCTGCGCCAAAGCGTCGACACCGGCCTCGTCGGTGTACTCGAGATGATCGGCGGACAATGCATCAAACCGCGCGGCAAGCGCCGCGCCGCCGGAATTCGACAATTGATCGGCATGCAACTTGACGCGAAGTCCGTGCGCTCTCGCTGCCTCGAACACCCGTTCGATCTGCACAGGCGAGAACGCGATCGTTTCGCAGAAGCCGTCGACGGCATCGGCGAGGTATTCGCGCGCCACGGCCGGTATCATGTCGCGGCAGACAAGGTCGATATAGGTGTCCTTGTCGCCATTCGCTTCCGGCGGCAGCGCATGCGCACCGAGGAATGTTGTCACAATGGTGATGTCGCGCGAATGCGCAAGCGCGCGCGCGGCGCGCAGAAGCTTGATCTCGTCCGCCGTCGAAAGTCCGTAACCCGATTTCACTTCGATCGTTGTCGCGCCTTCCGCAATCAGCGAATCGAGGCGCGGCAGGGCCGCAGCCGCGAGTTCGTCTTCCGTTGCGGCGCGTGTGGCCCTCACGGTGGAAAGGATGCCGCCGCCCGCACGCGCGATGTCCTCGTAACTGGCGCCGGCCAGCCTTTGTTCGAATTCGGACGCCCGGTCGCCGCCGTAAACCAGATGCGTGTGGCAATCGATCAGGCCGGGCGTGATCCAGCGGCCCTCACAATCGATGCGGTCGCGCGGTTCGAGGCCAAGCGACTCCGATTCGGCGCCGGCAAAGACGATCCGGCCATTCGTCGAGGCGATCAGACCTTTGTCGATTACGCCCAGATTTGGACGATTCGAGGCCAACGTGGCCAGCCGCGCATTGTGCCATACTCGGTCGCAGCGCATGTTCTTTCCTGCGCATCGAAAGGATATGTTTCTTAGGTCTCCGCAGATGGGGTTGCAACAGGGTGAACACGATCTGGTTTGAGCAGGCCCTGCTCCCTGAAGGTTGGGCCAACCGTGTCCGCGTTCACGTTGCAGACGGGCGGATCGCCCGCATCGAGTCGGGCGTGGATGCGTCGCCGCAGGACGAGCGTCACGCCATCGCCATTCCCGGCCTCTGCAATGTGCACAGCCACGGTTTCCAGCGCGGCATGGCGGGGCTCGCCGAAACGCGCGGTCCTTACGGCGACAATTTCTGGACCTGGCGCGACGTGATGTATCGCTTCCTCGACCGCCTCGATCCCGATGATGTCGAGGCCATCACCGCGCTCGCCTATATCGAGATGCTGGAAAGGGGGTTCACGCGGGTGGGGGAGTTTCACTACCTGCATCACGATGTGAACGGTGCGCCCTACGACAACATCGGCCAACTGGCGTGGCGCATCGGTGCAGCCGCAAACTCTGCCGGCATCGGTCTCACCTTGCTGCCGGTGTTTTATGCGCACAGCAATTTCGGCGGCCAACCGCCGGCTGCGGGCCAGCGCCGCTTCATCAATTCGATCGACAGTTTCGCAGACATCGTCACGCAGTGCGGCCGCGCCGTCGCATCGCTTCCCGACGCCAATATCGGCATTGCGCCGCACAGTCTGCGCGCCGTGACTCCGGGAGAACTCGACGCCATCGTCCCTCTTGCCGATGGCGGTCCGATCCACATTCACGCCGCCGAGCAGACAAAGGAAGTGGATGATTGTCTCGCATGGTCGGGGCAGCGGCCGGTCGAATGGCTGCTCGATCACCGGGATGCGGACGAGCGCTGGTGCCTCGTCCACGCCACTCATCTGGCGCCGACGGAGATCGAGGATCTCGCGTGCAGCGGTGCTGTGGCCGGTCTGTGTCCGGTCACGGAGGCCAACCTCGGCGACGGCATTTTTCCGGCCGAAAGCTATCTGCCGCTCGGCGGAAAATTTGGGCTCGGGACGGATTCGAATATTCTCGCCGATGCAGCCGGTGAATTGCGCGCACTTGAATATGCGCAGCGCCTCAAATATCGCGCCCGAAACGTATTGGCGCAGGAGGAAGGACAATCCACCGGCCGGACGCTGTTCGATGCGGCGCTCGCTGGCGGCGGGCAGGCCCTGGGGCAGCCGGCCACGGGGCTCTGCGGAGGCGCGGGCGCCGACATCGTGAGCCTCGACGCCGCCGACCCGTCCATGGCGGGCAAGCGCGGCGACTCCGTTCTCGACAGCTGGGTTTTTGCCGGTGCCCGCATCGACTGCGTCTGGCGCCACGGCCGCAAGGTCGTGGGCGGCGGGCGGCATATCGCCCGCGACGGGATACAGGAGCGCTATCGTCGCGTTATCATAAGATTGGCGGATTAGATCATGAGAGAGGCGAAATTCGTGTGGCCGGGACCCATGACGTGCGGCGGGGCGTGGGTTGCGCAGCGGCGGGCACCGGACGGGTTGCCGCGCGCCTGATGCTCCGATGAGAAATCTCACACCCACCATCGTGGTGGCCTCGCCCGCGACCCTGCGCGTGCAGGACCATGGCAAGGTGCTGCGCCTGATCGCTGCTGGCGACTGGATCGTCGCGGAAGCGCCGCGGCTGGATGACATGCTCCACAAGCTGCGCCTCGGAACCGGCGGCGATGCCGAAATCGACGGCAGCGGCATCGAACGCCTCGACAGTGCCGGGGCATGGCTGCTCCTGCGCACAAGCCGGTCGCTTGAGGCAAACGGCCGTCATGTGACGAAGTTGACGGTCCCGGAGCGCTATCGCCCGCTCGTCGATGCCATCGGCAAAAGCGATGAACCGGACGCGTTGGTGGCGCATCGGGCCCGGCCGAGCATCGAACAACTCCTGGCTCGAACCGGCCAGGCGACGATTCATGTGCTTCGGCAGGCCTACGATCTGGTGGGTTTTCTCGGCCGGGTCACCGTTGAGACATCGGAGGCGGTCGTCGCCCCGCGCCGCGAATTGCCGTTCCCGGCTCTCATCCATCAGATCGAGGAGACCGGCTTAACCGCGATGCCGATCGTCGGTCTGCTGGCCTTCCTGCTCGGAATCGTTCTTGCCTACCAGGCCGCGACCCAGCTGAAGAAGTTCGGCGCTCAACTCTACACGATCGATTCCATCGGAATCCTGTTCCTGCGCGAAGTCGGTGGCCTGATCACCGCCATCATCGTCGCGGGCCGCTCTGGTTCGGCGTTTACCGCGCAGATCGGGACGATGCGCGTCAACGAAGAGACCGACGCCATGCAGACGATCGGGCTCAATCTGGCGGAAATCCTTGTGGTGCCCCGCGTCCTGGGATTGATGATCGCTTTGCCCCTTCTCACCTTCTTCGCCGATGTCGTCGGAATTATCGGCGGCATGGTGATGACCTACTTCAATCTGGGCATTACGATTCCCGCGTTCATGCGCGAGCTTGAAAGCGCCATCACGGTCAGAACGCTCCTCGTTGGACTGGTCAAGGCGCCGGTCTTTGCGTTTGTCATCGCGCTCGTCGGTTGCTTCGAAGGCATGCGCGTCGAACGCAACGCGGCTAGCGTCGGCAAATTGACAACGCGGTCGGTCGTTGAATCGATTTTTCTCATCATCGCGCTCGATGCAGGTTTTTCGATCCTGTTTTCCGTGATGGGGGTTTGATGAGCGCCACAGGAAATCAGGGCGACGTCGTGATCCGGATTCGCGGTCTGGTGAATGCCTTCGGCGACACGATCATTCACGATCACATCGATCTCGACGTGATCAAGGGCGAGGTCCTGGGCGTTGTCGGCGGGTCCGGCAGCGGCAAGTCCGTCCTGCTGCGGTCGATCGTCGGGCTCAATCATCCTGTCTCCGGGAGCATCAAGGTCCTTGGCCAGGAAACAGCCGAATCCGACAGTGAAGACTTCCGCGGCCTGCAGATCAGATGGGGTGTCCTGTTTCAGGAGGGCGCGCTGTTCAGTTCCCAAACGGTCGCGCAGAACATCCAGGTTCCCATGCGCCGCTGGACGCACATGACTCAGCAGCTGATGGACGAACTGACGCTGATGAAACTGGCTTTGGTCGGCCTCCCTGCCGACACCGCACTCAAGTTCCCGTCCGAGCTTTCGGGCGGCATGAAGAAGCGGGCAGGTCTTGCCCGCGCTTTGGCTCTCGACCCGGAACTTCTGTTTCTCGACGAGCCCACCGCCGGCCTGGATCCGATCTCGGGCAGCCAGTTCGACGACCTTCTTCGGGATCTGCAACAAGGGCTGGGTCTGACCGTTTTCATGGTGACCCATGACCTCGATACGCTGAGAGCGACAGCGGACCGCATCGCCGTCCTGGTTAACCGGAAAATCAAGGTGGGCACCATCAAGACCCTGGTGAACGATCCCGATCCGTGGATTCACGAATATTTTTCCGGAACGCGCGGCCGGGCGGCATTGAACGGCTGAGATTGGACGAAAGACATGGAGACAAGAGCAAATTACGTGGCGGTTGGAATTTTCGTGCTGGTCTGCGTGGCGGGATTGTTCGTCGCGCTGCTCTGGCTAGCCGGCTCTCAGTACACGGAGGAATTCGCCTATTATCGAACCGTGTTCACGGGCGCAGTGACGGGTCTGGGGACCGGCACGACGGTGCGCTACAACGGAATCGACGTGGGACACGTCAGCAAGCTGAACTTCGATCCGGACGACCCGAAGAAGGTCGTCGTCATCATGCAGATCGATCCATCGCTGCGGCTGCATTCGGATTCGGTGGCGACCATCGCCAGCGAAGGGCTCACTGGCGGCAGCTATGTCGAAATCGACGGCGGCTCGAAGAACGCACCAATCCTGGAATCTCAGGGGTGGGGTGATTATCCCACCATCCGGTCGAAGCCTTCGACCTTGCAGCAACTGGAGCAGAGCGCGCCGCAACTTCTCGCAAAAATCGATCGCATTGCGGACCGCCTCAACGATCTGTTCAACGACAAAAACCGTGCGGCCTTCGCACAAACCCTGTCGAATTTGCGAGACCTGACGGGAGACCTGTCGCGCCATTCCGCCGATATGGACCGCATCCTGACCAACGTCTCGTCGGCCTCGTCGAACCTCAATTCCGACCTGGTGGGCATGCGTGCCGTCATCGCCCACGCCGACGATACGACGCAGAAACTCGCCAAGTTGAGCGCGGACACGGATACGGCGATCAACGGGGCCCGAGTCGACGAATTGATGGGCCAGACCAGGGACTTGGTTAAAAGCCTGACCAGCCTCTCGGACGAACTGAAGCGCGACCCGTCGCGGCTGATTTACGGCGACCGCCGGAAGGGATACACGCCACCATGAGGGGAATGATGCCGATGATGATCACGAGGCGAGTACTCTGCGTGGCGGGAACTTCGTCGCTCCTTCTGGCCGGGTGCGGCGGCGGCCTGATCAGTCCGTCGCAGGCGCCGCTGCAGATTTACGTGCTGAACCCGGCCGTGCGCAGGCTCGACGGTCCGCAGATCAGCTGGCAGTTGGCTGTCGGGCGCCCGGAGGTCACGGAAAGTCTTCAATCGGAACGGATCGCGCTCCTGCGCGGCAATACGCTCGACTATTTCGCCAATGCGGAATGGAGCGACCCCACGGCACGGCTGCTCCAGACGCTGCTCGTGGAAGCGTTTGAAACAAGCGGACGCATTTCCGGTGTCGCTGCGGAATCCGCAGGCGTCCGGGCGGATTATTCGCTCGAAACCGAAGTCCGAAATTTCGAAGCCCACTACGTGGACGAAAATGGCGCTCCCGACGTTGTCGTTGCGATCGTCGCCAAGCTCCTCGACCAGAAGGGCAACGTCCTGGGAACGCTCGAGTCCCGGCACGATGCGCGGGCCACACAGAACACCGTTTCGACAGTCGTCACCGCATTCGAGCGTGCAACCGGCGATGCGGTGGAGGAAATCGCCGCCTGGGCGCTGGAACTGCCATCACACGCCACGGCGGCCGGTTCCCCGGCCCGTTGAACAACCATTCCCCGGACCAGGGGAAACAAACCAACCTTTCATACGTTTTTTCAGAGGTGTCTCTGAAACCGCGGACGCGGACAGGCGGGGCCTCTCGGGAAAGGTTCGGCACATTGGCAATCGCTGGTTTGGAACGCAGACGCAGAACCGTTATGGATCGCGCAGGAGTGCTCGGATGTCAGTCCGTGCCACCGGGCGCGTTGCTTCCGCGTCGGCTGGAACGCTTTGCCGATCTCTCGGCCGCGGAACTTTCGCTGCTGGAGTCGCTGCCCGCGAAGACCGAGGAATTTTTCGGCGGAACGGAACTCGTTGCGGAGGGACAGTGTCTCGATGCCCCGCGTCTTCTCCTTTCGGGGTGGGCCTGCCGTTTTCGCCTGCTGCCCGACGGACGGCGACAGATTTTCGAATTCACGCTTCCCGGCGATCTCTACGGGTTGTGCCTGCGCCCGCAGGCCATTGCGCTGACGACTGCCATCGCGCTGACACCCGTGCGCATTGCGGACGCAAGCGCGCTGGCCGAGGCCATTTTCATGCGGCCCGACGAACACCCCGGGCTGACTGCCGCGCTGCACAGCACCGCGAGCCTGGAAGAGGCCTATCTTCTCAATCAACTCATGCGCGTGGGGCGACAGACCGCCTACGAGCGCACGGCACATTTGATCCTCGAGCTGCATGAGAGGCTTTCGGTTGTCGGGATTGCCGGCGATACCACCGTGCCAATTCCGCTCACGCAGGAAATTCTGGCCGATGCGCTGGGATTGAGCGTGGTCCATCTCAACCGCACGCTTCAGCAGTTGCGACGCGATCAACTGATCGAGTTCAGGGGCGGCCAGATGCGGCTTCTGCAGCCGGATCGCCTGAGGGAAATCGCCGATTTCAAGCCGCCCCGCATCTCGCAGCACGTCAGGGCCGCGTAATCATCGTCATCGGTGCGTGCCGGCCGAATGCTACTTGAGCTCATCCAGCAATGCGACCGCGGCGGCGGGCGCGCGTTCCTTGGCGCCGCCGATGATGTACACGAACACGTCGCGCACGTTCGCCGGCTCCGGCGCAGTTGCGAGCAGCGGCAAGTCCTTCGGCGGCTTGCCGCCCCCCCAGGCTTTTGCGCGCCCGGCCCAGGCCTTGATGTCCGCGGTTGTATAGCCCGTGGCGATTTTGGACCGGGAGCATTGCAGCCGGGCGTAGACGAAATCGGCTGTAACATCGGCGATGAGCGGATATTTGTCGGAATGCGCGACCACAACGCCTGCGCCGTGTTTGCGTGCAAGCGAAACAAACTCCGCGGTTTTGAAGGTGTCGTTGCGCACTTCGATGGCGTGGCGCAGTTTGATCCCATCGAGACGGGGCGGAAGAAGAACCAGGAAATCCTCGAAATCCGCCGCGTCGAATTTCTTTGTCGGCGCGAACTGCCACAGGATCGGCCCGAGTTTGCCTCCAAGTTCGGCGATGCCGCTCGACAGGAACTGCTTGATGGAGGGTGCCGCTTCCCGCAGCGCCTTGCGGTTGGTGGCAAAGCGCGACGCCTTCATCGCGAAGACGAAATCGTCGGGCGTCTCGGCGGCCCACTTACGAAAGCTCGCCGGTGTCTGCGTGCGGTGATAGGTGGCGTTGATTTCGATGGTGGTCATCGCCCGGCTCGCAAAGCCGAGCTCGCGGGCCAGCGCAAGTCCCTTCGGATAAAACACGCCACTCCGCCACGGTGCAAACGACCACCCGCCGATGCCGACGCGAATCATATCCTTCCCCAAAAGCCGCGATTTGCGGAAAGCAGGAAGCACAGCTTAGGCTTCGCAGGGGCTGACGGGAAGCGGGGTGCGCGATCATGTGGCCATTGCTGGGCGTAGCTGTCATCGCGGTCGCATTTGTGCTGAGGGTCAATCCGCTGATCGCCATCGCGCTCGCCGCACTGACGAGCGGTCTCACCGCGCATCTGTCCGTGTATGTCATCGTGTCCGGGCTCGGCCATGCCTTCAACGAGAACCGCTATGTCAGTATCGTATTTCTCGTGCTGCCGGTGATCGGCCTCCTGGAGCGTTACGGATTGCAGGAGCGCGCGCGCACGCTGATCGCACGTGTGCATGCGGCGACCGCCGGACGCCTGCTGCTGGGGTATCTGCTGATACGACAACTATCGGCCGCGGTCGGACTGGTATCTCTCGGCGGACAAGCGCAGATGGTCAGACCTCTCATCGCGCCGATGGCCGAAGCGGCGGCGGAGAAACAGATACCCGCGATCGATGACGCAACGCGCGGACTGGTACGTGCGCATGCTGCTGCTGCCGATAACGTCGGTGTCTTTTTCGGCGAGGACATTTTCATCGCCATCGGTTCCATTCTGCTGATTCGCGGATTCATGGCGACCAGCGGCGTCGACGTTCGGCCGCTCGCGCTTTCCTTGTGGGCGATTCCGACGGCCGCCGCCGCGTTCGTCATTCACGGCGCCCGATTGCTGCTGCTGGATCGAAGGCTCGCACGCAACGTCCGGGCCGATATCGCGCCATGATCACCCTGGAGCAGGTTTACATTTTCGCCGGCCTCGTCTTCGCGTCCGTCGCGGTGTTGAGCGGGATGGATAAAACGAACCCGAAGCGCATCGGCAACGCGTTGTTCTGGGGCTTGTTTGCCGCGAGTTTCCTGTTGGGCTCTCACATCGGCGATTTCGCCAACGGTGTTCTCGTGCTGGGCCTGATGGTTGTGGGAGGTTTTGGCTTTCTCGCCCGCGGCCACAATACGGACGAACCGGCTGAACGGGGCCGGCGCGCGGCGCAATACGGCAACGGCCTGTTCGTTCCCGCGCTCGTCATCCCCGCGATGACGCTTTTGGGAACGCTGCTGCTTCCTCATATTCAGCTCGAGGGAAGGCCGCTGGCGGATCCGAAACAGCTGACGGTGATCTCGCTCGCTGCCGGAATCATCGTCGCACTCGGCGCAGCCATGCTGTGGCTAAGACCGAAATGGGATGTTCCGTTGCAGGAAGGCCGCAGGCTTGCCGACATGATCGGCTGGGCGGCCGTGCTGCCGCAAATGCTGGCGTCGCTCGGCGCCGTCTTCAAAATCGCCGGCGTGGGCGTGGCGGTCGGCATGCTCGCCACCGGTAGCATTCCGCTGCATCAACCGCTCGTCGTGGTCGCCGTCTATTGTGTGGGCATGGCAGTCTTCACCATCGTCATGGGCAACGCCTTCGCGGCTTTCCCCGTCATGACCACGGCCATCGGCCTGCCGTTGATCGTGCAGAAATTCGGCGGCGACCCGGCCATCATGGCCTCAATCGGCATGCTGTCGGGATTCTGCGGCACGCTCGTCACGCCCATGGCCGCCAATTTCAACATCGTCCCGGCGCGGCTGCTGGAACTGCCCGACCGCTACGGCGTCATCAAGGCGCAGATACCAACTGCTCTCTTGCTTTTGCTGGTGAACATGACGCTGATGTATGAACTCGTCTTCCGCTTCGGGGCCCATCATTGAAGACATTGACGCCCGGCATCGCTTCTCTCTTCGCGCGCACTGCGCTCGGCCACGTCACCCGCGAATGGCCCAACAAGCTCGATCACACCATGGCAGGGCCGGACGATGTGCAATCGCCCCGTGCGCTGCATCCCGTTTTCTACGGCAGCTTCGACTGGCATTCCTGCGTGCATGGCTACTGGCTGCTCGCGCGGCTTTATCGACGCCATCCACAGCTGCCGGAGGCAGGGCGCATCCGTGCGTTGTTCGACGAACATGTTACGGCGGACAAGATCGATGCCGAAATAGCCTATCTCGCACGGCCGCACTCGCGCGGCTTCGAACGGCCGTATGGCTGGGCCTGGGCGCTGATGCTGGCGGGCGAACTCGCGCGGCACGAAAGCGGCGAGGGCAAAGCGTGGAGGGCGGCCGCCGCACCGCTGGGCGAGGCGTTCAAAGGCAGGTTTGAAACGTTCCTGCCGCTGGCCACCTATCCCGTCCGCGCCGGCGTCCACAGCAACACGGCGTTCGCGCTTCTGCTCGCCCTCGACTATGCCAACACGATTCGCGACGAGGCGTTTGCGAGGCTGTGCGCTGAGAAGGCGCGCGCCTGGTATGACGGGGATGCCGGTTGCCAGGCCTGGGAGCCGGGCCAGGACGAGTTTCTTTCGCCTGCACTGATGGAAGCCGCCTGCATGTCGGCCGTGCTGTCGCGCGACGCATTCGGCAGCTGGTTCGAGCGGTTTCTGCCGCATGCGGAACATGGCGAGCCCGCAACGTTGTTTTCTCCCGCGCGCGTCAGCGACCGCACGGACGGCAAGATCGCCCATCTCGACGGGCTCAACCTGTCGCGCGCATGGTGTTGGCGGCTCATCCTGAGCCGGCTCGACGAATCCGCGGTCTACGGTCGCGCCCAATCCGCAATTGCGTCGCATATCGACAGTGCGCTGCCGCACGTCACCGGCGACTACATGGGTGAGCATTGGTTGGCGAGTTTCGCCCTGTTGGCACTGGATGGGGACACGCCATGAGAAATGGCGCGTCTCCGCGTGCCGCGCGCCTTGCTCCTTCGACCGGCACTCCGCACAGGAAAAACAAACGAAAGCATCGCAAGTCCGGCATCGAACTCGAAACGAAAGCGACACCGCAGCAGAAGCGGGCCAGATCGACTTACGACGCCATCCTGGAGTCCGCCGGCGAACTGCTGGCCGAAGTCGGAGTCGAGCGGCTCTCCACCAATCTCGTCTGCAAACGGGCCGGCATCACGCCGCCTGCGCTCTATCGCTACTTCCCCAACAAATATGCGCTGCTCAAGGAGCTCGGCACCCGGTTGATGGCCGTGCAGGATGCTGCGGTTTATGCGTGGCAGGACGACGTGCGCTCGACGCGTGGCCGCTCGGTCGCCACAGACGCCGCCATCCGCGAAGAAATCCTCACCCGCGTCAACGACATCACGCGCGATTTTCCCGGCGGCTCCTGGGTACTGCGCGCGCTGCGCGCCGTTCCCACGCTGAGTGCGGTTCGCATCGCGTCGCGCGAACGCGTGGCAGAGCGCGACTTCGAGGTGCTGGCCGAACGCTATCCCGACGCGGACAGGCGCGTGTTGCGAATTGCCGCCACGCTGGTGGTGGAAGTGACCTACGCCACGACCGAACTGGTGATGGACCAGCCGGAACTCAATGCGGAGACGATCACACAGGAGATTTCGCATATGACCGCGCTCTATCTCGATTCCTTCCGCAAGGCGCGGCGGAAAGTCCGCCTGTCAGAACAGTAGTTGTCGCTATCATTTGTAGGTCGATCGCGCAGATCGGAGAGGGGCACCCGACATGCGGCATCGCCCGCGTCCGGTTTCGCAGTCAAGGAACCCTGGGCGTATGGTTCTCATGACCGCCAGAGAGCCGGTTTTTGCTGGTTCGGGCTTACGCCACGCAGCATTTCGGAATTGACGCCATGAGTCCCATCGCAAACAAATCCATCCTCATCACGGGCGCGTCCGCCGGCATCGGTGCAGCGGCTGCGGTGCGACTGGCTCGCGCCGGTGCGCGCGTCTTTGGAACCTCGCGGCGCCCGAAGCCATCCGAGGCAGGCGTCACGATGCTGCCGATGGATGTGCGCGATGCGGCGTCGATCGCGGCCTGTGTCGGCGAAGTGATCAAGGCCACCGGCCGCATCGATGCGCTCGTCAACAATGCCGGTTACGGCATTGCGGCCTCGGTCGAGGACACCACCGTCGACGACATGATGCGCCAGCTCGACACGAATTTCCTCGGACCGTTACGCGTGGTGCAGGCCGTGCTGCCGCATATGCGCGCGCGGGGCTCGGGCCGCATCGTGCAGGTCAGTTCGCTCGCCGCGCGCATCGGCATTCCGTTCCAGGGCGCCTATTCGGCATCGAAATCCGCGTTGTCGGGCATAAGCGAGGCGCTGTCGCTCGAGCTCGTGCCGTTCGGCATCGCCGTCGTGCTGGTCGAGCCCGGCGACACGAAGACGAACTTCACCGCCATGCGCGAATGGACCGGGAAAGCCAAGACGAGCGACGTCTATGGCACCCGCGCACGCCATGCCGTGGCGGTGATGGAAAAGTCGGAGCAGAGGGGCACACCGGCGGACAAGGTCGCGCGCCTGATCCAGAAAGCACTCACGGCGGAGAAACCGAAACTTCGTTATGTTTCCGCCAGTGCAAGCGAGCGCCTCGCGTTGCTGCTGCAGAGCATTCTGCCCGGGCGCAGTTTCGAAGCGGTCATCGGGTCGAACTACGAATTGCCGAAGCGATAACCGGCGTGTCGCGTCCGTCTTATCTGATCGATCCGCCGGCGAACCCCTCGCGCCATCGCTGCCGCTCGTCTTCCTGGCGGTAGGGGTTGAGCTCGGCGATCTTCTTTGCGTCGAGATCGAGCAGCTCGTCGGACGTCATGGCTTTTGCCGCATTCCAGCCCTTGGCGTAGATGCGGCTCAAGCTGAACGATTGATCTGTGTTCGTCATGGTCGTTGTGGTCGGCATTGGATGCTCCGTTGACCCTGCGCCGGCTAAAATCGTTTGACCAGCCGCGTCTTCGCGCGCTGCGCCTTTTCGCGCTTCATGGATTGCGCCATGGGCGAGGCGGGGCCGCTTTGCGGCTCGTCCTGTGCGGCATCGCGAAGCAGGGCTTCGTCGAGCTCGACCGGATTGACGAAGCGATGTTCGAACCCGCCGAGCGTGGGAATCTGCATCTGCGTGGACAGGCGCCTGAAGGCCGGAAACGACAGATTTTCGATCGCTTCTTCTTCGACGTTGATGACATAGGTTCCGGCTGCCTGAACGGTCTCGAAGCCGCTCAGAATGAACGGCCGCCGGAATGTGATCGAACGGCTGACGGATCGTGTGCTCATGTTCTTTTCCCTGTCCCCTCACGGGCCGTCAGCGTCGGATTCGGACAGCTTGCGCACACCGACCCGGCCGCCGCCGTTACCCGCCGGTGTTGCTTGTCCGCGCCACACGGCCCGTGTTGCATGGCACCGCGGGACGGAACGTTGCCGCACCGGAACGCAAGAGGAGTCGCCGCTTGCGTTATGACTTCGACGCGGGCGCCGTCACTGGCGTCGGCTGCGTCGTCACTGCTGCCGGCTTCGTCGTTGTCGCCGGCGCGGGCGGAACGATTTTTGTCTGGTCGTTGGAATGGGTATTTGCCTTGGGAGCATCGGTCATGGGGGGAACCTTTCGGGTCGCGGCAAGAATTTGCCGCTCGAACAGAAATGGGGTCCGGATCAAGAATTACAAGGGAATATTATTGTAATATCCAAATTATTCAGACACTTGGCACGAACAACTGCAAATAGCAACGGGCTTATGATTTGGCGTAGATTGAAATAAATCTTGGAACTGTACTCGGATCCGTCCGCCGCCACTGGCAGATACACTAGACCTCCAGCAGGCTCGTCGCGATCACGGCGACAATAGCGGGCATCAGAAAGAATGCGGTGTAGAAGAAGGACACGGCCGCGAATTTGGCGCCGGTCCAGAACCAGCTCTGCCGATAGAACCGTTTGATCGCGAGCAGCAAATAGACGCCGATGGCCGCCTGCGCCGTCAACGCTGCCCAGCGCGGAGATGCGAACTGCGCCACGCCGATCGCGGCGAGAATCGCCACGAACACGAAGCTGTGGACATTCAGCGAGAAAACCAGGTGATCGACGAAGAAATAGCTCTTGCGCTGGCGCCAGTAAAACGCCGCGAGCAGCAGGGCATAGAGCGGCAGCAGGATGAACAGTACCCGCGGTATCCAGGCCGTGAGCGGCACGTTCACCGCCGCGGGGTTGACGATCAGGGTATCGATCGTGTGCAGGACGCGCGATTTGATCCATTCTGTCCATTCGTCCGGCGCGCGGGACTTCATTCCGCCCTCCATGTCCCTGTCCAGATTGGCGCGTGCGGCTGGCGACATGGCGGTCTGAAAACGGCCGATGCGCGCAAAGAAGTGGATGTACGGCTCGGTGGTGTAATGCGGTCCCGGCTCCTTCGCCATCCAGTCCGGGATGGAGGTCGGCGACTGGCCTTTCGCCACCAGAAAGCTGTGGCCGCCCGTGTCCGTGACGACTGTTGCCGGCGTGGCCACAATCTGCAGCTGAACGATGGCCAGCCCCGTCATGCTCAGGACCAGGAAGAAGACGAGCGAAACAAACAAATATAGGCGGAGCGCCGGAAGGTAGCGCCGCTGGCGGCCTTCCTGAAATGCCAGCGAAAGCTCGCCGGGCTGCACCAGAAGCGCGACCGCCGTGCGCAGGCTGCGACTGTCGAGACTGCCGATCTCGTCCACGCCCGTGCGAAGCAGGCCCCAGACCGAACGCCGGTGCGTATCGTGTTCCTGGCCGCAGGTTGCGCAAAAACTCCCGATCAGCGGCGCGGCACAATTGCGGCAGCTTTCAGCGCGCATGCCGCGTTCGGCCAGCGCCGATGCGACCATCTCGACGGCCGCCGCTTCACCCAACTCCGCAATGCCCGTCAGATCGTCCATCAGCGTCTCCTTTGCGCCCATGCCGGCGCTTCCGACTTGAAACGGGGGAGAGCTACCATCGACCGCATCGAGCCTATCACGGAAACGCGGATATCGAGCGTGCTAACAATTCCTGAGGCGGTGACGCACATGCGCCGGTCAATGTCGGATGAAGCGATTTTGCGAGGCGGATGATGCACGCGCAGACGCGGCGGCGCGGAGGTTGCCGTCAGATAACGCCATCTGCGGAGTCATGGCCAGAGCTCACCTGGTGGCTTTGCGCGTCAATCAAATATTGCACGACCTCTCCGGCCGTCCGCGTTTACTGTCGTTGACGATGCGATCTCTCCGCGTCTCCGCGTGAGATTTGTCTCCGGTCCAAACCGAGGAATTGCGCGTAAGATACGAACAGGTCTTGAAGCTCAGTTCCTGCCGGGCACGATGAACCCGTCTTTCAGGAACACGCCGCGTGCATGCGGGCTCTCCAGATAGCGCAGGAAATCGCGCGCCAATGGTCTGGCGTCCTTCATCAGCGCGACGGGATAGACGATGGGCGGATGCGACGCGTCGGGAAACGTACCCACGATGCGCACGCGCGGCTCCGACAGTGCATCGGTCGTGTAGACGATGCCGAACGGCGTATCGCCGCGCGCCACATAGGCGAGCGTCACGCGCACATTCTCGCCCGGCGCGAGGTGATCGGCCACGCTGTCCCATACGCCGAGATTGATGAGCGCGGCCTTGCCGTATTTACCTGCCGGCACCGAGTCCGGACTGGCGATCGCCAGACGCCCGCCGCCGAGCGCGCCGAGCAGATCGAAATGGGGCGCGATGCGGAGCGAGACAGCGCGGCCGGCCGGTTCGATGAGCACGAGACGGTTGCCGAGCAGATCCTTGCGCGTGTCGCGCTGAATGAGGTTGTGGCTGTCGACATCGTTCATCCAGTCGCCGTCGGCCGACAGGAACATGTCGGCGCCGCCCGATGCATCGAGCTGGCGCGCCAGCACCGAGGACGCCGCGAAAGAAAACGCGACCGTGTGACCGCTTTGTACCTGCCAGGATTTGCCGATCTCTCCCAGCGCATCGGTCAGCGATGCCGCGGCGAAGACGGTAATGTCGGCGGCATGCGCCGCGAGCGGTGACAGCACCAGCACCATGGCGGCGAGGATCGCGCGCACTCTGAAAATTCCCGTCATGAGCACCCCCGCCGCGGTTCGACCGTGATATTGCAATGAATATCATGCATGCCTCTCGCACACAACGAAGGGGGTGGACCTTCCCCCGGGCAACGGGCAGTCTTGTGCGATGGCGCGCCTGACCATCCGCATCGATCTCGGCGACGAGGCCGCGCTGGGCCCCGGGAAGGCCCGGCTTCTGGAATTGATCGACACCGAAGGCTCGATCCGGCGGGCAGCTGCCGCGATGGGCATGAGTTATCGCCGCGCGTGGCTCCTGCTGCAGGACATCGAGGCCGCCATGGGGTCACCGGTCACAAAGGCGGTGACCGGCGGCGCGAAGGGTGGCGGTACGTCGTTGACGCAGACGGGCCGCGCGATCGTCAATCGCTATCGCGCCATCGAAAAAATCGCCGCGAGGTCGGCCCATGTGGAGATGCGCGCGCTGGCACGCCTCGCGCGGCCAATTAAGACTACCACGAAGGCACAAAGAGCACGAAGGTAGAATTTCTCACTGGGAGGCAATGAGACGGTGAGTGTTCTCGCGTGCGTTCCGCGCGCAGTACCTTTTCTCACTGTCTCACCGCCTCCATTTGAGTTGTCTTTGTGTTCTTCGTGTCTTTGTGGTGAAGCTATTTTCGGCACCTCCGCGTGCTCGGAGTCCCGACACGTGCAAGGGAGACGCAGCATCATGAAACTCAGTGCGCGAAACCAGCTCAAGGGCAGAATCGTGGACGTCGTCAAGGGCCAGACCACGTCGCATGTCCGCATCGATATCGGCAACGGCGTCGTCATCACATCGTCGATCACCAACGAAGCGGTGGACGATCTGGCGCTGAAGATCGGCGACAGCGCCACCGCCGTCATCAAGGCATCCGATGTGATGATCGGCAAATAGGGGGCGTGATGTCGATTCGACGAATGGGACTGGTGCTTGTCGCCATGGCGATGTCATTCGCTGCAACCGGTTCATTTATCGCCGACGCCGCCGACGCGCCGGGTTTCACGCTCGATGGCCAGGTGCAGAGACCCGGCCGGGTGACGCAGAGCGATCTGAAGGCGTTGCCTGCCACGAGCGTCACGGTGTCGTTCCAGACGGGGCACGGACAGGAAACCGGAACCTACGGCGGCGTGCTCTTGTGGACGCTGCTGACCAATGCGTCGGTCGTCGACGGGCCTGCGAAAGGTGCCCATCTCAGCCACACGATTCTCGTCACCGGCTCGGACGGCTATTCGGTGGCGCTGTCGATGGGCGAACTCGATCCGAAATTCGAAGGCAAGTCCGTCATCATCGCTGCGACGATGAATGGCCGGCCGCTTCCCGCCGCCGATGGATTGCGCCTGATCGTTCCCGGCGACAGCCACGGCGGCCGCGCCGTCCGCGACGTGGTGCATGTCGAGGTGAAGTGATCCTGCGCGATCGCTTCGCGCGCGTTCGAGCCGGCCAGTGAACATTCTCACGCGGAGGTGCGGAGCCGCGGAGAGTCCCGACCGCGGCACGATCTCCGGGATCATGCGCGAGACCTTGGGTAACCTGGTCCGCTTCGCGTGCCAGCCCTGAGCCAGCGACTGGCACGACCCCTTGGATGATTCCGCTCGTAGGTAGCCTCCGCGTCTCCTGCTCTCTGCGTGACTCTCTGGCAACGGCCCCTGACGCAATCGGCAAGGCGGCATGCCTGCGTCAATCTTGATTCAGCGCGGTCTCGAAACTGTGTGGCGCGCCTTCGGCGTCCATGACAAATTTGGGGAGGAATGGAGACGCCATGACCAATTACGCCCGCTGGCTGTTCGGCATTGCAGCCCTGTTCAACTGTGCCGTCGGCCTCGCCATGCTGTTCCTGCGGCCGCTGTTCCTGGGCCAGCTCGGCTTCGATGCGATCGCCGGCTCCAACATCGTCATTGCCAATCTGACGGGCATGTTCATCGCGCTGTTCGGCTGGTGCTATCTGCTGGTGGCGATCGATCCTGTGAAGAATCGGCCGTTCGTTGCCATCGGCGCCGTGGGCAAGTTGCTGGCGATCGTCTGCGTCGTGACGCCATGGCTCACCGGCGCCGTCCAGATGAAGCCGCCGCCGCTTCTGGCCGGCGATTTCATTCTCGCATTGTTGTTCCTCGATTATCTCCGGAGAACGCGCGCCTCGGCCATATGATCAGTATACGGAAAATAACAATTGCGGCACCGCGTAAACAACATTTCTCAAGCAATTTCAATCGCCTGATACGCATCCGCGCGGGAACCGCATGAGCGTGTTCCCCATTACCTCAGACGAACGCGGAGCTGACTGTGCAAAGACGCGCAGCGCCGATCCGATTGGCGCATTCGGCAAGACCAGAACGTCCATGCGGATGGGGTGGACCCTAACCACCAGGAGACAACCATGTTGCTGACACTATCCAACACGCTGAAAACCGTTGCAGTCGCCGGACTGCTGGGCATCGGCCTGGCGGGAGCGGGCACGACGTCCGCCTCTGCAGACACTTATCGTACGCAATGCACTGGCGACGACTGTTACCGTGTACGCTGCAACGACTTCGGATATGATTGCGTGAACATCGGGTATGAGGTGCCGGTCGCGCGGCCGTATCATTCGCGCTGGATCTGCGATGCCGATGGCGACGACTGCCACTGGGCGCGCATTTACGGCGATGACCCCGGCGACTACGACCGTAACGATGAGGGTACCTATCCGTTCTAGGAGATAGTGCCGTCGTTCCTGACGGCCGCGGACGCACTTCGCGGCCGTTTCCTTTTGTCGCGTCGCTATCTGCTGCGGCTGCCGAAGGTCTTGGGTACATTGGGCCGGCCTGCGCGGCGTTTGCGCGAACGCGCCGGGCCGCTGGGCGATGTTTCCGTCGAAATCGTGCGCATAGCGTCGTCGACCGCGGTTTCCACCGTCGACTGCCGCGCGAAGGGATCGTCGGCGATGGCCAGTTCCGTTGCCTGCAGCCGTTTGATCTCGTCGCGCATCCGCGCGGCTTCCTCGAATTCGAGATTGCCTGCCGCCTCGCGCATCCGCTTCTCGAGATCGGTGATATGGGCGCGGATATTGTGGCCGATGAAGGCGGCTCCGTCTTCTGCGACGCCGGCATCCACCATGACGTGATCGCGCTCGTACATCGAACCCATGATGTCGCCGATGTTCTTCTTGATGCTGGCCGGCGTGATGCCGTGGGCCGCATTGTACTCTTTCTGCTTCTCGCGCCGTCGCGTCGTCTCCGCCATGGCTCGTTCCATCGAGCCGGTGACGCGATCGGCATAGAGGATCACCTTGCCGTCCACGTTGCGCGCGGCGCGGCCGATGGTCTGGATGAGCGACGTCTCGCTTCTGAGAAACCCTTCCTTGTCGGCGTCGAGAATGGCGACCAGCGCGCATTCCGGAATGTCGAGGCCTTCGCGCAGCAGGTTGATGCCGATGAGAACGTCGAAGGCGCCGAGCCTCAAGTCCCGGATGATCTCGATGCGCTCAAGCGTCTCCACGTCGGAGTGCATGTAGCGCACGCGGATGCCCTGCTCGTGCAGGTATTCGGTCAGATCCTCCGCCATCTTCTTGGTGAGCGTGGTGACAAGCGCGCGGTAGCCGGCGCGCGCGATCAGGCGGCATTCCGCAATGAGATCGTCCACCTGATGTTCGACGGGCCGCACTTCCACGGGCGGATCGATGAGGCCAGTCGGGCGAATGACCTGTTCGGTGAAGACGCCGTCGGTGCGCTCGAGTTCCCAATGCCCCGGCGTCGCCGAGACATACACGGTCTGCGGCCGCATCGCGTCCCACTCCTCGAACTTGAGCGGCCGGTTGTCGATGCAGGAGGGCAGGCGGAAACCGTATTCCGACAGCGTCGACTTGCGGCGATAGTCGCCGCGATACATGCCTCCGATCTGCGGCACTGTGACGTGGCTTTCGTCGACGAACACCAGCGCTTCGTCGGGCAGATATTCGAACAATGTCGGCGGTGGTTCGCCGGGTTTACGCCCCGTGAGCCAGCGCGAGTAGTTCTCGATGCCGGCGCAGGATCCCGTCGCCTCGATCATCTCGAGGTCGAATTGCGTGCGCTGCTCCAGCCTTTGCGCTTCGAGCAATTTGCCGTTGGAGCGAAACCACTCCAGCCGCCCGCGCATCTCTTCCTTGATCCCCTTGATGGCCTGGGCGAGCGTCGGGCGTGGCGTCACGTAGTGCGAATTGGCGTAGACTTTTACGGAGTCCAGCGCCGCGCTTTTCCTGCCCGTCAGCGGATCGAACTCGACGATGGACTCAACGTCATCGCCGAACAATTCGATGCGCCAGGCGCGGTCTTCGTAATGTGCCGGGAACAGGTCGATCGTGTCGCCGCGCACGCGGAACGAGCCGCGGGTGAAATTGTCGTCATTGCGCCGGTACTGCAGCGCCGCCAGCTGGCGCATCAGATCCATGCGGTCGAGCCTGCCGCCGCGCTTCAAGGTCACGGCCGTGCCCGAATAGGTCTCCACCGCACCGATGCCGTAGATGCACGACACCGACGCCACGATGATCACGTCGTCGCGTTCCAGAATCGCCCGCGTCGCGGAATGGCGCATGCGGTCGATCTCCTCGTTGATGGAGGAGTCTTTCTCGATATAGGTGTCGGTGCGCGGGATATAGGCTTCGGGCTGGTAGTAGTCGTAATAGGAAACGAAATACTCCACCGCGTTCTCGGGGAAGAAGCCTTTCATCTCGGAGTAGAGCTGGGCCGCCAGCGTTTTATTCGGCGCGAGAATGAGAGCCGGACGCTGCAGCGTCTGGATCACCATCGCCATCGTGAACGTCTTGCCCGAACCGGTGACGCCGAGCAGCACCTGATCGCGGTCGCCCGCATTGGGCGCGGGGCCGATGCCGCCGACGAGATCGGCGATCGCGGTTGGTTGATCGCCAGCCGGCTTGTACTCGCTGACGAGCTTGAACGCCCGTCCGCCTTCCGACTTCTCCGGTCTGACCGGGCGATGCGGCACGAACGCCGTCATCTCCGCACCGGTCAGTGGGCGGAACCCGGGCGATGCTTCCACGAATCCGCCGACCGGACGTCCGACGCTGCCGTTATTGTGAACCATGGGGGCAATATAGTCCGGCTTGCGGTTTTGTGCAGTCGCAATCCTGACAATGCGTTCCTGACAGCATGCTGTCAGCAGCGTGGGGCCATGCTGCAGTCGGATGAAAGGGCCCGTACCCATGATTGCCCTCGCCGGCACCGTTTTCGACCGATTCCCAAAACCGGCGTGCTCCGAACTCTTGGGCTGGCGCTTGCTGGCGCAGGACACGGTGAAAGGCTGGATCAGGATCGGCTTTGAAGGCCGGCACGCGTTCCTCAACCCGGCCGGGTTCATCCAGGGCGGACTGCTGGCGGCCATGCTCGACGATTCGACGGGACCGGCGGTGCTGGTGATGACGGAGGGGCGTTTCTACACCGTGACCATCGACATGAATGTGAGCTTTCTGGCGCCGGCACGACCCGGACGGCTGATCGGAGAGGGCCAGGTGCTGCAACTCGGCAAAACCATCGCCTTCCTGGAAGGCCGCCTCACCGACGAGCAAGGCGTGCCGATCGCCCGCGCGACTTCTACGGCGCGCGTCGTTCCCGTCGAGCGGATCGGTCGGTGATGATCCTCCGCGCTTAGCGACAATTCCGGCAATGACTCGCCACACCTGCGCGCTACGTTTTTCCTCCGTCATAAACGGGGGAGGAACGGGTGATGGCTCCTACAAAAAGCTCCTCCCCCGCAAACGGGGGAGGAACCGCCAGGCGTAAGTTTCACCGCGTCGCAGACAGGTCGCGGCGGAGCGGTGCGGCTGCGGGATTGCGCCCTTCGTCCGCCAGGATCTGCGGCACGTTCAGCGGCCGGCCGTAGAACGATGCGTTCCAGTCCGTCTTGGGCGCGATGACCGATCCTTCCAGGGTCAACCCGCCATAGGCACCCTTGCTCGACGCCCACACGATGATGTCGCCGGTCAGATTGCCGCTGGTGGCGCCTTGCGCATTCGCCCCGACAGTGATCACGGTCAGGCCGGCTTCGCCGCCGAACTTGAACTTGTCACGCTCGACAGCCCGCAACGCGCGGTCGCTCATGATGAACATGACAAGCTGGGCCGCTTCGGCGCCGATCTGCAGGCCGAACGATGCCGAACCGATGGTGTAGAAAGCCGGCTCGCTCCAGCGTCCGCGACCGATGCGGGCCAGCATCACGCCGTCTCCGCCTTCGGCGCCGAAAATGAAGCCGCCCTTAATGAGCTGCGGCACGATGAGAACCGCGCGGGCGTTACGGAGCAAATCACGCGACGGACCGAACGTCGGATCCGACCGCATGGCCAAAACCGTGGAATCGGCACTCGCCAGGAGCGACTGCGGATCCGCCTGGGCTGGCGCGGCTGCGGCACACAGGGCCGCCGCAATCGCCAGCGCGCCAAACAATCTCGAAACATGAATCATGAGTATCTCCCTCGGGCTGCGCGGGACGCGCCCCGGTATAACGCGGGGAAACCCGGGTCGGTTGCCTTTTGCTAAATCGCAGAAATACCGGCGTTCGACGTCGGAACGGTGACGTTAGTCCGTCGAATCGTCGAAGACCCGCGATGTACGCGCGAAGCGGTGCTTGCCGAACGGGTCGTGGAACGGTTCCGGCGGCTTGCGGAAGAACAGCATCCCAATGGCCCCGATCATGAGCGCCAGCGCGAAGCTGTAGGGTACGATACTGTAGATGATCCACGGCGCCATGGCGGCGTGATGGTAGCTCATTCCCATTTTGTCGCCCCACAGGACACAATCGCCGACGCCGGCCTCGTTCGCGGCGCAGCCAGGGTAGAGCGCCGTGTAGACGGCGAGGGTGGGCAACACGAGCGCGGCGAGCGGCAGGATCATCAGGCTGAGGCTTGCCATCAGCGGCTTGCGCAGCATGAGTGCGACAATCGCGGCGGCAAACGCGATGGGCAGGCTGATCGCCGAGCTGGAACCAATCATCCAGGCGAGGTCGAGCGCATCGTGAAAGCCGGCGCCCACTGCGAGGCTGCGGCAGACATCGGGCCCCGGTGCGCAGCCCATCCCCACTACGGCCAACCGCACCAGCCAGACGAGGATCGAAGGGCCTACCAAAAGAGCCGCGCAGAGCCACCACACGCTCATCGCGTGCGTGCGCCCCTCTGCTACTGGCTCCCCCTCGAACCGCTGCATGGCGCCCAGTTAATCACTACGGATGCCACTCTGTCTCACCCGTGAGGGAATATGCTTAACGTACGCGGACGATTTTTTTGCAGCCGGACGAGACGTTACGCCTTCGCAGACGGCCGCGCCTTCACCCGCTCCGTCCATGCGGACAGATTCTTGTTTTCGGGGTCGAGCGGCTGGCCGACCTGCTTGCCGAAATCCATGAAGCAATAGAGCAGGATGTCCGCCAGCGTGAAACGCGTGCCGCAGATGTATTCGCGCCCGGCCATCTGGCTGTCCAGCCATGCAATGCGGTTGCGCGCAATTTTCTTAAGGCCGTCGGCAGCCTCGGGGACCGTGACGACGCGATCCTTGAACAGGGGCAATCCCTGGCTGAAGCGAAATCCGTTTGCGAGGGGTTCGCAGATGTTGAGGTCCACGCGCCGCGTCCACATTCGGCACTCCGCTTTTTCTTTCGCGTTGGCGCCGATCAGCGCCGGAGAGGGATGGGTGTCCTCAAGGTACTCGCAAATGGCGAGGATTTCGGAAATGTGCGAGCCGTCGTCGAGTTCGAGTGCCGGCATCTGTCCATGCGCGTTGATCTTGAGATAGGGCTCCTTGCGGTTCTCGCCCTTCATCAGGTCGACTTCCACAAAAGGAATCTTCAAACCTTTTTCTGCCATAAACATCCGGACGACATGGGGATTGGGTCCGATCGAATTGTAGAACTTCATGTGGTTTTCCTCCGCCGGGAGCGCGACGTTATGCAAGCTCTCAGCGCGCGGGTCAAACTCTGGTGATTTGACAATCGGGAACTCCTTGCTAGGTAATTTGTTGGGTAACCGGGATAGTGATGAAAAAGTTTTTGATTCTGACCGGCGGATGGCTGACGTTCGGATCCGGCGTGTTGCTTCTGCCTGTTCCGCTCCCGCTGCCGTTTCCGGCGGGCCCTGTTTTGCTGTTGGTGGGAAGCAGCATCCTCGTGCCGCATTCCAAAACCTTTCGTCGCGGTGTGATGCGCGTGCGATACCGCTTCGGTTGGCTGTCGCGGGGAATGGATGTCGTTTCGAATCGTTCGCCGACAATCGTCAAATCGATGGTGTGCCCGATGGTCGAGCGAACGCGCCCGGCTGCGCTGGAACGCCATGCGCGGCTGAAGGCGGCGCGCGCCGTAGCCTGATGGCAATTCCTTTCGACCGCTCCTTCGCCGCGCCCTATGGCGTAAGCGTCCAGGTCTCGCCGCTCATCCACAGGGTGCTTGCAGACAATCCCGGCCCGTTCACGTTCAAGGGTACGGGGGTTTACATCATCGGAGATCGCGACGTTGCCGTGATCGATCCCGGTCCCGACATGCCTGAACATCTGCTCGCACTGAAGCGCGCGCTGGACGGCAGACGCGTTACGCACATCCTCGTCACCCACACCCACAGCGATCATTCCCCTGCCGCGCAACCTTTGAAGGAATGGACGGGGGCCAAGACCTACGCCTTCTGTCCGCACGGCTCCGGCAAGGCGGAAGAGGGCGTGAAAGTGGAGGAGGGCGGCGACATGGCATTCGTCCCGGACGTGCGCGTGCGCGATGGCGACGTGATCGAAGGCAACGGGTTCACCGTCGATTGTGTCTTCACGCCGGGACACACCTCCAACCACATGTGCTTCGCGCTGCGCGAGGAAAAGGCGTTGTTCACGGGCGACCACGTCATGGGCTGGTCGACGACGGTCGTCACGCCGCCTGACGGCGACATGCGCGCCTATATGGCCAGCCTGAACAAGCTTTTGGTGCGCGACGACGCGATCCTGTGGCCGACGCATGGCGCGCCGGTACGCGATCCGAAGCCGTTCGTGCAGGCCTATATCGATCACCGTCTCGAACGCGAGGCGCAGATACTGACCTGCCTGCGCGACGGCATGTCGACAATCCCCGACATGGTTGCGCGCATGTACGCCGATGTCGACAAGCGGCTCCATCCGGCCGCGGCACGCTCCGTGCTGGCGCATCTGATACGGTTGACCGAAGAAGGCCGCGTTTTAGCCGAACCAGCCGCCATTGCGTCTGCGCAGTTTCGGTTGGTGGGCTAGGATGGCCCGCTGCCTCGACAGGTCTTACGACAATCAAATCACCATATTTGTCATCCCGGCCAAGCGTCGCGTGCGACGCGCAGAGCCGGGACCCAGCCGCCGCGCGTCGGCGCGGCGAATGAAGCACTAACCGATTCCGAATGTCTCAATTGCGCTCGCGGACGCTCGCGCTTCTGGGTCCCTGATCTGCGCCGCGCAAGCGCGACTTGTCAGGGATGACAGGGGAGGAAGTGCGCCGTGTAAGCGAATGGCAGTTCAACCAGTATTCGCGAACGTCTTCACGTAGCTTCTTATATTCGCCGCGTTGATGCCGAAGTCGGTCGTTCCGACGCGGCTTTTCGAGCGGATGTCGAGATGGCATCCCATGCCGGAGCGCGTGACACGAATCACAATATCTTCCGTGAAGCCGAAAAACAGCGATGTCTTCGTCGCTTCGATGCGACCGCCATCCTTGGTCTCTGCGTCAGCAACGATATGCCAGCCCATCGCGGCCGCGGCCCTCAGCGCGCGCTGATAAACGCCGTCGGGCGTCGTACCGAGCAGACCCAGCGGCTTTAAGTCGGAGTAATAGAGCTTCTGCAGTTGGGCCGTCGATCGTTCCTTGCCGTCGTATGTCCTGGCAAGGATTGGCCCGTCGTAGTCCGGCGGATTGGGAGCGCCGGCGCGTTCCTTCAGAAGCGCGACGAACGCCGGCGGATGTTCGGTGTCGGTCGAAATGTCGTGAATGGGCGGGATCGCGTGCACGATCCACAACAGGTACATCGTGTAGAGCGGCACGGCCATGACGGCGAGCGAGCCCAACAGTCCCGCCACGGCGTAATTCGATGCAGTCGAGTCGTTGTAAAGCAGCGCGGCGAGGGCCCACACGGCGCCGAGCACCAAACCCGCACCACCGGCATAAAGACAGAACGGGAAGATGGCGTAGACGCCGGTCCAGTAGTCGAAGACGTCCAGCCGCGTGCCGAACGCCGCAACCATGCCCACGACGAGCGAGATCACGAACGCGGCGAAAGCGAGCCGTCCGACGATGTTCATGAACCCCATGATGCCCCCTGCCTTACGCAGTCGGCAGCCGGTGCCTGCCGTAAATCTCGCGGAGTGTAATCTTTTGGATCTTGCCTGTCGCGGTGTGGGGGATTTCGTTGGTGAACACAACGTCGTCGGGCATCCACCATTTGGCGATCTTGTCGCGGAGGTAGTCCAATATCTCCTCCTTCGTGGCGGTCTGACCGGGCTTCAGCACGATGATGAGCAGCGGCCGCTCGTCCCATTTCGGGTGCGGCACCCCGATAACCGCGGCTTCCGCAACCGCCGGATGTCCCACCGCGATATTTTCGATCTCGATGGAGGAGATCCATTCACCGCCGGATTTGATCACGTCCTTGGCGCGGTCGGTGATGGTCATGTAGCCGTCGATGTCGAGCGTCGCGATGTCGCCGGTGTCGAACCAGCCGTCCTTGTCGAAGGCATTCTTGCCTTCGCCGCGGAAATAGCCCTTCGCAACCGCTGGCCCGCGCACCTTCAGCCGTCCGAACGCCTTGCCGTCGCGCGGCAATTCCCTGTCCTTGTCGTCGACGATCTTCATCTCGACGCCGAACACGGGATGGCCTTGCTTGAGCTTGTAATTGAGCTTCTCGTCATAGGGCAGGCCGGCATTGCGCCAGGTGAGCGTGCCCAACGTCCCCAGCGGGCTCATCTCCGTCATGCCCCAGGCATGGACGACCTCCACGCCGTATTTCTTCTCGAAGGTCTCGATGATGGCGCGCGGACAGGCCGAGCCGCCGATCAGAACGCGGTTCAGATGCGGCAAGAGCTTGTTGTTGGTCTCGAGGTAATGGAGCAAGGCGAGCCACACTGTCGGCACCGCCGCGCTCATCGTGACCTTCTCGCTGTCGAGCAATTCGTAGACGGATTCGCCATCGAGCTTCGGCCCCGGCATCACGAGCTTCGCGCCGAGCATGGGCCCTGCGAACGCCAGTGCCCAGGCATTGGCGTGGAACATCGGCACGATAGGAAGAACTGTATCCACGCTGCGGATGCCCTGCGCATCCGCCTGGGCCGCCATCAGCGCATGAATGACGTTGGAGCGGTGACTGTAGAGCACGCCTTTCGGATTGCCCGTGGTGCCCGATGTATAGCAGAGGCCGCAGGCGGTGTTTTCGTCGAACGCCTTCCACTCGTACTTATCATCGACCGCGCCGATGAAATCCTCGTAGGCGACGAGGTGCTTCAACTTCACCTTGGGCAGATGCTCGCGGTCGGTCAGCGCGATGTAGTGTTTGACGCTCTTCAGCTTCGGCGCGATCTGCACAACGAGATCGGTGAAGCTCGTATCGAAGAACAGCACGCGGTCTTCCGCGTGATTGGCGATGTAGACGAGCTGGTCGGCGAAGAGCCGCGGATTGAGCGTGTGATAGACGCCGCCGGCGCCCGTGATCCCGTACCAGGTCTCGATGTGGCGGGCGGAATTCCACGCGAGCGTCGCCACGCGGTCGCCGGCGCGGATCCCCAACTTGTCCAGCGCCTTGGCGCAGCGTCGCGCGCGGGCGCCGATCGCGCGATAATTGGTGCGGTCGATCGGCCCCTCGACCGAGCGCGTCACCACTTCCCGGTCGCCATGATAGAGCGCCGCGTGATCGATGATCTTGTGGACCAGCAACGGCCAGTCCTGCATGAGTCCAAGCATGTGTGATAAGCCCCGATAGCGTTTGGGGCATCATAGGAACGGCTTGGCGTCGGGGCAACGAGCGCCGGTCACGTTGACTTGGGCTGTGCCGCGCGGCGTAGATACCGGCCCCGAATCGAAGGCTTTTCCCATGCCGCTCTCCAACGCTCAGACCCGCGACGTCCAGGCGATCCTCCACCCCTATACCAACTTGGTGAAGCTGAAGGAGACCGGGCCGCTGGTGTTCGAGCGCGGCAAGGGCGTGCGCGTCTATGACGAGAACGGCCGCGACTACATCGAGGCCATGTCGGGGCTGTGGTGCACGGCGCTGGGCTGGGGCGAGGAGGCGCTGATCGAGGCGGCCACGGAGCAGATGCGCAAGCTCGCCTATGGCCATCTCTTCGCCGGCCGCAGCCACGAGCCGGCCATCGCGCTGGCCGAGAAGCTGAAGGACATCGCGCCGTTTCCGGTGGGCAAGGTGTTCTTCGCCAATTCGGGATCAGAAGCCAACGACACGCAGATCAAGCTCGTCTGGTATGCGAACAATGCGCTGGGGCGAACGGCGAAGAAGAAGATCATCAGCCGCACCAAGGCCTATCACGGCGTGACGATCGCGGCGGCGAGCCTCACCGGACTGCCCGCCAATCACAAGAGCTTCGACCTGCCGCTCGATTTCGTCCGCTTCGCGGATTGCCCGCATTACTATCGCAACGCCAAAGCCGGCGAGAGCGAGCGCGAATTCTCGCAACGCATGGCGAACAATCTCGCCGCGCTGATCGAACAGGAAGGCGCGGAAACCATCGCCGCGATGATCGCCGAACCCATCCAGGGCGCGGGCGGCGTCATTCTGCCGCCGGACGGCTATTTCGAGGCCATCGGCCGCGTGCTCGCGCGCTACGACATTCCGCTGATCGACGACGAAGTGATCACGGGCTTCGGCCGCACCGCCAACTGGTTCGGCTGCGAGACCTACGGATTTCAACCCGCCACGATGACCATCGCCAAGGCATTGTCATCCGCATATCTGCCGATCTCCGCCGTGATGATTTCTCCGGAGATTTGCGACGCGATCGAAACGGAATCCGGGCGCATCGGCACCTTCGGTCACGGCTACACCTATTCAGGGCATCCGGTCGCCGCGGCGGTGGCTCTGAAGACGATCGAAATCTACCAGACGCGCGACATCGTGGGCCATGTGCGTGCGGTCTCGCCGCGTTTCCAGACGCGCCTCGCGAAACTCGGCGAGCATCCGCTGGTGGGCGAAGCCAAAGGCGTGGGCCTCATCGGCGGCATCGAGATCGTGGCCGACAAGGCGACGAAGAAAAGCTTCGAGCCGGCCAAGACCGCGGCGATTCAGATCGGCAAATTCATCGAGGACGAAGGCGTCATCGTGCGGCCGCTGATGGGCGACCGCATCGCACTGTGTCCGCCGCTTGTCATCAATGAGAGCGAAATCGACGAACTCTTCGACCGCTTCGAACGCGGCCTCGACAAGGGGCTCGACTGGGCGAAGCGGGAGGGGCGGGTTGGGTAGCAATAAGTGGGAATAAATGCTACCATCGCCTTCCGATCAGAGGACGAACCATGGCCAATATCGAAAAGATCAGCATCGCCCTGCCGCACGATATGGTTGAGGCAATCAAGGATGCCGTGGAGCAGGGCGAATACGCCACCACCAGCGAAGTGATCCGCGACGCGCTCAGGGATTGGCGGCTGAAACGCAAGGTGGAGGAGCTCGACACGGCAGAGCTGCGGCGCCTGGTGCAGGAAGGAATAGCGTCGCTTGATCGTGGCGAAGGGATTCCTGCCGAACAGGTCTTCAAGCGCCTGGAGGCCAAGTACTCAGCAATGGCGAAAAAGAAGAAGAAGCGTTGAGCGAAACGATCTTTTCGCCTGAGGCGCAAGCCGACCTCGAACTGATCGGTGACTACATCGCCCGAGACAATCCTTCGCGCGCCACATCGTTCGTGAAGGAACTGCGTGCGAGGGCGGCGTCGATCGCAGAGATGCCGAAAGCCCATCCGAAGCGCGACGATCTTGGTCGCGGCATTCGCATGGCAGTGCACAGGCGCTATCTCATTTTCTTTCGCGAACGTCCGGGTCACGTTGAGATTTCGCGCATTTTGCATTCCGCGCGCGATGTGTCCGCAATATTCAATCCCGAGCCGCAATCGCAGCGAGCTCTCGCTCCCGCCGGAACCATTCGCGGGCTCGCGGCTTAATCACAATGACGCTTCCCGCCGGTTGTGCGGCGGTGAACGCTGCAAATGACAATACCTTTGGACAATAACGGCAGCCGCTAGAAGCGATTTACCCACCCGTCGAAGGAGTTCCATCCGATGGCCAAGCCTTTCACACTTTCACCTCTCCCTTACGAAGAAGACGCGCTCGCGCCGGTGATCTCCGCGCGCACGATCGGCTTTCACTACAACAAGCACCACAAGACCTATGTCGAAACGCTCAACACGCTGGTAGAGGGCACGCGTTACGCCGACATGAAGCTGGAACAGATCGTGCGCACGACGGCTACGGCGACCGAGGATAAGGAGAAGAAGATCTTCAACAATGCCGGCCAGGTCTGGAACCACGATTTCTACTGGCGCAGCCTGGCCCCCCAGGCGACGAAACCGGAAGGCAAGCTTGCCCACGCCATCGAACGGGATTTCGGCGGCCTTGAGAACCTGAAGAAGCAGTTTGCCGAGGGGGGAACGGGGCAGTTCGGCAGCGGCTGGGCGTGGCTGGTTTCAAAGAACGGCAAACTCTCCATCGCCAAGACGGGCAACGCCCTCGATCCCATGGCGCAGCATGTGAACTGCCTGCTGACAATCGATGTCTGGGAGCACGCCTATTACCTGGATTACCAGAACCTGCGGGCCAAATACCTGGACGCGGTCCTGGACAAGCTCAACTGGCATTTCGCGGCGGAAAACCTGGACCAGGAAGACCATCCGGTTCGGGCTGCCGCCTGACGACAGAAAAAAGTTGACGTTGACGTAAACGTCAACTAGGAGTCCGGCCGCTTCTGAGAGGCCGGGCTCTTTTTCTACGCCCGGATCGGAACCTGAGCCGGACCTTCTCCATCCGCGATCTGACCCGCGACCTGGGCGTCACCGCCCGGACGCTGCGCCACTACGAGGCCGAGGGCCTCATCGCGCCGGAACGGCGCGGCCAATCTCGACTCTATTCGGCGCGCGACCGGGCCCGCATCAGTTTGATCCTGCGCGGCAAGCGCGTGGGATTCTCGCTCGCCGAAATCCGCGACATCCTCGATCTCTATGACGCCGGTGACGGCGGCATCGCGCAGCTTGCGCTTGCGCGGGAGAAATTCCGCGAACGCATCGCCCTGCTCGCGCAGCAGAAGGACGACATCGAAGAATCCATTTCCGAGCTGAGGCTCGGCCTCACGATGATCGAAAACAAACTCGCCGACCGCGAACCGCTTGAGGCCCCGCGCCTGCGCGTCACCGGATACGGCGTCATGCCCATGGAGGATTGAGAATGACCGCGTTGAACGTCGAAGCGCCCGCGTACATGACCGAAGACCTGCGCATCTTCGAAGACGGCGTGGCAAAATTTCTGGCGCGTGAAGCAGTCCCCAACAACGAACGCTACATCGCGCAACACGGCGTCGACCGTTCGCTGTGGAGCAAGGCGGGCGAAGCGGGGCTGCTCTGCGCATCGATGCCGGAAGAGTTCGGTGGAGCGGGCGGTACATTCGCGCATGAAGCCGTGCTCATCGAGCAACTCGGTAAGACAGGCGTCGACGGCTGGGGCATCGTGCTGCACAACGCCATCGTCGCGCCCTACATCCTTCACTACGGCTCGGAAGAACAGAAAAAGCGCTGGCTGCCGCGCCTGGCAAGCGGAGAACTCGTAGCCGCCATTGCGATGACGGAACCCGGAACCGGCTCGGATCTGCAGAGCGTGAAGACGACCGCGAAGCGCGACGGCAATCAGTATCGGATCAACGGTTCGAAGACGTTCATCACCAATGGCGGCACGGCGAATTTCGTCGTCGTGGTGTCCAAGACGGATACGACCAAGGGCGCGAAAGGCATTTCGCTCGTCTGCGTCGAGACCGACGAGGTCGAAGGGTTTCGCCGTGGCCGCGTGCTGGACAAGATCGGCCAGAAGGCCAACGACACCGCGGAATTGTTCTTCGACGACGTCAAGGTGCCGACGTCGAATCTCATCGGCATGGACGAGGGCATGGGCTTCATCCAGCTCATGCAACAATTGCCGCAGGAACGCCTCATCATCGCGCTGCAGGCGATGGCCGTAATCGAGCGTGCGCTCGAGGTGACGGGCGCCTATGTCAAGGAACGCCGCGCCTTCGGCAAGGCGATCATCGAATTCCAGAACACCCAGTTCAAGCTCGCCGAATGCAAGACGGAAGCCACCGTCGCCAAGGCGTTCTGCAATCACTGCATGGATCTGCACCTGCGTGGCAAACTCGATGCCACCATGGCGTCGATGGCCAAGCTGTGGCTCACCGACAGGCAATGCGAGATCGTCGACGAATGCCTGCAGCTGCATGGCGGCTACGGCTACATGAACGAATATCCCATCGCGCGCATGTATGCCGACAGCCGCGTGCAGAAGATCTACGGGGGCACCAACGAAATCATGAAACTGCTCATTGCGAGGAGCTTGTGAAGTCATGCGCGGGCTGCCCCCTCCGTCTCGCTCACGTTGTTCGCTCGGCACCTCCCCCATGCTTCGCACAGGGGAGGAAGACAACCATGCCCTCCTAATTCTTCCTCCCCAGTTTGCGTCGGCAAATGGGGGAGGTGTTTCGCGCCGCGAAGTGGCGCGAAACGGAGGGGGCTTCAATTTGCTTTCACAACAGGGAGACCACCCATGACCGAATGCTTTGTTTACGACACCGTGCGCACGCCGCGCGGCAAGGGAAAGAAGGACGGTGCACTGCACGAAGTGACGGCGCTCGAACTGGCCACACAGGCGTTGCGCGCGGTGCGCGACCGCAACAATCTGGACACGTCGAAAGTCGACGACGTCGTGTTCGGCTGCGTCGATCCGGTGGGCGAGCAGGGCTCCAACATCGCGCGCATTGCGGTGATCAATGCCGACTACTCGGATTCCGTCGCCGGCGTTCAGATCAACCGGTTCTGCGCCAGCGGGCTTGAAGCCTGCAACATGGCGGCGGGGCAGGTGATGTCCGGCCAGTCCGACATGACCATCGGCGGTGGCGTCGAATCGATGAGCCGCGTCGGCATGGGCGCATCGGGCGGCGCGTGGCCCGTCGATCCGCATGCGGCGCTCAAATCCTACTTCACCCCGCAGGGCATCGGCGCCGATCTCATCGCCACGCTCGACGGGTTTTCGCGCGACGATGTCGACGCCTATGCGGTCGAAAGCCAGAAGCGGGCGGCCAATGCGTGGACGAACAGCTACTTCAGGAAGTCAGTCGTGGCCGTGAAGGACATTCTCGGCCAGACCATTCTCGATCGTGACGAGCACATGCGTCCCGATGCATCGATGCAGTCGCTGGCGTCGCTCAACCCGTCGTTCGCGCAGCTGGGCGAATTCGCGGGCTTCGATTCCGTTGCGATTCAGCGCTATCCTCAGGTCGAGAAGCTCAACCATGTGCATCACGCGGGCAACTCGTCAGGCATCGTCGATGGTGCGGCGGCGGTTCTGCTCGGCACGAAAGAAGCCGGCGATTCAATGGGCCTGAAGCCGCGCGCGCGAATCAAGGCGTTCGCGTCCATCGGCTCAGAGCCCTGCATCATGCTCACGGGTCCTGCGCTCGTCACCGAGAAGGTGCTGAAGCGGGCCGGCATGACGGTCGACGACATCGATCTCTTCGAGCTCAACGAGGCGTTCGCCTCCGTCGTGCTGCGCTTCATGAAGGTGCTCGACATCCCGCACGAGAAGACGAACGTGAACGGCGGCGCCATCGCGATGGGCCATCCGCTCGGCGCCACCGGTGCAATGATCCTCGGCACTGTACTGGACGAACTCGAGCGGCGCGATCTCAACACCGCGCTCGTCACGCTCTGCGTCGGCGCCGGCATGGGCACGGCGACGATTATCGAGCGGGTATGATGGTTGCTTGCGCAGAGCCTGGAGCAAGACCCCACCCTCCCCTTGAGGGAGGGTCGAAAAATTCTGAGCAGGGCGAAGAATTTTTCGGGGAGGGGTCACTCGCCCCGGCGTGGGGTTTACCCCTCCCCGAAATTGGCGTCGCGCTCACGCGCTTGCAAATTTCGACCCTCCCTCAAGGGGAGGGTGGGGATTTGCGCTCGGCGCCGGGCTCGGAACATCGAACGAATTTCGAATTGAGAACGAAGGAATCGAAGTCATGGAACTGACAAATTTCAAATGGGACCAGGATGCCGACGGCATCGTGACGCTGACCTGGGACGTGCCGGGGCGCAGCATGAACGTGCTGACCACGGCAGGCATCGCAGAACTGGCGAGCGTGGCTGAGAAAGTCGCCGCCGACGCGTCCATCACCGGGCTCGTCATCACCAGCGGCAAGTCGACCGGCTTCTGCGCCGGCGCCGCGCTCGACGAGATGGAAGGCAACGCGGCCGGCGCAGGCGGCAAGGCCGTATCGGAACAGGATGCCATCGCCGCGCGCTACAGCGGCGTGATGCGTTTCCACCAGGCGTTCAGAAAACTTGAGACCTGCGGCAAGCCTGTCGCGGCAGCCATCAACGGCCTGGCGCTCGGCGGCGGACTGGAAGTGACGCTCGCGTGTCATTACCGCGTCGTGGCCGACAATCCGAAGATCCAGCTCGGATTACCGGAAGCGAAAGTAGGATTACTTCCCGGCGGCGGCGGCACGCAGCGTCTGCCGCGTCTCGTCGGCGCGATGCAGGCATTGCCGCTGATCCTGCAGGGACAGAATGTCGATCCGCAGAAAGCGCTGGCGATGAAGCTCGTGCATGCGGTCGCGCCCGTGGGCGATCTCGTCGCGAACGCAAAAGCGTGGATCAGGAGCAAGCCCGACGCGACGCAGCCCTGGGACAAGAAGGATTTCAAAATCCCCGGTGGCGGTCCGTTCTCGCCGGGCGGCAGCCAGGTGTTCACCATGGGCAACGCCATGTTGCGCAAGGAGAGCTACGGCAATTATCCTGCTCAGCGTTACATCATGTCATGCGTCTATGAGGGCATCCAGGTGCCCATCGATGCGGGGCTCAGGATCGAAGCGCGCTACTTCACCAAACTGCTGATGGATCCCACGAGCCGCAACATGATCCGCTCTTTGTTCCTGTCGATGCAGGATCTCGGCAAGGGCGCACGCCGGCCGCACGACGAACCGAAGACGGATGTGAAGACGCTGGGCGTACTCGGCGCCGGCGTCATGGGCGCAGGCATCGCCTATGTGTCGGCGGTAGTCGGCATCGATGTCGTGCTGATCGACACCACGATCGAGAAGGCGAAGGCGGGCGTGGATCACGCCGCTCAGATCATCGACCGGCAGATCGAAAAGGGCCGTTCGACGCCGGAGAAGAAGGCGGAGATTCTCGGTCGCATTCACCCTTCGGCCGATTTCGCCGACCTGAAAAACATCGATCTCGTGGTCGAGGCGGTATTCGAGGATCGCGCGGTGAAAGCCGAAGCGACGAAAAAGGCATGCGCCGTCATGCCGAAGGCGGCGGTGTTCGGCTCCAACACATCGACGCTGCCGATCACCGGCCTCGCGGAAGCGAGCGACCGGCCGGAGAGTTTCATCGGCATTCATTTCTTCTCACCGGTGGACCGCATGGGTCTTGTCGAGATCATCATGGGCAAGCAGACCAACGCGCATGCACTCGCCGTCGCCGTCGACTTTGTGCAGAAGATCAGGAAGACACCCATCGTCGTGAACGACTCACGCGGCTTCTACACGTCGCGCTGCGTCGGCACGTTCCCGGGCGAAGGCGTCGCCATGTTGGGCGAAGGCATCCATCCCGCGATGATCGAGAACGTCGCGCGCATGGCCGGCATGCCGATGGGACCGCTCGAGCTGATGGATTCCATCGGCATCGACACGGGTCTGAAGGTGCGCCGCCAGACGAAGAAGGATCTGGGCATCACCACCACCGATCCGTCCGAGAAATTCTTCGAATGGATCGTGGAGACGTCCAATCGTCCGGGCCGCAAGACGGGCAAGGGGTTCTATGACTACGACGCCAAGGGCAAGCGCCTTCGTCTGTGGCCCGACCTTCTCTCCTATAACGGCGGCAGGTGGCGCACGGACGTCAGCGTGGAGGAAATGCGCGAGCGCTTTCTCACGATCCAGGCGCTCGAAGCGGCGCGCTGTTTCGAGGAAGGCGTCATCACCGATCCGCGTGATGCCGATGTCGGTGCCATCCTCGGCTGGGGCTATGCGCCTTTCACCGGCGGACCCATTTCCTACATCGATACGATCGGCGCTTCGGCATTCGTCGATCGTTGCGACAACTTCGCGGCGAAATTCGGCGACCGCTTCAAGCCCAACAAGCTCCTGCGCGACATGGCGGCGAACGGCGAGACGTTCTATTCCCGCTTCGCGCCGCAGAAGCAGGCGGCTTGATCGACGGCGCCGTTTGCGCATTGAGAAGGTAATTGCACCACGGAGACACGGAGGACACAGAGAAATCTTTGGCGCGCATTGCGCGCCAGGTTCTCTTCTCCGTGCTCTCAGTGTCTCCGTGGTGAAAACACTCCACCCGACGTCACACGAATGGGAACTGACCCATGCATTACGAACAGATCAAGACCGAGGTGAAGGACAACATCCTCACCCTCACGCTGAACCGGCCCGACAAGCTCAATGCCTTCACCGGCACGATGATGAACGAGATGATCGATGCCTTCGGCAAGGCGAGCGCGGATGACCAGATACGCGCCATCATCGTGACCGGCGCCGGCCGGGCGTTTTGCGCCGGCGCCGATCTTTCCGCAGGCGCCGCCACCTTCGACTACGATGCACGCACGGACAGGCCGGACCGCAAGGCCGGCAGCGGTACCGCCATCGACTGGAGCGACGAGCGTGTGCGCGACGGCGGCGGGCGGCTGACGCTGGCGATGTTCGAATGCACCAAGCCGATCATTGCGGCAGTGAACGGTCCGGCCGTGGGCGTCGGCGTCACCATGCAGCTGGCGATGGACATCCGCCTCGCCAGCGACAGCGCGAAATTCGGCTTCGTGTTCGCGCGGCGCGGCATCGTGCCGGAAGCCTGTTCGAGCTGGTTCCTGCCCAAGATCGTGGGCATCTCCCAGGCGCTGGAATGGTCGCTGACCGGCCGCGTGTTCGATGCGCAGGAAGCCTTGCGCGGCGGGCTCGTCAGAGACGTTGTGAAGCCGGAGGACCTCCTGCCGCGCGCGTATACGCTGGCCGCGGAGATCCGCGACAACACCGCGCCGGTGTCGGTGGCGCTCATCCGCCAGATGATGTGGCGCCTGTCGGCGACGGATCATCCGATGGAGGCCCACAAGGTCGACAGCCGGGGGATCTACTCGCGGGGCCAGTCGGCGGACGTACGGGAAGGCGTCATGTCGTTCCTCGAAAAGCGCCCGGCCAAATTCCCGCAGACGGTCTCGAGCGACATGCCGTCCTGGTATCCGTGGTGGAGTGAACGGAAATACTCGTGAGCATCGTGCAGCGCGCCTGCAGCGAATTTCCAAACGCGCCAATTCGCTGCAGTCCCACGCGATTGAAACTTCGATGCGACACGATGCGACTCGAAAGCGACAGCTGTGCGACCTGATCCGGGCACGACGCGCGCCTGGATGACACTGCGATGTGACATCGCAACCAGACATAGAGGCGTCTTGAGTGCGCCTTTTTGTAGTCGCGCTCAGGCTATGGAAGCAGCTGTTTTGTTATGCACGCACACCTGCTGAGCGAACGGAATAAAACGTGAAAACCGTGTCGTGCATGCATCGGTGCGGAGTCATCTTTCGAATGCCGAACACGAACAATTGACACGGCCGTGCGTGCGTGGTCGCATGGCGGCGTTCGTATATTTGATCGATTGTCTGTGCCGAAATGCGAATGGGCGGCCGGAAAAATAAAAAAATTCCCTGAAGAATTCCCTGCCTGAGGGAATTTCTCGCGGACGTGTTTTTCCGCTAGTGTTCCCACGACTTTCGGGGGATCGGGGCCATGAACAAACTCACCTGTCTGCTTCTGGGCGCGGCAGCGCTCGCATCCACGCCGCCGGCATCTGCCGACGACAGCTCCGCCGCTCTCGGCGCCGGCGGCATCGTGCTGACCCAGTCGGCCGATATCCGCATGGCAGCGGAAGATCTGCGCATCAGCCCGAAGGAAGTGCGCATCCGCTTCGAGTTCGCCAACGACAGCGGCAAGGATATCGATACGATCGTGGCATTTCCGCTGCCCGATATCGATACATACAAATTCTGGGGATCGCCGATCGGCACCACGACGAGCGATCCGCTGAACTTCGTCGGCTTTGAAGTGTCGCAGGATGGCAAGAAGTTGCCGGTCAGCGTCGAGCAGCGCGCGATCTATAACGGCCGCGATGTGACAGACATCGTCAAGTCGGCCCATGTTCCGGTGAACACCATCGTGGACGGCTCGAAAACCATCGACAAGCTGTCCAAATCGAACATGGCGATTCTCGTTCGTGCGGGGCTTGTCGAGCGTGACGGCGACAACACCATCACCAGATGGACCGCGCGCACACGCTTCTACTGGACGCAACATTTTCCGGCCGGCAGGGCGGTGACGCTGGAGCAGCACTATCAGCCCGTAACCGGCCAGTCCTTCTTCAGTGACTCCGAACTCTCCGGCGGTGAAGACGCCCGCTACTACCAGAGCAATTTCTGCTTCGATGCGTCGTCCAAAGCGTCGATCGCTGCGAAAATCGCACCCAGCAGGAAAGCCAATCCGCAGAACGGCGGTCTGCTCAACGCCTTCACGACGGACTACGTTCTTGTGACGGGCAACAACTGGAAAGGTCCCATCGGCCGGTTTCACCTGACGGTCGACAAGCTGAAGCCGGACAACATCCTGTCGATGTGCTGGGACGGCGATCTGAAGAAAACCGGTGCAACCACCTTCGAGAGCACGCGCGAGAACTTCGCCCCGCCGCGCGACATCAAACTTCTGGTATTGACGGGATCGCCGCCTCCCGGCTGACGAAGCGCCCCTATTTCAGGCGGAACAGTTTCCGGAACCAGTGCGACAGTATTCTGACCGCCGCATCGCTGCGCTCAACCTGCAAATCCGTACCGTATCTGCCGACAACCAGGTGACCCAACATCGCTACTCTCCGATGCAAGATGTCCACCGTACACGGATAATATGACGCGCTCATAAAAGAATAAAGTCAAGTTGATCCGTATGCGGTTAATTTCGCGCCACGGAGGTTAACGCCCCGTTAACGAAATCGGTCGGCCTCGCGCCCGTTCCGCGACGCTTCAATGAAGTCGGTGCGACAGCCTCTCGCCCCAGGAGCGGATGAGATCGCGCGCGCACTCGCCGGTCGAGAGTTGGCTGGATTGCGCCCTCCTGATCGGCTCAACGATGCCGCCCACAGGCAGGCCGCTGTCGCTTTCCGCGCGCCGCGCCTGCTCGACGGCGAGCGCGCGGCACGGGTCGATCTGCCCGTATGCGGCGTAGAGCCCGCCGGCAGCCAGGACGATGATGGCGACGATCGTCAGGAGAAGCGTGCGCATGGGAACCTCAATGCGGCGCGGGGATGGCGCCGTTCAGGGGGTTGGAGCCGGGTTGGGTTCCGCTGGGCGTGGTGGTCGTGCGGCAGGCCGAGAACCCGTTCGACCATCCTGCCCGATAGACATCGTCGGTCTTGTACAGCGTAGGATCCTTGACCTGCCGGTCGCGGAAATCGGCGCCCGCTTGCGTCGCCGACGCGCAGCCGTCTTCATAGCCCTGCTGAAAGTTGGGCGAGTGACGCACTTTTTCGTCCTCTGCGCCGCCGAACATCGAACATGCTGACGTGGTCAGAATAACTGTGGCGAGCAACGGATAGCGGGACCGGTTCACGTGCGAATCTCCAAACGCGGCAACTGCAGCCTAGCAGGCCCTGCTCGCTCCCAAAATAAAAGTTGCGTGTCCATAAGGCGGACGCCGGTTCCGGGCCGGTTTTGCTTCATTGGCCGGAAAAACCGTCTAGAATGATTCTGCATTCGCGAATTGGTGACAGGCCGCGCGTCCCACGCGCGCCGTGACAGAACGATGACCGCCGAGAATCCTGACCTCCCTCCAGAACGGAACGATACCGCGCGCCGCAGGCTGGCGCCGTTCTGGCGGGCCGTCATCGAAATTGGCTTCATCATGTTTCTGTTCTATTCGAACCTGCTCATGGGCGAGTTCACGCGGGCGAACAGCTTGCACGGAAAATCGCTTATGGACGGCGTCCGCGACATCTTCACGCTCACCAACTTCGACATCGGTATCGTGTCGTCGCTGATCGGCTACGTCGTGGTCGAATATCTGCGGGCGAAGTTCTAGGGGCCGCCTGCCACGTTCATGGGGCGGAAATGGATGCGATGGAATTCCGCCACGAGATCACGCCCACAAGCCTGCGCGTGCCCGGCTCGATGACCGGCAGCGGTCCATGGTTCCGGCAGAACAGGCGAAGAGCGTCGACCTGTGGCGTATCGGGCCTGAGCGTGGCAGCGTTGCGGTCGGCCATGTCGGCGACGCGGCGGGATTTCGACTCCTGATAGCGCGCACGCAAGGCGGCCAGATCGTCTCCCACGAACCGTACGTTGGGCATCAAGTCGCCGGCGAGCGCGACGCGCGGCACCAGTACGCACAAGAGATCGGCGAGGCCGAACATGCCCAGGTAGCGGCCGTCGGCATCGACCACGGGCAGGCCGGTCACCTGAAGCTCCATGAGACGCGCAACTGCGGACTCCAGATCGGCGCCAGCGCTCAGTGTCTGGGGGTTTTTGTTCATCATGGAAGCGCAATTCACGTGAAGCCTCTCCCGGCCGCGGACCAAGCCTGCTCTAGCCTGTCGTGGCAGGCCGCCTCAAGTGCGGCTCAGGTGAGCCTGACGAGATAGCGATGCGTTCCGTCCAGCACCAGGGCGCGCGTCTGATTGTGGACGGTCGCGCGCATGCCCACAATTGCCGTCGTTCTTTGCGGCACAAGTTCGGCGATTTCCAGCGCGGGATAGAGCGTGTCGCCCGGATAGACGGGTTCGAGGAACCTAGCGCTGACATCGATGAATCCGATCAACGCCTCGCCGACGACATGGGGAAAAAGGCCGGCGCCGGCCGCCGTGAACGCCAGCACCTGCAGCCCATGCGCCAGTGGCGCGGGATGCCCCAGCCTCCGACAATATTCCACGTCGTAATGAATGGGATGGTTGTCGAGGCTGACGGCCTGGAAGGCGCTGAAACTCGCTGCGTCGATGGTGCGCGAGGGAGCGCGGAAAACTTCGCCGAGCTTCAGCTGCGAAAACCCGCGCAGGGAAACGACGCGATGGGAAACCGGATCGAATGGTTCGCTCTCCGCCATGACTGCCCTCCTCACGCTGCCGGCGGATAGGGCAGTGGCGGGCGTGTACCTGTCAATCGCCCAGGCGAGCGGCGCGGTCGCGCTGCTCCTTTTCGATGTCGGCCTTGACCTGGACCAAGCTGCGCACCGTCACGCTTTGCAGGGAGTCGAGGAAGCCGAATCCGGCCGAGCAGGCAGCTTCGCGGCCCTCGCACATTTTGGCGGGCTTCGCCGCATACGCCCACGACACCGCGTCGGACATCAGCCCGTGTGTTCCCGGTCGCCCGAGGCCGAGATCGGGTTCCTGCGGCATCAATACGGACACCAGCGCAATCCAGAACAGCGCACGCATCACCATGGCCCACCTCGTGTTCTTGTTGCGTGGAACGGTAACGCGCGGTGTTTGTCCGGTGCTCAAACCAACCGGTAAAATTGGAAACAATCCGGTTAATTCGTCGAATGCCGCAGATTAATCAAAAGAAACTCCGTCCGTGCGCAGCGCAATTCGACTCGAATGCGATTCAACTTTGAGTCGAATTTTACGGAATGCGGCTTGGGATCGTCGCGCTACTTATCCCCACCTTTTGATTTTGGCCTGCCCCGCAATGGGTGTGCGGTGCCTCGGCGGGAACTCGCGCTCTTGGAGGGAATCGCGCCATCATCCTTAAGAATGGATGAATTTTGGAACCGCAAATCTTGCAAATTAACGAACGAAGTTCGCGCATCTTCAGGCTTCGTTAAGTACGGACGTCAAAGATGGGCCCGCAAACACGGCAGGCTCAGGGCGCTGGGTTAATGCAGGATCTTCACGCAATGTCTGCCGATACTTTGCGAAGCCGCCGCCGCTTCGCCGCCGTGCAGGCGGCCAAGGCGGTTCTGGCCGGTACGCTCGCGCTCATCTATGTGCTGGCGATCGGCATGCCGGGATTCTGGGGAATCGTGGCGGCGCTGGGCCTGCTCGCTCCCGCGGCATTGGCGGTTCTGGCATTCTCGGATGTCCGGCTGGAGACGCTGGAGACTCTGTCGCTTGCGTGTCTTGCAGTCCTGATCGGCTATCTCGCGCTTCTGACAGGCGGGCTCACGTCGCCGCTCGTGATCTGGTTCGCGCTTGTGCCTGCCGAAGCCGCACTGGCTGGCGGCCGTCCTGCCGTGTGGCGTGCGGCGATCGCCACCTGTCTTGCGCTTCTTGCCGTAGTCCTGGTGCAGGCATTCGGCGGGCTTTCGTTATTTCCGCTCGGGCGATTCCCCTGGCCGGTCTATGCCGGCGCGGCACTCGCCGCGATCCTGCAATCGGCGATGCTGTCGGTGGCGGCGCAGGACCGCCAGCATGAAGCGGACAAGGCCGCTGCAGACGGCGCCGCCATGTACCGGTTCCTCGCAGACAACGCGATGGATCTCATCACGCGTCATTCGCCCGACGGCCGCATCCGCTTTGCAAGCCCTGCCTCGCAACTCCTGCTGGGCGTTCCCGACGACGCGTTGATCGGACGCGCGCCGTCCGAACTCGTGCATCCCGACGATCTGAAGACGATGCAGGCGGCCTTCGTGGAAGCGAGCTATTTCGGCCGCGCTGCCGCCGCCGAAGTGCGATTGAAGCGCGCCGACGGAGATTTCGTCTGGACGGAGATGCGCTGCCGTCCGGCTGCGCAAACCGACGGGCACGCAGCCGACATCGTTGCCATCACGCGGGATATAACGGAACGCAAATCTTACGAGCGCGCACTGATCGATGCGCGCGACCTGGCCGAGCAGGGGAGCCGCGCGAAATCACGCTTCCTAGCCAATATGAGCCATGAGCTCCGGACGCCGCTGAATGCCATCATCGGCTTCTCCGAGGTGATGGAGCACGAAATGTTCGGTCCGCTTGGGAGCTCGCGATATATCGAATACACCCGCCTCATTCATGAAAGCGGCGGCCATCTCTTGGAGCTGATCAACGGCATCCTCGACATGTCCAAGATCGAGGCGGGCAAGTTCGAGTTGAGCGAGGAAATCTTCGATCTCGAGGACGTCACCACGCAATCGCTGCGTTTCGTGAAGCTGCAGGCGGACAGAAAGGGCGTGGCATTGAAGATGAGCGTGAAGACGCCCGCGAAAGACATTTTCGCGGATCGCCGCGCCGTCAAGCAGATGCTCGTCAATCTCGTCACCAACGGCGTGAAGTTCACGCCGCGGGGCGGCGAAGTGAGCGTGGCATGCACGCGCATCGACGGCGGCATCGAGATCGCCGTGTCGGATACGGGCGTCGGCATCGCCGAAAAGGATCTGGAAAAGCTCGGCCGGCCGTTCGAACAGGTCGACGGCGCCCATGTCCGCGCGCAGGAAGGCACGGGACTCGGTCTCGCACTCGTCAAGGCGCTGGCACAGATGCACGGCGGCGAAGCGAAGATCGAATCCGTCTTGGGCTCCGGCACGACAGTTCGATTGAAGCTGCCGCATGCAGCGGTGAGCGAGCAGGGCGCGGCGCCCCAGGCGGAACGCTTGCAAGACGGTGGACGGGCGCTTAAAGGCGCTGCGTGAACCCGCGTCTCAAATCAGGACTGTATGTGAAAGCGATCGTCCGGCGAGCGGAAGTCGAAGGCGCGGCGGCGTTCGTGGTGCGCCATGGCTCCGACGAAGCGGGCGCGATCTTTCTCAAGGTCAATCGCCTCGACGGCACCTGCACGGTGCTCAACCAGGCGCGCCGCGGCGAAGGCGAACTTGTGTGGACCAAGCCGCTCGGCGACTCGATCGACGAAGCCAAAGCGCGCGAATATTTCGACAAGCAGTTGAAGTTCGATCCCGATCTGTGGATCGTGGAAATCGAAGACCGCCAGGGCCGCGCCTTCGTGGTTGAACCGATTGTGTAAAGACGCGCGGGCCTTCGCGGCAGAGAAAAAAATTTCCACAAAGCACGCGAAGAACACGAAGCGACACGAAGAAATTTCTGCGCGACTTCGGCGCGCAAAGAATTTTCCTTCGTGATTCTTCTTCGTGTCCTTTGTGATCTTAGTGGTGAATCTTCTTTGTGGTGCCGCTCGTTAATTGTCGTCGTCATCCACCGCAGTGATGTCGTCGACGAAGCGGCGCAGCAGCCGGACGAGCGTGTCGAAATCCTTCTGGTTCCACTTCTCGAGAACCGGTGCGGCCAGTCTTTGCCGCGCCGCCGCCAGCGCCTCCGTCATCCGGCGACCCTTCTTCGTCAGCTGGGCTTCGTTGACGCGTGCGTCGGTCGCGCTCGGCCGCCGCTCGACAATCCCCAGCTCCACGAGCTTGGCCACCTGCCGGCTGACGGTGGAATGATCGCGTCCCGTGCCGTCGGCCAGTTCGACGACGCCGATGGGACCGAACCGCTCGATGCCCGACACGAGCGGAAACAGCGCGCGATCGAGCGAAACCCCGGCCTCCTTCAGCAGAAAATCGTCGCGCTGCGGCTGGTTCATCAGCGCGACGAGATCGATGACGGCGGCATGGAGTTCCCTGATCGGGACCTTTCTTCGTGTCGCCCGCTTCAGACCTGCGCCGCTCACTGCTCAAGGTCCGTGTATTTTGCACACATTCTGCTTGACTCCCCGGGCATCCGCATTTATGTGCATAATACACATAACAAGTCGGGGCAATGGCAGAAAAATTCGACGCCGATGTTCTCGTCTGCGGCGCGGGCGCGGCCGGACTGACGCTGGCCATCGAACTGGCCCGCCGCGGCGCGTCCTTCCGGCTGATCGACAAACTCGCCGGGCCTTTCGCAGGCTCGCGCGGCAAGGGCATCCAGCCGCGCAGCCAGGAAGTGTTCGAAGATCTCGGCGTGATCGACCGGCTGGTGGCCGCGGGCGGGGTTTATCCGCCGCTGCGCAGCTACGCGGCCGACGGCACGTACAAGGACTCATCGTCGATCGAGGGCGGCAGACCCACGCCGGCCGAGCCCTATCAGATTCCATTGATGGTGCCGCAGTTTCTCACCGAAGCGGTGTTGCGCGAACGCCTGCTCGAACTGGGTCATCGTCCGGAATTCGGCGCGGAGCTGATCGCGTTCAGGCAGGACAAGGACGGCGTCACCGCGACAGTCAAGACCGCAAAAGGAAAGCAGGCGATCCGTGCGCGCTATGTTGTTGGTGCGGATGGCGGGCGCAGTTTCGTGCGCCACACGCTCGGCATCGACTTTCCGGGCCAGACGCTCGGCGTCCGCGCCATTGTCGCCGACCTGTTTGTCGACGGCGTCGGTCGGGATGCCTGGCACCGCTGGGGCGAAGGCGCGCTCAACCAGATTTCGCTGTGTCCGCTCATGGGCACGGAGATGTTCCAGCTGCAGGGGCCGGTTCCGCTCGAAGGCGACATCGATCTTTCCGCCGAAGGCCTGACTGCGCTGCTCGCCGCGCGCACCGGCTGCAGCGACATCATCGTGCGCTCCGTGTCATGGGCGTCGGTCTACACGATGAATGCGCGCATCGCGGAACGCTATCGCGTGGCCCATGTGTTCCTGATCGGCGACGCCGCACACATCCATCCGCCCACCGGCGGGCAGGGCCTCAATACGAGCGTGCAGGACGCCTACAACCTTGGCTGGAAACTTGCAGCCGCGTTGCGCGGCGCACCGGAAACGCTGCTCGACACCTATGAAGCCGAACGCCGGCCGGTTGCGGCCGGGATGCTGGGCCTCACCACGGGATTATTGGAAGCCGCCAAACAGGGTTCGATGCGGCGCGGACGCGACGTGCATCAGCTCGACATCGGCTATCCGCAATCGTCGTTGCGCCTCGAACAGCCCGCACGCGCAAGCGGCGTTCTCGCCGGCGATCGCGCACCCGATGCGCCGGTCCGCGGCGCCGGCGGATTGTCCACGCGGTTGTTCAAACTGTTTCAGGGGCCGCACTGGACGTTGGTCGGTTACAACGTGGATCGTCCCGCTATCGCGCCGCGCGCAGGATTGCACATCCACGCGGTGGGCCCCCGCGGCGATATCGAAGATAACGAAGGTCTCTTCCAGACGGCTTACGGACTCTCACACGGCGATTGGGTCCTCATCCGCCCCGACGGCTACATCGCCGCCATCGTCTCGTCGGCGAATCTGCAGACGCTTGAAGCGTTTCTTTCAGTCGTCGGGCTCGCACACAACGACGCGCCGGCCGCACGCCGTGGGTGGTTGCGATTCGGAAAGTCCTGATCCGCGAATGCGGACAAGTATTTCGACAAGCATTTACCTGCCGGTCCCGACGTTTGGAGTCTAGAAATCGAGGACCGCGATGGGCCATGCCATCGTGCACGAACTGTTCATATCACGAAAATTGCCGTCATCCCGGCAAGCGCGCAGCGCGAAGGAAGGGCATCGAGGCGCTTGGACAACCGGTCACAAGATTGCCGTATTGTGGTCAAACTAGACTGTCGATCATGAGGCAATCTGGGCGCGTGGCTTTGACGGTGCAAACGTGAGTGCAGCTCAATTATGGGTAAACTCAATTCCCAAGCGATGGTCGCGAAATGGTGCATTGTTCGTGTTAGCTGTTGGCGTTTTAGACGCTTCACCTGTAGTCATATTCAATTGGCCTCGTGCTTGGTTGTTGCATAATTGGTTGTGGAATTTTCCGCTGGCGATAGCATTTGCAGCACTGGTATTTGGTGTGCTTGGCCTTTGGGCTCGGTGGAGTTTGAATTTCCGGCGTTCCCCGGACTGGCAAGATATACGGAGAAGCATCGTTCCGAAATTTGTGTCAGGCGCGGTCCTCGTGGCTAGCGCACTTATGCTCTACAATTACGTCGATGAATTAAGTCATGCCGTCGTAACCGGAGAAACGATCGAGGAATGTGATAGCAATGGGAAAGATTGTGGAGGGCAAGAGTTTTCGACCTGGATGGACAATGCCGTCGGCACAAGCTGTGGAGTAATTTTTGTTGCTGCTATTTTCGGATTAATCGTATCGCTGGTCTCGATGGGGGGGCTTCGTAAGGCGATTGCGGCCGACCCAATTATTCAGCCTGAATCCGAATGATATGCAATGAAGCTGCGTCCATTCCACCTAAGACAATTCACCGACGAGAACTCCGAACTGCTGAATTTCTTCCCGAGCCGTGCTCAAGCACAGGTAGCCGGGGTGACAGAGTTTTTGGAGTTGTACCTTGAGCCCCCTCCTGCTACGCCCAACCGCCTTATGAGCGACGCGCATTCATCACAGCCCGACACGCCCGCCGGCCAGGCCGCGCGGCGGCGGACGTTTGCGATCATTTCCCATCCCGACGCAGGCAAGACGACCCTGACGGAGCACCTGCTGCTGCTCGGCGGCGCGATCCATGCGGCTGGCCGGGTGAAGGCGCGCGGCGAAGCGCGGCGCGCGCGCTCCGACTGGATGAAGATCGAGCAGGAGCGCGGCATCTCCGTCACCAGTGCGGTGATGACCTTCGAATATGCCGATGCGGTGTTCAACCTGCTCGACACGCCCGGCCATGAGGATTTCAGCGAGGACACCTACCGCACGCTGACGGCCGCGGATTCCGCCGTGATGGTGATCGACGCGGCGCGCGGCATCGAAAGCCAGACGCGCAAGCTGTTCGAAGTCTGCCGTCTGCGCGACATTCCGATCATTACCTTCATCAACAAGATGGACCGCGAGGCGCGGGATTCGTTCGAACTGCTCGACGAGATATCCGATCAGCTGCAGCTCGAATGCGCGCCGATGGTGTGGCCTGCCGGCATGGGGCAGAACTTCAAGGGCATTTTCGATCTCTATACCGACGAATTCGCACCGTTCCCCAAAGGCGAGCGGATCGGCGGCAACGCGATGCGCGCCTCGCTCGATGCCGCCGTGCTGGCGCGTCTGGAAGAAGAAGCGGAACTCGCCGAAGCCGGTCTGCCGCGCTTTGCCGCCGACCGTTATCACGAAGGCCATCAGACGCCGGTCTATTTCGGCAGCGCGCTCAAGAATTTCGGCGTGAAGGAACTGATCGGCGCGCTGGCGGAGCATGCGCCGCCGCCGCGCATCCAGGCCGCGAAGGACCGCGACGTTTCGCCGGCGGACAAGGAAGTGTCGGGCTTCGTGTTCAAAGTGCAGGCCAATCTCGATCCGAACCATCGCGATCGCGTGGCGTTCCTGCGATTGTGTTCCGGCCGGTTCCGGCGCGGCATGAAGCTCACACAATCCGGCACCCACAAGGTGCTCGGCGTCCACAATCCCATCCTGTTCTTCGCGCAGGAACGTGAGACGGTCGACGAAGCGTGGCCGGGCGACATCATCGGTATCCCCAATCACGGCGTGCTGCGCGTCGGCGATACGCTGTCGGAAACCGGCGACATCGTCTTCACGGGCATTCCCAACTTCGCGCCGGAAATCCTGAGGCGCGTGCGACTCGGCGATCCCATGAAGCAGAAGCATCTGACGCGCGCGCTGGAAAGCCTCGCCGAAGAAGGCGTTACGCAGGTGTTCAAGCCCATGCTGGGCGCGCAATGGATCGTGGGCGTGGTGGGGGCTTTGCAGCTCGATGTGCTGAAGAGCCGGCTGCGCACCGAATACAGCCTCGATGCCGATCTCGAACCGTCGCCTTACGATACGGCGCGCTGGGTTTCGGGTCCCGACGACGAGATGGAGAAACTCGTCTCGACCTATCGCAACCAGATGGCCACGGACCGCGACGGCGCGCCCGTGTTCCTCGCAAAAAGCGCGTGGGAAATGGGCTATGTGGCGGACCGCATGAAAACCATCCGCTTCGCCAAGACCCGCGAACGCGCCGACGTCCACGCGGAGGCGTAGAAAACTCGCCGGCCTGCTTTGGAATTGAATCACGCGGAGAGCAGGAGACTCGGAGGGCTGTTCGAGCTGCACCATCTCCGGGACCATCGCGAAGGCCGTACGAGTTCGATTCTTGCGCGCGAAGCGCGCCGGCAAGTGTCCAAAGCCTTGCCGGAAACCAACACCATGACGCTGCTGAAGTCAGGGATGTCTCTCCGCGTCTCCTGCTCTCCGCGTGAGAAGTTTTCTTGAGCAAGACACTCAAGTCTTTCGCAGGAAGGAAATGGTTCCGCTTACGCCGCTTCGGCGCCGTTGGTGCGGATCGCCGCCGCGCCGCGTTGCAGGCGCCAGAACTGCACCATGGTCGCGGATGAATCGTCGGATACCGAGTCGAATGCTTCGAGCTTGTGTTCTGCCGAGCCGAGCGACGCGTCCGTCAGCAGAACGATGGTCGAGAATGTCGAGCGCGAAACGCGCGCGCCCTTGCAGAGGATCGCGAGGCCTTCGCCGCTCCCGTCGCCGATGGCGCGGGTCCCGGTCGCCGCCGGCACGCCGGTCAGGCGCGCAAACGTATGCAGGAAGATGTCCGGCGGATAGTCGCGTGCGGCCTTGACGAGCATCGGCTCGTCCACGGTCGGCGCGTCGTCGACGGCCGATCCTGCCGATTGCGCCACGCGCGCCAGGATCATGTCTCGGCCCTCGCGGCCGCAGTCGAAGAAGAACTCGTTCAGGAGCGCGGGCGGGGTCGTATCGATGTGCGCCAGCCGTTCGCCGATCTCCGTGCGCGTCTGCGCTTCGAGATGGGACGCAATTTTCTCGAGCAGCAGGGCGAAGGACGGCCGCATATGGGCGGGATAATCCTCCGGCCAGTCGACGAGGACGTCGGCAAGCTCTCTCGCCAGCCCGCACCAATCGCCCGGCGCCTCGCCGGACGCAAGGTCGATCAGCTGGGTCAGGCGTTCGCGCGCGCTCACGGAGTCTTCCATAGCGCCGCAAAGTTTAAAGTTTGCGAACGCTCAATTGCCGACGATGGCCCAGCGGTCCGGGAAAAAGCCGTTGAAGGTGGTCCGCACGGCGACGGAGTAGGCGCCGATGGCGTCGAAGACGATGAAATCGCCGGGCCCGATGGTCTCAGGCAGCATCAGAGGCCGGGGGAGTACATCAAGCGTATCGCAGGTGGGACCATAGACCCGGAATGCCGCCTGGCCCGCCGGCTGCATCACGGCCCGGCCTTTGGCATCCGGCGTGAACACGCGCAGATGATAGTCTGCCACCCAGCCGGGCAGGGTCAGTTCGTCGAAGCTGCCGTAAATGCCGTCATTGATGTAGAGCTTGTCGCCCTTGCGCAGGATGACCCGGGTGACGAGCGAAACGCCTTCCGCGATCAGCGCGCGGCCGGGCTCGCACAGAAGCTTCAGTTCCGTGTGCTTCGGCAGCGTCGCGACGGCCTCCTTGATCGTGTCGAAATACCAATGATAGGGCGGCACGTCGTTGCCCATATAGGGCCCCGGAAAACCGCCGCCGATGTCGAGCGCTGCAATCTCCACATCGGCGATGGCGGCGGTGCGCCGCGCCATCTCGATGGCCTGCGCGTAGGAGAACGGGCTTAAGCATTGCGAGCCGACATGGAAGGTGAGCGCGGGGATCGCGCCCGACTCCGCCACGCGCTTCAGCAGACGGGCAGCGTCGTCCGGCGTGGTGCCGAATTTGCTCGACAGCTCGAGCACCGCGCCGCCCAGCGGCGTTGCGATCCGCACGAAGATGCGCAGGTCCTTCGCGCGCTTCGTCTCCGCCAGCAGCTTGTCGAGCTCGTAGTCGCAATCCACGACAAAATCGCGCACGCCGTATTGTTCGTAAGCCGCCTTCGCCGCACCGGGCCAGCGCACCGGCGCCATGAAATGGCAATGCGCATCGGGAAAACGGCTTTTGACAATCTCGATTTCGGGCAGCGACGCCGTGTCGAAATGGCGGATTCCGGAGGCATGCACGAGATCGAGCACATGCGGTGCGGGATTGGCCTTGATGGCGAAAAGCGGATCTCCGGGAAACGCATCGAGAAAGCGCTTCGCCGCCGTCCGGAACTTTTCCGGATAGAGCATGTAGACCGGTTCGTTCGGCTTCAGCGTCTCGATCAGGCGCTCGACGCTGGCGAAGCGTGGCAGCGCGGTGTCGGAGGCACGGACGTTCATCGGCAAAAGCCCCAACAAGGTCGCGCCTCTTAGGAGCGCGCGGGGCCGGGGTCAAGCGGCGGGTCGTGCGTCGCTCTGGGCCCTCAACTGCCGGATGGTTTTCCGGCCATCCGCGGACGGCTGATAAACGTTGGTCATTTCGCCCAGCGCGCGGCGGTAATCGTCGAGCGTGACGTTTTCGCGAACCTCGAACGCATCGATCCCGACGCGGTGCATGAAGGCGAGCTGATCGTAGAGAAAATCTCCCACGGCGCGCACTTCGCCCCGGTAGCCGAGCTTCGTGCGCAGCATGCGCGCCCAGGAAAAGGCGCGGCCGTCGCGGAACTTGGGAAATTCGAGCGCCACGACCGACAGACGATGGACTTCGCCGTTCAGCGGTTCGGGCGACTCGTCGGATTTCAGACGCACGCCGAGCGGCGCGTTGCGCGCGAGAAGCGAAGCCTTCTCGCCGAGAAACCGCTTCAGCGAGACGATGGCGCCGCTTAACGGCATAGGCGCGTCGTCACTGACCGTCACGAAAATATCCTCCACGACGTCGCCGTTCTTAATGAGTGCCATAGACTCGCTCCTTGAAGGGCTCCGCGCCAAGCCGCCGATAGGCGTCGAGGAACCGCTCGCCGGGTTTGCGCTGTTCGAGGTAGAGCTCGACGACGGTTTCCACGGCGTCCACGATTTCGTGCTCGCCGAAAGCTGGGCCGAGAATCTCGCCGATGCTTGCGTCTTCCGCGCCCGATCCGCCGAGGCTCAGCTGGTAGTATTCGACGCCTTTCTTGTCGACGCCGAGAATGCCGATATGGCCCGCATGATGATGCCCGCAGGCGTTGATGCAGCCGGATATCTTGATCTTCAATTCGCCGATGTCGTTCTGCCGATCCTGTGCCGCGAAGCGCTCGGAGATGCGCTGCGCAACCGGAATCGAGCGCGCATTGGCGAGATCGCAATAATCGAGGCCGGGGCAGGCGATGATGTCGCTGATCAGTCCGGCATTGGGCGTGGTGAGTTCGAGCGTGTGCAGCCGTGCGAAAACGGCAGGCAGATCCTTTTGGCGCACGTGCGGCAGGACGAGATTCTGCTCGTGGCTGACGCGGATTTCCTGAAGCCCGAACGCGTCCATCAAATCGGCCAGCCCATCGAGCTGCGCATCGGTGCAGTCGCCCGGAATGCCGCCGATGGGTTTCAACGAAACGGTGGCGATCGCATAGCCGGGTACGCGGTGGGCTGCGAGATTATGCTCGCTCCACGCCCGGAATGCCGGGTCGTTTGCGCGTGCAGCCTCGAATTCCTCCGGCACGTCGGCAAGCGTCTCGAACGCGGGCGGGGCGAAATAGGCGGCGATGCGGTCTATTTCGTCCTGCGGCACCGCAAGTGTGCCATCGCGTCTGATGTCCTCGAACTCGCGTTCGATCTGCCTGCGCATTTCTTCCGGCCCGAGCGCATTGACCAGAATTTTGATGCGCGCCTTGTAGATATTGTCGCGCCGTCCCGACTGGTTGTAGACGCGCATCACCGCTTCGAGGAAGGCGAGAATGTCGGTCTTTGCAACGTATTCGCCAACGACATGGCCGATATAGGGCGTGCGGCCCATGCCGCCGCCGGCCAGCACGCGATAGCCGGTTTCGCCCGCGTCGTTGCGCACGATCTGCACGGCCACGTCGTGGAACTTCAATGCCGCGCGATCATGTTCGGCGCCGGACACGGCGATCTTGAACTTGCGGGGCAGGTACGAGAATTCCGGATGCAGCGTCGACCATTGCCGGATGATTTCGGAGAGAATGCGCGGGTCTTCGATCTCGTCGGCGGCGGCGCCGGCAAAATGATCGGCCGTGACGTTGCGGATGCAGTTTCCGCTCGTCTGCAGCGCGTGCATCTCCACTGTCGCAAGCTCGGCCAGGATGTCGGGCACGTCGACGAGCTTCGGCCAGTTGAACTGGAGGTTCTGCCGCGTCGTGAAATGGCCGTAGCCTTTGTCGTAGGTGCGCGCGATGTGCGCGAGCTTGCGCAGTTGCCGGGCCGACAGCGTGCCGTACGGCACGGCCACACGCAGCATATAGGCATGCAATTGGAGATAGAGACCGTTCATGAGCCTGAGCGGCTTGAACTCGTCTTCGGTCAGTGCGCCGTCGAGACGCCGCTCCACCTGATAGCGGAACTGCTCTACGCGCTCCGACACGAAGCGCGCGTCGAACTCGTCATAGCGGTACATGACGGGCCTGCTTGCCGAGATCGCGGCGGATGGTGGGGCCCGCGGCGCGGATGATTTCGCGCTCCTCGACGGGGCGCACTTCACCGCCTTCGATGCGCACGGCGAAAAGGTAGGGATTGACGACCAGCCGGGCCTTCACCGAAGCCTCGGCGCCCGCCAGCGCGGACTTCGCCGGGCCGTCTTCCCCAAAAATAGTGGCTTCGTCCACAGTTTTGGACCAGCCGCCGTCACGCCAATACACGACCTCGCCGTCGCGAAGCCGGTTTGCCGTCAGGATCTGGGGAGCCGTAGCCATGTCATGAAGGTCGTATGCCGCGGTGGAGAATGCAATAGACTACATTCACAAAATGTGAATTGTGAATATTCACAACAATAAAGTGTATTATAGCTCCCTGCGGACTGCGCTGTCATGCCAGCGGTGCAGCAGCGCCCATTCCAGCAACGATAGGGCATAAAAGTTGAAAATTCCCACCGCGGACAATAGTCCCAGGGCGGCGAACATCCTGGCGATCTCGAGCCGGTTGCCGGCTTCGGTGATGCGCCACGCCAGCCCCGTCGCCGTGCCGGACCCGGCCACGAACTCCGCAACCACGGTTCCGATCAGCGCCAGTCCGGCGGATACTTTCACGGCCGACAGCAGAAGCGGCAGCGCCGTGGGCAGCTGCAATCGCGTCAGCATCTGCCAGCGCGACGCGCCATAGAGCCGGAAGAGGTCGACCAGCTTGGGATCGGTGGACCGCAATCCCAGCGTCATGTTCGAGACGATGGGAAAGAACGCTACCATCAGCGCGAGAATGGTCAGTGCGAGGTTGATGCGGTCGTATCCCACCCAGATGACGATCAGCGGCGCGATGGCGATCACCGGCGTCACCTGCAACACGACGGCGTAAGGATAGAGCGCCATCTCCAGCACGCGGCTCTGCGAGAACAGGATGGCAAGCAGGCAACCGCCGATGAACGCCAGCGCGAACGCGATCCAGGTGATGCGCAGTGTCGTCCACAGCGACGCCATCAGCGACGAAAAATTGTCGCTGAACGCGCCCCAGATGGCGGATGGCGGCGGCAGCACGAAGACGGGCACTGCGAAATGGCCCACCGCGAACTCCCAGGCGGCGAGCACGGCCACGCCCAAAAGCAGCGGAACCGCATAGCGCGCAGCGTTGTTCATGCGTGCGTCTCCGGCGAACTGCGCAGGGCCGAAGCGACTTTTCTCGCGCGTTCGGCGAATTCGGACGAGAGTCGATAGTCCGCGCCGCGGTCAGCTGGCGGCAGCGGGATGTCGGCCGCAATCGTTCCCGGTCGCGGCGTCATCACGACCACACGCGTCGACAGGTAGCTGCTCTCGAACACGCTGTGCGTGACGAAGAGCACCGTCAGCCCGTCCTCGCGCCACAGCGAGAGAAGGTCGTCATTGAGCGCCTCGCGCGTCGGTTCGTCGAGGGCGGCGAATGGCTCATCCATCAGGAGAAGTTTCGGCGATGCGGCCAGTGCGCGTGCAATGGAAACGCGCATCTTCATGCCGCCGGAGAGCTCGCGGGGAAAGGCGCGCTCGAATCCCTTCAGGCCGACACGTGCAAGGGCGGTAGCGGCGCGGCGCTCGCCTTCCGCGCGCGGCACGTGCTTTAGATCGAGCGGCAGCCGCACATTTTGCAGCACGCGTGCCCAGGGCATCAGAGTCGGCTCCTGGAATACGAAGGCGAGTTCCGGCCGCCCGTCTGCAAACATAACAGAACCGCTTGTCGGCGCCAGCAATCCGGCGACGACACGCAGCAGCGTCGATTTTCCGCAACCCGATGGTCCGACAATCGAAACAAATTCTCCGTGCCGGATATCGAGGTCGACGGGGCCGAAGGCGTGCAGGCCATTGTCGAAAGTCTTCGAGCAGTTGTTCAGCCGAACCAGCGTCACTTTCCTCCCCCGCTTACGGCAGGTCTATTGCATACGCCCGTTGTGACGGAGCGACAGAGAAAGTTCACCTCTAAGGGCACAAAGGGCACGAAGAAGAATCACGAAGGAAAAATCTTTGCGCGCCTTTGGCGCGCGAAAACTCTTTGTGTTTCTTCGTGTCCTTTGTGGTTGATCTTTTCTGCCTGCGGTGCCGTCACAATGGGCATATGCGATTGCCCTGAGTTTGCTGGTGAGCAAAATCCTCACCGTTCATTTGGATCTAATGCCAAGATGAAGGCCGTGTTGCACAAAGCGCAGATCATAAGCCTGCCTGTAGGGCAGGCTCCTGGCGTAGAGGCCTACGGCGGACATCGTGTCGAAGAACCGCGTCCACTGAGCGTCGCTCATGGCGCCGAGACCTCGCGACAGCGCGTCGCCCGACATCACGATGCCGTAGCTCTTCATCTTTGAAATGGCCTGCGCGATCAGTTCGCCCGTCATGTCCGGATTGTCTTGCTTGATCAGCGCATTGGCCGGCGCCGGATTGACGAACAGATAATCCCACCAGCCCTGTTGCGTCGCATCGACGAAGGCCTGCACGGCGGCGGGATTGCCGTCGATCAGCGTCTGCGGCACCACCACCATGCTCGCATAGCCCGGATAGCCATTGTCGGCGAGCAAGAACACCTGCGGTTTGATGTGTCCCTGCGTCTCGATCGTATAGGGCTCGCTTGTGAGATAGCCTTCCTGGATTGCATTCGGATCGACCAGAAACGGCGCGAGATTGAATGTATACTTGCGAATCTGCACATCGCCGAAGCCGTATTTCGCCTTCAGCCACGGCCAGAACGCCACAGTCGATGCATCGGCGATCATGATGGGCTTTCCCTTCATGTCGGCGAGCGATTTCACGTCGGCGCGCGGATGCGTGATGAGCACCTGCGGATCCTTCTGGAACACCGCCATCACGGCTTTGATCTTCGCGCCTTCGCGCAGCATGTTCAGCGGAATGAAACTGTTCGAGCCGATGCCCATGTCCGCGGCGGCGCCCGCGAGAAGCTGGGGCACATTCACGCTCGGGCCGCCTTCGAGGATATGCACATCGAGGCCGGCTTTGGCGTAGAGCCCTTCCGCCACGGCCTCATAGAAGCCGCCCTGTTCGGCTTGCGCCTTCCAGTCGGTCACAAAGGTGATGCGGGTGGCCGCGGACGCCGCTGCAGGCGACATCAGCAGCGTGACGGCCAGCGCCGCCGCGATTTTCATGCGGAATTTCATTGCGCCCTCGTCGCCCGGTCCGTCACTCATAGTGAAAAGCCCAAACCGGTCAACGCCGCTTTTTGACCACGCATGCAAGACACATCCGGAAATTCTTTCGCGGCCGCATTGACATGGCGGCGGCGGTCCATTATTTAACTAACAGGTTATTTAACCAAAGCATTTAATAAGAATGACCGACAGTCTCAGCGAAACATTCGCGGCCCTCGCCGACCCGACCCGCCGCGCCATTCTGGCCAGGCTCGCTCTGGGCGAGACGACGGTCGGCGAACTGGCCGAGCCGTTCGACATGAGTCTGCCGGCGGTGTCCAAACATCTGAAGGTGTTGGAAAACGCGGGCCTGATCTCGCGCAGCCGCGAAGCGCAGTGGCGGCCGTGTCGCATCGAACCGAAAGCGCTGAAGGAGGCGGACGACTGGCTCGAGCGCTATCGCGAGATCTGGGAAGAACGCCTCGATCGTTTGGAGGCTTACGTCAGAACTTTGCAGGCAAAGGATAAGAAGCGTGGCCGGAAGAGGTGAGACCGATGCGGCGTTGCTGGCCCGCTCCATCATCGTCAGCCGAGTCATCGACGCTCCGAGTGAGCTCGTGTTCGAAGCCTGGACAGATGCGAAGCATCTGACTGAGTGGTGGGGACCGACCGGATTCACGACGACGACTCACAGCTTCGACATGCGCGTCGGCGGCGTGTGGAATTTCATTATGCATGGACCGGACGGGCGCAATTATCCGAACCACATTACCTTCGACGAAATCGAAAGGCCGAAAATGATCGCTTTTCATCACGACGACCCCCTAAACCCGGGACGCGTGCATCACCGGACCACCGTGAGGTTCGAAGACGTCGAGGGGCGGACGCGGGTCACGCTGGACATGGTGTTCCCGAGCGCCGAAGAGCGGGAGCGCGTCGCCCGCGAACACGGCGCCGTGGAGGGCGGAAACCAGACGCTCGGCAGGCTCGCGGAATATGCCGAACGCGAAGCGGCAGCGAAGTGCTAGATTGCTGAAGAAACGTCCAGGAGCCATGGAGAACGGCCATGAACATTAACGCCTACGTCAATTTCAACGGCAACTGCGAAGAGGCTCTCAAATTCTACGAGAAAGTGCTCGGCGCAAAAATCGAAATGCTGTCGACCTTCGAGGGGTCGCCTGCAGCCGCGATGGCGCCCGCCAACTGGCAGACCAAGATTGTGCACGCGCGCTTCAGAATCGGCGACACGGTCGTGATGGCGTCGGATGGACCGCCCGGTCGCTACGATCAGCCGAAGGGCATTTCGTTGTCTTTGGGAGTGGACACACCGGCCGATGCCGAGCGCGTGTTTGGAGGGCTTGCCGAGAAAGGCACAATCACGATGCCCCTGGCGCAGAGCTTTTTCGCGTCGCGCTTCGGCATGGTGACGGATCGCTTCGGGATACCGTGGATGGTCGTCTGCGAAGCGCAGGCGTGAACGCAGCGCGAAGGGCAAGAACGAATGGAGCGCTCGGCTGGCGCTCTCGCCCGTTCTGCTCCCACGGCGTGATTTTTCCTCGTGCCTTTGAGGTTCTCAGCGATGTCGCGACTTCTCGTTCGCAGTTTCGGTGTCTCGCTCGACGGGTTCGGTGCCGGCCCGGATCAGGATCTGGATCATCCGCTGGGGACGGGCGCGGAGGCGATCTTTCAGTGGTTTTTCCACACGCGCACGTTCAAGACGATGCATGGCGGAGGCGGGGGCGACGTCGACACCGACGACGCGTTTGCACAGCTTGGTTTCGAGAATGTCGGGGCCTGGATCATCGGCCGAAACATGTTCGGCCCGATCCGCGGCGGCTGGGGCGACGAAAGCTGGAAGGGGTGGTGGGGCGATACGCCGCCGTATCGCGTGCCGGTGTTCGTGCTCACGCATCACGCGCGCGAGCAACAGCGGATGGACGGAGGCACGACGTTTCACTTCGTGACCGGCGGGATACGCGAAGCGCTTGCACGGGCGAAAGAGGCTGCTGACGGCAAGGATATACGCGTGGGTGGGGGCGTCTGCACCATCCGGCAATACCTGGAAGCTCGGCTGATCGATGAATTGCATCTCGCCTTCGCACCGACCTTGATCGGCAAAGGCGAGAATCTGCTCGCCGGGCTAAACCTCCCGGCGCTCGGATACATCTGCACGCAGCACACTGCGTCCAACACAGCGATGCACGTCGTTCTGACGAAGCACGTCTGACTGCATTACCGGAGGACAAATCGATGATTGCCGTGCCCGACAGTGAAAATCTCGACGAACGCGAGCTGACCATTACGCGTCTGTTCGGCGCGCCGCGCGAACTTGTCTTCGCGCTGTGGACCGAACCTCGACATTTGAAAAAATGGTGGGGCCCCAAAGTCTTCACCAATCCGGTGTGCGAGATCGATCTTCGGCCGGGCGGTGCGCTGACGATCGTGATGCGCGCGCCCAATGGCGACGAATATCCGATGAAAGGCATCTTTCAGGAAATCGTGCGACCCGAGCGCCTGGTGTTCACAAGCATAGCAGTCGGGGCGGGCGGCGAGCCGCTGCTGAACGGCGTGACGACGGTGACGTTCGAGGATGTGGACGGCAGGACCAGGATGACGCTGCATACCCGCGCCACGGCGCTCGTGACTCTTGCAAACCGCATGCTCGAAGGCATGGACGCCGGCTGGACCCAAAGCATCGACAGACTGGAGGATCTGATATCGGAGGAGAATGTCAGGCCGCGGCCTGGGGTGTGATGGCGGCACGGCCGCGTCGGCGCAGATAGTCGCCTTCGCCACCGCCGACCAGCGATTCGGACAGTTCGACGGCCAGCGAGAAATACTGCTCCGCGCGCTCGCGCCGTTCGCCGTGCGATGTGCGCAGTTCGCGCAAAATGTCCTCGCAATACGCCTTGAGAGCGACGGTGACCTCATCGCTCGCTTCTTTCTGAGAAGCCGCAAATGACCCGGCCGCGGCCACCGGCCTGCAGCCCGCGATCAGCCGTGCGGCGTTCCGGGCGCGATCGCCCTTCTCGGGGTCGAACGGGCGGCTGAGATCGGCAACGCGCGGCCCGCCGGCATAGGCGCCGCTCTTGATGGTGGGAACTGCAGCGAGTATGTCGCGTGGCGCCTTCTGCATCAGGTCGTCCATTATCTCGGCGACGGCGGCGCGGTCCTTCATCAGCCGCTGGCCCCATTTTCCGTCACGGCGCAATTCCACTTCCTTCACGAGCCCGTTCGACAGAGATGTAAACCCCGCAATGTGCCTCACCAGCTCGTCGGCATTGAAATAGGGTGGTTTGACGCTGCGGATGGCGATCGCGTGGGAATCGAGATCGGCCAGGAGAAGTTCGCCCACGAGTCCCATGTCGGTGCTGCTGATGAGCGTGTCCTGGGTCTGTCGTGCAATCATCAGTGGAAGACGCAATGCCTCCCATGGCCGCTCCAGCCGATTCATCGCGACCACCGCGATGAACGCCGCCGCATCGGGACGTGAAACAGCCAAACCATCATACAGTGTACGCAGACGCCACAAAACGTCGTCCGTCATCGATGCGGCGGGCTTGGGCATCATCTCCTGCAATTGCGATATCTGCGGTGCGATGGAAAGCAGCACGGCCATTTCATCCGCATCCGCCAGCGCAAGTTCGCCGCCCAACGCAAGCTTTGCGCTCTTGCGGCCCGTCTCGTCGGAGAGTGCGTCGCCCATCGCCTTTGCGGCCGCAGCACGAAACGAAGCGGCACTGATCTCCGCCTCGCGCAGCTCGTAGGCAAACACGGCCTCGCGAACGAGACCGGAATAGGCGGCCGCCTGATCGGAAAGCAGCGAAACCGAAAGCCAGTTCCAGACCGGGTCGACGGTGCTTCGCGCAATGCGTCCACGCTGTTTCGTCTTTCGCGGCGCAGAAGACAGCAAGTCGTCGAACGGCCGGCAGAACAGGCGTTTGGGAGTCGGCGTACGGTCGACTCTGAGCGCCCGGCGCAACACCGGCCTCAGTCCATCCAAAATCAGTTCGTGGGGAAGATGCCGGCCTTCCGAGAGACGGTCGAGTTCGACGGCTTTGGCGAGGCGCAACGCAAGCGTCTCCGGCAGGCTCGCCAGGAAAGCCTTCAACTGGTGGAACTTGTCTGCTGCCATGACCGAGCCTACCGCCACGCAACTCCCAACGCCCGAACCGACTGCGCTGCCAGCCGACACTAATGCGACAGCGTTAACGCAACATTTCCGGGTTGAACGAAATGCTAAGACATCGCAGGCAAGCTCACCCGCACCTTCAATCCACCCAAGGTTGCGTCTTCGAGTGCGACATCGCCACGATAGAGCTTGGCGATATCGCGGACGATCGCAAGCCCGAGACCTGATCCGGGCACGGATTCATCGAGCCGTTCGCCGCGCTCGCCCACGCGGGTGCGCTCCTCGGGACTTAATCCTTCTCCGTCGTCTTCGATCACGAGTTCCAGGCTGACGGGCGAAGTGCGCGTGGCGGCGACGCGGACGCGACTATAGGCCCATTTGCAGGCGTTATCGATCAGATTGCCGGCCATCTCTTCGAGATCCTGGCGTTCGCCGCGGAACGCCAGCGTGGCCGGACACTCCACGTCGATCGCAATGTCGCGCTGCGCATGCATGCGCGTCAGCACGCGGGCGAGATCGTCCAGCACCGGCTTCACCGGGGTGCGCTTGCCGAGCACATCGACGCTGCCCGCCACGCGCGCGCGCGTCAGATAATGATCGACCTGCCGTCGCATCGTCGTCACCTGGCGCCTGACCGCATCGGCCAATTGCCCGGGATTGGCGTCGGCTTCGCTGGCGAGCACGGAGAGCGGCGTCTTCAGGAAATGTGCAAGATTGGAAACGTGAGTGCGCGCACGGGCGACGACTTCGGCGTTGTGTTCGATCAGGCTGTTGAGTTCGCCCGCCAACGGCGCAATTTCGGCGGGGAATTTGCCGTCGAGCCGGCGCGCCTTGCCTTCGCGAATGCGCGCGAGCGATTGGCTGACGCGGCCCAGCGGCTGCAGACCGATCCGCACCTGAATGAACACCGCCACGATCAGTCCAAGTCCCAGAAGCGCAAACGACCAGATCAGCGTGCCGTTGAATTGCGCGACTTCGCCTTCGACATAAGTCTGATCCGCCGCCACGAGAAACTGGAACGCGTGTGGCGCGTTGGGGGGCGCTTTGGCCAAGGGCGGAAACACGATGCGCCGCGCCACGACGCGCAACATCTGGCCTTCCGGACCGTCGCCGTGCCCCCAAGTGATGCCGTTCGCCATTGTGTGGGCGCCGGCGATTCTGATCGTCCGGTCGAACAGGGAGCGGGAAATCTGCGCCTCGTTGAAATGCGGGCCGTGACCGTCATCGGGCACAATCTGCCAGTACCATCCCGAATAGACGCGTTCGAAGCGCGGATCGGAAAAACGGTTCTGGAACGACATTTCACCGGCGGGACTGGGCACCGCGGCGGCGATCATCAGATCGAGTTCGGTCTCGAGCCGCGCGTCGAAATCGCCCGCTACCGCGCTTCTGAAAACGCCCGTGAGCACGTAACCGCCGACAAGGATGCCGAGCAGCGTCCAGATGGCCGCCACCGCAATGAGCCGCGCCGCAAGGGAATCGAATCTACGCGTGATCGCTCTGCTGAGCCGCGCCGGGAATATCGAGGCAGTATCCAAGTCCGCGCACCGTTTGAATCAGATTGGAATCGAGTTTTCTGCGCAAACGCCCGACAAACACCTCGATCGTATTCGAATCGCGATCGAAATCCTGATCGTAGAGATGTTCGACCAGTTCCGTGCGCGACACCACGCGGCCCTTGTGATGCGCGAGATAGGCGAGCAGGCGATATTCCAGCGATGTAAGCTTTACGGGGTTGCCGTCGAGCGTGACGCGCGAGGTGCGCGTGTCGATGCGCAGCGGTCCGATCTCGATCTCCGAAGTCGCAAGTCCCGCGGCGCGCCGCAACAATGCGCGCACGCGCGCCAGCAGTTCTTCGGTATAGAAGGGCTTGGCGAGATAGTCGTCGGCGCCGGCGTCGAAGCCCGCCACCTTGTCGCTCCAGCGGTCGCGCGCAGTGAGGATGAGCACGGGCATCGTGCGGCCGGATTTGCGCCAGGATTCCAGCACGCGCACGCCGTCCATCTTGGGAAGGCCGAGATCCAGAATGACGACGTCATAGGGTTCGGTGTCGCCGAGGAAATGGCCTTCTTCGCCGTCGGCAGCGGAATCGACGACATAGCCCGCATCGCTCAGCGCACGCTTGAGCAGACGCTGCAAATCCTGATCGTCTTCTACGAGAAGTACGCGCATCCGTTCCCCAATGCCGTCAGCGCCGGCCCGGCCGGCCGCCCCAGCCGCCGAATCCCGGCCGACGCCACGGTGGCGCGAATGCGCGGCCAGGTCCACCGGGACCAGGGCCGAAGCGGCCCCCGGCAGGCTCCGGAACTCCGGCAGGGCCGAGAACGCGGCCGGTCCGCGCGTCGGCATCCAGCCATATGACGCGTCCATCCGGGGTCAGCCATTTGATGCGGTAGTGCATGCCGCCCGCGCCATCGGGAAACGGGCCCTCGGCATCGTAGAAGCGCCCGGGATGGGTCATACGAATTCCCGGCAGAATATGTTCAAGCGGCACCACGCCTCCGCCATAGTAGGGACGGCGAAATTGCGCCGCTGCCGGCGTTGCGAACGCAAGCAGGGCCAAGAGAAAAACAATGAGGCTACGCCTGAACATTATGGTTATGTATCGCAGTTGCGATGAACCCCCGATGAACACGAGATGACAGGGGCCGCTATGTCCGGCGGCTTCAGCGTTCGTCGGGACGCCGGGGATCAGTCTAACATCCTGGTAACCTCAAATCGCAAGCCGCGTTCGGCACATTCGCCGTCCGATACCGTCTGTGAGACGTTAAGACGGGATGGGCTGCAGCCGCCCAAGGTCTTGAATCTGCCGCAAAGATCGGCAAGGAAACATTTCCGATGCTGGGCGAGTATCTGTTGGATCACCTGCACGCGTTTCAATTCTGGCTGTCGCGGCACAGCTCTGGCATCGTCCGGATCGCAACGATCGGACTGGCCTGCGTTGCAGCGATCCTGACGCTGCTCTATTTCACGCCGACCATCCTGTCGTGGTTCGCGCCCAAGCTCGATCTCAGCAAGGATCTCTACTCCGTCAATCGTCCGGTGGCGTTCACCTTCGTCGACGCTGCAGGCGATGTCGTGGGGCATCGGGGCGCGATTGTCGGCGACCGGCTGAAGCTCGACGAGATGCCGGCGTATCTGCCCGCGGCCTTCATCGCGATGGAAGACCGCCGCTTCTATGAAAATCAGGGCATCGACATCCGCGGCATGGTGCGCGCGTTCTGGACCAATTTCCGCGCAGGCCACGTGGTGCAGGGCGGCTCCACGATCACGGAGCAGACCGCCAAGATCGTGTTCCTCAATCCGAAGCGCACCTATTCGCGCCGGTTGACCGAACTCTTCGATGCCGCCGCGCTCGCAAAATCGCTGAGCAAGCAGCAGATTCTCGAAGTTTACTTGAACCGCATCTATCTCGGTGCCGGCGCTTACGGCGTCGACGGCGCGGCCCACGTCTATTTCGGAAAATCGGCGCGCGCCCTCACGCTGTCCGAAGCCGCGATGCTGGCGACATTGACGGCCGCGCCGTCGGCCTATTCGCCGCGCCGCGATCTCGAAGCGGCCCAGAACCGCGCCGACATCGTGCTGAAGACGATGGTGGAAACGGGAGCCATCACGGCGCAGCAGGCGAAGGCTGCGAGCGATCAGCCCGCCGAGATCAGCGACAACGTCACCGCCGATGCGCGCAATTTCTTCCTCGATACCGCCGCCGACGAAGCGCTGAAGGATGTCGATGAAAACGGCGATACGCCGCCGACGTCGGATCTCGTTGTGCATACGACGCTCGTGCCGCGCTTGCAGGATGCGGCGCGGCGCGCCGTTGCAAAAACGCTCGGTGCGCGCGGCGCCAAGCTGCATGCCAGCCAGGCTGCCGTCGTCCTGATGAAACCGGACGGCGCCGTCGCGGCGTTGATCGGCGGCCGCGACTACGATTCCAGTTCGTACAACCGCGCCACGCAGGCCAGGCGCCAGCCGGGATCGGCGTTCAAGCCGTTCGTGTATCTCGCGGCGATCGAAAGCGGCATGACGCCGTGGGACGAACGCGACGACGCGCCGGTCGACATCGACGGCTGGACGCCGACCAATTACGGCGGCCGTTCCTACGGCACGGTGACGCTCGCCTCCGCGCTGGCCCATTCCATCAACACGGTGACGGCGGGCCTGGCGCAGGAAGTGGGCGTGACGACGGTGGTGGATGCGGCGCATCGCTGCGGAATCGTTTCGCAGCTTGTGCCGAATGCATCGCTCGCATTGGGAACGTCGGAAGTCACGCCGCTCGAACTCACCACCGCATACGGAACATTCGCCAGCGGCGGCACGCGCATCTGGCCCTATTTCGTCACCGAGGTCGACGATTCCGCCCATCGCGTCTTGTGGCAGAGAAAGCCGCCGCCGGACGAACGCGTGGTGGCGAGCCATGTCGATCGCGATCTGACGACGATGCTGGCCGGCGTGGTGACGGAGGGAACAGGGCGGAGTGCGGCGCTCTCCGGTCACGAAGCGGCGGGCAAGACCGGCACGACGCAGGATTATCACGATGCATGGTTCGTCGGTTACACCACCGATTACATTGCGGGTGTGTGGGTGGGCAACGACGATTCCTCGCCGATGAAAAGCGTCACCGGCGGCACTCTGCCGGCGCAAATCTGGAAACAGGTGATGATGGCGGCGGAGCAGGGGCTGCCGCCAAAGCCTCTCGCGAAATCGGCCGAACCTGCGGCCACCGATGAGGCGCCCACCGAAGACGCCACGACCGGCGATGACGAATCGTCGGGCGGCGGGACTGGCACGCCTGCCATGGCCGACAGTGCGCCTGATGAGACGCAACAGCCGCAGCAACCGGACAATTCCGAAGCCCACGGCTCGTTCTGGAACTGGATGTTCGGCAACCATCGGCAACAACAGCCGCCGCTGCATCAGCCGCCGCCGTCCGCCGAGAACCAGCCGCTGCCGCAGGATCAGGCCGATCCGCCGGATACGCAGGAGCAGCCGCAATCCGACCAGGACGACACCGACACCAACGGCACCAACACGCCGCCGCCGGCACAGCCGCCGCATCTGAGGCGGCCGGCATTCCAGCCGCCGCCACCCCCGCCGGGCAACCCCCCGCCTCCACCACCGGGTGCAGACGATCCGGGTCACTGACGCATCGGCAACACCGCGAAACAGCGGTCGGAACAGGGGCGATTTACAGCGGAAAATCGCCCCCGCCGCTGTGTTCTCAGATTACCGTTTATTTTCAATAGCTTACTTAAAATCGACCGGCGCCATAACAGCGGCGAACAGCGGGCATATCAGCGGGAAGCGCGCTAAGGCATTGGCCTGCTTCCAGAATTTCTAACGATCGAGCAGCCCCGGAGGCCAAACGGCCTTTCGTGCAATATCAGGAACGGACCGATTTTCGCCGGCCCCGGGGGATCAGAGGGGATTCACAGCGTCAAAGAACCGACGCGGCGACCAACGGGTAGTCGTCTTGTATTGGTTGTAATTTATACCCAATTGGTTTTATTGGCAAGCCATTTCTCGACCGAGCATTTGCGATGGCGAACAGGGAGAAAATCCCGGAGCAAACCGGCGGCAAAGCGTCCGGACGGCTGCGTGGCCGATGGGCGGGGACCGGCGCTCGGTGCTGAAGCCGGAGCTTTCCTGGCTCAAGGCGGTGATCAAGAGCAAAGGGGATCTGACGCTGAAGGCTGTTGCCGCACGGCTTTGGCGCGAGCGTGGGGTCAGGGCTGATGTGCCGATGTTGTCGCGGTTCTTCCGGGCTCAGGGGCTCAGCTTCAAAAAAAAAGCCTTTACGCCGCCGAACAGGATAGACCGGATGTGGCACGGCGTTCAGGATCGCGCCGGACGGCGCGGAGGCGGTGTTTCTTTCCTTCAAAGGAGGAAAAGATGGTCAAACTCCGGACGCCGGGCTCGTCATCGACGCGGCAGGCAATCTTGACGGTACGATGCTCCTCGGTGGCGATCATGGCTGCAAGCAAATTGGCGGTTGTGGTTGCGGTGCCGTCTTCAGCCTGAAGGAATAGCGCGCCGCTTACGTTCCGTGCACGGACGGATTGCCTGCGCCGCTGCGATCTTCCCCCGCACCTGGGTTCCCTGCACCCTCGCGCGAGAGCAGCGCTCTCGCGCTCGCCAGGAGTGACAACAGGAAAGATGACCGCGCAAACCATCACGACAATCCGTCGCAAATTTTACCTTTCATGCCCCGTTAACCCGCATCCCGGTCTGATGGTGCGTCATCGCGATCGGGAGTTGGGCCATGAACGAACGAGAATCCGCAAGCCTGTCGCAGACGATTCGCCGGATGACGCCGACCGGATTTGTCGTCACGGCGCTGTTCGTTTCGGGCCTCATGGTCGTGTGGCTGTTGTCGGCGCAACTTGCCGTGCTGAGTTTTGACGACATGCTTGCCGTCCAGGCGCGGCTGCTGTTCCGCGAATTGCTCTTCGTCATGCTCGCGCTTTACGCCGCCGTGTCGATCGCATTTGCGAAGACCGCCCGCGAACGGGATTCTCTCCTGGATCAGTTACGGCGGGGCAGCGCCGGCTCGTAAGCGGCGGCAACGCGCCTTCGGCTCAGGCCGCGGCCGTCCATCGGGTCCGGCATGCACACGCCGCGCACGAAGGGTCACGTGCGCGGCGTTGTTGCGTTCAGCCGTTCAGCTTAGGGACGATAGTGTCCGCGGCCCCAGTCGCGATCGAAATGGCCGTTGTGCCAGCCCCAGCCTTCGCGATGGTCCCAGTTGAAGCCGACGCGATTCCAGCCGTCCCAATTGTGCCAGCCGCCGCGATACCAGAAATAGGGATGGCCGTCGGCCCAGCGGTAATAGTGCGGACCGCTCACCACCGTGCCGTCGAAGTCGATGTCGCCGGTATAGACCGGATAGCCGCAATCGCCGTCGGTATAGGTGTTGTACGCATCGCACGGACCGGGCGGATAATAGCCTTCGCCGTAGTAATAGGCGGGCACGCCGACGCCGACATGCACGCCCGGCAGTCCCACGCTGACGCCGACCTGGGCGCTCGCGGAGCTGCCGAAACTCAACGCGGTTGCTGCCACAACCAATGCCCCGGCAGACGCCATAAGAAATGATTTCATCATCGGATTCCCGTTTGTCCGTCCCGAACGCGTCATTTGATGCAGTGTGCGCGGGACATTTTGCTTAAGGGAAATTACCGGCGCGGGAATTGGTTGCACGGGCGCTGTGGCTCCTCCCCCGCGAACCTCCGCTTCGCAAGGGAGGAGCCTCAAATTTGCGTCCCGCCGAGCCGCAACCCTATGGTGATCGCAGGGCAGGGGGCAATCGATGACGGACGATGCGCAGGCAATAGCCGGGCCGGTGGCGCGCGAGACGCGCACATTCTTCGGCGAGCCGCGCGCGCTCGCCTTTCTCACCTTCACGGAAATGTGGGAGCGATTTTCCTACTACGGCATGGTGGCGATCCTCGCGCTCTATATGAACAAGTCACTGCTTCTGCCCGGACACATCGGGCATATTGCGGGGATTTCAGTCTTTCGCGGCGTTCTGGAATTCGTCTTCGGCAGGATGAGCACGCTCGCACTCGCGTCGCAGATCTTCGGGTTCTATACCGCCTTCGTCTATTTCACGCCGGTGTTCGGCGGATTGATCGCCGATCGATGGATGGGCCGGCGCAACGGCGTGATGCTGGGCGTCATCTTGATGAGTGCGGGTCACATCGCGATGGCGTTCGATGCGTCGTTCCTCCTTGCGCTCCTGCTCCTTATCGTCGGATGCGGATTCTTGAAGGGAAATATCTCTGCCCAGGTGGGCGCACTCTATGCCGAACACGACGGCGCGGGGCGAACCCGCGGCTATTCCATCTATTCCATGGGTATCAATGTCGGCGCAGTCGCGGGCCCGATTCTGTGCGGGTTCGTCGCCGCCGAATACGGATGGCACGCGGGCTTCGGTCTCGCCGGATTGTTGATGCTGGTCGCGCTGGTCACCTATGGGCTCGGTTACTCCAGCCTCTCCGAGCCGGGCCATCGCGCAGTCGCGTCCGGCCATCCGTCGCATTTGGGCCGCAAGGATTGGGTTGCGATAGGCGCATTGTGTGCCGTGATGGCGCTGACCGTCTTTCAGTCGGTCGCTTTTTACCAGTCCCTCAACCTCAACCCCGTCTGGATCGACCGCGCCATCGACCTCAATCTTCTCGGCCGGCGCGTGCCGGTGCCCTGGTTCGAAGCGCTGTCGTCGTTTGCGAGCATCGTCGGCGTGCCGTTTCTGGTCGTGCTGTGGCGCAGGCAGGCATCGCGGGGACGGGAACCCGACGAAATCAGCAAAATGGGCATCGGGGCGTGGATTACGGTCGTGGCGAATCTCGTTCTCGTTCCGGCGTGCCTGTCGTCGTCGCGGGCATCGATGATCTTTCCCATTGCGTATGAAGTCATCCTGGGCATCGGGTTCTTGTACTACTGGCCGACGCTGCTCGCGCTCGTGTCGCGCGCCGCGCCGCAGGGCACGAAAGCGACCCTGATGGGGTGCGCTTTTCTTTCGCTGTTCGTCTCCAACTTCATCATCGGCTGGATCGGTTCGTTCTACGAACGCATGACGCCGGCGGAATTCTGGGCGCTGCACGCCGCCATCGCGGCGGCAGGAGCCGGGCTGGTGCTTGTCTTGAGGCGCCCGCTCGAGCGGATTCTCGCGGCGCCGGCGGGGTGATAAATGCGGAGCCAAGGGCTCCTCACCCGTGAAGCGACAGCGTAACGGGGGAGGGGGACCATGCGCAGCATGGTGGAGGGGGGGCAGCACGTGAGATTTCGCCGACTGGTTTTTCGCTCTTTCTTGTTCTTGCGTCATCTCGGAAATCGCGTCCGCGACCGCCCCCTCCACCGCGTTCCGCGGTCCCCCTCCCCCGCTCCGCCAACGCTGCGCAGGGGAGGAACTGCAGCATGCGTTTCACGATGTCTTAACGCGGCTGGACTTTAATAACCCGGTAAGAGTCGGGAGAGGGATTCATGACAACAGACACCGAGCATCGCGACGAGTCCGCCGCGGGCTGGACGCCGCACTTCACTGCAGCGGGCGCCATGGCGGTCACGTTGCTTGCAGCAGCGCTCGCCATTGCGTGGCTCATCACCGAAGATCTCGGGGCGTTGCCGCCGTTCGGCGATCTCATCTGGCACGCGAGACTTCTGTTTGCGAATTTCCTGATCATCGTCTTGTCGCTGATGGTGGCCGCCGCGTGGCTTCTGATAAAGAACGCGCGCGAACTGCACGAACTGCGCAGCCGCCTGAACGCCGGCGATCGGTAAGCCGCCGAAGTTTCGGTTTCGCATCTGCAAACAATTCGCGCGCAGACGCGCGCGAACCCGCGCGCAATGCTTTCGCATTGCGCTTGCCCTCTTCCGCAAGGGGAGAGGGGAGAACTTCAGTCCGCGTCTCCGCGCGAGACATCTTGTTGCAAACAGTCGAAATGCTCGGCCGGATCGCGCCTAATCGCGCCGTTCCAGGATCATGCGAATGCCGTCGCGCGGACGCTGGGTGATGCGGTGCAGCAGCACGATGTCCTGCTCGGGCACGAGCTTCAGGCGATAACGCTGCGCCATCGCGGCGATGAGCAGCGTCACTTCCGTCAGCGCCATCTGCGCACCGATGCAGATGCGCGGGCCGCCGCCGAACGGCAGATAGGCGAAGCGCGGCCGCGCGGCGTTCTTCTCCGGCGAAAAGCGCTCGGGATCGAAGCGGTCCGGATCCTCCCACAGCGTGCGGTGCCGGTGCAGGATCCAGGGCAGGATCGCGACTTCTGCGCCTTTTTCGATGGCGCGGCCGCAGATTTCGTCGGGATCCAGCGCCACGCGGCCCGTCAGCATCGGCGCGGGCGGATAAAGCCGCAGCGTTTCGTCGAGCACCATGCGCGTGTACTTGAGCTTCTCGATATCCTCAAAGGCGGGCGAGCGCCCGCCGAGAACATGATCGAGCTCGGCGTGCAGTTTCGCTTCCACGTCCGGATGCAGCGACAGCAGATACCAGACATAGGTGGCGGCAAGCGCGCTCGTCTCGTGGCCGGCGAGGAAGATGATGATCACCTCGTCGCGCACTTCCTCATCGGTCATTTTGAAGCCGGTTTCGCTGTCAGTGGCCGCGATCAGCCGGTCGAGCAGATCCTTCGGCGCCCCGCCGCTCTTTTCGCGGGCGCGGATGAGCTTCTGCATCACGCCATCCAACGCCTCGAAATTGGCGCGGATGCGCGCGAGCTTGCGGTTGAGGAAGAACGGTCCGATGACGGGTGCGATATGCTGCAGCCCGAAAGCCAGTTCGCCCATGCCCTGACGCAGCGACTGGTCCATGGTTTCGCCCAGCGTATCGCTGTCGGCGGAGAACATGGTGCGCGAAATGATCTCGAGCGTCAGCGTCACCATCTCGGCCGCGATGTCGAGCTCCGTCCCGGGCGCGCGCGCGTCCCACGCCTGCAGGCGTGCACCCGCGGCTCCTGCGATCGCAGGCGCGTAAGATGCGAGACTTCTGAAATCGAACGACGGCGACATGACGCGGCGATGCGCCTTCCACTTCTCGCCTTCGCTGGTGAGCAGCCCGTCGCCGAACGCAGTGCTGAGGATGCGCGCATCGAGCTTCGCCTTGGGATAATTCGCCACATTGTCGAGCAGCACGCGCTTGACGCCTGCCGGATCGCTGACAAAGAGCTGCGTGCCGAAGATGCTCTTCGCTTCCCAGACCGGTTTTTCGTAGGCCACCTGCGGGATGGTGAGAAGCGGATTGTCCTTCATCACCCGCATGGCCGCGAAGAGCGACAGGGGCTTGGCTGGCGCTTTCGGCCCGGCGAGTTCGGGCGCGCAAAGGTCACCGCCTGACGCTGAACCTTGCTTCGGCCAGTCTTTGCTGAGGCTCACCTGGTTCATGCTGCCCACTCCGGGTGCAATGCGGGGTCCGTCATCGCATGAATGCCGCCCCGAATGAAGCCGGACGCGGCTTTTTGGATGTTTTGTCCGACGCTTATGCGCAAGGTCCCGTCTGCGGGATCGGCAGCCGGTTTCACCTGTCCGCAGCAAGAATTTTCAATCACAGGCCCGCCCCAAGGCCGGTATAGTGGCGCCCGAATCTGACTGGGGGAGCGGATGACGACGCTACGCATCAACGGCGAGGAGACGTCCTTCGACGCACCGGCCGACATGCCGCTGCTCTGGGTCTTGCGCGACATCTTAGGCCTGACCGGCACGAAATTCGGCTGCGGCATCGCGCAATGCGGCGCCTGCACGGTGCATGTCGACGGCAAGCCGGTGCGCTCGTGTCAGCTGGCCGTGGGCGCAATCGGCAATCGCGCGATCACGACCATCGAAGGCATCGGCGCCACGGATGCCGGCGCGAAGGTGCAGAAGGCGTGGCTCGATCTCGAAGTCGTGCAATGCGGCTATTGCCAGTCGGGCCAGATCATGTCGGCGGCGGCGCTTCTCGCATCCACGCCAAAGCCCGGCGATTCCGATATCGATGCCGCGATGGCGGGTAACATCTGCCGCTGCGGCACCTATGTGCGCATCCGCGCCGCGATCAAGCGCGCGGCGGGCGAACAACTCACCTGAGCGCCGGAAGAGGAGATCGCAGCATGACGATTCACCCGATATCCCGCCGGGCGTTGTCGCGGCGCACGCTGTTGCAGACGAGTGCCGCAGCCGGCGGCGGTCTGCTGCTGGGCTTCCACACGCCGTTCGCCGCGGCTTTGGCGGCGAATGCGGTGGAAGGCACGGCACCCGATGCAGGTCCGTTCGAACCCGACGCCTTCATCCGCATCGATCGCGCCGGCAAGATCACGCTCGTGATGCCGCAGGTGGAGATGGGGCAGGGCGTCTATACGTCGCTCTCCATGATCATCGCCGAAGAACTGGATGCCGCGTTCGATCGTGTCGGCGTGGAAGCCGCGCCGCCAAGCGATGCGCTGTACGGCAACCCGATGTTCGGTATCCAGGCGACGGGCAATTCCAATTCCGTGCGTGCGTTCTGGAAGAAGCTGCGAACCGCCGGCGCTGCGGCGCGCGCGGTTCTGGTTCAGGCCGCGGCATCGCAATGGAAAGTCGATCCGTCGTCCTGTACCGCGGACGCGAGCGAAGTGATCCATGCGGCCAGCGGGCGAAGGCTCGGCTATGGCGCGCTCGCCGATGCGGCCGCGAAACTCAAACCGCCGGCCAATCCGCCGCTCAAGGACCCCAAAGACTTCAAGCTGATCGGCAAACCGCTCAAACGGCTCGACACCCCCGACAAGGTCAACGGCAAAGCGCTTTACGGCATCGACATGATGCCACAGGGCGTGAAGTTCGCCACGCTCGCCGCCTGTCCGGTGTTCGGCGGCACGGTCGCACATGTCGACGACAGCGCAGCCAAGGCCATTGCCGGCGTGCGCCAGATCATCGTGCTCGACGATCTTGTTGCCGTCGTCGGCGATCACATGTGGGCGGCGAAGAAGGGACTGGACGCGCTCACGATCACCTGGAACGAAGGCGCGAACGCGCATGTGAACACGGCGCTGGTGTGGAAGGACATCCGGGCTGCAAGCGAAGCGGAAGGCGCCGTCGCCAAATCCGTCGGCGATGCGAAAAAAGCGTTGCAGGACGGAGACGCCATCGAAGCCCATTACGAGATGCCGTTTCTCGCCCATGCGCCGATGGAGCCCATCAATTGCACCGCGCATGTGCGGCCCGACGGCTGCGACGTATGGGTCGGCACCCAGGTCTGCGCCCGCACACAGGCCATCGCCGCCAAAGTGACCGGACTGCCCTTGCAGAAGATCACCGTGCACAACCAGCTTCTGGGCGGCGGCTTCGGACGCAGGCTCGATGTCGACGGCATCGAGCAGGCCGTGCGCGTGGCGCAGAAAGTCGACGGCCCGGTGAAGCTCGTGCGGACGCGCGAGGAGGACATGCAGCACGAATACTACCGGCCGGTCTATTACGACCGTCTCACGGCCACGTTGAAGGACGGCAGGATCGACGCGTGGAAGCATCGGATCACGGGTTCTTCGGTCATGGCGCGCTGGTTCCCGCTCGGATTCCAGCATGGTGTCGATATCGACGGCGTCGACAGCGCGATCGACGAACCCTACGACATTCCCAACATGCGCGTGGAATTCGTGCGCCACGAGCCGCCGGCCGTGCCGACCGGTTTCTGGCGCGGCGTGGGGCCGAACAATAATGTGTTCGCCATCGAAAGCTTCATCGACGAGCTTGCGAAGAAGGCGGGCAAGGACCCGATCGACTTCCGGCTCGCGATGCTCGGGAAGAAGACACCGCGCCTGGCGGCAGCGCTGAAGTTCGCGGCGCAGAAATCGGGCTGGGGCACTCCGCTTCCGCCGCGCACGGGCCGCGGCGTGGCGGTGCAGGTCTCGTTTGCAAGCTTCATCGCCACCATTGCCGAGGTGGAAGTGGACCGGGACGGAGACGTGCGCGTGCGCCGCATCACAAGCGCGGTCGATAGCGGCATCGCCGTCAATCCGGATACCGTCGTTGCACAATTGCAGGGGGGACTGATCTTCGGCCTCACAGCAGCGCTTTACGGCGAGATCACGCTCGCTCGCGGCCGAGTCCAACAGAGCAATTTCAACGACTACCGCATGATGCGTATCGATGAGACGCCGCGGATCGACGTGCATGTGATCAAAAGCGGCGAGGCGCCCGGCGGCATCGGTGAGACCGGCACGACAGCCGCGCCGCCCGCGGTGCGCAATGCGATCTACGCGGCGACGGGAATTCCCTTGCGGCGATTGCCGATCGACCGCGACGTTCTGGCGGGCAGGAGGAAAGCATGAGCAGCTGGTTCGGACATCTCAGCACATTCATGCGCTCGCTCATCGGCGTCATCGCCGCGGCCATCGTCATCGCGGTCGGCGTCTTCGCATGGATCGTGTTCGGCCCCGGCCCTTTGGACTTCGCACCGCATGCGACCGGGTCCGCCACCGTTCCTGGCCATATGCCCGATCCCTCTGGCGTGCCGGCATCGCTGAAGGACGCGAGCCTCGTCGAACGCGGCGAATATCTCGCCCGCGCCGCGGATTGCGAAGCGTGTCACACCGCCAAAGGCGGTGCGCCGTTCGCCGGCGGGCTTGCGCTCGTTCTGCCGTTCGGAACGATCTGGACGTCCAACATAACGCCCGACAAGGACACCGGCATCGGAACCTGGAGCGATGCAGCGTTCCTCAACGCCGTCCACAACGGCATCGACGATCGGGGCGCACATCTCTATCCCGCGATGCCGTACGCGAGCTACACGCTGATGACGGATGCGGATGTGCTGGCGATCAAGGCGTATCTCTTCAGTCTCAAACCCGTGCACAACGACGTTGCCGATCCGCGCCTGCGTTTTCCCTTCAACCAGCGCTGGCTGATGGGCGTGTGGGCGACGCTCTTCGACTCCGGCAAACGCTTCGAACCGAATCCGGCGCAGGACGCGCAATGGAACCGCGGCGCTTACCTCGCCGAAGCGCTGGAGCATTGCGGCGAATGCCACACACCTCGGACGCTGCTGCAATCGCTGAACAACCGGAGGAAATTTGCCGGCGCCACGCAGGCCGGCTGGCGCGCCTACAACATCACGCAAGACAAGACCAGCGGCGTCGGAACATGGAGCGATGCGGATTTGACAGCGTATCTCGCGACCGGCCACGCGGATGGACGCGGCACGGCCGCCGGCCCGATGGGCGAGGCCGTCGACCGGAGTTTGAGCAAACTCGCGCCGTCCGATATCGCGGCTCTCGTCGTCTATCTGCGGACGATCCCGGCCGTCGAATCCCGCCGGCTCCCTGTGCCGAAAACCGTGCCCGCGCCTGCGTCGTACCGTGACGGCGTGACGGCGGACGTCGACCCGCGCGGCAGGAGGATTTTCGAAGGTGCCTGCGCAAGCTGCCACGACTGGACGGGCGTCAGTCCGCTGACGCCCATGGCGACATTGACGGGCGCGCGCGCCGTGAACGATCCCACCGCCACCAATGTGGCCCAGATCGTGCTCGGCGGCGAGAATCGCAATGCCGCCGGTGAGCCGGTGTTCATGCCGGCATTCGGTCACGCCTACTCGGATGTGGAGATCGCGGCCGTCGCCAACTACGTCACCGCGCGCTTCGGCAGCGCCGCTTCGAATATTTCGGCGCACGAGGTGGCGGCGTTGCGTCGGCAGACCGCGCAATAGCGGACGGGGATTTCGGCAACAGGGTGGCTCGACGCGAGCGCGCGCGGTGGGGCTCAGTTTATTCCGGCGCCGGAATTCGCGGACGTCGCCGCAGAATACATCGGAGACGGGCGTCTGACCCGGACCGATACGTATGCTTCGACGTTTTTTCACTTGTTCGCAGACAGCGATACCTTTCAATCGAAATGCGATTTCCCTCGCACGGCTAAGTATTAGTCCTTATCCGGGCGCCGGTAGCATTTAACCTGCCATAGACCTCCACCGTGCCAGTCATTGTGGGCGCGAACACTTCGCCACTTGCACGCTCGTGTTTGAGGCCGGACGCCGCGCATTCGAGGCACTGTGGCGTGAACATCATGCAATCCAGTATTCGATGTCTCGCCGCGTTGGCCATCGTCGCGGTGCCGATGACCGTTGCCCATGCCGGCCCCCCTTTCGTGACGGACGATCCCGAGCCGACGGATTTCGGGCATTTCGAGATCTATCTTTATTCGGACGGCAGAGTGTCGGGCAACACCAAGACAGCCCCGGAACTGGGGCTGGAAGTCAATTACGGCGCATTGCCCGATCTTCAGATCAGCGCGTCACTGCCCGTCGGCTTCAGCGCACCGACTCGGGCGGGAATGCAGATCGACGTTTCGGATGCCGAATTCGGCGCGAAGTATCGCTTCATCGAGGAAGATGCCGACGGCTGGAGACCCCAGATCAGCTTTTATCCGTCGGTCGAAACCGCGCTTGGAAATTCCGGCGCAAATGGGCAAGCCGCCACGACGGAATTCCTGCCGTTGTGGGCTCAGAAGAGTTTTGGCGATTGGACAACGTTTGGCGGTGGCGGCTACCGCATAGATCCCGGTCGCGACGCTCGCGATTCCTGGTTTGAGGGCTGGGCACTGCTGCGACGGCTCGGCGACCAGTTTCAACTGGGAGCGGAGCTTTTTCGCGAGTCGGCGGAAGCGCGCGGCGCGAAAGACACAGCAGGATTCAATGTCGGCGCACTCTACGACCTGAATGATGCATTCCATCTCGTCGGGTCCACCGGCCTCAATGGCACCGGCGGCGCGCCGTCCTACTATCTCGCGCTCGAGTGGACGACGTGAACGGGGAAATTCAACCCAATTCCATTCCAATGCCTCGTGGCGAAGCGGGGCGCAATTCGGGACGATCACCGTGAATCCAAGCAGCATCAAGACGAAATTCTTTGCCTCGTTCGCAATAAAGCTTGTGCTGATCTGTGCGATGGGAGCGTTCTCCCTCTACGAGCTCAAAAACCTGGCCGACCTCAATCGCTACTCGAACACGTCGGTTCTCGAAGGTGTGGCGACCGGCGGCAGCATCGACGCCGAACTCAGCAGCATACGCAGGGCCGACGCCGAATACATGCTGGCAACGACACCCGGGCAAAGAGCGGAAGCGCTGCACGCCATGGCCGATTCGGAAAACATCATCCGTGCCGATCTTGTCGCAGCACGCGCAGCCGCGGACTCTGCGGAAGAGCTTCATATTCTGGCGATCTTCAACGTCCGGATGCCCCAATTCTTCCGTACAAATGACATGTTCGTTGCTTTGTTTCGTGCTCACCGTGTTGCAGATGCCCAGGCCCTCTTCATGGGCGAGTCGTACGCGAATTTCCATTTCATGAACGATCTTGTGGATCGTTACAGCGCCATCAACCGGGCACAGGCTGCGGATGCCAGCCGGCTGGGCATGGAGGCCGCGAGGGACTCCGGCATCGTCATTCTGTCGGCGCTTCTGCTCGTGATAGTCGTCTCCATCGGAGTTTTCGTCGTCCTCGAGCGGACGGTCATCTCTCCTCTACTGTCGATGACGGGCGCGCTGGCCGAACTCGCGGACGGAAAGCTGGATGTGATAGTCCCGGGCGAACACCGCGCAGACGAGATCGGCAAACTGGCGCATGCCATGGAGAGCTTCCGGGCATCGGCCGTGATGCTGCGCTCAGCCCGGGACGAAGCCGAAGCGGGCACGCGCGCCAAGTCCGAATTTCTGGCCAATATGAGCCATGAAATCCGCACGCCGATGAACGGAATCCTCGGCATGACGAATCTTCTTCTGGAAACCGATCTCGATGAAGAGCAACGAAATTTCGCCGGCATTGTCGCCGAATCCGGCGAGGCGTTGCTCGCCATCGTCAACGACATACTGGACATCTCCAAACTCGAGGCAAAGAAATTCGAGCTGGAGACGATCGACTTCGATCTGGCGGCGACGGTCGAGAACGCTGCCGCACTTATGTCTGCCAAGGCGCGCCAGAAGCGCATCGACCTGGTAACATTCGTCGAACCGGCCGCGCGCGGCGCCTATCGCGGCGACCCTGCCCGGGTTCGGCAAATCCTGCTCAACCTGCTTAACAACGCGATCAAGTTTACCGAGGGGGGCGGTGTCTCGGTACAGGTCGCGGTGAAGCTCGGACACACAGACGCCACCGATGTGCGCCGGGTGCCGCTGCGGTTCGAAGTTACCGACACGGGCATGGGCATGGCAGAAAGTGTGCGCGAGAGGCTGTTTCAGAAATTCAGCCAGGCCGACAGTTCCATGACCCGGAGGTTCGGCGGCACGGGCCTGGGTCTCGCCATCTGCAAAGAGCTCGTCGATCTCATGCATGGCGAGATCGGTGTCACGAGCCGGGTGGGCGTCGGCTCCACATTCTGGTTCGAGATCTCCCTTGAACGATCCGCGGCGCATATTGCAGACCGCAATACCACTCCCGAGCACTTTAAGTCATTGCGCGTTCTGCTCGTGGACGACATCGAGCTGAATCTGACCATCATGAGCCGTCAGCTCAAGGCATTCGGCATGAGTACAACGGGCGTGACCGACGGATTCGCAGGGATCGCCGAACTCGAACGCGCATGGCATCGCGGTAGGCCTTATGATCTTGTGTTCATGGATCAGATGATGCCCGGGCTCGCCGGTGACGACTTGGCAAGCCGAATCCGCGCGAATCCCCATTTGCGGGAGACCAAGCTCATCATCGTGTCGTCGGGTGGACGGGCGGCTGTGCGCAACGCGTCTGCACTGGGCCTGGAAGCGGTGCTCGAAAAGCCCGTTCGATATCAGGAGCTGCTCGATACGCTGCTCAATATTTACAGCGTCAGGCAGAACGCGGTCGCGCCAAACGCGTCTCGTGCGGTCGGACATGACGGGGCGGCGGAAGCCCATCATTGCCTTCACGTCCTGCTTGTCGAAGACAATAAGATAAATCAGCAATTCGCGCAGATCCTGTTGCAGAAGGCCGGGCACAGAGTGGAAGTGGCCGAGAATGGGCATCAGGGAGTCGATGCCGTCCGCCGGACGGATTTCGATGTCGTGCTCATGGATATCCAAATGCCGGAACTCGATGGCGTGCAGGCGACACGTCAGATTCGGGCGCTCGCCAAGCCTAAATCCGATGTTCCCATCGTCGCGATGACGGCGCATGCCATGGCAGGCGCGAGAGAGGAATATCTCGCGGCCGGGATGAACGACTACATCTCGAAGCCCGTACAGCCGGCCGCGCTGCTAGAGAAACTCCGTCTCATTGCCTCGGCGCGCGCGACGTCGCCTGCGCAACCGCCGATGACAGCCGGTGCTCCGCACAGGGCGGCGGCTGTCGACGATGACGACGGAGTTGGTCCCCCGGTTCTCGACGGGTCCAAACTTGCCGAACTCGAGAGCGCTCTGCCACCTGGCAGCGTCGTCGAATTCATTTCGCTCTACCTGACCGACGCCGAGCTGCATCTGGGACGAATTGCACACTACCGCGCCGCCGGCGATTTCGAGAATGTCGGCCGCGAAGCCCACACGCTCATCAGCACGTCCGGCAATCTCGGAGCGATGCGAACGAGCGCAATTGCGCGGCAACTGGAAACGGCCTGCAGAAATGACGACCATGAACTTGCCGAACGCCTGGTCGGCGAATTGAGCGGGGCCTGCAGGACCTACCATCGGCCCTGGCCGGTTAATCGAGACGGGGCCGCTGCCGCCTGCTTACGCAGCGCCGCCTCGAACATCTCCGCCCGCGAGACGGCAGCTTCACACGGGCATGATCCGGCGTGCCGCGGTAATGGGCAATTCCGTCGCCGGATAGTGGAGTATCTCACGCAGACGTGTTCACATAGACCGACGTCACGAACGCGTGCGAGACGAGGCGGTATCCCATTTCTGCCAGAAAATTGTGCACGGGGTCGTTGCCCAGCTTCCGAAGCTTCAGTCCGTGCGCTTCGACGGCGATGACGAAGGGACGGTATCTGTCCCAATCGTTTGAATGAAGGACGCGAAGGTCGAATCCTTCGCAGTCCACATTCAGAAGACCGATCCTCTCCGGAACGCCGTCCAGTCCATCCAGTATGTCTCTCAGCGTTCGCGTGCGCACCTGAAAGCGATCCGTGACCTTGAACGGCGTGCCCTCGCGGGTCTGGCGTTGCTCCATGGCGGGATCGAGCGTGTTCAACCCCGGATGATTGAAGCGCACATATTCGTGGTCCGTTTCTTCATCGCTGACGGCTGCAACGATATTGAAGTCGCCGGGCCTGTGCTCGTCGAACATCCGGATTGCGTCCGGATTGGCGTCGATGTTCACGCCCTTCCAACCCCGGAACAGATGAAGCAGTGCCGTGTTCGAACACTTGACCGGATCGAAGGCGCCGACATCGACATAGAAACCGTTGTCCAGACGCTTGTGCAGACGGAGAATCGCCCAGATGATGAGATCTTCGCCGAATTGCGAAAAGCTGATGTGCGTCTCACGATCGGATATGTACTTCTGCGCTTCTCCGGGTTTGATTTCCTTCAGCTGCATATGCGCTCTTCCCCGCACCGAACACTTTGCTCCAGATAGCATTTCCTGCCGATGCATGCATGAACCATTCGCCGGGTGTCGATTGGTGGAGCGAATGGCGTGCCCGGAGCAGAAGGTTGAGGTGGCCGCGACACGAGACGCATGCCGCTGCCGGATGAAGGCGATTTGACCGTGCCGATCGGCGTTGGATCGGACCAGTTCGAATCGCTCGCCTCGGACCGGCCATTCATCTGCGCGAATGATCCTGAGGCCGTCGAACGCGACCTGAAGGAGCGGACCGGCGTTGCCGGTCCGCCAAGTTCAGGGAGGAAACGCCACTATCCCGGTACTCGAACCGGAGACGTACCGTTTTAACGATAGTAAATCGATCAAGTCAATATTGTATTTGTGCGCCACGCGCCTGCAACTCGAATGCGGTCCCGGCGCCCGGAGAAATTGTTCTCCGCAAATCGCGAACGGTCTCGCGTGCTGCAACGCGCACCGTTCAACGTTGGCGCGATGCGGGAAACGTGCAATCGCGACCCCCCCGCAAGATAGCCGCAGTGTCCATCCGTCAGGGCGTGCGCAGAAAGCCGTGTTGGATGTCCTGGCTGTCGAAATAATATCCTGTCAACGCGCTGGAATCGTTGATACCGGTTGCAGTCGTCACCACTGCCGCCGGCGGATCGAAGGAGACGACGGTTCCGTTCGGATCGCGGATGTAGCCGTGATACGCGCCGGTGTTGTCGTAATAGTCCCCGCAGACGTAGCCTTTGGCATTGATGCCATACCCATCCGTCTCGTAGCCGGGTACGACCTGGAACGTCGCGAACGTCCCTTTTGAGGACCGGATATATCCCTGGCCGGTTGCGCTGACGTCATTCTCGTATGAAGTGCCGACGACGGATTTTTTCGCGTTGATGCCATAAACAAAAAGACTGTTTCCACCCGGCACGTCGAACGCAGTGATCTTTCCCTTCGTCGTCCTTACGAAACCGTGATACAGGCTGCCGTCGTAATAGATTCCGGCGGTGATTTCCTGCGCGTTGATGGCACTCGAATACGCATAAAACGAACCCGTCGGTGCGAAACTCTTGAACTTGCCGTGACCATTGACGACGAAGCCGTCGGAGTCCTGGTCGGTCAGCACATAGTCGCCCGTGAATGCATTCTTGTCGTTGAGGGAAAGAATTTGCGTGTAGCCGTCGCTTTGCGGCGCATCGTAGACCGTGATCGTGCCGTTCGCGGTACGCAGGAATCCGTGCGTTCCCTGGCTGTCGGTGAAAAAGCCGGCGATCTCCTGGCTGTCGTTTATGGTCATGACCGTCGTTCCCGTGGAACCGGGCGGGTCGAAAGTCGTGATGGTGCCATTGGCGGTGCGCAGAAAGCCGTGGGCAACCCCGCCGGAATCATACCATCCGCCGGCGACGTCGCCCGCCGCATCGATCGTTTTGCCGAACGTGCCCGTGGCGCCGCTGACGTCGATCGTCGCATAGGTTGCGGCATGGGCCGGCACGATCAGCCCGAGACATAGCGCGCCGCCAGCCACTACGAGCAGGACCCAGCCGGCTTTCGTCATGCGCAGTTTTCGGTTGGGTGCGGGCTCGGCACCAGGTCTCGTTGTCATAATTCCCCCTTTGCGGCGGGCACACCCGCCTCGAATTGCCATGGAACGCGCGGCACCAGCCGAGACGGTCCGTCCGGCGCGCACCATGGGGCCGGGCGTGGGGCCGCGCTTGGGCGGAAGCGACAGGTTTGTCGGAAAGCGACATGCTTGCACGGATGGGTGCCAGCGGGCGAAACTGTCGCCCTGCGGAAAAAGGGGGCGTATCGCGCGGGGAGCGGTGCGGACGGGTTGAGCCGGTTGGATGCGCCGCCTGAGGACTTCAGACTTCTGGGTTTTTCGACGGACGATGTCGCCGAGCAGCACCGCTTCAGCGCGTGGTGCGAAATTCTGTCGCGCAAGCTCTTGCGGGTGGAGGGCAAAAGTCTCAGCGAGAGGCCCTATCGGGCGAATACATGGATGCGCATCCTGCCCGGGCTGCGCACGGGCACCGGCGCGATTGCCGCCTCGCATTACGTGCGGACGCGCCGCACGGCAGCATCCGACAACGACGACTTCGTCCTGATCGTCAATCTCGAAGGGCGCTTCGATGCCGTCCAGCGCCGGCGTGAGGTCGTGCTCGAACCGGGCGATGCCTACGTGATGGCGTGTGCGGAACCGGGGAGCTACACCCGCAGCAGCGACGGCATTCAGACCTGCATCCGCTTTCCGGCCCGCGCTGTGGCGGCCAGCGTGCCCGATCTCTACGATCGCGTGGCGCGGCTCATTCCCGGCCACCAGCACCAACTGCATCTGCTTCTGAGCTATGTGCGCGCGATGGACTCGATTTCGATGGACGAGCCGCGCCTGCGTCAGCTCTCCACCGCGCATGTCTACGACCTGCTCGCCGCCGCGCTCGATCCCGCGCTCGACAATGATGTGACGGATGGGGGTGGACTCGACTCGGGCCGGCTCTCGGCCGCGCGCGCCTATGTCTCGCGGCACTGCGTGCGCGACGATCTTTCGCTGGACGAGGTGGCGCGCCACCTCGGGCTGTCACCGCGCCAGCTTCAGCGGCTTTTCGCCGGCGCAGAAACGACCTTCACGGAATTTCTGCTCGGCCGCAGATTGCAGCGCGTACGCCGGGCGCTGGCCGATCCCCGGCGCGCCAACCACAACATCGGCGACATCGCACTCGAAATGGGGTTCGGCGACATCTCGACATTCAGCAAGGCATTCCGCCGGCGCTACGGCATTCCACCGTCCGAATTCCGGCGCATGCACTATGCGAAATCACTCGCAACGGAAGGTGGAACGGGCGGCGCGTGACGGGAACGCGGAACGGCATACTCAAGCCGGAACCTGAGCGCGAGCAATTGGAGAGTGCTCAGAGTATCTTATTCCATCGGTTCTGGGACGCGGCGGCTGCTCATCCATCACAACGATTGGCTCAAGCGCGACGACTCCATGCCAATCTGACCTTATCTTGCTCCCACTGTTCCCGTCAGTACGGTAAGGCACCCGGGTGGCAACGGATAAGTCCCTCCTGCGCCGCCGGGGACCGTCGTCACAGACTGCGGTCCATCCGGATCGGGATGGCTGTGGCGGCCATTGGCGATCCACGCATATTGATCGGGCCCGAACTGGGTCTGCGTCACGCTGCCGGAAAACCACTGCGTGCCGGACGCGGTGTTGAACTGCAGCGTGACTGAATGCGCATTCGTGAAATCGCGATTGACGAGCAGCACCGACCACAGGCCGTCCGGCCGCGCCAGCGGATACGCCGTTACCCAGGAGGGACCGTCTGCGATCAGCGCAGGATAAAGCGTGTGGATGCCGTTGCCGGGCACGCTCCAGCTTTGCGTCAGCAACTGCGCGCCGAAGTACTGCGAGAGCGGCGCCTGGGCCGCATATTGGTTGTTACCTTCGAGCACGCCGTAACTGCCCCAGCCGTGGCAGGGATAGGCCGGGCTCAGCGGAATGGGTTCGTACTCATAGAAGAAGCCGCCATTCGCGCCAGCCGACAACAGCGAGCCCATCATCTCGGCGTACCACAACGCGCCGGTGACTTCCTGCGCCGCATCGGTCTCGTTCTGCGAGTAATTCGTTTCGGTGATGAACATGGGAAGGCCAGCAGGCAGATCATCGCCACGCCACACGGAAACGATGTTCGAAACAAATCCCGGTTCGCGCAGCAGATTGGTTTCGTCCGCGCGATTGGTGCAGGCCCCGAAGGGATAGTGCTCGAAGGAAAAGAAGCTGAGGTCGCTCAAGTGATTGTGCGCCGTCAGATACGCGATGTAGCGTTTCGTCCACGACGTCTCGCCATGTGGCGTCAGCGCCCACGCCTTCACATCCTTCGAATTGCTTTCGAACACCGGCCCGCCCAGCTGAAGGCCTGGATCGACGGCATGAAGTGCGTCTGCGAACTGCACATACAGTGCGGCATCGTCTTCGGGCGTGACATACTGGCCGTCGGGTTCTTCGCCCATTTCCACGCGCGCGATCGCGTAGCCGCGCGCTTCGAGGTAGCGGATTTCGGCGGCCGCATTGTCGGGCGTACTGTACATCATGGGGATCGGCACGGTGGCCGGTACGCCGCGCGTGATCCCGCTCTTGAACACGATGTCGAGCCCCGGCTGTTCCTGATCGAGCACGCGATCTGACTGTTGGTGCCAGGGATCGACGGACGACGCGTAGGTCACGGTCTGCCTGCGGTCGGGCCTGTGCTTCACGAGATCGGTGAAGACGCCATTGGCGAGCGTGCCAAATCCGGCTTCGTCGATTGCATAGCCCACGCAATCGCGGGGGTCGGTGCTGCCGGGTCTTGTGCAGGTGCCGGAGCTCGCGGTCATCACGATGCGCAGGTAACGTTCTTTTTGCGGCGCGCTGCCGAGCGAAAGCGTCACCGTGCCGCCGGTACCGTTTGTGATCGCGCCGTTGGGAAAACTCACCCATGCGCCATGGCCGGGATCGTAGATGGGATCGTCGCCCGTCCAGTATTGCACGGCGTATTGAACGGCATAGGGCCCGGCCCAATAGATCATCGCGGCGTTCACCGTCTCGGGCGAACCCAGATCGTACAGCACCCATTGCGGATGGGCGCTGTCTGGGTCGCCGGTATAGGCGCGCGTCAGATACGGATTGCTCTTCCAGAATGTCGCAAGATCGCCGTCGTCGAGGCGGGAGTAATCGTCGTCATTGCCCTGGTCGTGCGTGAAGCCGCGGCGGGGCAGCCGGAAGCCAAACGTGTCGACGATCGGTTCGATGGGCGTTGCGCTGCTCGTCCAGTAACCCTCGCTGCCCGTTTCGGAGAAGCTGCCGGCTGGGTTCCAGTGCCAGTCCTGGACGGAAAGCTCCGTATAAAGACGATAGCTGACCGGGCCGAATCCTGCCCCCAGCATCTTGCCGATATTGGATGGCGTGTAGATCTCGGGCACCGCATGAAACGGCACGCCATCCACGGCCGCGCCGAACGCGGCATCAGGAGAGAAGCGGTTGAGCACATCGGTGGCGTCGACCACGATGGCGTAAGGCGCCGTGATGGGTTTCGGAATGACGGCCGGCGGCAGAATTTGCGGGTGCAGATGTCGTGTGTGGGCCTGCGCGGCTCCGCTCGACAGAAGGGCCAGCGGAAGGAGGATGCCTGCGGCTTTCCACAAGAGCGTCGCAGGAGTCCGTGCGGCCGTTCTTCCGGCACCGGGTTTCTGCATGGCGCTGTCCTTGGCCTTCGGGAGGGCGGGCAGGAGTGTACACCAAGTACGAACCCCCGCGTGTGCGGCGGGAAACGAGACCGCCTCTATCGCAGGACAGAGCGGACTCATCGTCCGTGTCTCGATACGGAGCGTAGCCCGCCGGCGGACAGCCACGGCAAGTGCTGCACGGCCCCGTCGGAGCTGCCGCCGGCACTTCGCGACTACTGCCCGGTTGCTCCCCGCACGAATGAAAGTGCTACGGCCTCAAGCATTTCACCATGATCTGAGATCGTAACGACGAGCTTCTTCACTGGTCCCGCGCTCATCGCGCCTTCGATCTTTGCTGCAAGAGCGCTGGTCGTTCCGTTGTCGGGTGCATAGACCGGCCGCTCCGACAGATCCACGCCGCCCGTCATGTGCAGCTTGGAGATCAGGATACCGCCCGCGCCGTTGGCGCCCGGCGCGATTGGTTTCTGTGTTGTCCACGTCGCCGACAATGCACCGATCCGGGAAACGGTCGGCGTATGTTCTCCATTGACGATGCCGGCGACCTCCTGCATGTCGATCTGCACGCCTTTTTGTTTCAGCCATTTGGCCAGGCCGACCGCTTTCGCCAGTTCTTCCACCCGGGCGAATTCCGGCGATTCCTGGGCGAACTCTTCATAATGGTCCGAGACAAACCGCGCCCATTGCGCCGGCAGCGAGTTCGCCGGCGTGGGGATGTCGCTCAGGCCGGTTCGACTCTTGGGATCGGGCACCTGGCGCTTGGCCTCGACCGCCATCTGCACATCGAATCCGACGGCGTTTTGCGACTGCCGCAGCGAAATATGCTGTACGGTGATCCAGAAGCGAGACCATTGCACGGATCCCTGCAGCATTGCGTGCTGATCCTGCGCCATCGCGGCATAGCTCTTGTATCCCGGCACCTTGGAGATGCGCTGCGATCCGTGCCCGTCTGCATCGAAGACGACGCCGAAGCCGTATTGCTTGAGGAGAAAGTCCGCATCGAAAACCTGCCGGCCGAATGACCTGCCCTGCAGCAGATCCGGAATGTACACGGCCTTCAGCCATTTGCCGTCGGGATGCGCGGGGTCGGCGGGATCGAGCGAGAATTGCGGGTCCTGGGGATCGCTGCCGTAAACCAGCGCCAGTGCCAGCGCGAAATCGCGAAGCATCAGGCCGTGGACCAGAAGGCCCTTGTCGCCCACCAGAATCATGCGCCCGGTCTTCGAATCCAGAACGACGGCGCGAACCTTGGGCATGGCTCCGACTGCAACCTGATCGAGCCTTACGCCGCCGACCGGCTGGAGGTTCTGACGTACACAGATGCCGCCGACACAGGTTTCCCGATAGTTTTCGACGATGCGCCGCGTCGTCACGTCATCGGGTTGGTGCGAGGTCAGAATTGGAGAACCCGCGAGCTTGAATTCAGCGTCGGCCTTCGAACGCATCGCCTCACTGACGACGTTGAGTATGGTGGGATCGCGGCCGTAGAAATCTTCTATCGACTGGACATGTCCGCCTCTCTTCGCTGCGGCAAGCTGGGCATTGCGCCACAGATCGACGATCGCGGTATCGGTTCCCGACGCGCTCGCATACTTGGTGATGAATAGTTTCTCTGTCAGCGCGCGGTCGCCCTTCACGACGAGATCGGCCAGCTGGGATGCCGCTTTGGCGTCTTCCCAGTTTCCGGTCGCCGCGAACGTCGCAAGGCCCCACGCCGTTTTGTTGATGCCGTCCAGAACAGATGTAACGGCATCCACGTTGTCGATCCGCCGGCTGCCCACCATCTGGGCGACGCCGGCGGTAACATCGGACGCACCGAACGACAGGCCGGCAAGCCCGCGCGCGGTGCTCTCGCGGATCAAGCCCAGCTTCGAAAGGTCTTCCAGGGCGGCGGGATCGGTGTAGACGCTCGAACCGATCGCACCGATCGCTTCCAGCGTGTGCGAACTCAGTTCGACATAGGTGCCGTGATGGGCGGCGTCGATGTCCTGCGAGATGGCGCTGCCGAGAGTGGCTAGGTCGTTGAAATGATCCAGCGCGTCGCCGGCCGCTCCGAGTTCCCGGCTGCCTGCGAGGTGCGCATTGGCGGAAACATATTCGCCGGTCGTCTCCAGTGAATCGCGCAGTTGTTCAAGCAAATCACGAGAAACGAGAATAGGGTTGTCTTCCGCCGACGGGCCGGCGGCGCCGCTTCCCTGATCCTGTGCTGCGGCAGGGAAAGCAACACCCACCGCAACAATGATCGCAGCAGTCCAGAGAAAGCCCGATATCGGCCGCAGCAGGGGCTGTTTGCCTGCGCCACAGACGACATGCGACAAACAGCGCGCCACAGCAAAGGTTCGATTATCCAGTATTTTCAGAGTGTTAAACTTCATCTTTCCGCCCCCATCGCGAATCATGGACCGACGCCAGTTCTGACTTTTCATTTGACGCGTTGAAATCTATTCTGACCGTACCGGGGTGGGGCGTAAATCCCTCGATTTGAATCTTGCAGGCGTAGTCGCGGTCGATTGTCGCGACGCGCGGGGCGGCATGTTGCGCGCGCGTGCTCGGCGGATCGCGCGACCGAAGGATTGTGGTGGCACATGGCAAACGCGGAAGGAGGGACACAAAAAACGCAACCGCGAAAGGTGAATGTGAAAGAACTGCTGTTCCTGCTTTTTATGTCCCTGTCCTATCTGTTCGTTTACGATTTCATTTACACGGGAAATACCTCGTTCATTCATGACCAGATCGACAGCGGAATTCTATGCAGACTCGAATTCGACAATCTTCGGGACAAGTATGACGGATTCGCCGAGTTTTATTCGACCGCACAGCAGGATAGTCCAAATTGGGACGTGCAATCGCGTCTCATGCTCAACCAGATCTACGACTGGGATCGCAACAGAGCGCTGCTGAAAAGCGAACTCAAACGCCAGGCGCAGCATCTCGACGACAACGGACCGAATGAAGATTTTAGGGATCTGCTCGACCGTACCGGAATGCGCAGCGCGATCCTCCAGCAATGGACCAAAAGCCCCGGGGAATGGATCGTCCAGGATCAGGAGTTCAGCAATGTTTTCGGTTCGAAGACCGCCAATGTAAGCATCTCCCCGGATCATCTCGTCGTTGCAGAAAAACCGAGTTGCCGTGCGCTTGGTCCGGATCTCCGCGTTCGAGTAACCTATCAAAATCAACCAGAAACGGCGTTTCGAATTTCTGCCTCCGACGCCCTCGGGAAAATCGAGGTGACCGCGATCGCGCGATGGATCGGCACAGCCATTCTGTCGCTGTTCTTTCTCGGCGCCGCATTGTGCGTTGCGCGATTTCGTCTGGAACCGAAGCATGGAGATCAATCGCCAATCGACGATTATGGCGCCCGAGGACGTTTTGCTGCTCTAGTCCTTTTCGGAGGCGTGATCGTTGCCGCAAGCTGGTGGGCCTTCGGAAGCTTTTGTTGCTTTCCGCTGTTAAGTTTGCTGCCGATTTTGAGTTACGCCTGGCCGAAACGCATTCTGCTCCTTGTCTACGCCACCGCAGCTTCGGTCGTGTTCCGAATCGTCGTGTGGCATTGGCTCGTTTTTCTTCATCATGTTCCCCTGATCGTCTATGTCGCGGGTATTTTTGCGGTTTGTCTCTGGTCCAACGAGATTCGCGACCGAATTGCCGACCGTTCATGGTTGCTGTCCGGCGCATTCAGGACTCGCTGGGCGGACGTTAAGTCCACCGACCGGGACCGCCCGGGCCTTGACGGAGGAAGAAGGCCCGACTTCAACGCCGGAGCATTGGGTGCGCTGCATACATTTTTCGAACCGCCGGGTGCGGTGTTCGCAATTATCGGGATTCTGGGCACTTTTCTGGGCCTCGGCCTTGCACTTTCCGACAAGGGCGTCCTCGATCTCATTCGCCACCTCGGCGAAGCGCGGCAGCTCCCGGCGGATGAGTGGGCAGGGTTGATCCGTGGTCTCGGTGTTTCAATTTTCTCCAGCTTGTTTGGCACATTCACATTGCTCGCTGCGCGGCTTACCTCCGGACGCTTCGTCGCCGAGGACCTCGAACATCGGGGCAGGATCGAACCTCTTCAGCCGGTCGATCCCCCGGCTTGCGGGTTCAATCACTCTGGCGATCGACCTGTTCCAGATCCGCCACCATCAGCCAAACCTCATGACCCATCGCCAACCGGAACGTCTTATCTGGCAGTGCATATCGATCTGGATCCGTCCGGACCGCCTCTCCATGAGGATTTCTCGATCGCGATTCAGCATAACAAGTCAGCCAACACCGCAGATGATCCCGCCGATCCGGAACAGGATGGAGTGGGCAACACAGAGGGTCCGAAGAAAAAGAGACGTTCCAGAACAGCTGTGAAAACGCAAAAAGCAGCACAAAAGGAAGCCACAGGCGCGGGCGATGCCAGTGTTACTCAGAAGACGGAGAGCGAGTCTGCGAAACCACCGGCATCGGAAACGATGAATCCGCCTGACAAGTCCGACGGGGGATCCGGTGCGTGAACGATTTGATCCCTTCGCCGCCTATATCGACCTGTTTTCGAACTTGCTTGCATTCGTTCTCATGGTGGGTCTCATCGCTCTGGCGTTCGGCGGCGCCGCCAGGCAGTCACGAAACGCCTGCGCACGTGCGGCGGATGATCAGAATAACTTAAGTGCGCTATTCGCGGACTTCCAGATACCGACGCGCGAGCGCAGAGTCGGACCGAACTGCGAAATCCGCATGGTCACAAAAGGCTGGGCGAAAATTGCCGAGAAAGTACGATTTGTGCAATTCGGCGTTCAATCCTCAAAATTCTGCTGGGAGACTCAACAGCAAGGCAAGACAACCGGAAACTCGACGGAAGGCTGTGAACTCGACGCAGATTCCGCAACGTACACTGCCGAGCAAACCGCCACGAACGCATTCTGCGACCACCTGGGGAGCCTGCTTAAGTCGTGGAGTTCGCCAACGTCTGAAACAATTCGGCGGCTTGTCATTACGGGTCATGCTTCGGAAGAGTGGCATAACGGCGATTTTTCGAAGTGCACTTACGGGCAAATTCAAAATCTGCGTACGACCCCGCAGAGTGCCGCTTCGAAAGACGCTGAATTGGAGTTGATCTGCAACTTCAAGCTTTCTCTCGAGCGTGCACAGTCGGCATTCTCCTACTGCTACGACACGTGGGCCGATACGCCGGGTGGTTACGACAAGGATCTGCTCAGAAGAATGATGAGCCATGTCACTCTTCAGGGAGATGCGTTTCTCGACAATGACGTATCGCTCGCGTTTAATGACTCTCGTGACCGCCGGCGCATCACGGTGTCAGTATTCATGCCGGGAGCGGCCGTTCGGGGCACACATGAACCCTAAAGAATTTCGGAAGTCGTACGCGTGTGTTGGCATGTACATCAACCCGCGCGCTTGCGGGTGTACAGAGGTTGTAGTAGTCTATAGTGTAGTCGTGTCTGCACTTATCGCTCGTGGCGATTGTACAACGGTAATCGAGTCCTGACTTCGTCAAGTGCCGAAGTCTGATCGCCGGCGCCGCGGGCAATAGGACATTGACTTCCACGCAGTCACGATCCGGCGGCCAACCTGTCATGAACAGTGCGCCGTCTCTGGGGGGCATCGATGTCGGACAGGTCGGCAGTTATTTACGCGGTGGCTATCGGGGCCTCGGTGTTCGTGCTGGGCGTCGCTGGACTGGCTCTCTTTACCGGAGTGTTCCGGCACACGGAACCGCCGGTCGTGGTTGCGTCTGCTCCCGCACCTGCCCCTGCGCCGCCCGCAGCGCAGCCTCCGCACGATCGCGATCAGGCCGAAGTCGCCTGGGCCAAAGGCAGCGCTGCGCTCGAAGCAGGCAATACGGACGAAGCGCTGGCTGATTTCGACCAGGCAACCGGATTCGACGACAGTTTCGCGGAAGCCTTTATCTCAAAAGGCAATGCCCACTTCGCCGCGGGAAAACTCGATGCCGCACTCAATGATTACAGCGATGCGCTGCAGCGCGATCCGAATCAGCCCGATGCGTATCTCGGGCGGGGAATGGTGTATTGGGTGCGCGGGGATCTCGCGTCGGCGGAAACCGCATTTGCTGCGCTCGTCAAGACCAGCCCGGATGATCGCGGTGCGGTGCTGAAGTACGTCATCACGCTTTACGACGAAGGCAAGAAAGCCGACGTGCTCAACTTTTACGAATCGCAGTTCCAGCAGAATCCGAACCGCGACTGGATCGTCGCAGGGCTGCTTGGAGCGATCAAGTCAAACGCGGCGGACGAGCGGCAGGGTTACACCGCACGCCGCGATCGCGGCCAGCAAATCTGGGACGGCGGCAATCACTCGAACGAACTCGCGTTCTCCATTGGCGAGTCGGATCTGAAGCTGGGGCAATACGCGGACGCAATCACCTGGCTTTCTCCGTTGATGAACAAGGATCCCAACGATATCCCCACAGATGCGACGGCCGAACTCGCGGCCGCATACAGAATGACCGGCAACTCCACCGCCTGCCAGGACACCTGGCGCCAATATATGCAGCGGATGGGCAGGGCGGCCATGTTCGACGAAATGAAAACCATGCAGGACTGCGCTCAGCCGCAGCAGGCGCCTGCGCAATGACGGCCATCCAGAGGAGGGCGATATGAAGAGACGACCTCAGCTTCTTGTAGTGGCTACGCTGGCCTTCACGGCAGTTGGCACCGCGGTGGCGGGCGATATTTCCTGCATCGGCGTCCAGGGCGTCGCGGCACAGTGGCGGCTGCAACAACTGCCGGAAGACCAGAAGGCTCAGTTCGCTCCGGTCATGCAGCGGCTCAACGATATAGCCCAGGCCGCGCAAACAGAGATGACCGATGCGGAGAAACCGGTCCAGCAGGATTTGAATGCTTTGAAAGCAGCCAATCCCGGGGTTACCGATGAGCAACTGGGGAAGCTGTGGACCGATCAGGTGGTTCATTCCGACAGCGTCGATGCGCATCTCGCCGACTCGCTGCACACCCAGTACGACGTTCACGACAAGGAAGCGCTGATGATCGCAAACAGCAGCCAGATCGTGACGGACAGCGATCGGCAGAAGATGAGCGAAACAACGGACGCTTATGTCGCGCAGCACGCGGAGTACGCGAAACTGCAGGACAGCGCCTCGTTCCGGCGGCTTGTCGGCATCATGGCCGCGTCAAACGCATCGCAATCGGGCTCCGAGATGGCAGCGCCTGCGCTCGCAAGCCTGGGGTTCGACACCGCGTCCGATGATCCGGTCGCCACGGCAGCCGCCGGGCTGACGCAGAGTGCTGTCGCCGCGAACGCGATCGGCACCGAAGGGAAGCTTCGTGTCGATCACCTGATGTCCGAAGACATGCGCCAAACGGACTTTCGCAAGGCCGTCATGGACCATGGCGGAAAGGCAGCCGGCGAGGTGATGCAGGATCTGGGCGGCGGTCTCAACAACATCACGCTCGCCCACTACGTTCCCAAGAAGATTGTCCAGGTCGAGCCGCCACCGCCGCCTCCATCCGATGCAGGTGCCCAGGCCGGTTGGCGCGATCAACTGGTGCAGAAGGCCCAACAGGCGGCGGCCAGCACGCAGCTGATCATCGTGTATGCCAAGGCCAAGATCATCGATGCCGTGAAGAACTCCGGTGGCGCGTCCGGTCATTGAAGCAGCCATCCGCGCAGAAACAAACTATGAGCAAGGCTCAGGCTGTCCTTCTTTTGTTGTGCGCTGCTATGTCGGCGATGACACTGATTCCCGGAAGAGCCGCAGCGCAGGAATGCCCCAAAGGCACTGTGTACGATCACGACGAAAAAAACTCATCCGGAAATGTCGTCACGATCACGCCCATCTGCCGTTGCGCGCCCGGCTACGTGAGGCAGGACGACACGTGCGTTGAAGAGATCGCCATACAGAAGCGCCAGGAAGCCAGAGCTGCGCTGCTGACACAGCTTGTAGCGGCCATCGATCGGGCAGCGGCGACTCCGCACTGCACCGGGTCGTTGTCCTGCAATTATTTTGCGGCAAGGGTCAGGGAGCTTCTGAAGATTCCGTTCTTCAATCACGTCCACTATCAGGGCAAGCTCGACAAGGCGGCAGGAGGAGGAGATCGCGACCGTGTCGCCAACTACATTTATGATTTCATCGACAATGCTGTCGCAAGCCCGGCCAGCGGATGGAAAATGGTTGACGCCGCGTCTGCGCAGTCAGGCTCAAACGACGGTTTGTTCGTCATAGCCGTCGCGCAGAGCCTCGATCGCAGCGACCCCGAGGAGCATGGGCACGTCGCGATCGTGGTGCCCGACGACATTCGGCGCGCGGCCGGCGCCAGTGCCCATTTCGGGCCGTGGCTGCGGGACGGACAGCATGCGGAGGCGAGCGTGAGGACAAGCCAGACGTTCGACTTGGCTTCGCCTCCGGTCTTCGCGGTTTGGACCGGACCCAGGAACTGACTCCGCCGGGGAACAGCGTAACGGGATGAAAAACCGAGCTCATCATCTGCTGGTTGCGTCGTTCCTCGCAGCGGCGGCAGCGTCGCGAGCCCTTGCCGCCGATCTTTCCGGCATACCCATTCCTAATACGCTGCAGGATTGGCGTCTGGAGCAGCTGCCGGAAGATCAAAGAGTTCTGCTTGCCCCGATCATGGCACGGTTCAGCGAAGTGACGCTGTCCGCCGAGAGCGAAATTGCTGACGCCGAGCGACCGGTTGAACAGGACGTGGAATCGCTGAAGGCATCGAACCCCCGAGCCACGGATCGGCAATTGCAACAGCTTTGGACCTATCGGCTCGTTCATTCCGGGGCGTCGGATGCGCACTACGCCGCGACGCTTCATGCCTTCTACGATGTCCGCGAAAAAGAAGGGCTATTGAACGCGCTTGACAGTCGAATAGTAACCGACAGCGACCGGCAGAAAATGGACGCCATCGTCCGTGTATATGCTACCCGGCACTCGGACTATGCCAAACTTGCCCGGACTCCGGGCCTGCTGCGGCTGGTCGACGTCATGGCAGCTTCAAAAGCCGCGATGTCGGATTCCGGGGCTCAGGCGCCAACTATTGCAAGTCTGGGCGTCAACGCGGCGGCCAAGGATTCCGCCGCCATCGCCGCGGCGCAGTTGACACAGGACGCGGTCGCTGCAGACGTAATACTGACGATGGGATCCTCGCGCGTCGATCACTTGATGGCGGAGGAGATTCGCGACGGCGATTTTCGCAAGGCCATCATGGGCCGTGCTGGGCTGACCGCCCGTGAAGCAAGCCGCGACATCGGCGGCGGCCTCAATGACATCACCCTCGGCCACTATGTCTTCAAGAAAATCCTCCATGTCGAGCCGGAACCGCCGCCAGCCGCGACCGTCTCAAACAGCTGGCGTGATCGCTTCCTGCAAAATGGACGGAAAGCGGCGGCGGCCACGCAGGCTATCCTTATCGGCGCCGAAGCCCCGATCATGGACGCCCTGAAGAACTTGGGCAGGCCTTCCGGACATTGAAGTATTCGCTTCAAGGGCGCGGACCGCGCGGCGGAGCCAAGGGCCGTTGCCTGTGCTGGCGGAATCAATCGCGACAGGTTTCGATTGGACCAGTCAATTGCAAGAATGCGGTGTTTCGGCCGCAGGAGCGGGATTTCCCGATGCGCGAGTTGTGTTATAGAAAATCCGGAATACTTCGGGGCGGCCGGTAATCTCTTCACCATAGTCTCTGCTGCTTCATGTGCGTTTTTGCCAACCCGGGTGTTGCGTAAACCCTGTTGCTACTGGTCGATGCTGATGGGAGGGGAGCGCGAAAATGCGTGTGCGACTGCAATCCATTGATGCCGAGGCCTCCAAATGACCACTGATGTCCTCGCGCCAACGGCCGCCGCAGCGCCGGCCTATCCGTCCGCCTCGGGGCGAAATCCCATCGAGGAATTCCGCGAGGCTGTCGAGAACCGAAAAGCGTCGGGAGATCCGGTTTTCTCACTCGTCGGGTGGGCGCTTTATTTCATCGTTCTGTTCGACGCAGCGCTCAATGCCCGCGGCTCGGGGTCGCTGACGATGCTCGTCGTGGGCGGAATCGGCGGGCGCGGCGGAGAAATCAATCCGCGCGCAACAGGGTTTTCAATCCTGATCGCATTTATCCAGAGCGTTCTTCTTGTGTTGTCCGGACTGGCGCTGATGAAATCTCCGTGGGGCAGGTGGTTGCGCGCCGCCCTGCGGCAACACCGGCCAGGCGTCTGGATCGCCCGATTCTGGGTTGAGCTTCTGCGGGGCGATCTAGCCGATGCCTTGGTGTCGCTGGACTTCAAGGCAGCGGCGATCGAAAGCGCAATCTTTCTGGTCTCATTCATCGTCCTCTCGCCTTCAATCGGATTGGTTGCAATCGATCCTTTGCATGCCCTGTTGGGCCTGACGCTCGTGCTGCTGATCTGTTACGGGGTGACAGCGATCGCGCTCGCAACCGCCGCCACAGCACGCCGGGATACGGCGAGTGCCGCGGGCATCCTGCTCGGATGTGCTCTTCCGTTCGCGTTCGCGGCCTATGCCTACCCTGTGAGCGACGTCTTGCACACGACCGCTGACGGCTACGCAGAATTCACAATCTATGAGTTGATAGTTCTCGCCGTCGCCGCACCGGCCTTGTTGCTCTGGCAATTTGGTTCGATGACCGATGATGAGACGGTCAACCTCGACCTGGGCGCCGGAAACACAGGTGTATTGTCCGAGCTTCCCATCGCGGCGGGCAGCGCGTTCATGCCGTTTCAGTTCCGTGTTCTGGCGCACGGGAAGAAAATTGTTCTGCTGTCTCGCCCCGCCGAGGATGCGATCGACTACACCGTGCATACGTCACTCGAGAAGTGCAACCTGACAAAGGGTCACTGGACGCTACTCAATCTCAGCGAGCTTGACCAATCGATCGGCAACGGCGGCCAGATCAATCTGGTCAAGAAGGGGCATTCGGGCTACCTCGAATGTCATGTCGATCTGCACCTCACAACCATCACACCCGAAGCCCTCCTCGGCAAATATCGTGGAAAGCGCGTTCACATTGCCATCGATGAATTCCACAATCTGCATCAGAGGCTGCTGTCGGGACTGAGCGTCGGCGATCATCTTCGCCAGGAACTCGACTCGATCATCGGCAACGAACTCGATGCCGCTATCGACACGGAAGCCGGTGACGGCCAACTTGCCACGATGAACAGCATCCTTGCCGGGATGCGGACGGATGTGTCCAACCTGAAGCAGGCCCTGGACATCCGCGTCGCGATGTTTCGCGCAGGTTTGACCGGCCTGCGCATCAATCGCGAGGAGGAAATCAGAGGCCGTGTTCTTGAGGCGTTCGGGATAGTCTTGCCGCTGCTGAACGAAGTCCGCGACGACTACCGCAGGCTCCAGAGCCTTGACCAGAACCGGACAACCGTCCAGCAGAAGCTTGAGCCCATCCTGCGGAACCGGGTTGAACTCGCGCTGCACCGTTTTGCGACCTCGCACACCGCGATCGCGCCGGGGGAAGAAAGCGAGATCGGAGTGCTCGATCTCATCTCGCTCCAGGTGCAGCCGCCGAAAATAAATCTCTCCGCGGAAGCCGATGTGCTGCACAAGCGGATCGACGAACTTTATGGAGAGGCAGAAGCAAGCGTGTCCCGGGCGGCGCAGGAAATGGGGGCGTATGCCGGAGAGCACGGCAAGGCCGCGGGCGAGCGCTGGAAGGAGTTGCTGGATCCCCGCAGGTCCGCTGCTGTCGCCAGAGCGGGTGTGGAGATGCTGGGAATGAATCCCGCGTCACCTGCCAAAGCCAAGCCCGAACAGGGGACGCTCGGGCCGCAGGGTTCCGGCAGCGAAGCTTCAGAGACGCAGGCCGCATCGGACGAGTCCCAGGCCGGAACGGCTGTGCCCGATCCGCCCGGCGCAGAGAGTGGCCCTACCGACCCGCCCGCGACAAACGCAACGATCGCGCCGGACGACGACACTCCGTTCCGTGATTGATGGCGGCGAATCCTTCGATGACCCAGCAGTTCACCTCTCTCGAAATCGTGCATGCTCCTCGATTCGAGCGCGACGAGAATGGCGCCCTCAAGGTTACCAACCCCGGCGCGCATCAGACTTTGTGGAGCGCAATCCAGGAACTGTTGGCGCCGGCCCAGATCGGAAGTGGCGAAAACAACAAGGCGGTCAGGACTTCGCCGGGGCCCGTCGTCGAATTCTGCATCGTGGCCGAGCCGGATGAACGGCGCAATCGCATCGTACTGAACATCCGCAATCTCGATCCTTCAAGCGACCGTGTCCAAACGGTGCTCAACGCGCTGCCGTCGGACTATGGCTGGAAAAAACGGCCCCTAGGGTGTGCGTTGTTCGAAACGTCGCAGAATTTGCTGCCGTCGAAATGGCAGATTGCACGAATTGAGCGTCGCCTCAATTTTGTCGATCTGCCTTGGCGCGTGGTCGACACGCTGGACACATCGGGAATCAAGGCAGACGCGAGTTCGGCAAGCCAAGCAACGTGGTGGGGGGCGGGCGAGGATAATACACGCAGCCTCGTCACACGTTATCTCACGTTGGGAGAGTTGGAGCTGGAACGCCTGTGTTTGCCTGTGAGCGGCGTGCTGACTATCATGCCAGAGAGCCTGCGTGTGCTCTTTCAGGAACTCAGAACGCAGGCACCCTGTGTTGTCAGCATCGCCGTGGCGCCCGTGGATGCAGACAGGCTGGAAAGCTATCGGCGCATAGGAATGCTGTGGGGCGCCTATCTGCAGTCGTTTTCAGACCGTTTTGCCAACGCCGGATTTTCTGATCCTGCGCGGCTCAGCGCCCAGTTCGATCGCTTTTTATTGCCTGACAGGTTTCTTTGCGCGATCACAATTCGTGTCGCCGGGGCGTCCGCGAACAGTGCACGGTCCGTCTCGTTCCACGTCGCCGCCAGGTTGGGCGGTCTGCGCTCGTTTACAATCCGTGATCCGGTGCCTGCGTCGCTCGAAAGTCTCGGGGATCCTTGGAACGATATTCCCAGCCGCGAGCGATGGACGGAGGATCGCTGGAATCTGCGCAGGGCGCGGTTTCGGCGGGAAGCCGCGGCGGAAGGCGTCAATGTCGAAGAGATCGAACCGCTCTTCGAGGAATTTCTGATCGAGCTGCCTCACATCTATACAATCGATGAAGCTGCGGGCATTGCAGCGTTGCCGGTTTCGGACGAACAGGGGCTTCCCGGCCTCGACACGAGACTCATTGCGCCGTTTTCCGACGCCAGCATGGCGGGAGCCCGGCCGGTGTTCGATGCAAATGGAGAGATTGCGTCACCGCCAACCGACCGCGTGCGCATCGGAATCGCGCGCGATCAATCCAAACTCGACGCAACGATGACGGAGGGAATGTCGGGCATCGGCCGCGACTGGCATACGATCGCACCGCTCGACTTGACGAAGCATGCGCTGATTGTCGGCAGCACGGGTTCCGGCAAGACGCAGACGTCCCTTTTTCTAATGCGCGAACTCGACCGGCTTGGCACGGAGTTTCTCGTCG
>JBEKLN010000010.1:0-108505 GCA_050010175.1 Rhizomicrobium sp.
GTTTGCCTACACCGAAGCGACATGTCCCAAGATCACGGTCATCACGCGCAAAGCCTATGGCGGCGCCTATGACGTGATGGCCTCCAAGCACATGCGCGCCGATGTGAACTATGCCTGGCCGAGCGCGCAGATCGCCGTCATGGGCGCCAAGGGCGCGGTGGAGATCATTTTCCGGCAGAGCATCGGCAACAAGGACGAGATCGAGCGGCTGACGAAGGAATACGAAGACCGCTTTCTCAATCCATTCATCGCCGCGTCGCGCGGCTATATCGACGACGTGATCCGGCCGCATTCCACACGCTGGCGGATCGTCCGCGCGCTGCGCATGCTGCGCAACAAGCAGGTCGCGCAAATCTGGAAAAAGCACGACAACATTCCGTTGTGAGGGCCGATGAAGACCGACCGGAGACCCGACTGCACATCGGTGGGGCGGTCGGTCGATTCTGCGAGCCCAAACCATTAACGGATGCAATAACAGGGGAAATCTCGATTTTTGCCTCTGTTCGATCCGAAATACGCGACGGATCAATGGCTTGGCCGCTTCATTTATGTGCGGAACAGGGGGAATTAATCGCTCATAACAGGGCGATAACAGGGGGGCGACCGGGGGCTTTTGCGAAATCCGGTTATCGGAACAAACGGTTGCAACAAACCATTTGGTTCCGGCCTTGGCGCAGGGTTAATCTGCCTGCGTTCTGTCCGGGGGAGTTCCATGGTCAAGGCTAGCGTCGTGCTCTCTGTATTCGCCCTGTCAGTGATGACGGGGGTGGCCCATGCAGCGACCGTCCCGGCGAGCGTGGCTACGTTCCCCGACCAGGACGCATGGATCTCACGCCAGGGTTTTGAAGAGTACAACGCATCCGGCCAGATGTCCCAAATCGGTGCACGGCACGTGCAATGGTCGCCTAAACTCAGCCGCCTCATGAAAATTCGCCAGGAGGAGCGCAAGCTGCAGGAAGCGGACGGCGGGACTCTGACCCAGGACGACGCCGATCACATCCGCTCCGAACTTAATGATCTTGAGATGCACGATTGGTGAAAATTTGACGCGCATTCGTTCGCAGCGCGTTAACCTCCGGCCACGGGTTTTTCGGCGCTCGCGCTCGACGTTTCTCCGAAACAAATAGGTGGAATTCCTCAGTATCCATCCGACAGAACTCGGATCACGCTGCGCTCTGGCTCTCTCGAAGGGTTCGGAGTGTGGAGACGAATCGCGAGCGGTTTCTGCGCATGGCAAAGGAAGCGCGCGTCCTCGCGGAGCGTTCCCAGGGCCAGTGGAAGCAGGATTGCGAATTCGTTGCACGTCTCTGGGATGCGATGGCTGCGGACGAACTTGAGCGCGACCAAGGCACGCCGCGCAGGAAGCCGCGGAAGAGGGCGCGGAAGAAGGCGCGCAAGCAGCACTCTTAGCCGCCGGCGACTGTTCAATTCACACTGTCAAGGAGCGCGTCCGTGCGGATATTGCGCGGTCGCCGGCGCCGGTGGAAACAAATTGCGGCGCGCGTAATCGGCGTTTTGTCGGTCCGAAGCTGGGAAATTCATCTCAGTTCCTATTCTCGTTCCGCGTCCGGAAATTTTGAGTTGTGGATCGCATGCAACAGCGCGAGGCACGCGGACGATGACTCACGCGGAGACCGGGAGCCGCGGAGGTTGCCGTCAGATGGCGCCATCTCCGGGATCACGCGAACGCTCGCCGGATCGCAGGCGCGCACGGCGCGCCAAGAACCTGCTCTTCGTACCTGCAGGAAACCACGTTTGATGCTGATAAAGGTATGATCTCTCCGCGCCTCCGTGTCTCCGCGTGAGAGTTTCCTTCTTCGGGCCGCACCTCCCCAGACACGATCGTGCTATATAAGACGTCAGCGCAGACTTACTTCCCGCCGGTCCAGGCGCAGCATTCCATTTCGACGGCCGCACCCAGCGCCAGTCCGTCCGCGCCGAACGCCGAACGCGCCGGAAGGCGGTGCGGACGGAAATAGGTGATGTAAATCTTGTTGAACGCCGCCCATTGCGACATGTCGGCGAGCATGACGGTACATTTGAATACGTCGTCGAATGAGCGGCCGTTCGCATTCAGGATGCGCGCGATGTTCTCCATCATCTGCCGCGTCTGCGCTTCGATGCCGCCGGGTGCGAGCTCGAGCTTGCCGTGCAGATTTCCAATCTGCCCGGAGAGATAGAGAATATCGCCCACCTTGACCGCGTCGGAGAACGGCAGGCCCGCAGCCTTCGTACCATGCGATGAGATGAAGTCCATGTCCGCCTCCCGGCGCTGAGCAGCACCAATCTTGCGCGCCAATGCAGGACAAAGTCCAGCGCCCTTCGCCCGATTGCATGTCTTACAAGAGTTCTTAGGATGCGCGTCATCGAGGGAGGCAGCGTCATGTCCATCATCCGCGTGTCCGCTATCGCCGCAGCGGTCGCCGCGGTCGCAGCTGTGTGTTCCGTTGCGTTCGCGGAATCCTATCCGCCGCATCCTTTCACCAGCCCAGAGATCACCGCGGCCGATGTTGCAGCCCGCGACAAGGCGATTTCCGATGACCGCTTCGAGGGCCGCGGCCCCGGCACGAAAGCGGGTGAGGCGGCGTCGCAATGGATCGCCGACGAGATGAAGCGCATCGGTCTGTCGCCTGGCTATCACGGCAGCTATTTCCAGCCGGTGCCGGCGGTGACGGTCACGCTCGATGCCGCGCATTCGAGCCTGTCGTTCGATACGCCAAAGGGCGCGCTCGCACCGAAGTTCCCCGATGACGACGTTTACTGGACGCCATCGTTCAAGAGCGCCGATGTTGACGTCAGGAGTTCGCCTCTGGTGTTCGTCGGCTATGGCGTAGTGGCGCCGGAATACAACTGGAACGATTACGCGGGCCTCGATGTGAAGGGGAAGACTGTCGTCATCCTCGTCAACGATCCCGGCAATGAGGACGCCAGTCCCGACCCGAATTTCTTCAAGGGAAAGGCAATGACCTATTACGGCCGCTGGATGTACAAATACGAAGAAGCCGCGCGGCAGGGCGCGGCTGCGGCCATCATCGTGCACGAGACCGTTCCCGCCGCCTATGGCTGGCAGGTGGTGCGCAATTCCAATTCCGGCGACAAATCCTGGCTCGATGCGAAAGACAAGAATGCGGGGATGGTGCCGGTACAGGGCTGGATCACGCTCGATACGGCGCGCGAACTCTTCAAGTGCGCCGGGATGGACTATGACCAGATGAAAGTCGCCGCCAACAAACGCGGATTCCGCGGCTTGGCGATGACGGGGGAAACGTTGACCGCCCATCTGCATTCGAACTTCAGGCGCATCCGGACGCGCAACGTGATCGGCGTGGTGCGCGGCAGCAAACATCCCGACGACTATGTGCTCTTCACCGCGCATTGGGATCATTTGGGGATCAAGCCCGACGTGGCGGGCCCGGACAAAATCTACAATGGCGCGGTCGACAACGGCATGGGCGACTCGAGCATCCTCGAGCTCGGCGAAGCCTTCGCGCACGAGCGTCCGCATCCGCAGCGCTCCATCGCTATCATCTGCTGGACGCTGGAAGAGCAGGGCATATTGGGTTCGCAATATTTCGCGCGGCATCCGGTATGGCCGCTGTCGCATATCGTGGGCGGCATCAATCTCGATGCCAACATTCCCGAGGGCCGCGCACACGACATGGTGCTGGTCGGCTCCGGCGCATCGGAACTGGAAGACATGCTGGCCGATGTGCTTAAGACCCAGAACCGTACGATCACGCCAGATCCTGAGCCCGAGAAAGGCGGATATTACCGCTCGGACCACATCAGCCTCGCCAAGGTCGGCGTGCCCATGCTCGATCCCGGCGGCGGTTACGATCTGATCGACGGCGGCAAGGCGGCCGGGCAGGCGGTGCGAGACGATTACCGCATCCACCATTATCATCAGCCGTCGGACGAATTTAATCCCAACTGGGACTTCTCCGGAATCGTTTCAGATCTCGACGCCTTCTACACATTCGGCGACGAGCTCGCGAACAGCGACAAATGGCCGAACTGGTACAAGGGCAACGAATTCCGCGCGATCCGCGACAAAGAGATGGCGGAGAAAGAGTGAGAGAGCGCGACCTTCGCTGATCGGCCTTCCTCCCCAGCGCGCGTTGGCGTGGTGGAGGGGGACCGCGAAGTGGTGGAGGGGGACGCCACACTCGCAATGCTGGGGCCTGCTCCTCCGTCTCGCGCAGACTGATGTCCGCGCGATCCACCTCCCCCATTTGCTGTCGCGAACGGGGGAGGAGCCAGCCCCCACGGTTTACGCACCCCGCTTAAGCCCCTAAAACTGCCCGCCTCTCCAGTGGAGCGCCAGGGTTCACGTGTTCAAAAAGATTCTCATTGCCAATCGCGGCGAGATCGCGTGCCGCGTCATCAAGACGGCCCGGCGCATGGGCATCCAAACCGTCGCCGTCTTCTCCGAAGCCGACCGCAACGCCTTGCATGTCGAAATGGCGGACGAGGCCGTCTTCATCGGCCCCGCACCGTCGGCGCAATCCTATCTGGTGGTCGACCGCATCGTGCAGGCCTGCCGCGACACGGGCGCCGAGGCCGTGCATCCGGGCTACGGGTTTCTTTCCGAGCGCGAAGCTTTCGCCGAGGCGCTGGGTGCGATCGGCGTCACCTTCATCGGGCCCAACGTCAAGGCCATCGCGGCGATGGGCGACAAGATCGAGTCCAAGAAGCTCGCAGTTGCCGCCAATGTGTCGACCGTTCCCGGCTATGTCGGCGAGATCCGCGACGAGGCCCACGCGCGCGCGATCGCGAAGGACATCGGCTATCCCGTGATGGTGAAGGCATCCGCCGGCGGCGGCGGCAAAGGGCTGCGCATCGTGCATGCCGAGAAGGATCTCGCCCAGGCAATTCGATCTTCGCAGAACGAAGCGCGCGCCAGTTTCGGCGATGACAGGCTCTTCATCGAGAAATTCGTCACCGAGCCACGCCACATCGAAATCCAGGTGCTGGGCGACAGGCACGGCAATGTCATCTACCTCGGAGAACGCGAATGCTCCATCCAGCGCCGCCACCAGAAGGTGATCGAGGAGGCGCCGTCCCCGTTTCTCGATGAAGCGACGCGCAAGGCGATGGGCGAGCAGGCCGTGTCGCTGGCCAGGGCCGTGGGCTACGACAGCGCAGGCACGGTCGAGTTCATCGTCGACAAGAACCGCAAATTCTACTTCCTCGAAATGAATACGCGCCTGCAGGTGGAACACCCGGTCACCGAACTGGTGACGGGGCTCGACCTCGTCGAACTGATGATTCGTTCGGCGGCGGGCGAGAAGCTCGCCGTCACGCAAAGCGATGTGAAGCTGAACGGATGGGCCGTGGAATCGCGCATCTATGCCGAGGATCCCTATCGCGGTTTCCTGCCGTCGACCGGTCGGCTTGTGCGCTACCAGCCGCCGAAGGAAGGCACTCATGACGGCGTTACCGTGCGCAACGACACAGGCGTCTACGAAGGCGGCGAGATATCGATCTATTACGATCCGATGATCGCCAAACTGTGCACGCATGCCGCCACACGCACCGAAGCGATCGACGCGATGGGCGACGCGCTCGACCGGTTCCGCATCGACGGCATCAATCACAACATCGATTTTCTGACGGCGATCATGCACAACGCCCGCTTCCGCCAGGGCCGCCTCACCACCGGCTTCATCGCGGAAGAATATCCCGACGGATTTCACGGGCTCGAACTCGACGAGGTGCATGCCCGGCGGTTTGCGGCCGCGGCGGTGGCGACGAAGATCGTGCGCACCCTTCGGGCCGGCGCCATTTCCGGAACCGTCAACGGCACGCTCCAGCCGGGGAAGGATTTCCAGGTGTCGCTCGGCGATCAAACGCTCGCGGTGACGGACGCTTCCCTGAGTGCCGGCGTGTTCTCCGCGACGATCGACGGCACGCGCACACTCATGGATGTGCACTGGCATCCGGGCGACGCGTTCATGCGCATCTCCCAGCACAAGACGGCGTACACCATCCAGATCGCGCGGCTGCACGGCGGTTATCGCCTGAGGCAGGGCGGAATCTCCGTCACCGTTACCGTACGCAGCAAGCTTGCAGCGGAACTCGCGGCCTTGATGCCGAAGAAGGCCGCCGCCGATACGTCGAAGCAATTGCTGTGTCCGATGCCGGGACTTGTGGTGTCCGTCAATGTCTCCGTCGGCCAGGAAGTGAAATCGGGAGAGACATTGGCGGTGGTGGAAGCGATGAAGATGGAGAACGTGCTGATCGCCGAGCGCGACGGCACGATCCGGAAGATCAACGCCAAAAAAGGCGACAGCCTTGCACTCGACGACGTGATTTTGGAATTTGTGTGAGATGGCCGACGAAAGCGACCTCACCACGCTCAGGCTGCGCGTCGAAGGATTTGTGCAGGCGGTGGGCTATCGCAACTTCGCCATCGCGGAAGCGACGAAGCTGGGGCTGAACGGCTGGATCCGCAATCGCGCCGACGGCACCGTGGAAATACTCGCGTCCGGCCCGACGAAAGACGTCGAAGCATTGGTCGCAGCATGCATGCGCGGTCCTGCAGGGTCGCGCGTCAACAATGTCGAGCTGCACAACGCGGAAGCGCCGTTGGAGAAAGGCTTTCATCGGCGGCCATCGGTGTGAACGCTGCCTTACCCCTGATTGTCATGGCCCGCGACGGCGGGCCACCCAGCTTATGCAGCGCGGGCAGTGGCTCAACGAATAAAAATTTTCATGCCGCAATTCCAAATCACGCGAGCCCAACTGGGTGGCCCGCCGTCGCGGGCCATGACAGTTCGGAATGTTCCTTAGCGTGCTCCGATAGAAGCAAACACCTCCGCAAACGCCTTCTTCAGCGCGGCATCCACGTCCGCCATCGATGCGGCGACGCCGAGCGCGGCCAAGCTTGTCACGCCGTGACCGCGGATGCCGCAGGGCACGATGCCGGTGAAGTGAGACAGGTCCGGTGCCACGTTGAACGACACGCCGTGAAACGTCACCCAGCGGCGCACGCGCACGCCGATCGCAGCGATCTTGTCTTCGCTACCGTCGGGATGCGACACCCAGATGCCGACGCGTCCCTCGCGCCGCTCGCCTTTCACGTCGAACTCTGCCAACGCGCGGATGAGCCATTCTTCCAGATCGCGCACGAAGCGTCGCACATCGGCGTGCCGGCGTTTCAGATCCAGCATCACATAACCGACGCGCTGGCCCGGTCCGTGATAGGTGAATTGTCCGCCGCGTCCGGTCTTGAAAACGGGAAACCGCGAGTCGAGCAGGTCGCTTTCGTTCGCACTCGTGCCCGCGGTGTAGATCGGCGGATGTTCGAGGAGCCAGACGAGTTCGGACGCGTCGCCGTCCGCGATGTCCGCAGCACGCTGCTCCATGAACGCGACGGCATCGGGATAGCGCGTGAGGCCGTCAGCGGCGCGCCACTCCACGGTGGATGATACGGGGGCTGCCAGCGTCACCGCGTTAACCCCGGAGAAACCATGACGGCGCGAGGATCGGATTCCGAACTCTTCATGAAAGCCGTCATGTCCTCCACCATCGAAAGCGTCAAGGTCGAGATCTCTGTTGTTCTGGGCCGTTCGGTCATCGCCATGCACCAGCTGCTGCGCATGGGCCGCGGCGCGGTCATCGAGCTCGATTCCAGGCAGGACGACCCGGTCACCATCCTGGCGAATGACCGGCCCGTGGCGAAGGGCGAGATCGTCATCCAGGGCGATCGAATCGGCGTCTCCATCACGGAACTGCTGCGCGGGTATCAATAGACACTTCAATTAGTGTATATGTAACGATTGTCCATCGTAGGATTGCATTTTAACCTGTTGGCCCATACTTCTCTGTAGAACTCAGGAGAAGCATGCGATGCTCCCCATCGTTCTCACGCCCCAGGCGGGCAGGATCGCTCTGGCCGGCGAAGGTGCGGCCTTCGATAACCGCCTGCAGTGGCTGTTGGCGGCCGGCGTCGCCCCCGAGATCGTTGGACCCGCATCAAGTCTGACGGGCTTCAGGTTCCTCTTCGCGGCGGGCCTGTCAAAGACGCAAGCAGACGCGCTGGCACGGCGTGCACGGACTGCGGGTGTGCTCGTCAACGTCGAGGACATGCCGGCGCTCTGCGACTTCCATGTGCCCGCTTTGGTGCGCCGTGGCGACCTCGTCATCGCGGTTTCCACAGGTGGCCGGGCGCCGGGACTCGCGAAGCTTCTCCGGCAGTGGCTCGACGCCCGCTTCGGCCCGGAATGGGCCGGCTATCTGGACCAGGCGAGCGACGCCCGCGCGACATGGCGCGGCCAAGGCGCGCCTGCCGAGGAACTGTCGCGCCGTACCCGTGAAATGGCTGCGGAAGGAAACTGGCTGTCATGAACGCAGTGACCGTCATCGAGCAGGGCCGCGTGCACCGCATTTTCGACCGCGCCGCTGCCTTTCAGGCCGAGCCGCAATCCAGGTCGCGCCTTGCGGCGTTGAGGGCCGCAGCGGAAGGCCGCGATGCGTATGGGGTGCTGTCGCTGGCGCTGCGGGAGGCTCCGACCGGACAGACGGCCATCGTATCGTCTTTCGGCTCTGAGTCCGCAGTTCTCCTGCACATGGTGGCCCAGATCGAGCCCACGACGCCCATTCTTTTCCTCAACACCGGCAAGCTGTTCGGCGAGACGCTGCGCTATCGCGACCGTTTGCAGGATTTGCTCGGTCTTACCGATATCCGCGCCATCGGCCCGCATCCCATCGAGCGGCTGGAGCGCGATCCCGACGGCGTGTTGTGGTCGCAGAATCCCGATGCCTGTTGCAGCGTCCGCAAGGTGGTACCCATGCGCCGCGCGCTCGAAGGATTCGGCGCCTATATCACGGGCCGCAAGCGCTTCCAGACAGATGCACGCGCGGAGATGAACTCGGTGGAGATATTCGAAGGCCGCTTCCGCTTCAATCCGCTGGCCGAATGGAGCCTGGCCGGCATCGAAGCCTATTTCCTGAAGCACAGTCTGCCGCGCCATCCCCTGGTGGAAGACGGCTATCCCTCCATCGGTTGCCTGCCATGCACCCGGCGCGTGCAGAAGAGCGAATCCTATCGCGACGGCCGCTGGGCCGGCCTCGAAAAGGACGAATGCGGCATTCATACCGGCCTGGACGGCGAGGGCATCTAGCCGCCTTTTCCCAAGCTCTGGCAGGCTTTCGTTCCCGCAATCAAGCTGCTACACCCCCCTCCCTCCGTGCGGTCGTGGCGGAACGGTAGACGCGCTAGCTTGAGGTGCTAGTGGGGCAACCCGTGGAAGTTCGAGTCTTCTCGACCGCACCAGCCTACGCGGCGAAGCCGTGTAGGCGGTCGCGCCGGAGCTTCAGCGGAGGCGGACTGGATGTCGCGCGCCGCTTCGGCTCGGCAAGCCACTCTTCCGATTGCGAAGGCTGGCTCTATTTTCTCCACTTCAATGCCGAGGCCGGCGCTTGAGTGTGGACCAAGTCACGAAATGCCGCTTCCTGCTGATCGACAAAGCCGCGCTTGGGAAGGCGCACGAACAGCTTTTTGAATTTCATGACATATGCCGAACGGCCTTCCGTGATCCAGGTTAGGTTTGGCCAGTTCGCCTCGTAACTGAATCCCTGGTTTCCAATGATTTTTATTCCTTCGTCGCCGATATTGGCTCGTATTTCTGTAGATTTTTGAAACGGACGCCGCACTATCAGGATGATGGGGCCTGCCAGAGTTCCGGCGGCCAGACCGGCAGCCAAAGGTATCAGTATCGCCAAGGGATCAGCCCACAGAGACATCGCGTTGAGGGAAAACGCGGCAACGACAATGACTGCCGAGATCGCCCAGAAGTACCGCAGCAGATAAAATGAACAGCGGAATCGAAGTTTTAACGAGTCCAACAGCCGGCCCGGAGCCCGGTATTCAATCTTAGCGAATTCGACGTTCATGCTTGTTGCCCTGCCCACCGTATCCACGGTATCGCCGGTGTCTTCAGTCTGCTAGTGTAAGTTTTCGGCTCCTGCAGCGACTTCTCCGCAAACCATGCGCAGGGTATGTACCACTTTGATGGCCCGCATTCGCGGGCCATGACAAGGTAGAGTGGATTCGCAAAAAACGCTCGTGGTCCAACCCATGATCCCAAATTCCTATCCGACGCTCGACCATGATCTGGGCGACACCGCAGACATGCTGCGCGACAGTGTGCGCAGCTTCACGAGCGACCGGATCGCGCCGCGCGCCGAGGAGATCGACAGGAGCAACGCGTTTCCCCGCGATCTGTGGCCGGAGCTCGGCGCGCTCGGCCTGCTTGGCATCACGGTGGAAGAGGAGCTCGGCGGCAGCGGGCTGGGCTATCTCGAACATTGCGTGGCGATGGAAGAAGTCAGCCGCGGTTCGGCGTCCGTGGGTCTGTCGTACGGCGCGCATTCCAATCTTTGCGTCAACCAGATCCGGCGCAATGCGAACGACGAGCAGAAGCAGCGTTATCTGCCGAAGCTGATTTCCGGCGAACATGTCGGTGCGCTGGCCATGAGCGAATCCGGTTCGGGTTCCGACGTTGTCTCGATGCGGCTGCGCGCCGACAAGCGCGGCGACCGCTACATCCTGAACGGCACGAAGATGTGGATCACCAACGGACCGCATGCCGATGTGCTGGTGGTCTATGCAAAGACGGATCCCAGCGCCGGCCCGCGCGGCATCACCGCCTTCCTCATCGAGAAGGGGATGAAGGGATTCCGCGCCGCGCAGAAGCTCGACAAGCTCGGCATGCGCGGCTCCGACACGTCGGAGTTGGTGTTCGAAGACTGCGACGTGCCGGTCGAAAACGTCATGGGCCGCGAAGGCGACGGCGTGCGCATCCTGATGAGCGGTCTCGATTACGAGCGCACGGTGCTCGCGGCCGGCTCGATCGGCATCATGCAGGCCTGTCTCGACGTGGTTGTCCCCTACCTTCACGACCGTAAACAGTTCGGCCAGCCGATCGGCTCGTTTCAGCTGATGCAGGGCAAGCTCGCCGACATGTATGTCACGCTGTCCGCGGCGCGGTCGTATGTCTATGCCGTGGCGCGCGCCTGCGATCGCGGACAGACCACGCGCAAGGACTCCGCGGGCGTCATTCTCTACGCGGCGGAGAAGGGCGTGTGGATGGCGCTCGAAACGATCCAGTGCCTGGGCGGCAACGGCTACATCAACGATTATCCCGCGGGCCGGTTGCTGCGCGATGCCAAGCTCTACGATATCGGCGCGGGCACGGCAGAAATCCGCCGCTGGCTGATCGGCCGGGAACTGTTCGAAGAGTCGCGCTAAGACGTCAGGCGGCGGCCGGCTTGGTGATCGTCAGCAACTGCTCGGAATGCAGCAGGCCGATGGGCTTTCTGTGCCGCCCGCCATGCAGTACGACCAGATGGTGGAAGCCGCCTTCCATCTTTCCGCGCGCTCGGCCCAGCGTTTCTTCGTCATTGATGACGTCGTTGTTCGACAGACCGTCGATTTCGTGAAGCGTGATGCTCTTGGCGGGATCGGCGAATACGTCGATGACGTATTTGACGATGGCGCTTTCCGCACCGCCACCCGTGAACACCGTCTTCGCACGGAAACTCGGGATGTAACCTACGAACTCGTCGTGTTTGTCGATCAGGATGATGTGCAGGAAGTTCGGCTGGTCCTTGAGCGCAACGAACAGCTTCTTCAGCGTCACCGGATTGAACACGTGCGCGGGATTGTTCGTGCCCTTGCCCGTGTCCTTCAGTGTGACGACGATTTCCTTCGCGGCGTAGCTCGACGGGGTTTTCAGGACTTCCAATTCGTCGATCGGCGTGTCCGGCTTGATGGACAGCAAAACCGCACCGCTGCCCTTCGGGAACGGCGACATGACTTCCTTCACGTCGCGGATGCGCTTGACGAGCAGCTCGTTGCCGCGGGGACGTTCTTTGGGCCGGTCCAGTGCGTAACGCGTAAGAACGGCCGCTGCGGCACCCACAGAAAGGGCCGCCGCTACGTTCATCAACAGGGCCGGCGGAAGCTGAATGCCGAGATACATCATCGCGAGCAGGATACCCGCAACACCCATCCCCGCTGCCGCCGCTAAGGCGACTTTCCCCATGTCACTCGTCCCTCAACGCACAGGTAAACAATATCTTAAGATGGACCAAAGGTCATGCCGGTTGCTTGCAAAGACTGCCGGATTGGTTTACGGTGATACTGTGAAGAATATCACAGTATCACTTGATGAAGAAACCTATCGCCGGGCGCGGATGATTGCCGCGTCGCGGGACGAGTCGGTTTCCAGCCTCGTCAGGCGCTTTCTGGTCGAGCTGGGCCGTACGGAAACCGAAGCGGAGCGCCTCAGGCGTGATGAACGCGCCCTGCGCGATCGTATCGAGAATTTCAGGGTTTCGGATCGCGTGTCACGCAAGACGCTGCACGAGCGCCGGACCTGATGCATTTCCTGGATACGGACATACTTCTGTACTCGATCAGCCGCGACGCGGCGGAAACGCGCAAACGCGATATCGCAATCGGTTTGCTCGATCGCGATGACGGCGCGGTCTCGATCCAGGTCCTTCAGGAATTCTATGTCCAGGCCACGCGCGACACACGAACCGATCGCATATCCCATGACATCGCCGTAGGCCTGATGCGGACGTGGATGCGCTTTCGTGTCCAGGATACGACTCTGTCGATTCTGAATTCGGCTCTGGAGATCAAATCGGGCTTTGGTCTTTCTTATTGGGACAGCGTGATCGTGGCAGCGGCGCGGGCCCTGAATTGTACGCAGCTGTATTCGGAAGATCTGCGTCACGGCCTGGAAATCGACGGTGTCACCGTCACGAACCCGTTTCGCTAGGCGTACAACCAGGTCGCGCTCGCGCCGGGTGCCAACAATGACTATATACGCGTCGATAATTACGGGAGCTGACGCCCATGACCGACACGCTGATTCTATCCGGAGCCCGCACGCCGATGGGAGGGTTTCAGGGCGAGCTGGCATCGCGGTCAGCGCCGGAGCTCGGAGCGGTCGCGATCTCCGCTGCCGTGTCTCGGGCGGGCCTTTCGCCATCCGACGTCGATGAGGCATTGATGGGCTGTGTGCTGTCTGCCGGGCTCGGCCAGGCGCCTGCCCGGCAGGCGTCGCGCTTCGCGGGCCTCCCGGACGGCGTTCCCTGCACGACGATCAGCAAGGTCTGCGGCTCGGGCATGAAGGCCGTGATGATTGCCGCCGACCAGCTCGCGCTCGGCCGCGCCGATATCGTCGTGGCGGGCGGCATGGAGTCGATGACGAACTCGCCGTACCTGCTTCCCAAGGCGCGCGGGGGCTATCGCCTCGGCCATGGCGAGGTGAAGGATCACATGTTCCTCGACGGTCTCGAGGACGCCTATGAGCATCGCCTGATGGGCACCTATGCCGAAGACGCTGCGCGCCATTACCAGTTCACGCGCGCGGATCAGGATGCGTACGCCACCGAGTCGCTCAAGCGCGCCAAGCACGCGCAGGACACAGGCGCATTCGCCGCCGAAATCGCCGCCGTCAAAATCAACGGAAAAGGCGGCGAGATCGATGTCGCGACCGACGAACAGCCGCGCAAGGCCGATCCTGCGAAGATTCCCACGCTCAAACCTGCCTTCGCCAAGGACGGTACGGTCACGGCCGCGAATTCGTCGTCGATTTCGGATGGCGCCGCCGCGCTGGTCCTCGCGCGAGCCGATGTGGCGGGAACGCGCGGATTGAAACCGCTGGCCCGCATTGTGGCCCAGGCGAGCCATGCGGCCGAGCCGCGCTGGTTCACCACGGCTCCCGTCGGCGCAATCTCGAAGGTCTTGAAGCTCGCAGACTGGAAAGTGGGCGACGTCGACCTGTTCGAGGTCAACGAGGCTTTCGCCAATGTTGCCATGATCGCGATGCGCGATCTTGGTCTCGACCATGGAAAGGTCAATGTGAATGGCGGCGCGTGTGCGCTGGGTCATCCCATCGGCGCCAGCGGGGCGCGCATCATCGTGACGTTGCTCAATGCGCTGAAAGCCCGCAGCGGCAGGCGCGGCATTGCCTCGCTCTGTATCGGCGGCGGCGAGGCCACCGCGGTGGCGGTAGAGTTGTTGTGACCTGCGTTGCGTTCGCGCGCGACTCGTCTACCCTTGACTGTCATGGCCCGCAAATGCGGGCCACCCAGTTCGAACCGCAAGAACTCTTCACGTGATACGCCGACCCGCTCCAAATCTCGACTGTCCGGGTGCACAACCTGGGTGGCCCGCATTTGCGGGCCATGACAGGTATTGGGTTGGCCTTGGCGCAAGCTCGTCATGACCATCATCAAATCCGAGATTTCTGCCCGCGATGCAGCGTTCAAGTCGAACGCGGCGACGATGTCTGCACTCACAACCGTGCTTGATCAGCGCATGGCCATGGCGGCGCTGGGTGGCGACGAACGCGCGCGCAAGCGGCACACCGAACGCGGCAAGCTGCTGCCGCGAGAGCGGGTGGAGAGGCTTGTCGACCCCGGCTCGCCGTTTCTCGAATTGTCGCCGCTGGCGGCATTCGACATGTATGGCGGTGATATTCACGCGGCGGGAATTATCACCGGCATCGGCCGCGTCGCGGGCCGCGAATGCGTCATCGTCTGCAACGACGCAACGATCAAGGGCGGCACCTACTATCCCATCACGGTGAAGAAGCATCTGCGGGCGCAGGAAATCGCCCGCGAAAACCGATTGCCGTGCATATATCTCGTGGATTCCGGCGGCGCCAATCTGCCGAACCAGGCCGACATATTCCCCGACAAGGAACACTTCGGACGCATCTTCTTCAATCAGGCGACCATGTCGGCGGCGGGTATCCCGCAGATCGCATCGGTGATGGGTTCCTGCACGGCGGGAGGCGCGTATGTGCCGGCCATGTCGGATGAAACGATCATCGTCAAAGGACAGGGCACGATCTTCCTGGGCGGTCCGCCGCTGGTGAAGGCCGCGACGGGGGAAGTTGTCAGCGCGGAGGACCTCGGCGGCGCCGATGTGCACGCGCGGGTCTCCGGCGTCGCCGATCACTATGCCAATGACGACAGCCATGCGCTTGCCATCGCGCGGCGCATCGTCGGCAATCTCAACATGGCGAAGTCGCCGGACATTCCGCTCGCCGAGCCGAGGGCCCCGCTTTACGATTCCGCAGAGCTTGACGGAATCGTACCCCCGTCTTTGTCGGTCCAGTACGATGTGCGCGAAGTGATCGCGCGGTTGGTGGACGGTTCCGAACTCGACGAATTCAAGAAACTCTACGCCACGACCATCGTCACGGGATTTGCCCGCATCGAGGGCATGCCGGTCGGCATTGTTGCTAACAACGGAATCCTGTTTTCGGAATCTGCATTGAAAGCGGCGCATTTCATCGAGCTGTGCTGCCAGCGGCGCATTCCGCTCTTGTTCCTGCAGAACATCGCGGGCTTCATGGTCGGCCGCAAATACGAAGCTGGCGGCATCGCCAAGGACGGCGCCAAGATAGTGACGGCCGTTGCCTGTGCGCAGGTGCCGAAGATCACGCTGATCATCGGTGGCTCGTACGGTGCGGGCAATTACGGTATGTGCGGCCGCGCCTATGGCCCCCGGTTTCTCTTCTCCTGGCCCAATTCGCGCATCTCCGTGATGGGGGGAGAGCAGGCCGCGAGCGTGCTCGCCACCGTGCGCCGCGAAGGCATGGAAGCGCGTGGCGAAAGCTGGAGCAAGGAAGCCGAAGATGAATTCAGGGCGCCGATCCGCGCGCGCTACGAATCCGAAGGCAATCCGTATTTTGCGACCGCGCGGTTGTGGGACGACGGCATCATCGCGCCGTCGAACACACGGCGCGTGCTGGCGCTGGCACTATCGGCTTGCCTCAACGCGCCGATCCTCGGGACACCGTTTGGCGTCTTCCGGATGTGACAGTTTAACGGCGCGGAAACCATCGTGTATGGTTCGGCGTTATTAACCTATCATTTGGTCACCGCAGGGGGATGCCGTGGAACAGGTGAAGTATTATCTGCATGAAATTCTTGCCTTTTTGCAGAACGGTCTGCATGAGGGCTTCGGCCATGTGAACAACACGGCTCTGGGCATCATCATAGCGCTATACTCCGCCTACCGGCTCCACGAATTCAAGAAAATCTGGCAGATGGCGCTGGCCGCGACGATTCTGCATCGAGTCGCCGAGATCCTGATTCCGGTTCTCGCCGACCAGGGACGCTTTCAGCTTCCTCCCAACATGATCGAGCTGTCTTACTGGGAAGCGACTGCGGTTCTTTATCTGGGTTACCTCGTGGTGATCGCCGTGCTCTTCTTCATCAAGACGCGGGTCCTTTCAGGAGGCGGCGGGGGTGGGCACTAAAGGCTTCTCGCGTACCACACATGTCACCCCGGGCGAGCATCGCTTGCGATGCGAAGACCCGAGACCCAGCGCGCGAGCGTCCGCGAGCGCTATTGATACCTTGGTGACAGGTAATGGCCACAGGCTATTTGCGGCGCAGACGCGCCGCAGCTGGGTCCCGGATCACGCTCGCGCTGCGCGCTCGCTGCCCGGGATGACAGGCGAAGTTTGATACCGCGGGCCAAATCCGTCTAAACAGGGCGCGCCAAACGGTTGCGCGCATGTCCCAGCTTCCCGAGTATCGCGTCATCTTCAATCCGCCGCCGCGCTTTCGCGCCTTCGGCTGTGCGGGCTGCGTGATTGCGATTTTCGTGCTGGGCGGGATCATCGGCGTGTTGCTGTTCGGCTGGAAGACCCTACTGGGACTGTGAGCGCGCCGGATGTTCAGAAGCCTTCTGATAGCCAATCGCGGCGAGATCGCCTGCCGCATTATCCGCACGGCGCGTCATATGGGCATCCGCTCCATCGCAGTTTATTCCGATGCCGACGCGCATGCGCTGCATGTGGCCAGGGCCGACGATGCCGTCCGCATCGGCCCGCCGGCCGCGCGCGAAAGCTATCTCGACATGGCCGCGGTCCTGAAGGCGGCGCGTGAGAGCAGGGCCGAGGCCATCCACCCCGGCTACGGCTTTCTCTCCGAGAATGCGGACTTCGCGGAAGCCTGCGAGGCCGTCGGAGTCGTGTTCGTCGGACCGCCTCCAAGCGCCATCCGCGCCATGGGATTGAAGGACCGCGCCAAGAACGTGATGCAGAAGGCCGGCGTTGCCGTGGTGCCGGGTTATCTCGGCGACGATCAATCGCCGGAGCGTCTGGCGCGTGAGGCTTCAGCCATCGGCTATCCGGTTCTGATCAAGGCCGTTGCGGGCGGCGGCGGCAAGGGCATGCGCCGCGTCGAAAGCGCAGATGAGTTTCTAGCGGCCCTGGAAGGCGCAAAGCGGGAAGCGAAATCGGCGTTCGGCGAAGATCGCGTGCTGATCGAAAAATATGTCAACCGGCCGCGCCACGTCGAAGTGCAGGTTTTTGCCGATTCGCACGGTCACGCGGTGCATCTGTTCGAGCGCGACTGTTCGCTGCAGCGGCGCCACCAGAAAGTGATCGAAGAGGCGTCGGCGCCGGGCATGAGCGAGGCGATGCGCGCGCGCATGGGTGAAGCGGCCGTAAAGGCGGCGCAGGCGGTAGGTTACGTCGGCGCAGGCACGGTCGAATTCATTGCCGATGCATCCGAAGGCCTGAGACCGGACCGCTTCTGGTTCATGGAAATGAACACCCGTTTGCAAGTCGAGCATCCCGTGACGGAGGCTGTGACGGGGCTCGATCTCGTCGAATGGCAGTTGCGCGTGGCGGCGGGTGAGGAGCTGCCCCAGCGCAAATACACCATTGCGCCGCATGGTCATGCCATCGAAGCGCGGCTTTATGCCGAAGACAGCCGCAAGGGATTCCTGCCGTCGGTGGGCGTGCTCGAGCGCCTGCGTCTTCCGGAAGCACGCGACGGCGTGCGCGTCGATACGGGCGTGCGCGAAGGCGACGAAGTCACCGTGTTCTACGATCCCATGATCGCCAAGATCATCGCCTGGGACGAGGCGCGGGAGGGCGCCGCCGCAAAACTCGCCGACGCGCTCTCCGCGACGGAAATAGTCGGCGTGCAGACCAATGCGGGGTTTCTGGTCCGCGCACTGAGGCATCCGGCTTTCATCGCGGGCGACATCGACACGGGATTCATCGAGCGTCACCGCGATGCACTGCTGCCCGAATCCAGCGGCCCTTCGGCGGAAATCTTCGCGCGCGCCGCGCTGTTCCTGGTGGACGAGCGCAAGGCCGCCGCGCACGCGCACGATCCGTGGGACAAGCATGACGGTTTCCGGCTCTCCGGCGAAGCGCGCGAACGGATAGAATTCATGTACGAGTCTGCGCGCACGCCAGTCGAACTTGTGCATCATCGCAGCGGCGCGATTACGATCCGCGTCGCCGGCCGTGAGATTGCACACCCTGCGCACGCTTCGGCAACGCGCATGACATCTGGCGAAGTCGCCGTGATGCGGGACGGCGAAACCTGGGCATTGGCGCTGTATGATCCGTCTGTTGCTGCGGACGGCGCCGGTGCTGCAAGCGATCGCATCGCAGCGCCGATGCCTGGCAAGATCGTTCAGGTCCTCGTGAAGGCCGGCGACGCCGTGAAACAGGGACAGCCGCTTGCCGTGCTCGAAGCAATGAAGATGGAGCATACGCTGAAGGCGACGGCGGATGCGAAAGTCGAAACCGTCGACGTCAGTGCCGGAGAGCAGGTCAGCGAAGGCGCAATCGTGATCCGCTTTGCAAAGGAACAGAGCGCCGCGGCATGACACTGCATCTCATCAAATTGTGCGTCGGCGCGGAATCGATCGAAAGCCTGGCCAAATGGCAGACAAAGCGGCTAGCGGATATGAAGAGAAAAGGGCGCAGGCCGGAACTCGTCCATGTTACGCGGCAAACGCCCAAGCGCGCCGACGACCTGCTGGACAACGGCTCGCTCTACTGGGTGATTAAAGGCTACACCTCTGTCAGGCAGCGCCTGATCGATATCCGGCCCGCGCGCGCGCAGGACGGAATTCCGCGTTGCGCGCTGGTTTACGATGCCGAATTGATACCGACGATCCGCCGCGCGCACCGGCCGTTCCAGGGCTGGCGATATCTCAAGCCGCAGGACGCGCCGCCCGATGCGCGCTCGCTGAAGGGCATGAAAAACCTGCCAGACGAGCTGAAAAACGAGCTGGCGGAGCTTGGAATCCTCTGATCGATAAAACCCGAACAATCCCGTTAGCGGAAGAGCAAAAATTTCGCGTGAGAATGCCATCACCGGATGGCCGATTGGGCCGTGGATCTGGGGTAGCAATCGAATGAGGGCAGCCATGAGAAATCTCGTCGTGAACTTCCTCCGCAATGAAAGCGGCGCAACGGCCATCGAATACGGCCTGATCGCAGCGGGCATCGCGGTTGTGATTATCGCCGCCGTGCAGCTGATCGGTACGAACCTGCAGAGCACGTTCAGCTCCGTCGGCAGCGCCGTCGCTCCGTAATTGATCTTCTGATTCCGTCATGGCCCTCGGGGTGGGCCATGACGCGAGTCACACGGCCATGTTGTCGATCAGACGCGTCTTGCCGACGCGCACGGCAGCGAGTACGCGGGCAGTGTGCCCGGTACGCACGTCGTCCAGTGTTTCTGCGTCGCGCACCGCAACGTAGTCGACCGCATCGAAGCCGTTCTCCAGGAGCGTGCGCGCTGCGTTCGCTTCGACAGACGCCACGCCGGCTCCGTCGCGCACCGTCTGCGCCGCATCCTGCACCACACGGTTGAGCGTGCCGGCGATTTCGCGTTCGCGTGGGCTGAGGTAGGCGTTGCGCGACGACATGGCCAGACCATCCGCCTCGCGCACGATCGCCCCCCCGACGATTTCCACGGGCAGCGCCAGATCGCGCACCAGCCGTTTGACGACCAGGAGCTGCTGGTAGTCCTTCTCTCCGAACATGGCGCTGTCCGGCAGGGCGGCGATGAGGAGCTTGGCCACCACCGTCGCCACACCGGCGAAGAAGTGCGGCCGGAAGTCCGTCTCCAGGCCGAGGCCAGGGCCGCCGACCTCGATCTTCGTGGCGAAGCCGTCGGGATACATCTCGGCCACGGACGGTGCGAAGACCAGGTCGGCGTCGGAGCCGAGTTTGGCAATGTCCGCGTCCAGCGCGCGGGGGTAGCGGTCGAAATCTTCGTGGGGGGCGAACTGCGCCGGGTTCACGAAGATGCTGACGATGGTTCGGCTGGCGCGTTTTGCCGTCTCGCGCACCAGCGCCAGATGGCCTTCATGCAAGGCGCCCATGGTGGGAACGAGGCCCGCAGTGAGGCCCTCGCGTCGCCAGGCCGAGACACGCGTTCGCAGGGAGGCGACGGTGGTGACGATGTCTGCAGAGCTCATGCGCGCGACATTAGCGTTGGCCTCCCGCCCACGCTAGAAAGGCCCCGAGATTCCCGCTCCCAGGACCCATGACCGCTTCCCCCTTGCGCAAAGCCATTTCCGACGCCTGGCTCGCCGACGAAGAGACGCTCATCGGCCGGTTGATAGAAAAGGCGCGTTTGTCCCCAGCCGAACGCGCCGCCACCGACATGCTGGCCCGCGATCTCGTGAGCCGCATCCGCAAGGCCCGCGACAAGCGCAGCTCCATCGACGCTTTCACCCAGGAGTATGCGCTCTCCAGCGAGGAGGGCATCGTGCTGATGTGCCTGGCCGAGTCGCTCCTGCGCGTGCCCGATGCGGCGACGGCCGACAGGCTCATCCGTGACAAGATCGGTTCGGGCGACTGGGAGAAGCATCTCAACCGCTCGGACTCGTTGTTCGTCAACGCGTCGACCTATGGGCTTCTGCTCACCGGCCGCATCGTATCTCTGGACGAAACCTCGCGCTGGGATCTCAGGAACATCTGGAAAAAGCTCGTGGCGCGTTCCGGCGAACCCGTGATCCGACAGGCGGTCACCTATGCGATGCGCATTCTGGGCGGGCAGTTCGTGCTCGGCCGTACCATCGCCGAAGCGATGAAGAAGGCGAAGCCGCTGATGGCCGAGGGTTATCGCTTCTCGTTCGACATGCTGGGTGAGGCTGCCTACACGAAAGCCGACGCGGAGCGCTACTACGCGGCGTATGAGAACGCACTCGCATCCATCGCCTCCGAAGTGCCTGACCGCACGGCGTCCGTGTTCGAGCGGCCGAGCATTTCGGTCAAGCTCTCCGCGTTGCATCCGCGTTACGAATGGATCAAGCGCGAGCGGGTCATGCAGGAATTGCTGCCGCCGCTGGTGGCGCTGGCCGACAAGGCGCGCCAGGCGAATCTCGCCTTCACCATCGACGCGGAGGAATCCGAACGTCTCGACATCATGCTCGACATTTTCGAAGTGATGGGCGAGGCGCAGTCGCTCCGGCGCTGGGATGGCCTGGGTCTGGCCGTGCAGGGTTATCAGAAGCGCGCGCTGCCGGTGATCGACTGGCTCGCCGATCTCGCGCAGCGCCAGCGCCGGCGCATTCCCGTCCGCCTCGTGAAAGGCGCATACTGGGATACGGAGATCAAGCGGGCGCAGGAACAGGGCCTCGCCGACTATCCCGTTTTCACCTGCAAGGCCGCGACGGACACGTCCTACCTCGCGTGCGCGCGCGCATTACTGAAAGCCGAAGGCATTTTTCCGCAATTCGCCACGCACAATGCGCACACGCTGTCCGCCATCCAGGTGTTCGCGGGCTCGCGCTCCGATTTCGAATATCAGCGCCTGCACGGCATGGGCGAGTCGTTGTACGAGCTTTATCGCGACGTGAAGAAGGCGACGCACGTGGGTCCCGGCACGCGCATTTACGCGCCCGTCGGCAGCCATGAGGATCTGCTGGCCTATCTCGTGCGCCGGCTGCTGGAGAACGGCGCCAACACCTCGTTCGTCAACCGTCTGGCGGATGAAGAGTCGCCGATCGACGACATCATCGCAGATCCCGTCGAACAGATGGTCAAGGCCCATCCCAAACGCAGCGCGCGGATTGCCAAGCCGGAGAACATCCTTCCCGATCGCAAGAACTCCGCGGGCTTTGTTTGGGCCGATCCTGCCATCAACACGCTCGTCATCGAACGCATGCAGGCGTCATTGAAGGCGAGCGAAGAAGTCGGCCCCATCATTTCCGGAAAACTGCGCGCGACCGGCGCCACGCGCGAGTTGCGCGATCCCTCCGACCGCAGGCGCCTGCTCGGTATTGCCCATGAAGGCGGCGAAGCGGAGGCGCGCGAGGCGCTGGGGCTTGCTCACGAAGCGTATCGCGAATGGGATGCGTTCGGCGGCGAGGCGCGCGCGAAGGTGCTCGAGCGAGCAGCCGACCTCTTCGAGCAGGACCGCGCCCATCTGATGGCGCTGGCCGTGCGCGAAGGCGGCAAGACGCTCCCCAATGCGCTGGGCGAAGTGCGCGAGACCATCGATTATCTGCGCTATTACGCGTCGCGGGCGCGCGCGCTGTTCGCCGAGCCGATTGCGCTGCCCGGCCCCACGGGCGAGACGAACGAGCTGACATTGCATGGCCGCGGCGTCTTTGCGTGCATCGCGCCGTGGAATTTCCCGCTGGCGATCTTCACGGGCCAGGTGGCGGGCGCGCTCGCCGCAGGCAACACCGTGCTCGCCAAACCCGCCGAGCCGACGCCGCTGATCGCGTCGGCCGCCGTGCGGCTGCTCCATCGCGCCGGCGTGCCGCTCGATGCGCTGCATCTGCTGCCGGGCAGGGGTTCGAAGCTCGGCGCGGCCATCTTCGGCGACAATCGCCTGGCCGGCGTGGCGCTCACCGGCTCCACGGAAGCGGCCTGGGCCATCAACCGCTCGCTGGCCGCGAGGAACGGCCCGCTCGCCACGCTGGTGGCGGAGACGGGCGGGCAGAATGCGATGATCGTGGATTCGACCGCGCTCCCGGAACAGGTGACGCGCGACGTCGTCGCCTCCGCCTTCGACAGCGCGGGCCAGCGCTGCAGCGCACTGCGCGTGCTGTTCCTGCAGGACGACGTGGCCGACCGCATGCTGGAGCTGATCCTGGGCGCGATGGACGAGCTGAGCCTCGGCGATCCGTTCCTGCTCGACACCGATATCGGTCCCGTCATCGATTCGCCGTCGCGCAACACGCTGCAGGCGCACGCCGATAAAATGACGCGCGAGGCGAAACTGTTGCGCAAGCTGCCGCTCGGCCCCGAGCACGAGCATGGCACGTTTTTCCCGCCGCACGTGTTCGAGATCGACTCAATCGGTGTGCTGGAAAAAGAGGTGTTCGGCCCCGTGCTGCATGTGGTGCGCTACTCGGCCAACAAACTGGGTGCGGTATGCGATGCGATCAACGCGACGGGTTTCGGGCTCACGCTCGGCGTTCACAGCCGCATCGACGAGACGGCGCAGTTCATTCGCGCGCGTGTGAATGTCGGCAACACCTACGTCAACCGCAACCAGATCGGCGCGGTGGTTGGGGTGCAACCCTTCGGCGGCGAGGGACTGTCGGGCACGGGCCCCAAGGCCGGCGGCCCGCATTACATGCTGCGCTTCGCACTCGAACGCACCTACACCGTCAACACCACGGCCGCCGGCGGGAATGCGGCGCTGCTGAGCGCGGATTACGAGGGGATTTAGTAGCGGAAATCCAAATACTAGACCAAACCACAAAGGGATGTTTATATACCGCCTCCATTTGGTAGAGCTAACATAGTGACTCATTCTACTTGGTTTGCGCGGAATATTATCGCGATCGTAATTGCGATACCCGCTGTCGTAATCCTATTTGAAGCTCTAATTTTATTTTACGTCAGAAAAAGACAACTGTGTTCTCGATACCCATCACTTGCCGAAATATCTCTCTTTATATGGAGCGCGGCTGCCATATCTTCTGTTGTTTCTATTGGGTATTTATTACAGTATTATTTTGTTTCTGTACTTTATTGGCAAGGCGCAAATATTCACGATGTTCTTACCCGATCACAAAACAAAACTCTCCCATTACTGATTTATTTCTTATCTTCAATACCAGCCTCGTCTATTTCCGGAGCTACAAGCGTTCTTATACTGCATTTTAGGCGACAGGCTGCAAATTTCTATATTACCGGAATAATATGCTTTTTTCTGCTTCTCAGTTCCGTAGACATCATCGTTACGCTCATAAAACAGTCCAATCCGGACGAGGCGCCGCTCTGGGCCAGCTTGATAGCGGACTTCCTTGGTGCACCAATTCTGGCTGGCATCACCACGTCCTTTTATTTCGGTTCCGCCTTAGTCAACCGCGCTGCTTCTGGTCAGTGGGTGAGAACTGTCGTTGCCGTTGGCGTCGTCTCTCTTATATTCGTCGTGATTGTCGGGGTTCTATTTTTTGTTCAGAAAATCTTTCTCACGCCTGCGCCGACCTACATCGACGCCGAGATTAGACCGACTGGTCAACCCGGTGCCACTCAATCGCTAGTCACTTACACAAGATCTCCTTCCCTAGATTTTTTTGGTCAAGCCCGAAGCGTGGCAGGTGAAGGTGAAATGATGCCGCACAATAACTTCTCGCTGTCTTGGAATGCGCACGGCGAGGCTCGAGCCGATATGGCGGTGTTTCTACTTTCGGGTTGCGATTCGAAGGCGATAGTCGATCAAAACAAAAAAATTCTTGGTAGGCAGATATCGCGATTTTCGAAAAGTTTATCGCTTACGGCTCGCTTCCCGTCCGGATTTCGTTTTTTTCAATTCTTTTCGTCTGAAAGGCATCCTGCCCTTCTAAGCATTCGCCGAGCAGTGCCAAACGGATTTCAGTTCAACGGTTACACAGTACACAATCGAGACGGCTCTACCGACGCAGTAACCATCGTGTCTGCAGGAGATACAATACTTTTAACGCCGGCCGCTGGCGCCATTGCACTTTCGTTTAGCACAATTCTAAAGCACTCCCCAGGTGTGCTTTTAAACCTCCAGGTGAATGGAAGCACGTACGCGATCAACGTCGGAGATGCTCGAGATGATCGAACCAGTGAACGATGTATGGCGACAAAATTGGGCTTCGGAGGGAAGCAGGATAAGGATAGAGGTAGGGGCGTTGATGCGGTGGTGGTTCGTATTAGTAGCCCTCCTACTTTCGGGAAAGGCGCGGCCCAAGCGGTTCCTCCAATTCGGATTTCTCCGGCGTCGGGCATCCTGAACGTCAGCGACGTTTTAGATGTTAGACAAAGGAACGCAGCCCAAACTGTATTGCAGGGTCAGACCGACTTGCTCGCTTTTAGCGGACGTATCTCGCGCTTCAAAGCTTATGGAGAGGTTCAGTCCAATAGTTACACCGGCAGTGGCGCGTTTCTCGGTACTGCGCTAAATGCAAGCTTGAGCGGGGATATGAGTATGCGCGTAAACGGGCTGACGAGTACATTCTACACTGCGCCATCGGACAGAATGATGAAGACACCCTGGGAATTAATGTCGGATGGCATGCAGGTGTTCGTTCTGACTTTGGTTGTTAGCATTCTTGGAGGACTTGCTAGCTGGTTTGCGTTATCCCTCTCGCAGGTGGGATCCGTAAGCTGGTTAGACTGGTAATTTCTCCCAACACGATTGAACCGTGTAACAACGAGTTATTCACCGCGCAGACGCTCGCGCGCTGGGTTCCGGGTCTCGTCGCGCGAGCGCTCCTCGCCCGGGATGACAGGTGCGGGTGACTGATGTTTGCGCGCGCCCTACCTCGACACGGCCCACATCTGCACGGCGTGGAGCGTGTTGTCGACATGGTGGTCGGGGTCGAGATCGGTGAAGGTGTACATGATCTTGCCGTCGGGGTTGATCACGTAAGAGGTGCGGTTGGCATACTCGACGTGATCGGGCAGCACGGTATCCCACGCCTTCATCACCGCGCCGTCGGTATCCGCGGCCACCGGGAATTTGCTCTGGCAGACCTGTACCGAGAACTTGTCGAGCGTGGCGATATCGTCATGGCTGACGCCGATGACGGTTGCGCCGAAGCCCTTGAACTTGTCGATCGCGTCGGCGAATTCATGCGCCTCGATGCTGCAGCCATGCGTGAAGGCCTTGGGATAGAAATAGACGACCACCGGGCCCTTCTTCAGCGCATCGGCGAGATGGAAAGTGAACTCCTTGCCGGCCGTTGCCGCCTGCAGCGTGAAATCGGGCGCGGTGTCGCCGACCTTCAGGGTGGCGTAAGCGGGCGATACTGCGACGGTTGCAAGCAGGGCGGACAGGACAAGACGCTTCATGGCGGTTCACTCCCGGGGGCAGGCGCGAGTATAGCGCCTCCGGACGAAGACGCGAATGCGGCAGTGTTTATTCCTGCTCCCGGTTGTCATCCCCGGCGAGCGCGAGCACCGCTGGTGCTTGCGCGAGGGAAGGGGACCCAGGTGGCGCCGCAACCTCTGCGCTGCAGGCAAATGCGCATCGCGCAATTCCTGAATCATCCTGAAGCTCGACCTCCTGGGTCCCCTTCCCTCGAACGCATGCATGGTATGCATGCGTTCTCGCCGGGGATGACAGCTGGGGTTGAGGTGAAGACGAGCTCTGGCCGTGCTACGAGTCGTCAAAGTGTCATTCGAAGGGGAAATGCCATGTCACTCGCCATGAACCGCCGGGCCTTCATGGGCACGGCCGCCGCGGTCGCGCTTGCAGGCGGCGCGATGAAACCCGCGGTCGCCAGGGATCAATTTTCCGGCATCGATCTCGTCGGTCAGGCGGAGTTGGTCCGCAGGAAACAGGTCACGTCGCTCGAACTCGTCGATGCCGCGATTGCGCGCATTGAATCGATCAACGGCCCGCTGAACGCCGTCGTCACGAAAATGTACGCCATGGCGCGCGAGCGGGCGAAATCGGCGCTGCCCGGCCGTCCGCTCTCCGGCGCGCCTTACCTCATGAAGGATCTCAACGACGTCAGAGGCGTGAAGACCTCCATGGGCTCGCGGCTCGGCACGCATATGGCGGCCGAAAACAGCCTGATGACGGACAAGGCGCTCGACGCAGGGCTCGTGATCGTGGGCAAAACCAACACTCCGGAATTCGGCCTGCTCGCGACGACGGAAAGCCTGCTGCTGGGCCCGGCACATAACCCGTGGAATGTCGATCATTCGACCGGCGGCTCGTCGGGTGGGGCGGCCTGTGCGGTGGCGTCCGGCATGGTGCCGGCGGCGCATGCCTCCGACGGCGGCGGCTCGATCCGAATCCCCGCGTCGTGTTGCGGCGTGTTCGGCATGAAGCCGTCGCGCGGGCGGATGAATTTCGGCCCGAAGGAGAAAATGCCCGGCGACATCGCCGTGGAGAATTGCGTCAGCGTCAGCGTGCGCGACAGCGCGACGATCTTTTCGCTGTCGGAGGACAATTCCGCCACAGCGCCGCTGAAGTCTACAGGCTTCGTGTCGGGCCCGAGCAAGAAGCGGCTCAGGATCGCGTTTGCCACGGCGACCTATTTCGGCAATGAGCCTGACCCTGATGTAAAAAAGGCGCTCGATACGACGGCCAAGCTGTGCGGCGAAATGGGCCACACCATCGTCGAAGCGAAGAACCCCGTGCATGGCGAGGCGTTCATCGATGCGTTTCTCACGGTGTGGGCATCCGGACCGGCAGAACTGGTGAAGCTTGCGGAAAGCAAGAAGCTCGACCCGCACGCCGTACTCGAGCCGTGGACGACAAGCCTTGCGGATTACTATCTCAAGAAACCGAAGGGCTCGCTCGAAAAGGCGCTTGCCGTTTTCAAGGAGACGGAAGCGCAGGTCGACGCGTTCTTCGCCACGTGCGATGTGTGGCTGACGCCGGTTTTGGCCGCGCCGCCGCCGATGATCGGCGAACAGGGGCCGAGCGTGCCGTTCAAGACACTCTACGATCGGGTGATTCACTACGTTGCTTACACGCCGATCCATAACGTAGCGGGGACGCCGGCAATGAGCGTGCCGCTCGGCATGAGCAGGATCGGACTTCCCATCGGCAGCCAGTTCGCGGCGGCGAAGGGCAACGAAGCGATGCTCTACGCGCTCGCGTATGAGCTCGAAGCGGCGGTTCCCTGGGTAGGTCGGCACCCGGGCATCTATGCGGAGTGAGCTGCCGCTCCGCGCGAGCTAAAAAATAACTTGTCATGGCCCGCGAATGCGGGCCACCCAGTTTGTGTCCCGCAATCGTTGAAAGGTGCCCCACGCATTTTGGACATACTTGAACCATGCGTGACGCCATAACCTGGGTGGCCCGCATTCGCGGGCCATGACAGTGTGGGTTGTAGCCGGGTGGTCTCGCTCCCCGCTTCAATTGACCGCAGCGTGGGCGGGGCGGCATGTGTAATGTCCGCGCGTTCTCCACACACGGTGTCGCATGCCAAAAAGTTCCTTCGAAACGACGGTGTTGCTGCTCCAGGGCGGAGGTGCCCTTGGGGCGTATCAGGCCGGCGTGTACGAAGCGTTGGCAGAAGCCGAATTGCGGCCGGATTGGGTGGCTGGCATTTCGATCGGCGCGATCAACGCTGCGATCATCGCGGGCAATGAACAGACCAGGCGCGTCGGCGCGCTGCGCGAGTTCTGGGAAGAGGTGACGTCGCGCCCGGGATGGAACTGGGTGACCAATTCCGCGCTGGGATTTTTCGAAACGAATATTTTCCGTCAGACGCTCAACCAGATGAACGCAGGCATCGCCGCCCTGGCGGGCGCCAACGCGTTTTTCACGCCGCGCCTTATGCCGCCGTGGATGCATCCGGACGGCACGATCGAAGCGATCAGCTATTACGATACGTCCCCGCTCCGGGAGACGCTGTCGAAGCTCGTCGACTTCAAACGCCTGAACGACGGCGCTACGCGCTATTCGGCGGGTGCGGTCTGCATCGAGACGGGGAACTTCGAATATTTCGACACGGCGAAGCAGACGGTACGGGTCGATCACGTCATGGCGAGCGGCGCCTTGCCGCCCGGGTTCCCGGCGGTCGAGATCGACGGGCGCAACTACTGGGACGGCGGACTTGTCTCCAACACGCCGCTGCAGTGGGCGCTGCAGTTCGGCCCGCGCGAGGACACGCTGGCGTTCGAAGTGGATCTGTGGAGCGCGCGAGGGCCCTTCCCCCGCAATATCAGCGACGTGGGACGGCGGCAGAAGGAAATTCTCTATTCCAGCAGGACGCGGGAAAACACCGAACAATTCCGTCAACTGCAATGCCTGCGGCATGGCGTTGCAAAGCTGCTGAGCGAACTGCCGCAAAACGGCAAGACGAACGCGGTGGCCGAACGCCTCGCCAAATTCGCCGACCACAAGGTCTACAACATCGTTCATCTCATCTATCGATCGAAGCATTACGAGAGCGACACGCGCGACTACGAGTTCTCGCGGTTGAGCATGGAGGATCACTGGCAGGCCGGGCTCGAGGACACGCGCCGCACGCTGAAGCATCCCGAGATCTTCGAGCGCCCGGAAGACCATGCCGGTGTGATGACGTTCGATTTCGGAGAGAAGGGATAGGGATGCGCGCCTCACTTAATTGTCATGGCCCGCGACTGCGGGCCACCCAGTTTGGATATCGCGATGTCTGCTAAGTTCCATCAACGTCCTTGTCACAATTCAAGCAACCGGAGCTGGATAACCTGGGTGTCCCGCAGTCGCGGGCCATGACAGTTTTTTTGGATACGTGTGTGCATGAACACGAACATCATTTCCCAATGTCATCCATCGCGCGGACCTGATAATGCGTGAGCCCCCCAAGAACGGAGACCTCCCATGCGCCTGAAAGATAAAATCGCTCTTGTCACCGGATCCGCCAGCGGCATCGGCATGGAAATCGCCGCGACCTATGTGCGCGAAGGCGCGCGCGTGGTCATCGCGGATCTGAACGCGGCGGCCGCCGACGCGACGGCGAAGGAACTTTCAAAGATGGGACCCGGCGAAGCGATGAGCGTGGCCATGGACGTCACCAGCGAAGATGAAGTCGAAGCCGGAATGGCCAAGGCGATTGCCGGCTTCGGCGGTCTCGATATTCTTGTCAGCAACGCCGGCATCCAGATCGTGGCGCCGCTCGACCAGTTCGAGTTCTCGAAGTGGAAACTGCTGCTGGCCATCCATCTCGACGGGGCCTTCCTCACCACACGCGCGGCGTTGCGCCAGATGTACAAGCAGGGACGGGGCGGCAGCGTCATCTACATGGGCAGCGTGCACTCGAAGGAAGCCTCGGTTCTGAAGGCGCCTTACGTGACCGCAAAGCACGGATTGATCGGGCTGGCCAAAGTGGTGGCGAAGGAAGGCGCGAAACACGGCGTTCGCGCCAATGTGATCTGTCCCGGTTTCGTGCGCACCCCGCTGGTCGAAAAGCAGATTCCCGAACAGGCGAAGGAACTCGGCATCTCCGAAGACGACGTGATCAAGAAGGTGATGCTGAAGGACACGGTGGACGGCGAATTCACCACGGTTCAGGACGTGGCGGCGGCGGCGCTGTTCTTCGCGTCGTTCGAATCGAATGCGCTCACCGGCCAGTCTCTGGTCGTGAGCCACGGATGGTTCATGCAGTAACCACCGTCGGACAACGCAAGGCGCACCTATCTTCCCCATGACTGTGGGGATGACGGTTGCGGCAAAAGATTCAGAGCTTTATCGCCTTGAACGGCATCCACGCGCCGAGCTTGGCGCGGGCGTGCTTGATGGAGTTCGCACTCAGATAACCGTGTTCCTTGCCGTCTTTGTCGATTTCGTTTGGCTGGGCTGGAAAGATCAGCTTTGTCGACAGGCGAGGCGATCTCAGATCCGGCGGCTCCTGATGACCTCTCACGTCAAAGCCGACGTCGACGTGCCATGGCTCCAGTGCGAGAGGCTTGTCGTCCGCACCGAGGCCCGGAACCAGAAGACAGAACATGGCGGTGTGCGTGTGAGCGAGCATGGCGTCTGAGGAGACGATCACGCCGAATGCTTTCTTCATCTCCTTCGGCAGAAATGGCGATTCGACCTGAATCACCTTCCACGTCGACGGCTTTGCCGACGCGGCTCGCGGCGCCAAACCGAATGACGACCAGACCCCAGCCATCTGCCTTGCCTCACAATTTCACGAACAGCTGATTCTGCTGCGTCTTCTCGGCTTCGGGTTTCTTGGCGCCCGCATTCAGGACGATGACTTTTGTTGGCATCGCGGCCTGCTGTTGCGGATTGGCGCTCACGCCTGAGATCGTCACCCGCACGAGATCGGCGGAGCCGATATTCAGCAGCCTGAGCTCCTCCGGGGGAATCGTCAGAATAAGCTGGCCGTCGGTGTCGGTCTGCGCCTGGTAGCTTTGGGCGTGCGAATGGGCAAAGGGGACCAAGGGATTGTCGCTCATGAGACTGGATTCCGCTCCTCTTGCGGATTTCACCAATTGTTTACCATAGAATTTGGCCAGGAACTTGTAGAAATTATGACACCGAGGGCTGGTCATTCGCCTCGTCCTTGGCGTGCTACCATCGGCCCATGATTCGAGCCGAGCCTGTGGTAACCGTCGTACGCATGGCAGAGCCGCGGGCGCATGCCATCGTGTTCGGCAACGAAAAGGGTGGCTCGGGAAAAACCACGGCGGCACTGCATGTCGCCGTTGCGCTGGCGCGGTCAGGATCGAAAGTTGCGGCCATCGATCTCGACCTCAGGCAGAAATCTCTCTCCCGCCATCTCGAAAATCGTGCGCAGTGGATGGCGGGCCGCAATCTTGTGCTGCCGTCGCCCGAGCTCATCTCCGTTTCGCGCTCGGCGCAGAAATCGCTCGATACCCAGGCCGACGAGGAATCCGCCGCGTTCGAAGCCGTGTTCAACGACGCGCTGTCGCGCTTCGATTATGTGCTGGTCGATACGCCGGGAGCGGATACGCGGGTGTCGCGGCTGGCGCATGCGCTGGCCGATACGCTTGTGACGCCGATGAACGACAGCTTCGTGGATTTCGATCTTCTGGCGCGGGTCGATCCGGCGAGCCTCGAGATCCGAGGGCCCAGCGTCTACGCCGATTTCGTGTGGGACTGCCGCAAGCGCCGCCTGATGGCGAGGAAGCCCGCGCTCGACTGGGTGGTGATGCGCAACCGCATCGCCGCGACGGAAGCACGCAACAAGAAGCGGCTGGCCGGCGCGCTCGATACGCTGGCGGAGCGAATCGGGTTCCGCATCGCGCCGGGCTTCGGCGAGCGGGTGATCTTCCGCGAATTGTTCCCCATGGGGCTGACGATGCTCGACCTGCCTCTGCCGGGGCTGGAGGTGGCGATGTCCATCTCGCTCGTCGCGGCGCGCCAGGAAGTGCGCGAGTTGATCTCGACGCTCAAACTGCCGGTGAAGTTGAAGGCGGTCTGACGCTTCGGTCAGACATCGATGCGCCTGATCCGGTCAGCAAGGCGACATCATCCGGACATTGCATGCGACCTGATCCGGCACCGTAAACAACATCCGAACGGAACATATGCGTTACATCTGCGCTACGGCGATGGATGCGCGCTACCGCCGAAGAGCTTGCAGTGTCGCTTGAATTGTCGCCGGCGGGTTCAACGCTGCGCCAGGGCCGCGAAACAGGTCTGGCCGCGCTCGGTGAGCCGCTGGCAGACCTCCCGGGCCTCGCGTTCCGGGAACGGCCCAAAGCGGGCCCGGTAAAGCGTGTGACCTTCCGCGGACTGGAACGCGATCACCTGCCGGTCGGCCTGACCCAGCACATCCATCGATCGTTCCGCGTACGACGCAAGCTGGGATTTCGCCATGGTGGCATCGGCGAACGCGCCGATCTGTATCGACCAGTCATGCCCCGCGCCTGCAGGAGATTGCGCTGCAAAACCAGTTGTTTCCATTGGTTTTTTTGGCAGGAGCTGCAATCGCGGTTTGGGTGTGACCGGTAGGGCAACGAGGCGTGGCGCCTCGTAGGAAGCCAACGTCAGATGCGGTCGTGGTAACGGCACAATACGCGGCGTAAAGGTAGGACGCGTCGAGGCAACCGCCTCGGTCGGCCTCATTGCCGGCGGGGGCAGGGACACCATCGCAACGCGGGTGTTCGCAGGCGGTGGTTGTGGGGGAGACGCAGGTGCAACTGTGATCACAGGCGGTGACTTGATGGACGCCGCCGGCGGTTGCTGGGCCGGCGCATCCAGCGCGGGATCCGGTCGGGACTCCGCCGCCTCCTCGTCATCGGCATTCGAGGGAGACGCCGTTCTCACTGGAAGATCGCTGACGGTTTGTCCCGGCTGGGCCGCCGGCGTCGACAGCCCGCCCGCAATCTGGAAGCCCGCGATGACCGGGGCAGGCGGCGTGTTGGACGCGACCGTCTGCCAAGGCACGCTGGCGCGCGCGACAAGCTGCGGATTCTGGTTGATCGACGCGAAGGTCGAATCGAGCAACCGCATCATCTCGGCATCGCGCCTGCGCGCGGTAACGCCGCCCATCACCACGCCGATGACATGGGCACCGTTGCGCACGACCGACGAAACGAGATTGAAGCCGGAGGCGTTGGTGTAACCTGTCTTGATTCCGTCGGCGCCGTCATAGCGGCCGATCAGGTTGTCGTGCGTGAAGTGTGTGACGCCCCCGTACGTGAATGAGGGTGTCGAAAAGTAGTGGAAATACTGGGGAAAATCATAGGCGAGGTGTCGCGCCAGGATTCCCAGATCGTTTGCCGTCGTGATCTGCTGCTCGTCCGGCAGTCCCGAGGCGTTGTGGTAAAACGTGTGCGTCATGCCCAGTTCGCGGGCTTTGGCCGTCATCATCTCGGCGAATCGGCTCTCCGTACCGCCAATGGTCTCAGCGATCGCAACGGCCATGTCATTGGCCGACAACACGACCAGCGCCTTGATGGCAGTGTCCGCCGGAACGGAGGTACCGGGCCTGACATGCAGCTTGGTCGGCGCCTGGATTGCGGCGTGCTCCGAGACTGAAATGGGCGTTGCCAGCGTCATCTGCCCGCTTTTCAGCTGATCAAACAGCAAGTAGAGCGTCATCATTTTGGTGAGTGACGCGGGATGGCGAATCGCGTCGGCATTGCGGGAATAGAGAACTTTACCCGTTTCCCCATCGAGGACGAGGGCGGCGTCTTTTTCCGGCGCCGTCCAGTTGATGGCGACCGGTTGCCAGTGGTGGCGGTGGATCGACGCGACAGCCGGAGAAACCGCCAGGCCTCCTGCCAGTAGCAGGCCGGCCGACAACATCACTTTAGCGATCGCGCCGCTTCTGGCGCGCGGTCGTTCCGACATCCGTTACTCCAACTACAAAACCCCGACCTCAACCCGGATATAAAAACAAATCAGTCCGGACGGTGCAACGAAAAACACGAATCCACGTTAAATCTCCGATATTTAGGATAGGTTAATCTTTGCGTTGGGGGAATCACTGATTGTGATTCGCGTTTGTTGCCAGGGGCACGCCAATACCCGCCAATACCCCTTGACTTCGTTTACGCTGCACCGCATATAGACAATGTTGCACTGCAGCATTGGGCGCTGGCCCCTGACGGTGCGCCAACCAACGGCGGAGAAGTTTGTCATGGCGAAAGCAAAAGTGGCCGGCGAGAAAATCGACGGCACGGAAACCATTGAAGCGGCGATGAAGAACGGTTCGGAAGCCTTCAAGACAGGTTTCGAGAAGGCTGCAAAGAACTACGACCAGTTCCTGGGCTATGGCCGCGACACGGTCGAAGCTTATATGAAGGCCGCCAATGCGGCCGGCAAGGGCGTGGAGACGCTGCAGACCGAGCTTTATTCGTTCTCGAAGCAGCATGTCGAAGATTCCATTGCGGCGACGAAGGCCCTGATGGGCTCCAAGTCGATCCACGAGGCCTTCGAGCTTCAGACGGATTTCGCGAAGTCTGCGATTGACTCTTATGTCGGCCAGATGACCAAGCTGAACGAGATCATGATGTCGGCGGCGAAGGATACGTTCGCTCCGTTCCAGGGTCGCGTCCAGGCGTGGGTCGAGGTCGTCGAGAGCTCCCGCGCAGCTTAATTCCACTATTTTCCGGAACGTAGCCGCTCCTCCCCCCTAGCGGAGCGGTTTGGAAGGGCCTGAACCTGATTTGGTTCGGGCCCTTTCGCGTTGGTGAAACCAGACGTGAACCCGAATGTGCGTCAATTGCGCGGCCATCTTTAAGTTTGCGTTCAGCGCCCTACTTGCCGTTATCTATGGCGCATCGGGCCGACAGTGATTTCCCGCACGGCGTATGAATGGATCATGAGCGACAATAACGACGGAAAATCGGGAGACGGGAGCGGCAACGGCGCGGGCACGGGTATTGTCACGAAGACAAGGCCAAAGACCAAAAAGCCAAGTCTGTACAAGGTGCTGATCCTCAACGACGATTACACACCCATGGAGTTCGTCGTTCACATCCTGGAGCGGTTTTTCAACAAGGGCCGGGATGAAGCCGTTCAGATCATGCTTCACGTTCACCGACATGGTGTGGGAATTTGCGGCGTGTTTACCTACGAGGTGGCGGAAACAAAAGTTGCTCAAGTGATTGAATTTTCGCGCCGCCATCAACATCCTCTACAATGCACCATGGAGAAGGAGTAGCGCCTCGATGCCATCGCTGTCGCGAAGCTTGGAACAAGCGCTTCACCGGGCCATCAAGCTCGCCAGCGATCGTCATCACGAGTATGCCACCCTGGAACACTTGCTTCTTGCGCTGACCGACGATTCCGACGCGAGTCAGGTCATGAAGGCCTGCAACGTGGATATCGAGACGCTGAAGCGATCGCTCGTCAAATATGTCGACGAAGAGCTGATCACACTCGTCATCGAGGATGGCGAAGACGCCAAGCCGACGACTGGATTTCAACGCGTGGTTCAGCGCGCGGTTCTGCATGTGCAGAACTCCGGCCGCGACGAGGTAACGGGCGCCAACGTGCTCGTGGCGCTGTTCACCGAACGCGAGAGCCACGCCGTCTACTTCCTTCAGGAACAGAACATGACGCGCCTGGACGCGGTGAGCTACATCAGCCACGGCATCGCCAAGCGACCGGGCATGAGCCAGCAGAAGCCGGCCCGCGGCGCCGACGAAGACGAAGACGGCGAGAAAGCCACAAAACAGGGAACCGAGGCGCTGGAAGCCTATTGCGTCAACCTCAACGAGAAGGCGAAAGCCGGCAAGATCGATCCGCTGATCGGCCGTGACGCCGAAGTCGAGCGGACGATTCAGATTCTCTGTCGACGGCAGAAGAATAATCCCCTGTTCGTCGGCGATCCCGGCGTGGGCAAAACCGCCATTGCCGAAGGCCTGGCCCGCAAGATCGTCAAGCGCGAAGTCCCCGAGGTCCTCAAATCGAGCACGATCTATGCGCTCGATATGGGCGCGCTGATCGCGGGCACCCGCTACCGCGGCGATTTCGAAGAGCGATTGAAGTCCGTCGTGAAGGAACTCGAAGCCATTCCGGGCGCCATTCTGTTCATCGACGAGATTCACACCGTCATCGGCGCGGGTGCGACCAGCGGCGGCGCGATGGATGCATCGAACTTGCTGAAGCCCGCTCTGCAGGCCGGCGTTCTGCGGTGTATCGGATCGACGACCTATAAGGAATACCGGCAGTATTTCGAGAAGGACCGGGCGCTCGTCCGCCGCTTCCAGAAAATCGATGTGGCCGAGCCGACCGTTCCCGACGCGATCAAGATCCTGAAGGGCCTGAAGCCCTACTTCGAGGACTATCACAAAGTCCGTTACACGGCCGATGCGATCAAGGCGGCCGTCGAACTTGCGGCCAAATACATCAATGACCGCAAGCTCCCCGACAAGGCGATCGACGTAATAGATGAGGTCGGTGCATCCCAGATGTTGCTGCCCGAATCCCGGCGCAAGAAAGTTATCGGCGTCAGGGAAGTCGAAGAGGTTGTCGCCAAGATGGCGCGAATCCCGCCGAAATCCGTCTCGAAAACTGATGCTGAGGCGCTTCGCAGCCTCGAATCCGATCTCCAACGCGTGGTGTACGGCCAGGACAACGCCATTCATGCATTGGCCTCGGCCATCAAGCTTGCGCGCGCAGGGTTGCGCCAGCCCGAAAAACCAATCGGTTGTTATCTCTTCTCCGGTCCGACTGGCGTCGGCAAGACCGAAGTCGCGCGTCAGTTGGCGAGCATCCTTGGCGTCGAGCTGCTGCGTTTCGACATGAGCGAATACATGGAGCGGCACACGGTATCGCGCCTGATCGGAGCGCCCCCGGGCTATGTCGGATTCGATCAGGGCGGCCTGCTCACCGACGGCATCGACCAGCACCCACATTGCGTGCTGCTGCTTGACGAGATCGAGAAGGCGCATCCGGATCTGTTCAACATCCTTCTGCAGGTGATGGATCACGGCAAGCTCACCGATCACAACGGCAAGAAGATCGATTTCCGCAACGTCGTTCTGATCATGACGACGAACGCGGGCGCGTCCGACGCCGCAAAGGAATCGATCGGTTTCGGCCGCGGCAAGCGGGAAGGCGACGACGAGGAAGCGATCAAGCGTCTCTTCACGCCGGAATTCCGAAACCGTCTCGATGCGACGATCGCCTTTGCTCCGCTCGGACGCGACACGATCGACCGCGTTGTCGAGAAGTTCGTTCTGGAGCTTGAGGCCCAGCTGACCGATCGCGACGTGACGTTTGACCTGACCCCGGAGGCGACTCGCTGGCTCGGCGAGAAAGGCTATGACGACAAATTCGGCGCCCGGCCGCTGGCGCGCGTCATTCAGGATCACATCAAAAAGCCGCTGGCCGACGAGATACTGTTCGGCAAGTTGAAGAATGGCGGAACGGTCCGTGTGCTGCTCGACCGCGAGAAGGACTCCCTCGCGTTCGAGTTCATCGCCAACGATGACGGCCGGCCGAAGGCGCTGCCGCCTCCAAAAAAACCTAAGGCGGAAGAAAGCGTTTGATCCACTGACGCGAGAGAGCCGAAGTGTGAGCGGGGATGCAATCGCTGGCGCACTGAAGTGCCTTGACGACTTCATGGCTGCGTTCAATGCCAGCGATCTTGCCCGCTGGGAGCAGACCTTCAATTTTCCCAGTATTCGGCTTGCATCCGGGCAACTCGTCATCATCGACAAACCCGGCTGGCATCCGCCCGACACGTTCACGCGCGGTGCGCTGAAGGACTGGCACCACTCGGCGTGGGAACGGCGCGACGTCGTTCACGCCGGCCCCGACAAGGTTCATTTCGACACGCGCTTCGTGCGCTACCGGGCCGACGGCAGCGTGATCGGCCACTTCGACTCGATTTACGTCGTCACCCATGAGAACGGCCATTGGGGTGTCAAGATACGTTCCAGCTTCGCGCCGTAGAATCGCCGCGGCCCGTTAACCGCGAGATGTCACGCCGGTGGGACGGGCGATGTCCGGGGTAGACTTGGCGCTGGGGGCGGTGCGACAATCCCTGCAGCGGATCGCCCTCGGGGGCCGGATAAACTGACAGTGCCATGATCCTTCAGGAGGCGCAGCGAATCGTTGAGCAGGTTCTCGCGCCGCTAACGCTCGATGAATTTCTTGACGACGTTCTGGGCAAGCGATTCGTCAAGGTCCCGTGCAGCACGCAGAGCGACCGCATCTCGCTGCTCGGCGCCGATCCCGAAAGCGTCATTCTGGGCGCCTACAGGGACGCGGCGCCGCACCTCGGATTTCATTCGGCCAGTCCTTCGGGGCCGGCTCCGGCTGTTGAAGCGGTCGCCGATGCGCGCGCATTCAGGACCAAGATCGACAGCTTTCATTCCCGCGGTTACACGGTCCGCGTTCCGCAGCCCCGCGGCCTGGCGCCGAAGCTGGACGAGTTTCTGAGGGCGCTCGAGTTTCTGTTTCAGCAACCTGCATCGTGCGAAGTCTTCTGGAGCCGCGGCGACGCACGGGCGCCGGCACACCATGACGATTACGACCTGATCGCCATTCAGCTGAAGGGCAACAAGCGCTGGTTCATTTCGACCGAACGCTCGGAACTTCCCAATGTATGGAACAACGCGGCGAGCGGGCCGCCGCCGCTCACCAATCATGCGGTCGTCGAGGTCGTTCCCGGTGATATGCTCTACCTGCCGCGTGGTACCGGACACCGCGTCGATGCGCTTTCGGAGTCGTTGCATCTGGCCATCGGATTCAATCCGCTGACATTGCGCGACGCGATCAATGCCGCAGTCGATCATTTTTCCGACATTGACCGCCATCTGCGCGAAACCGTGGGGGCGCGCATCGCCGCTGCGGACGCCAGACGCGATTTCAACGGGCTGTATCCGGCCGTGAATGAGGGTGTTGCACGCCTGCTGCAACTGTGCAGTTCACCCGAATTCCTCGCGCAGGCGATGCAGCAGCGCGCTTCGCGCGCGGTCAAGGGCCTGAAGGCTACGCCGCCGCCGGCGCTTCGGATCACGCTTGGCCCCGACTCGCGCCTCCGGCACCGCGCCGCAACCTTTTGTCATCTGTCGTTCAACGGGGAACGTATCGTCTTCAGTCACCCCGGCGGACAGATATTCATTCATCCGGGCGTTGAGCCGAGTTTGCGCTATATCGCCCAGACACCCGAATTCCGGGTGCGGGACGTCCCCGGCGAAATGGGACAGGATGTTCGCATTGCGCTCGTCCAGAGGCTTGTGACAAGCGGCTTTCTTGACGTGGTTTCCGAACAGGGCTGATTTTGCAGATGAGTTCAACCGCGGCCGCGCCCTCAGAATTCCGGATGTCCGATATCCGGCACAGGCTCGTGGGCAACCGCGAAGCCTATTTGTGCGACGACTTCGCCGATGAAGCGACAATCGCGCGCGTTGCGGAATTGCTGAGAGCTCTGCAATACCGTCGCGTCGAGCGAAGCCGCCCGGGCACCGACCCCAGCGGCGGTTCGGCGGAGGTACCCGAGCAGATTGCAAATTCGGAACCGCTGTTCGCGCGCATGAAGGCGTTCGCCGAACACGCCTTCGGCGTCGAGAGCATGATTCCGCAGCGGCTTTACGTGAACTCGACCGTCTATGGCGACATGTATTATCCGCATCGCGATTTCGGTCTGGATCAGCCTCACATCACCGCGCTGTTCTACGCCAATCCCAAATGGAATGCCGATTGGGGCGGCGAGACGATGCTGTACAGCGACGATGGCGATGCGCAGCTGGCGGTCACGCCGCGTCCCGGCCGCATCCTCGCATTCAGGGGCGCGATCCTGCATCGCGGCGGTGTGCCGACGCGAATCTGCTTCGAGGAGCGGTTGACGATCGCGTACAAGCTGCGCATTCCGCAAGTGCGCGGCAGCGAGCCGGTCGTGAACGCGGCCGAGGCCGGCGGCGTGCCGCTCGCTTCGGCCGCGCTGCTCGCCGAACAGGCGGGCCGCGACGAAGATGCGCTGGCGGCGTATCAGCAGGCATTGGTGCAAAACCCGCGCGATCCGCAGATCATCAGCGAGATGGGAATGTGCCTGATCAGGCTGTCGCGTTTTCAGGAAGCGATCTACGCGTTCGATGAATTGGTGCGAATCAATCCGGCACTGTCCTCGACGCATCATCAGCTTGGCCTGGCACTCGGACTCGCGGGAAAATGGGATGTCGCCGAGCGGGCGCACGCGCGCGCGGCACAACTCGATCCGCGCAATCCCGATGCGATCGCCCATGCCGGCATTGCGGCGTTTCATCGCGGCGACAAGAACAAGGCGCGCGCACAAGCCGAGCGTGCGTTGAAACTCGATGCAGCGAATGCGTCGGGCCAGATTGCCCTGGCGTTGCTGGAGGCAGGCGAGGGACAGCGTGCAGCAGCCGTCGCGCGATTGAAGCCGCTCGCCGAGACATCGCACCTGCCGGGCCATGTCCGCATGGTGGCGCGGGCGGCGTTGCGCGAAGTGGAGAAGAATTCCACATCCTGATCCCCGAACCGCGGCGTATCAGCGGAATAACAGGGGCGATCTACAGCGGAAAAATAAATTCGGGCGCTTTATCCCCGATTGATCTGCGATATCAATGAGTTGGCTGATCGAAGTGTCCGGATAACAGCGACAGAACAGCGGCTGTTATCAGCGGGCGCGAAAAATCGTGCGCGAACTCAATGGTTTGCCCGGTCGATTTTCGCGCGCATCGAACGCGCTGTCCTTCGCGATGCGGCCCGCGAGAATTTCGTTTTCACAATGTCAAAAAGCGGCGCGAGAACGCTTGAACGGAGAGTCCAACACCTTCAGCCGCATTCGTCAAAGGAAACGTTCGGCTGACGAATTGTGGCGGGCGGAACCAGATTGTGCGCACGCATCAGTGGGACAGTTTGTGCGCCCGCAGTGCAAGCGTCACGAGTCCCATGCCGTCGATCGCGATATGCGCGAAGATGTTGGCCCAGAGATCGTGCCGCCACAGATAAAGGACGGTCAGAACGGTCGCCACGAGAGCGATCGGGATCAGTTGCACCCAGTCGAAATGCAGCGCGTGCATCAGCGTGAACACCGCTGCCGCGATCAACGCCGACAACCAGCGGCTGCCGGTGAATACCGAAAGCTGCTCTGTCGCGAGGCCGCGATAGAAAATCTCCTCGACCACGCCGGCACGCACCGAGAGGCACAGCGCGTAGATCACCGAGCCGCCCACAAGCGCCGCCGCCTGCGCGTCGGCATGGTTGGGCAGATGCAGAACGTTTGAGATCAAATAGGACGATCCGAAGCCGACACCGATCATTGCGATCAATGCCGCTATCGCTAAGCCGATGCTCGAAAGACGAATACGCCCCAGCCCGATGCTGGCGGGCGTTCGGCGTTCCCAGAAGAGCGCGATTCCCAGCACGATTGCGGCATAGAGCCAGACGGCGCCCTCCGTAATCGCGCGCGCCTCCGCCAGCCCCAGGCGCGGGACCAGAGTGTGAATCGATTCCTGCACCGGCACCGAAAAGAGCGGATAGACGGCGATCAGGCCGAGGCAGAGAACAATGGGAAGCCGGCGCACCGGCGTTTCAGAAGCAGACGTCACTATACCCTCCGACCGAACGGCATGAGACCATAACGCAATCGCGTCGGGAGCGGAAATCGTGAGCCTTATCTCCCCCGCGCGAAGCGTGTTCAGTCCAGGGAGATAGGGAGATGTTTGCATGCCACCGCTGTCGCGATCGGGGGGAGGAAAATGTCCGTCACAGCGCCGCGCGGATCTTCGCCGCGAACGGTTCGAGTTCGTCCGCACTCACCATCGCGCGGCCGTGGAGTTTGAGATCGAGGCCGTCTTCGCGCGGCAGAATATGAAAATGCAGATGGGGAATGCTCTGACCGGCGGCCGTGCCGTTCAGCTGCACGAGCATCACGCCCGGACATCCCAGTCCTTTTTTCACGGCGGCTGCGACCTTTTTTGTCGTCTTCATCACAGCCGTTGCCCCGTCCTCCGACAGGTCGAAAATCGTCTCCGCCGGTTCCTTTGGGATCACCAGCGTGTGGCCTTCGACCGATGGCATGATGTCCATGAATACGAGCGTGTGCGCGTCTTCGCAGATTTTCACGCAAGGCAGTTCACCGCGCAGAATCCTCGCGAAGACGTTGTTGGTGTCATAAGCCATGTTCATCCCTCCTTGCGGAATGGCGCCTGTTCGGCGAGGTCTTCGATGTGTTCCGCGACGGCGTCGCGTTCGCGGTCGAGATAGTCGGACACCGCACGGCGCAGTCCCGCATGCGCAATGTAATGCGCGCTGTAGGTGGGAGTCGGCATGTAGCCGCGCAGGAGTTTATGCTCGCCCTGCGCACCCGCTTCGACTTTCTTCAGACCACGCGCGATCGCAAAATCGATGGCCTGGTAATAGCAGGCTTCGAAATGCAGGAACGGAACATATTCCGTGCAGCCCCAGTTGCGCCCGAACACGGTGCCGTCGCCGAAGAAATTGAGCGCGCCGGCTATCGCCTTTGTTCCACGCCGCGCAATGATGAGCAGGATCTGGTCGGCCATGCTGTCGCCGATCAGGCTGAAGAATCTGCGCGTAAGATAGGGATGGCCCCATTTGCGGCCGCCCGTGTCCATGTAGAATTCGAAGAACTTATCCCAGGCGTCCTCGGTCAGATCGCTTCCCGTCAGCCAGTCGAACTCGATGCCGGCCTCGCGCACCGCGGCGCGTTCTTTCCGCAGATTTTTGCGCTTGGAGGACGACAATTCGGCGAGGAACTCGTCGAAGCTCGCGTAGCCCCGGTTTTCCCAATGAAACTGCTGATCGGTGCGGAGGAGATAGCCCGCTTCGCCTGCGGCGATCCATTCTTCTTCGGTGAGAAAGGTGACGTGCAGCGACGATGCGTGCAGCTCGCGCACTGCCGAAGCGCCTGCCGTGATCAGCGCCGCGCGTGTTTCATCGACATCCGCGCACGCCGCCACGAGAAACCGCTTTCCCGTCACCGGCGTGAAAGGCACCGATGCCTGCAGCTTGGGATAATAGCTTCCGCCCGCGCGCTCGAGCGCATCCGCCCAGGAATGATCGAAGACATATTCGCCCTGGGAGTGGTTCTTCAGGTAGAGCGGCAGCAGCCCCTCGACCGCGCCATTGCGCTCGACCATCAGGTGGCAGGGCCGCCAGCCGGTGCGCGCCGTCGCCGAGCCCGAATCCTCCAGTGCCGCAAAAAATTCATGGCGGGTGAAGGGATGCGGGTCCGCGGCAGCGGCGGGATTGGCGCACCCATTCCATGCGGCGGCGCCAATCTCTGCTGCCGATCCCACAAGGCGGGCTGAAAACGCACCGGCCATCACGCGATTTCGAATACGGCCTCCACTTCGACGGCCACGTTACGGGGCAGCGAACCGGCGCCCACTGCGGCGCGGGCGTGCCTGCCCGCATCGCCAAAAATCTGAACGATAAGGTCGGAGGCACCGTTTGCAACTTCAGGATGCTGCGCGAACCCCGGGATCGCATTGACGAATACGCCAAGCTTCACGCAGCGCTTCACGCGGTCCAGATTGCCGGAGCAGGCTGTCTTCAGCTGCGCCACGACGTTGATGGCGCACAGCTTTGCCGCAGCCTGCCCATCTTCGAGGCTCAGATCCTTGCCGACGATGCCGACATATTTGAGCCCGCCCTCGGCGACGGTCACCTGGCCCGAGATAAACACGAGACTGCCCGTGACCACGTATGGAACATAGCTCGCCACGGGAGCCGGAGGGGTCGGCAAGGTGATGTCGAGTTCCTTGAGGCGGGCGTCAATTTTCGAAGTCATGGTGGTCTCCCAATCCTGTCCCTATCTAAACCGCCAGGCGGCGTAGTGCGAGGGGCTCCCGCGCCGCGGTGCGAGCCGTTATAGAGGAGCATGTCGAAAGTTCTCGATGCGAATGACCCGTGTCCCGCGCGTGACGGCTATGCCATGCCCGCGGAGTGGACAGCACACGCGCGAACCTGGATGTGCTGGCCGTGCCGCACCGAGGCCTGGGGCGGGCCGGAAGGCCTGCTGCGCGCCAAGCAGGCCTATGCCCGCGTGGCGAGAGCCGTCTCGACATTCGAGCCCGTCACGATGGCGGTGCGTCCCGACGAAACCGCGGAAGTGGAATTGGCCTGCAAAAGCAAGGTCGAGACATTCGAAGTGCCGCTCGACGATTCCTGGGCGCGCGATATCGGCCCGACTTTTCTGGTCGGCCCTGGCGGCGCACGTGCGGGCGTGGCGTGGCGGTTCAACGCCTGGGGGAACAAGTATCATCCCTATGCCGAAGACGCGGCGTTTGCGTCCCGCGCGCTGACTGAAGCCGGCGTGGAGAGCTATCCGGCGCCGCTGGTATGCGAAGGCGGCGCCATTCATGTCGACGGCGAAGGGACGCTGATCACGACCGAGCAATGCCTTCTCAACCCCAATCGCAACCCAAACCTCAGCCGCCAACAGGTTGAGGAACGCCTCGCATTGTTCACGGGTGCGCGCCGCATCATCTGGCTGGGCGAAGGCTTCTCGGATGAAGAGACTGACGGCCATGTGGACAACATCGCGTGCTTCTCGGCGCCGGGCCGCGTGATCGTGGGCGTTCCTGCATCGCGTGCGAACGTGGACTACGAGCCGGCGCTTGAGGCGATCCGCCGTCTCGGGGAGGCGCGGGATGCCAGGGGTCACCCGATCGAGGTTGTCGAGGTTGTCCAGCCGCAAAAGGAACGGCTGGATTATAAGGGCAGGCCGTTGGCAGCGAGCTATGTGAATTTCTATCTGCCCAATGGCGGAGTCGTCATGCCGTCATTCGATGACCGGAATGACGAGCAGGCCCGCAGCGTCATTGCAGACTGTTTTCCCGGACGCGATATTCTGCAGGTCGACGCGCTCGATATCGTCGAAGGCGGCGGCGGCATTCACTGTATCACGCAACAGGAACCGGCATGAGATCAGTCACATTCGGCGTTACCCAGTTCGCCTGTTCATGGGACCGCTCGGCCAATGTCGCGCGCGCGAAGACGCAGGTACGGGAGGCGGCTTCAAAAGGCGCGAATGTTGTGTTGGTCCAGGAATTGTTCGAAACGCCATATTTTTGTCAGGATCAATCGGCCGAGCACTTCAAGCTCGCAGCGCCGTTCGAGAGCAATCCGCTGATTGCGGAAATGGCGGCGCTGGCACAGGAGTTGGGCGTAGTCTTGCCCATCAGTTTCTTCGAGCGCGCCGGATATGCGCATTTCAATTCGCTGGCAATGGTTGACGCCGACGGTCGTGTGCTGGGCCTCTACCGCAAATCGCACATTCCCGACGGTCCGGGTTATCAAGAGAAGTATTACTTCACGCCGGGTGATTCGGGATTCAAGGTTTGGCCGACCCGGTTCGGAACCCTCGGCGTCGGCATCTGCTGGGATCAGTGGTTTCCGGAATGTGCCCGCGCGATGGCGCTGATGGGCGCGGAGGCGCTGTTTTACCCCACGGCCATCGGCTCGGAGCCCCCTCCTGCGCCGCCCGTTGATTCGCGCGACCACTGGCGGCGCGTCATGCAAGGTCATGCGGCCGCCAATTGCATGCCCGTCATCGCCGCGAATCGTGTTGGAAAAGAAACAGGACAGGCCGGAGAGATGACGTTCTACGGTTCGTCGTTCATTGCCGATCCGACCGGTGGTATTGTTGCCGAGTTGGGACGGACCGACGAGGCTGTAGTCTGCGCGAATTTCGACCTGGACGAGGTCGCCCGCACGCGGGCGTCGTGGGGTCTTTTTCGTGATCGCAGGCCGGAGCTCTACGGCGCAGTGATGGGGCACGACGGAACGTGAACGCGCGTCTGGCAGGCACTGTAGCCGCAGTCCTGTTTGCAGCGGCCAACGTCGACGCAATGCCCATTCATCTCGTGCCCAACCGAGCGACCTACGAGCTGAGACTCGAGCACACGTCGCCTGGCGGCGCGGTTGCAGGCCGCGGCCGCATGGTCATCCAATTCCGCGACACCTGCGACGGCTGGTCCACGGCGCAGCGTATGATCGCAGACATAACGAATGCCGACGGCGTGATCACCCGCACCGACTCCCTGGTTGCGGCGTGGGAAAGCAAGGACGGCAAGGCGATGCGCTTCGACGTCAAGAGCGTCAATGGCGGCAAATCCGACAAGGACAAGCGCGGCACCGCCGAAGTCGCCGATGACGGCAGCGTAACCGTGACGCTTCTCGCCCCGGTGCGCCGGCAGTTCACGCTTCCCCACGGCACGATCTTTCCGTCGGAGCAGACGATCGAGCTTGCCGATGCGGCGTCGCGCGGGCCAGGTATGGTCAAGCGTCACGTGTTCCAGGGCGGGGACGAAGGCGACTACTACGTCTCGACATCCGTCATTGGGCATCCGGCGCCTGCCGCGGCGACAGTCGCCGAGCGTGCGATCGACAAGGCGGGCCTCCTGCGGAACGTGGCGGCGTGGTCCGTATTGGTCAGCTACTTCGCCGATAAACGCAGCGCTGATCTGCCCGATTACGAGATTGCGTCCAGGCTCTACGCCAACGGCATTATCGGCAGCATGTCGCTCATCTATTCCAGATACACGTTGCATGCGTCGCTGACGCGGCTCGAGCCGCTTCTGACGACGTGTTCGGGCGACGCGGCTGCACATATGCGCCAGCGCAAAACACAGGATTGGTCAAACGTTCTCACGCACAGCGATAGTGATAACGGTATCGCTCACTGAATCCGAATTGTGTGTAGAGCGGGATCGCGGCGGAATTGTCTGCCAGAACACTGAGCCATGCCGTATGTGCGCCGTTGGACTGTCCCCAGCCCAATAGCGCCGAGACGATCTTGTGTGCGCCGCCGGTCCTGCGCGCGTAGGACAGCGTCACGATATCGAATAGCCCCAAGCGCCCGTGATCGAGCACGCCAAGTCCGAAGGCGAGCGGTTGGTCGTCGACACGCCAGGTTGCGAAGGCCTTCGGCAGCGCGATCGTGTTCAGAATCGCGATATGGCCCGCCAGGTCGCAATCCTTCAGGCCGTTCGCCGCCGCATGCCATTGCGGCCAATCGTGCGAGAGTTCGGTTTCGACCGATACCGAACCATCGCAACCAAGCTCGTTTGTCAGCGGCGCCGACACGACAATCGTGGGATCGATGCTGCGGTATGCGTTGTCTTCCAGCACAGCGTCCGCATCGGCGTTGGCGAGAGGCGTGAGCCGGAATATCTCGGGCTGGCGATGCCTCGCGTAGAAATTGCGCGCGTTCGCCAGAACCGGCTCGAATTTGCCGGATGGCGCGAACGCCTGGGCGGAATTGGCGCGCTTGGTATAGCCGCCGGCCAGGCGAAAGACCCAGCCATCGCAATGCACGACGCGCGTGGACGGCCACGCATTGAGCATGCATTGCTCCAGAACCCTTATATCTTCGATGTTTCCGTTCATGGCGGCCTCCAAAAGCAAAAAACCCCGCCGATTTCTCGACGGGGCTCCGAAACTGGTGTGCGTGAATTCAGTCAGCGCGCGCGCAATTCCTCGGCCCCGATGGAACGGGCGCGGCGACGCGACAGGGCGGTGAACAGATGGCGCATGGCTGGGCATTTAGCGGAGCCGAAACTCGCCGTCAATCCCGGGAATATCCGCGGCCTTTGCCGGCGGCGTCCCTTCCGAAGCGATCGCGCACGCGATCCAGCGCCCGCTCGGCCGCCGCACGCTTGGCGAACTTCTTGTCGACAAGATCGACAGGGTCGCACTCGGATGCCGCGCAGAGATTGCTGATGCCCACGCCCAGCAGGCGATATGCCGTGCCGTCCGCTTCGCGCCGCAATGCCGTGCGTGCGATCTCGAAGATGCGGTCGGCCAGAAGTGTGGGTGCTTCGAGCGACATGCTGCGCGTGCGTATCTTGAATCCCGAGGTCTTTAGTTTGAGCACGACTGTGCGGCCACCCAGCGCGCTCGATTTCGCCCGGGCGGACACGCGCTCGGACTGGCGCCACAGGATTCGCTCGAGCTCCTTGTAGTTCGAGATGTCCTGCATGAACGTCGTCTCCGACGAGATGCTTTTCATTTCCCCGGCCGGATCGACGGTCCTCATGTCTTCGGCGTGCGCGAGGCGGTACAGCCACAGACCCGTGTTGCCGTAGCGCCGCGCAAGATCGGCGGGATCCGCATCCTGGAGCTGGCCAATGCGCGTGATACCGTCCTTTGCCAGGCGGGTCTGCAGCGCCTTCCCGGCCCCGCGAATGAAACCCACCGGCTTGTCCCGCAAAAAAACTTTTGCCTGGGCGCGACCGATCACCGCAAAGCCGCGCGGCTTGTCGAGCTCGGACGCCAGCTTGGCGAGAAACTTGTTGAAGCTGAGACCGACCGACACCGAGATCCGCAACTCGGCCTCGATGCGCTGAACGAGCGCGGTCATCGTCTTGGCGGGACTTCTGCCATGCAAACGTTCCGTGCCGGAAAGATCGAGATAGGCTTCGTCGAGCGAGAGCGGTTCGACGAGGGGCGTCAGGGCGCGCATCATGGCGCGGACCTCGCGGGCAGCTGCCGCGTATTTGCCCATGCTCGGTTTGATGATGACCGCGTTCGGGCAGAGCTTTCGCGCCTGGAACATGGGCATGGCGGACCGTACGCCGTGAATACGTGCGATGTAACAGGCGGTCGAGACGACACCCCTCACTCCGCCGCCGATGATGACGGGTTTGTCCGCCAGCGAAGGGTCGTCGCGCTTCTCGATTGCCGCGTAGAATGCATCGCAGTCGAGATGGGCGATCGAGAGCGAGTTCAGTTCTTCGTGGGCGAGGATGCGATGTCCGCCGCAGGCCTTGCACCGCGACGCGTTCGCCGTGGCATCGGCAAGGCAATCGCGGCAGAAGGCGCTCATGCGGGGAGTGCCGAGGCGACTTCATCCTCACGCCACAGCCATGCTGCGCCGCGCACCCCGCTGGAGTCGCCATGCATGTTCCTGGCGATGCGCGTCACGCCCTCCGGCGAAAACGCGTAGGATTCCACGCGCGGCGGCAACTCACGGTAGAGCATGTCGATGTTCGAGAGCCCGCCTCCGAGCACGATCACGTCCGGATCGAGAATGTTGACGATGTGCGCGATGGAGCGCGCGAAGCGATCGAGAAAATCTTCCATTGCGCGCGAAGCGTCGGCGTCTCCCTGCAGGGCGAGCGCGGCAATTTCGTGAGCAGCATGACCGCGCCCGGTTGTGGCTTCAAATCGTTTAGCCAGAGCAGGGCCGCTGCACCAGCTTTCGATGCAGCCCTTGAGGCCGCAATAGCAGTCCGGCCCGGGAACCTCGTCGCTGCGCGGACGGGGTAGGGGATTATGGCCCCATTCGCCTGCGATCGCATGCGCGCCGACGAGCACGCGACCGTGAACGCAAACACCGCCGCCGACGCCCGTGCCGGCAATGATGCCAAAGACGACATCCGCACCCGCCGCAGCGCCATCGCTCGCTTCAGAAAGAGCAAAGCAGTTCGCGTCGTTGGCGGTGCGCACCGGCCGCGCCAGGACATGTGCGATGTCCTTGTCCAGCGGATGGTCAATAAGTGCTGTCGAATTCGCATTCTTCACAAGCCCGGTCTTGGGGCTGATGGTTCCCGGAATGGCGACGCCGACGCTGCCGCGCCGGCCGAGCTTTGCTTCCGCGGCAAGCACGAGGTCGCTGATGGTCTTTACGCAGGCGTGATAATCGGATTTCGGTGTCGCCGTCCGCTCTCGCAGGACGATGCGGCCCGTCTCGTCGAGCGCGACGATTTCGATTTTCGTTCCGCCGAGATCGATGCCGAGCCGCATGTCAGCCCTTGAGTTGGTGGCGGATGAACGCACCCGCCTCGTGCCACGTCTGCGCGCGAAGATGGGCATGCGGCGATGTCGGCATCAACGGCTTCAACCGGTCGTCGGCCACGAAGTGGATGCGCCAGACGTCGGGTGCATGCTCCGCGGCGGATGCGTGATGCTGGGGTATATCGTCCATAAAGAACGCGGGCTTTCCGGAACGTTGGGCGAGTTTCCTCACCGCGGCTCCTTTCGAGCCGGAATTCACCACCAGTGGAAAGTCCAGACCAAGCGCATCGAGGTTGCGCCGCCGTGCAGGCGCCTGGGAGGTGTTGATATTGGAGAGCACGATCACGTCCAGAAGAGGCCTCAGCCCGCCGATCACGCCAAGTGCATCCTCGGCTGCCGCCAACCCATCGAGCTCGGCGCGAAATTCCTCGAGCAGCGCAGTGACCTCGACGTCGAGCGGTACATCATTCGTGCCGATTCGCCTGACGTTTCCGTGCAGTCGATAACTCGCGAAATCGAGGTAAAGCCCGCGCGACCGCAGGAAGCGGTCGAAGCCGTCGGCAAATCTGAGGAGAACTTCGTCGGCGTCGCAGATCAGCAGCGGCCGAGCGTCGGAAACCGGCACTGTCGCGGCATCGGCATAGAATGCGTTTGCGTTCATCGTGCGCCGTCCAGCACGTGCCGCGCCATATGAACGTCCTTCGGTTCGAGATTCTCGGCGGCGCAGAAGGCAAGAAGCCGCTCGTCCTCGGACAGAACGAAGTCCAGCACCGAACGAAGCATCGCCGCTTCATGCGCGCGAGACCGAATTTCGCCTGCGTCAATCCCGGAGATTTCGATGAAGCGAGACAGTTCCGTCTCGCTGCCCGCGAGCCAGGCCAGCGCTTCGAGCGCGAGTGTCTCTGCCGCATCTGTCTGCTTGCTGCTCGTCAATCCTAATGCGCCCGGCGAACCCGGCAAGCATGATCCGGGGTTCCTTGCTGCCGGGCAAGCCGGGGCTAGTTCAATTTTGAGGACAGTTCGCCGATACTGTTGGATATAAGGGCATCGTCCTTCTTTTGATCCAGCCGCGCCGCTATCAGGCGAGTCGCTGCCGCCGCGGCGGCGTCGGCAGCAAGGGCCCTGATCTCGGCGATGGCATTGGCTTCGGCCTGCGCAATCCGCTCCTTCGCCTGCCGCGCGCGGCGCTCCAGCTGCGCCTTCAGCTGCGCCTGGGCTTCAGCCTTGAATTGCTCGGCTTCGGCCCTCGTCTGGCTGAGTATTGCGTCGGCCTCGAGCTGTGCATGCTGCGCCTTTTCTCGATATCCGACGAGCAGGGTCTCGGCTTCCTCGCGCAGGCGCTTGGCCTGATTAAGTTCCTTCTCGATCGCCGCCGAGCGCGCATCGAGTGCCGAGGCGATGAACGCAGGGAGGCCCCGGCGGAGAAAAATCGCCACGATGATCAACAGACCCAGCCACTCCCAGAATTCTGTGCTGGCGATCGTGTAATCCTGAATCGTCTTCCACGTATCCATCAGTCTTATCCCTGCACCGCACGAATGGCAGATGCGGCGTCCTCGGCGCTCACTGTTTCGCCGGTCAGACGCGAGACAATCTCGACGGCGGCTTCCTGCGCCACAGCCAGGATATTTTCCTTTGCGTCTGCGCGCAGCTGGGCCAGTCTCGCTTCCGCCTGGGCAATCTCAGCCTGGGCAGCTTCGTCGGCCTCGGTTTCGGCCCGCTCGGTCTCGGCGACTATCTTGGCCCGGTTGTCTTGACTTACTGCACGGGCACGCTGGCGCGCTTCCACCAGCGTGTTCTGGTACGTTGACCATTCCCGCTCGGCCTGGGTCTTGTCGGCTTCAGCATTCGCCAGCTCGGCGGCGATTCTGGCCCTGCGTGCGGCGATCGTGCCGCCGATGCGCGGAACGACGAATCGCCACATGACAACGAGCAGGAACGCGAACGTGATCGCGAGCCAGAAAATCTGGCTCGGGAATGTCGTCTGGTCGAACGGAGGAAAGCCACTCTTGTGCTCCACCGTGCCGGTCGTATGCGTTGTCTCGGCCATCAGGTGAAGAGGATGATGAGCGCGATCACGAGGCCGAACAGACCCGTTGCTTCACACAACGCGAACCCGAGGAGCAGGTTGGTCGTCTGGCTCGCGGCAGCGCCCGGATTGCGCAACGCGCCGGAAAGATAGGATCCGAACACATTGCCGATGCCGATGCCGGCGCCGACGAGCGCAATGCAGGCGAGGCCTGCGCCGATCATTTTGGCTGCTTGCAATTCCATATCAAGAAACTCCTCTGTCGTTCAGTGTTGATCGTGAAGATACAGCGCTTCGCTCAGGTAGATGCAGGTCAGGATGGCGAAGACATAAGCCTGAAGAAACGCGACCAAAAGTTCGAGCGCGGTAATCGCGACGATGAGAAACATCGGCGCGACGGATAGCGGAGCAAACCAGAAATGGGGCGTGATCACGGTGGCGCCAAGCGCAATGACGAAGCCGGCAAACACTTTCAGCATCGTGTGTCCGGCCAGCATGTTCGCGAAAAGACGTACGGACAGGCTGATGGGCCGCGTCAGAAACGAGATCACTTCAATCGGTACGAGCAGCAACAGAAGAAGGAACGGAGCCTTCGGCACGAACAGCTTGAGAAACCCGATGCCGTGCCGCAGGAAGCCGGTCAGAACGACCGTCAGGATGACAACCGCCGCGAGCGCGAACGTCACGGCGATCTGACTGGTTACCGTGAACGATCCCGGCAGAAGCCCGAGGAAGTTCGACAGCAGCACAAACATGAAGATCGCAAACACGAAGGGAAAGAAGCGCAGCCCTTCATGCCCAGCGGCCGACTGGATCATGTTCTCCACAAATTCGTAACCGAGTTCCGCCATGGACTGAGCGCGGGTCGGGACGAGCCTGCGGCTTGAACCGGCGTAGAGAAGAAACGCCGAGATGACACTGACGACGATGCACATCCAGAGCGACTGGTTGGTGAAAGACACATCGTATCCGCCGACATGCAGCGGAATGATGGGCTTCACCGAGAATTGCTCCATCGGATTCATCGCCACGGCGTCAAGTCTCCTCATCCTTGTCGGTTGCGGCCGTCGCCGACGAAGCAGCGGCTCGCGCATTCAGTTCCGCCGCCGCTCGCATGACATTGCGGATGCCGGCAGCTGCACCCAGGCAAAACATCACAATCAGGAAGATCGGTGAGGTGTGCAGAAAATGATCCAGCAACCACCCCAGCCCCGCACCCACGAAGAGTGCAGCCCCCAGTTCCGTGCCAAACCGAAACGCAATTCCCATGGAAGTGGGAGGAGGGCCCGATCCGGGCGCCGATTTGCCACGTGCTTGGTCGAGCCGGGCACCCAGCGCACGCAAATCATCTGGTTCGCGACGAGGCATGACGGCACCTCCGCGGAGCTTGCGTCGCTTTGGGCCCTTCCCGAAAGCGGGCGGACCATAGTGGCGGGCGCCAAACCCTGTCAAGAATGGACCAGGGCTAATAACGCATTGAAATCATTGCATGATCGTCGCACGTGTCGATTTGGCTTCCGGCCGGAAGCCGGCGAAAAGGCGCGACTCGCCAGGCATGGGCCAACTGGAGCGAGCAGGCAGGAGCGAATCGCGGTTCGACAGTTGCCGTCGCCTCGAGCGGAGCCGCTCATTTCTGGTGCTGCCGTTGCTCCTCGGTCGGAAGGAATGGTGCAAGAGGCGAGAACGGCTGGACTCGCTGGAGCTTCGCGAAACGAAACGCGGACGAATGTTTCACGTGAAACAATCGTCAGCGTTTTGTTGCGCGCCTGCCCTGTTAATACAGGCGATAACAGAGAAAGCGCTCCTGTTCCGCTCGAAACAGAGAAGCGCGCCAACCGCTGATTCGACAGGACAATTGCGCGATTGCGGGCGCAGAACAGGCCTTCGGCCGGCGTTGCCCCTGTATTTCCCCTGATAAACAGGAGATCGCTCGGGCGGGATGGCCCGGATTTGAACCGGCCGGGCTCTGTTTACTCGGCCGCGACCTGGGCGGCTTCGGCCAGCGACACCGACACGAGCTGGCTGATGCCGCGTTCGGCCATGGTGACGCCGAAGAGACGATGCATGCGCGACATGGTCAGCGCATGATGGGTAATGACCAGGAAGCGTGTTTCGGTCAGCCGGGTCATCTCATCCAGCAAATTGCAGAACCGCTCCACATTCGCATCGTCGAGCGGAGCATCCACTTCGTCGAGCACGCAGACAGGGGCGGGATTGACGAGAAACACGGCAAAAATCAGCGCGAGCGCCGCGAGCGCCTGTTCGCCGCCAGAAAGTAATGAAAGCGATTGCAACCTCTTTCCGGGAGGACGCGCGAATATCTCAAGCCCGGCTTCCAGGGGGTCATCCGATTCCGTAAAAGTCAGTTTGGCTTCGCCGCCCTCGAACAGCTTGGTGAAGAGCAGCTGGAAGTTGGCATTGACCTTCTCGAAGGACGCGAGGAGACGCTCGCGTCCTTCGCGATTGAGGCTTTGAATGCCACGGCGAAGCCGCTGGATTGCGCCATCAAGGTCAGCCCGTTCGCCCACCAGCGATTCGAGCCGCTGAGCGCATTCCGCGGCTTCTTCCTCGGCACGCAAATTCACGCCGCCAAGCTGTTCGCGCTCCTGCTTAAGCTTTTCGACTCGTTTGTCAGCCGCTTCGAGCAGAGGCAGTTCTTGCCCATCCTTGAATTCCGCCCGTTCCGGCAATTCGCCCGGCGCTGCATCAAGCTCATCGCGGATGCGTGTATTCAGTTCCCGCAGGCGTTCCTGGGCGGATTGGGCGAGCGCCTCGTTGCGGGCTCGTTCTTCGCGGGCCAGCGAAAGCGCTGCGTCGCTGGCCTTTGCGGCCTTGTCTGCCTCGGAGAGCCGGATTTCCGCCTCCGTCCGTGCGTCGGCCGCAGCGTTGCGGGCGCGTTCGGCTGTGCCGATCATATCGAGCAGCGTCCCGCGCTTCACGCTCAGCGCTTCCGGAATTGCCCGCAGCCTCGCCAGATCCTCTTCCATCTCCGCAAAACGGCGGTTCAATTCTTCGATGTGTTGCCTTGCGGCCTGCTTGCGGTCGGTCCAGCGCGCTCCTTCTTCATCGATCGCGGCGAGCCGCATCGCTCGCGCTTCCCGTTCGCGCTTGAGCGAGTCGAGTGACGCACGCGCTTCCGCATGCGTGGCTCGCGCCACGCCGACTGCCTCCCGGGCTGCCGCGAAGGATTGTTGCAAATCCACGCCATCGCCCAGCTCGGCGAGCGCAGCGGCAGCACTTTGTTCTGCCTCCTGCGCCGCATCTCTGGCCTGCGACAACCGGCGAATCTCTGCTTCGAGGGTCGCAAGCTGTGACATCCGCTCCGCAGCCGCGCGGGCAGCCTTCGCCGCCAGCTCCTGCGCCCTGAGAGCAGCCTGCTCTGCCTGCCGGGAAAACTGCTCGGCACGGCGCAACTCTTCGCGTGCGACTTCGAAGGCGCCTTTTGCCGCGGAAAATAGTTCGAAGGCGGAAGCACGAGCATCGCGTGCGATGATCGTCTCGGCCTCAAGCTCTTTCAGTCGGTTGCGCTGCGACAAGCGAATGGCGGCAGCCGAAGGAGCATCCGCCGAGGCCGAAAAACCGTCCCAACGCCACAAGTCGCCGCGTCGGGTCACCAGCCGCTGGCCGGGCAGAAGACCGGATTGCAACTGGTCACCACCATCCGCGATCACACCGGTGAACGACAATCGCCGCGCCAGCGCCGGCGGCGCGGTCACAAAACGACTCAGCGGCTGCGCAACGTCCGGCAGGGGAGGCGCGTCGATCCCGCCCAATTCGCGCCAATGATGCGGTGCCGCTTCGTCGAGCGGCGCCTGCAAATCGTCGCCGAGGACAGTCGCCAACGCCGCTTCATAGCCCGGTTCGACATGAACGGAGTCGATCAGCGGCGGCCAGAGATCCTGGCCTTGTGGCCGCAGCACGTCCGAAAGCGCTTTACTCTCGGCCGCGAACTGCTGGTAATCGCGCTCCGCCTCTTCCAGGGGCCCCCGCGCGGCGGTCTCAGCATCGGCAGCCGCGGCAGCAACCTCACTTGCCGACGATAGGACATCGCGCGCGGATATTGCCGCGGCCTGGGCTGCGTTTGCGTCGGCTTCGGATGCCTGAACATCCGGTGCGCCTGCTGCGCCTTCCAGTGCGACGTCCAGACGTTGCCGGGCTTGGTCCAACTGCTGCGTGCTCGTTTCGAACAAAGCGGCCGCAACCTCGCGCGCGCGGGTCTGGCTCTGCCGCTTCGCGTTCCATTCGGCAAGCGACGATGACAGACTCTCGAAGGCGCGCTCTGCGGATTCGAGGGCATCCCGCATTTCGATCGAGCGCGCCTCTGCAATCTGCATCTCCTCGTCGGCGCGATCGGACTGGTTTGCCAGGATATCGGATTCCTCGTGCAGTTTTGCCGATGCGCTGTCGGCGTCGGCCTCGAGCGAACGTTCGCGGGCGATGTCCTGCTCCGCCTGCGCCATGCGTTGGCGCAGCTGTTGCGCCTCGCTGCGAGCCCGCGCTTCTTCCGCGTCCAGCGCGTCGCGTTCGAGGACCAAGCGATGGAGGGCAGCGCCTTTTTCGGCCTCGTCCTGTCGCAGCGGCGGCAATTCGGCCGCGCAGTGTGCCTGCCGTGTCGCGGACTCGGCACTGTGCTGGGTACACTCCACTACAAGTGCAGCGGCCGCTTCGAGCGCCAGCTCCGCCGAGACCGAATACGCCGAAGCTTGAATCCACCGCAGATGGAACGCCAGAGCTTCGGCCTTGCGGATCAACCCGGAGATATTGCGATAGCGTGCGGCTGCGCGTGCCTGGCGCTTGAGATTCTGAAGCTGCCCCTCAAGTTCGCGGATCATGTCGTCCACGCGGGCCATGTTCGCTTCAGCGGCCCGGAGCCGCAACTCGGCCTCGTGCCGGCGCTGATGCAGCCCTGCTATGCCGGCAGCCTCTTCGAGGATCGCGCGCCGGGCGAGCGGTTTCTGGCTGATCAGCAGGCCGATCTGACCCTGGCGCACGAAAGCCGTCGAAGCCGCGCCCGAGGAGGCATCTGCAAAGAATATCTGCACATCACGCTGGCGGACGTCGCGGCCGTTGATCCGATATACGGAGCCCGCTTCGCGCTCGATCCGTCGCGACACTTCGATCGCATCGAACTCGTTATAGGGCGCCGATGCCGAGCGGTCGTTGTTGTCGATGAGGAGGGTGACTTCTGCCATGTTGCGCGGCGGGCGGCCGACGCTTCCGGCGAATATCACATCGTCCATCTCGCTGCCGCGAATGGACGTCGGCCGCGTTTCGCCCATCACCCAGCGCAAGGCGTCGAACAGGTTCGATTTGCCGCAGCCGTTCGGTCCCACTATGGCCGTCAGACCGGGTTCGAGAAACAGCTCGGTCGGCTCGACGAACGATTTGAATCCGGAAAGTCTAAGCCGAGTGAACTTCAACGGAAACGCGCCGCCCTATCGCCCGATCGTAACGACGTCTCACTTTTTCGCCAGCATCGGATCGAGGAACGACTTAACGTCGTTCCAATCCGCGAACGGGCCATGGACCTGCCCGTTGGCGATAAAAGTCGGCGTGGTGCTGACCCCATACTTCGTGTTCGCTTCTTCACCGATCTTGGCCGCTTTCTGCAGGGCGGCCTGGTTGGACATGCAGGCATTCACCTGATCGTCGCTCATTCCGGCAATGCGTCCGACCTGAACCAGTCCGGCCCGCACATCCGAAACCTGATTTTCAGGATCCCACTTGTCCTGATTCCGGAACAGGAGGTCAATGAACGAGAAATAGTTATCCGCAGGCACGCAGCGGGCGATGCTCTCCGCGGCCAGGTCGGCATCTCCCAGCGGAAAGACGCGGAAGATGTAGAACACCTTTCCCGTATCGATGTATTGCTGCTTCAGTTGCGGGAAGAAATCCTTGTCGAAATGCGCGCAATGCGGGCAGCTTGGTGCTGCGTATTCGAGTAGTGTGAGGGGAGCTTTCGGCGAACCCATCGTTCGATCGTCGGGCGTGACCTGGATCGCATATCGCTCGCCGGACTGCGTTGTCGCGTCAGAATTGCCGGAGGAATTCCCCAAAAACACGAAGTACCCAACCACGGCCAGAGCCACGGCAGCCAATCCGGCGAGGCTGTAAATGAGGGTTTTCTGTGACACGGAGCGCTCTCCCAGCGGGTTTGTCGGAGTGCTTTTGACAGAGCCCCGATGCAGGTTCAATCACGCTCTTCCGGCGTCCGTAAGCGCCGGGCGCCGGCGAGGCTGATCAGCGCCTCGTGCAGCGGCGTGGGGCCATGGAAGTGCAGGGCAGGGTCCCCATCAAGCGGAAGAGGAGTTCGCATCCTTGGTTGGGAGTGTCCGGGCCTGTGGGTGGGCACCTCTCCGAACACGAATCGCAGGCGCTTCACCGCGGGCCGCCCCAAATAGGAATTGATTCGGGCGCAAAGTTCTCGACTTTCGTGGTGCAGGAAAACGGAAGCGGCCGCATCGGCCCTGACGGTCAAAATCCCGCCGTCCGGACCGTCGACAAACTTGACGGGCAAGGAAAATCGCGCAGTCTCCGAACCAGCGATCTCCTCCCAGTGAAGAACAAGCGTGCCGTCACGGAACCCAGCGCGCTCGAACGCGCGTTGCGCGAGACTGCGCACATCGCCACCCACCGCCACCGCGCGATTTCGCCGGGACGGAGGGGTTTCATTGTCTTGTTTCGCAGTTCTTACCATGGTCAACATCGATAGTGGCAAAGCGTAGCACACCTCGAGCCCCGTCGGTCCTGCGGCAACCCCCTGCGGCCGCTCAGTTGCTCAGCTGGTACGACCGACACCGCCGCGACCTGCCGTGGCGCGCAAAGCCGGGCAACGCCGCGAATCCCTATCATGTCTGGCTCAGCGAAATCATGCTGCAGCAGACGACTGTCGCCGCAGCTGGGCCATACTTCCACAAGTTTGTCGGTCGATGGCCCCATATTGATTTGCTTGCCGCCGCGCCTCTCGACGATGTGTTGGCCGCGTGGGCGGGGCTGGGCTATTATGCGCGCGCCCGAAACCTTCACCGGGCCGCCAGGGAAATTGCGACCGACTTCGGTGGTGCGTTTCCTTCCGACTTCGATCAATTGCTCGCATTGCCCGGCGTCGGAACCTACACAGCCGGGGCAATTGCAGCGATCGCGTTCGGTGCGCGCGAAGTCGCGGTCGACGGCAATGCGGAGCGGGTGCTTGCCCGATATTTCGGCGTCGAGACGCCGCTGCCGACAGCGAAGCCGCGACTCAGGGAATTGGCGCGTTCGCTTCTTCCGCGCGCTCGTACCGGCGATTTCGCACAAGCGCTTATGGATCTGGGGGCGACGGTTTGTACGCCAAAATCGCCCGGTTGCGGCCGGTGTCCGTGGCGCGCCAATTGTCGAGCCCGCCAACTGGCGATCGCCGAAAGCCTGCCCAGAAAAGCCGAGAAGCGACCCCGGCCCGTGAGGCGTGGTGCCGCTTTTGTCGCGCAGGATGTCGGTGGCGCAATCCTTCTTGAGCGGCGGCCGGAGAACGGTCTGCTTGGCGGGATGATGCAGCCACCGATGACGGAGTGGAGCGGGGTATTTCCCAGGACAGAGGAGGCGATCCGCAGCGCGCCCGTCAGAGGAGACTGGATCAAGCGTGAAGGCAAGGTGCGTCATGCGTTCACGCACTTCGAGCTGGAATTGGAGGTGTACGCCGCGACTGTGGCCAGACGGCGCAATGATCAGCGCTGGGTCGAGCGTTCCGAGTTACCGAATGTCGCACTGCCGACCGTCATGCGGAAAATTCTGGATCACGCCCTGCGGTGACGGCCGTCAGAAGCTTGGGCAAACATTACAGCCGCTTGTGACCGCCGTTCGCCGCTCGACCGTCACCATGGCCAACGCGCAATTGGGCGTACCGCCCCTGTCTTTCAGCCAGATGCGCCATCGGTCACCGACGAGAAGCGCTCCCCAATGCGTTTCGTCAGGGACCGGTTTTGCCCATGCCGTTGTGCAGAGATTTCGAGCGATCCGGATGGCCGTCGAGGCATGACCGGCGGCGTTCTGTGTGTCGATGGCGAGACACCCGCCCGCGGGTAGGCAAAGCAGGACCAGCAGCAGAAATCGCTTCATTGGCTCATGCAAGATCGGCCCGAAGGCGTTGGCGCAACAAATCGATTGGTACCAGAGAACCGTTCGATTCGAAATGCCAGAATGTCCATCCATTGCAGGCGTCGAGCCCCTGAACATGCGCCGCGATGCGATGAATGGAGCCGCTCGCGTCAGCGCAAACAAGGGACCCATCCGCGCGAATCTTCGCGCGATGCCTCTTGGTGGGTCCGTGGAGCACGGTGCCGGCCGACAGCAAGCCGCGTTCGACAACCCAGCCGAAGGGAATACGCGCCTCCGCGCGCTTTGATTTCGTGACTTCGATGACCTCGGGTCGAAGCGGGACGACAGCCGCAATTCGCGCGCGGGCGACCCTTGCATAGGCGGGTTCGCGCTCAATCCCGATGAATCTCCGGTCAAGCTTCTTGGCGACAGCCGCCGTCGTGCCGGATCCGAGAAACGGGTCGAGAATCACATCCCCAGGTTTCGTCGACGCCACAACGATCCGGTGCAACAGAGCTTCCGGCTTTTGCGTCGAATGCGCCTTTTCACCGGTGTCGCGCTTGATTCGTTCGCTACCTGCGCAAATGGGAATTGTCCAGTCCGAGCGCATCTGCAGTTCGTCGTTCAACGATTTCATTGCTTCGTAATTAAACGTGTAGTTTTTCTGACTGCGGCTCTTGGTCGCCCAGATCATGGTCTCGTGGGCATTTGTAAACCGCCTGCCGCGAAAATTCGGCATGGGGTTTGTTTTGCGCCAGATGACATCGTTGAGGATCCAGAAGCCGAGATCCTGGAGAATGAAACCGACACGAAATATGTTGTGGTACGAGCCAATCACCCAAAGCGTGCCGGAGTCCTTGAGCACATGCCTGGCAGCGGACAGCCAGTCGCGGGTGAAACGGTCGTATTCGGCAAAGCTCCCGAATTGATCCCAGCTATCGTCGACAGCATCTACCTTGGAATTGTCGGGGCGGCGTAATTCGCGTGCAAGCTGGAGATTGTATGGCGGGTCGGCAAAGACGAGATCGGCGCATCCCTCCGGAAGCGCGTGCATGGCCTGGATACAGTCGCCTTCAATGACGGCGTCCAATGCCTGACTCAAATCGGTTTTTTTTGTCATCCCCGCACCCGGATAATCCACAGCGGGGCGCACAGTGAGTCTTAGGAATCCACAGGTCAAGAGTCTGCAGAATCAATGCGTTAGATTAGAGTCTTCAGGATTCTCAGGGTACAAGATGTTGTGCACCGGCGCGAAACTGCGACGATGATGGGGAGACGGTCCCAGTCGCATGAGCGCAGCCAGATGCTCTTCCGTCGGATAACCCTTGTTTGAGAGCCAACCATACCCCGGAAATTCGTTATGAAGGCTTCGCATCATCCGGTCGCGCGTGACTTTGGCTACAATCGAAGCGGCCGCGATCGAGACCGACCGCCCATCGCCGCGCACCAGCGTTTCGCAAGGACACGGTAACGCAGGGGCATCATTGCCGTCGACAAGGGCAAATTGCGCGGTAATTGACAGGGCGCGTACGGCCCGCGCCATTGCAAGATGCGTCGCCTGACGGATGTTGAGAAGATCTATCTCGTCCACTGCGGCCACACCGACGCCGACAGCAGTCGCGACATCGAAGACGCGCTCGAACGCTTCTTCGCGTGCCTCCGGCCTCATCTGTTTGGAATCGTTGAGGCCCTTTGGGATGCGTTTGCGATCCAGGACCACCGCCGCAGCCACAACGGGACCCGCGAGCGGGCCACGGCCGGCTTCATCCACACCGGCCAGAGGCCCGTGCCGCAATTTCAGAATCCGCGCCTCGTAGATGTAGTGCGGCATCCGCCCTTGTTAGAGCAGGGCCAGCTGCTCGCCAAGCGTCTTCGGTCTGTGAAATCTGTTGAGAACAAGTGTTACGGGTTCCCGATTGAGTCCGAGCCGTTTCACCGCCAGTTGAAAACGTCGGGCGATCATTTCGGCGTATGCGCCCGTTCCTTTCATGCGCGTGTGCCATTGGCTGTCATAATCCTTGCCGCCGCGCATCTGGCGTATCAACGACATCACATGTTTGGCGCGACCAGGCTCGTTTGCCTCGAGCCACTCCCGAAACAGATCTTTGATCTCGAGCGGCAACCGCAACAACACGTAACCAGCCGAACGTGCGCCGGCTTCGGACGCTCTCGTCAACACCGACTCAAGCTCGTCGTCATTGAGAGCCGGAATGACCGGCGCGAACATCACGCCGGCGGGCACGCCTGCCTCACGCAAACCGGCGATGGCATCAAGTCGCTTTGAAGGCGTAGACGCTCGAGGTTCCATGGTCCTAGCGAGGCTTCGGTCCAGAGTTGTGACGGAGACGGCAACCTTCGCGAGGCCGAGCTTGGCCATCGGCGCCAATATGTCCAAGTCTCGTAGGATAAGAGCAGACTTGGTTACGATTCCGACAGGATGTCCGAAATCCCTCAGAACTTCCAGTACTGAGCGCGTGATGCGCATTTCGCGTTCAATCGGCTGATACGGGTCGGTGTTGGTTCCAATCGCCATCACCCGGGGCACATACCCTGGCGCCGACAATTCTCGGGCCAGGAGTTCCGCCGCGTTCGGCTTGGCAAATATGCGGGATTCGAAATCGGTTCCCGGCGAAAGCCCCAAGTATGCATGCGTTGGTCGCGCAAAGCAGTAAACGCAACCGTGCTCGCATCCCTTGTACGGATTGATGGATCGATCGAACGAGATGTCAGGGGATTTGTTCCGGGTGATGATCGTTCTCGACGAATCTCTCAGCACCTCTGTCTTCAGCGACGTAACTTCGTCATCGCCGGACCAGCCATCCTCGCTTAGCGCACGGGAATAAGGCTCGAAGCGTCCCACTGCGTTGGACAAAGCCCCCCGGCCTCTCAACTGGCGCGGATCGATTGTTGCTCGTGGTTCGGCGTCCATGGCAGGAGCATAACGACAAAAAGGAACAAATCAAGAACATATTTGCTGGAACACCAGGCGGATGTGCCATGGCGGTTAACCTACGAGCTGAAGGTCCGGGTTCAATGGCGTCAAACTGTGTTAGGCTGAGGGTGTTGAGAAGAGTGGGAGGCGGGTATGCGGGTTCTTGCGCCGATCGTGGTCATAGCCTTGCTGGCGTCGGCGGCGCCGGCGTTGGCTGATACAACTGCCAGCCCGCAAAGCGGATCCTCCGGCGGTGTCGTCAGTTGGCTGTTGAGTGCGTTCGACAGCACACCTGCCGCGACACAATCCAAAGATAGTGCGACGCCTTCAGCTGGGGGAACATCCGAGCCGAAAGCGGTCGACCTGTCGTCAGGCGCCGACGCTGATAAAGACAGTTACAAGCCCGACGCGGGCGAAGCCGAACACTGATTTCGTTGACAGCACCGATCGAGTGCGCGGCATCAACCGCCTGCGAGTGCGTTGGTCAGGATGATTTCGTCGCCAGGATTTACCGCGTGGGAGTCGAAATCACGCGGTCGCACGGCTCGCATACCGTGAATGCACAATACATTGCGGCGCGCTGAACCATTTTCATCAAACAAGTGAAGTGCCAAGGGCGGATAATTGCGTGCCAGATCGCGTAACACCTCCGCTATCGTCGACCCTTCCGCTTCCAGGTTGCGATTCCCACCAGTCACGCTGCGCAAAACCGGCGGAATGTGAACCTGAACGGTCACGAAACGTAAACTTCAATGCTTTGAATGCGGGGCAAACCGCTCGCGATCTCCGTCCAGGATTCGCCCAGATCATTCGACGCGAAAACCGAACCTGAACTCGTTCCGACATAAATCCCCCCCGGTCTCAGCTGGTCGGCCGCCATAGACCCGCGCAATACCGAGCAATAGCAGTTCGACGGAAGACCCTTCGTCTGCCCTTCCCAGCTTCCATCTTGCTTTGATCGATAGACGGCCAGCTGCCCATCGCGCGGCATTCGAAAATTGTCGCCTTCAAGAGGCGCGACGAATACGTAGCCGGAACTCCGGTCGAGAACGATAGGAAATCCGAATGAACAGCGATGGCCGTCACTCAATTCGCTGACAGGCAGCCCGTTCTCCATCACTGTCCACGAATCACCACCGTCGCGGCTGGAATAAACGCCGCGGTGCTCCTGCCGGTAAAGAACATCTGCGCGGAAAGGATCGTGCGCGACGTGATGAACGCATTGACCCGTGTCGCCGGGAACACCGTCGTTCTTGGGAACCCAAGTCTTACCGCCGTCATCGGTACGAAAGAATCCTGCCGCGGACACCCCAACCCACATGCGGTTTCGGTCGTTCCGGTCGCTCAGAATCGTATGCGCACCCAACCCGCCAAAACCCGGCACCCAGTTGTCCCGCGACGGATGATTGTTGAACCCATCAACCGGATCCCATGTTTTCCCCTGATCCAGGCTGGCAAACAGTCCTGCTTCGGAAACGCCCGCGTAAACTGCGCTGTGGGCGCTGTGAAGCGTCCAGATCTGGTCGACGAGGCGAGGGCCATCCTTGTAGCGGCCCGAAAAATCGCCGGCACCCGCGATACGAATGTGTTCCTGATTGCCTTTCTCTCCGGGTTGGTAGCGTGGCGCTGCCTCCAGCTGTTCCCATGTGTTCGTATCGCTGCTTCTCATCAGGGCCGCGCCAAAAACGTCGCTGGTGATTGCGGCGTAAAACTGCCCTCGATCATCTCTGGTCGACGCAGTCACGCTCCAGCCCTTGAGCAAAAACTGATTGTTCCATGTTTGTCGCCGCGAATCCGACGTCAGAATGGCCGCGCCTTTTTTTGTTCCGACAATCAGTGCAATGGTCATTTGCCCCTCCAGGAATTGGCGGGCTTCACTCTAGCACATGCGAACAGCCGCGCAGCCCCTACCGGTGATGCTCCTCAAGCCTGGGCATGATCTCCACGAAATTGCAGGGCCGGTGGCGATTGTCCAGTTGCCATTTGAGAATGCCGTCCCATCCGTCTTTGACGGCGCCTGTCGAGCCCGGCAACGCAAACAGATAGGTTCCTTTCGCGACGCCGGCGCATGCGCGCGACTGCAACGTGGACGTGCCGATCTTCTCGTAACTGATCTGATGGAAGATCACGGAAAAGCCGTCGATCTCCTTTTCGAATACGGATCTGAATGCTTCGACGGTGACGTCGCGGCCGGTCAACCCGGTTCCTCCCGTGGAGATTACGACGTCAACATTCTTGTCCTCGATCCAGAACCGGAGCTGACGTGCGATATTTGCCTGATCGTCCTTCAGAAGCGCGCGTCCGGCGAGCACGTGTCCGGCTTCGGCAATTCGTTCCACCAGTGCGTCGCCCGATGTGTCGTTTGAAGCATCTCGCGTGTCGGAAACCGTCAGGACCGCAATCCGTACAGGTTTGAATGGCACTGCCTCATCAATGCGGTGTGTTTGCATCGCTGATCAATGCGTTGCCGATGCCTGTCGGCGGATTTGAACCTTGTGCTGCCTGGTGATGATAGATGGGCCACTTTCCTTCAGCCGTCTCCTGCAGGCTTGGGGACTGTTGCCCGGCGCGTTGGGCGTACATCCAATAGAATGTCATGACACGTTTGATGTACTTCCGGGTTTCCGGAACCGGTATGCTTTCAATGAAAAGCAGCGGGTCGTCCGCGATGGCGGGGTGCGTTCCGATCCAGCGGGTGAGTGAGCCGGGGCCGGCATTGTAGGCGGCGGCCAACTGGAACAGATTGCCGTTCACCTGGTCGAGCAGTTCCTGAAGATATTTTTGCCCAAGTCCAAGACTGTAAGCCGGATTGTTGAGCTGGGACCGCGATGCCGCTGTATCCTCGTCATGCGCCGTTCCAGGCATGATCTGCATTACGCCGCGCGCTCCTGTCTTCGAAACAGCTCGTGCCTGGAACCGGCTCTCGGTTCTGGCAAAGGCAAGCACGAGGCATGGATCGACGCTGTAGCCGCCCGGCGGAGTGTAGCGAGGCATGGGGAACAACCCGCTCAGAAGCACGCCGTGTGCTGCCTGGGTTTCGCTGGCTCGCAACTCCAGATCTGGCAAATCCATCCGGTGCGCGAGTGCCGCGAACGCGCTGATCTGGCTTGCGGGTATATTGGCGAAGGCGCGAAGCATTTCCGGCTGCACGTAGTCCGTCTCGCCGACCTGCCATAAAGCGACGGCGCGATGGGTTGCCGAGTTCTGAATCATGGAATCAAAGCTTGCGGAATCGAGCATCGGTTCGCTGAACTGGGTCTGGTTTTCATGGCCCAGCAATCGCTCGGCAAGCATTCCGTAAAATGTCGGCTGTTCGCGCGCCGCAGCATTGAGAAGGCTGACCACGTGCAACGGTTCGCCGGCCTGCAGGTACGCGCGCGCAGCCCAGAATGCGGCCGCGCTGCGCGCCCAGCCCGAGGCCACGCCCGATTGGGCGAGACTCTCAAATCGCGATGCCGCGTCTGTAAAATTGGCAAGCCGGTAGGCGGCGAGGCCGGCGTCCCAGTCCAGAAGCGGTTCCGCATCGCGATCGGGGCTCGAAACACTTGTTGCGACTCTGGACGCCTCCGAATCCATCCCTTCGGCGAGATATGACGCCGCTACGTGGTGTGCCAATCGAGCGACGTCCGAAGGCGGAGTTCCTCCTGCAGCGACGAGGTTCTGCAGCACGGCTTCGGCCTGCGCGGGCTGATCGATCTTCACGTCGGCGTCGATTTGCGACTGAGCAACCCGCGCGGCGTCGGACACAAGTGGCGCATCCGGAACATTGTCCGATGATTCATATCCCCAGCCGCCGCGCGCACGGACTTCGGGAATCGCCGCGAGGGCAACCTTGTGATGTCGATTGTGCTGCTCGGCAAGCTCACGGACCTTGGGAGCAATGGGCAGTTCGTCATACTTCACAAGCCATTCTGCGAGAATCTTGACAGAAGTTTTCTTCCCGCGCGGCGACAGGAAATGCTCTGCCTCCGCATAACCCATCAGGCTTTTATCCGAAAGGTCCGCGATCTCCTGGCGTGCCGTCTTGAAGTTCCCGCTTCGCTCGTTCTCAAATATCGATCTGTAGAGCCGGACATCCTCAGATGAGAGAACGTGTGGCGTAAATGAGTCCGCTCGCCCGTGCACAGCCGCGAAGTCAGAATCTGCATATGCAAGCGAACTCGCGCCGATAGCGGCGACACATGACGCAGCAAGCAGGAGTGTTCGGTTCACGCCGGAGCCCTTCTTACAAATTTCTGCGCAGGCCGCCAAGTTACCTGCCGCCGGTGCGATCCTCAAGCAATCTCAGCGAATTAACTTTCACGGCAACGTCCTGCAAATCCCGCCAGGCAAGCTTTTTGTCTATTGATCGCCGTAGCAGATATGCTGGGTGCAATGTCGGCATGACGGGTACCATCCGGCCTCCGACATGATATTCCAGCCATTTTCCCCGCAATCTCATAATTCCATCCGTTCGGCCAAGAACGTGGCGCGCCGCGACTGCTCCGAGCAGGATGATAACATGCGGCGATACCAACTCGATATGGCGGCGCAGGAACGGCAAACAGCTCGCCGATTCCTCCGGCGAGGGTTCCCGGTTTCCCGGTGGGCGCCAGTTAAGAACGTTTGTGATGTAGACGTTTTTTTGGCGGTCAAGCTCGATTGCGCCCAGCATCTTGTCGAGCAGCTTTCCCGCTCGACCGACGAACGGCCGCCCAGCCAGATCCTCTTCGCGTCCCGGCGCTTCACCGATCAGCATGATACCAAATGCCGGAGTGCCATCCGCGAACACCGTTGTTGTCGCTGATTTCTTGAGGGCACAACCTTCAAATGTCTCCACAGCGCAGCGAAGTTCCTCAAGCGAGTTGCACGCTCCTGCGAGCGCCAACGCGCTGCCAATTGCATCGCCGGGGTCTGAATCTGCCGAGTTTGCTGCCCCCCGCACAGATGCAGGTGTTGTAGGGGCCGCGGACTGCCTGCCGAACGACCCCGGCGTCGCGATGTCAGCGGAATCGGCTGTCGGCGGAGGGCGCCGGAGAGGCAGGTCCGGGATCGCGGACGCGCTGGCGACAGCCGAGAAGCGGTTCGTCGGAGCCTCGCTGGTGGCCTCGTCGGCGCCCGAGTCTGTCAGCCAGCCTAGTGTTGCGAGAACGTCGGGCTTGGAAGGGGACATGGTCGAATGATACGGACAACTCGGGGCGAAGGCGATCTTTACCATAGTGCCTCAATGGTCAATCTTACCCTATCAGGATCAGAGATTCAGGACAGCGCGCATGGCCGATCGCGAGAGTATGGAATATGACGTTGTCATCGTCGGCGGAGGGCCCGCGGGACTCTCAGCCGCGATCCGCCTGAAACAGCTCGCGTCCGCCTCGGGCAAGGAATTCAGCGTCTGCGTTCTCGAGAAGGGGTCGGAGGTCGGCGCCCACATTCTTTCAGGTGCGGTGATCGACCCGATTGCCCTGAACGAGCTTATTCCGGACTGGAAGGAAAAAGGCGCTCCGATCGATACCCCCATGACGGTCGACCGGTTCCATTATCTCAGTCCCCGCGGAAGTGTGCGGATTCCCAATTTCATCATGCCGCCGCTGATGAGCAATCACGGCAAATTCATCGTCAGCCTCGGCGAGGTATGTCGCTGGCTGGCAAAGCAAGCTGAGGAATTGGGCGTAGAGATATATCCCGGCTTTCCCGCTGTGGACCTGGTCGTCGGCGACCGTGGCGAGGTCAAAGGTGTTGTCACTGGCGACATGGGCGTGGCGCGCGACGGTCACCATAAGGACTCGTACACGCCGGGCATGGAACTCCTAGGCAAATACACGCTGATCGCAGAAGGCGCCCGGGGCTCTCTTGCGAAAGTGCTCATCGAGAAGTTTCAGCTGGCGGCGAACAGCGACCCGCAAAAATTCGGCATCGGCCTGAAGGAGCTCTGGGAGCTTTCACCCCAGAAGCATCGTCGCGGAATGATCCTGCACACGATGGGCTGGCCGCTGGACGACGCGACGGGTGGCGGATCGTTCATGTATCACTTCGGCGAAAATCTCTGTGCCATGGGCTTCGTCGTCCACCTGAACTACTCCAATCCCTATCTGGACCCGTTCGCGGAATTCCAGCGCGTCAAGACCCACCCGCTGCTTGCGGGATTTCTCGAAGGCGGCAAGCGTGTCTCGTATGGCGCCCGAGCGATCACTGAGGGAGGGTTCCAGTCGGTCCCCAAATTGGCTTTTCCCGGGGGGGCATTGATCGGCTGCGCTGCCGGATTTGTGAACTTGCCCCGCATCAAGGGGAGCCACAACGCCATGAAAACGGGGATGATGGCGGCGGAGGCGGCCTTTGCGGCAGTCGGAGAAGGCAGGTCGGGCGATGACCTCCGAAGCTATGAAAGCGCCTATCGGGAGAGTCATGTTTACAAGGATCTAAAACGGGTCCGTAATGTTAAGCCGCTTTGGTCGAGGTTCGGTACCTTGGCGAGCCTGCCGTTGGGCGGCATGGACATGTGGATGAACGAGTTGTTCGGGTTCAGCTTGTTCGGAACGCTCACGCACAAAAAGCCCGACTACGCCACGCTCAAGCCCGCGGCAGAGTGCAGGCCGATCGATTATCCCAAGCCCGATGGGAAGCTCAGTTTTGACCGGCTGTCGTCCGTGTTTCTGTCCAACACGAACCATGAGGAAGATCAGCCCGTTCACCTTAAGCTTGAGGATCCGAGCATTCCCATCCGCGTGAATCTGCCCGAATATGCCGAACCTGCCCAGCGATATTGCCCTGCGGGCGTGTACGAAGTGATCGCCGCCGCTGATGGTCCACGCTTCCAGATTAACGCGCAGAACTGTGTTCACTGCAAAACTTGCGATATTAAAGACCCGGAACAGAACATCACCTGGGTTCCCCCCGAGGGCGGGGGAGGTCCGAACTATCCCAACATGTGAGAGGCAGACGTTGCGTAAATTCCAAGCGTTTCTCCTATCAGCAGTTTTCGGCGCGTACTTGAGCGGATGCTCGAGCGTCGAAGAGATTGCTCAACCTCGTGCCAGCACCACAGAGGCCGCGAGCTTCGGGAATTATCTCTCGGCGCGCCTCGCCGCGAGCAACCATGACATGGCCGATGCCGCGCGGCTTTATCGCGCGAGTCTTGAGACCGCACCCGACAATGCCGATCTCCTCAACCAAGCTTTTTTCTACAGCGCCGCCGCGGGCGATGTCGACGGTGCAGCGGCGCTGGCGAAGCGCGTTCTCTCATTGCAGCCGGACAACCGAGCCGCGCGGCTGACTATTGCTGTCTCGGACATGAAGCAAGGCGATTTCGCCGCGGCGCGTTCGCAGCTTGCGGAATCTGCCAAGGGGCCGTTCACGACCCTCACGCTTTCCTTACTTGATTTATGGGCTGCCGAAGCATCCGGAAACGAGAAAGATGTCGAGGCGGACTTGAAGGGAATTACCTCTCAAGGCGGCACGGACACGCTGGCGAATTTCCATCGCGCACTCATCTTCGATCTGCAAGGCAGGAATTCGGAAGCCGAGTCTGCGTATCTGGCCGCGTTGGGATCCGGCCCGGCGAGCCCGCGCATCGCAGAGGCATACGGACGGTTTCTCGAACGCGCCGGACGCACGCAGGACGCCCGCGCATTCTACGAGAAAATGATGTCGGACGCAGCAACCTCACCGATCGCGGCGGATGGGCTGTCAAGGCTGGACGCAGGCACAAAACCGGATCGGCTGATCTCGTCGCCGGCGCAGGGTGCTGCTGAAGGACTCTTCGGGATTGCGGCGTCGCTCTCCGACGAATCGAGCGCCGATGTCGCGATTTTGTATTTGCGCCTGTCGTTATTTCTCTCTCCCGACCTCGATCTTGCGAAGGTCCTGCTCGCCGATCGCTTCGAAACCCTCAATAAGTTCGGGGACGCGGTCGCCGTCTACCGAACGATGGGCCACAGTTCGCCATATTGGGCGGCTTCTTCCGTGCAGTCCGCATTGGACCAAAGCAGGCTCGGCAAGAACGACGATGCCATCACCGAGCTGCGGACGATCGTTCAATCGAACCCAGACGACCTGACAGCCTGGACCGCACTCGGCGATGCCTACAGGGGAGGAGAAAAATTCTCTGAAGCTGCCGATGCATATGATCATGCGGTGAGATTGCTTTCATCCGATCAGTCGAAGGATTGGGCCGTCTACTACGCACGTGCGATGGCGGAGGATCAGTCCAAACACTGGAGCGCGGCCGAGCTGGACCTGCAACACGCGCTCAAGCTCAACCCGGAACAGCCTCAGGTTCTCAATTTCCTCGGTTACAGCTGGGTGGATCAGGGACGAAATTTGCCCGAGGCCTTGGCAATGCTCGAAAAGGCCCGCGCCCTCAGTCCATTTGACGGTTACATCGTCGACAGCGTGGGCTGGGCGTATTACAGGCTGGGCCGTTACGATGAGGCCGCCAAGGCTCTCCAAAACGCGGTGCTGCTCGTTCCCGGTGATTCAACGATCAATGAACACCTCGGCGATGCCTATTGGAAGGTCGGCCGCAAGCTCGACGCGCGGTTCCAATGGAGCCATGCACTGGCGTTCGGACCGGAACCCGCGCAAAAAGCGGAGCTTGAGAAGAAACTTCAGTCCGGACTTGATGACTCCGCCGGCAAGCATTGATCGGTTCGTCGTTCGCGCCCCGGCGAAGATCAACCTTTGCCTGCACATCGGCGCGAAGAGGCCTGACGGCTACCATGATCTGCAGAGTCTGGTGACCTTTGCGGATTTCGGCGACGAACTCATATTCGAGAGGAACAGCTCGCTATCGCTTTCGATCGGTGGCCCGTTTGCAGATTCTCTCACCGGCGAAGGCGAAAACCTGATTCTCAAAGCTGCGCGACGGCTGCGCCAGGAGCGGGGATCATCGGATGGTGCCAAGATCACGTTGATCAAGCATATCCCCGTTGCGTCAGGCGTAGGCGGCGGCTCGTCCGACGCCGCGGCAGCGCTGCGCGGCTTAAATCGGTTGTGGAATCTGACGTCTGCCACGGCTGAGCTGCAGAGAATTGGCGCGGAGATCGGTTCCGACGTACCGGTCTGCGTCGAGCCGGCTGCGGCTTGGATGGAAGGAAGAGGCGAGCGCGTTCGGTTTCTGCCAGCGTTGCCTCGCCTTTCTACGCTATTGGTCAACCCCCGGGTTCATCTGTCCACTGCCGACGTTTTCCGGCGCCTCGACGATCGTAGCGGAACCAACCTCAACGCGCCCGTTACGCCGTTCGCAGATGTGGCGGCCCTCGTTGAGTATCTTGAGACGACGTCGAATGATCTCGAAGCGCCTGCTGTCGCGCTCACACCCGTGATCGGCGAGCTCCTCGACGAGATGAAACGGTTGCCGGGCGTCCGGTTTGCTCGCATGTCAGGGAGTGGAGCGACCTGCTATGCGATCATGAAGGACGCCGAAAGCTCAGACGCAGGCTTCCGCGACCTGCGGAACCGTTATCCTCACTGGTGGACGGTCGCAACGTTTCTGGGCGGCTCCAATCTGTCGCCGAAATCTTAATATCCTCTGCCCACGCAGAATTGCGCCAGCGCGATCAACGAGTCCCGCAATTCGCCGGATGGAAATGCTTCCAGCGCAGCGCAGGCCGCTTCGGCGAAATGGCTGGCCCGGGCGCGAGTATCGTGGATGGCGCCGGTCGCTTCGACAATGTCTATCGCCCGGTCGAGATCCCCATCGTGTTGCGGGCTGCCTCCGATCACGCGCAGCCAGAACTGTTTCGCGTGATCGTCCGCGCGCTCAAATGCCAGTATGACGGGCAGGGTTACCTTCGCTTCGCGAAAGTCATCGCCGACAGATTTGCCCATCTGTGCCTGGCGACCCGAATAGTCGAGCGCGTCGTCTACCAGCTGAAATGCAACGCCGAGGTTGTATCCGTATTCGCGTAACGCGGATGTCCTACGGCTGCCCGCGTCGGCGATCGCCGCACCCGATTCCGTCGAAGCTGCAAACAGCGCCGCGGTTTTTGCACTCACCACTTTCAGATAATCGGCTTCGGTGATCGCCAGATTGTTTGCCGACTTCAGCTGCATGACTTCGCCTTCGGCGATAATGGCCGAAGCATTCGCCAGGATGTCGAGGACGGCCAGGTTGGACATTTCCACCATGAGCTGAAACGCACGGCTGAACAGAAAATCGCCAACGAGAATGCTGGGCTTGTTGCCCCATACTACGTTGGCCGCGACCTTTCCGCGCCTCAGCGTGCTTGCATCGACCACATCGTCGTGGAGCAATGTTGCCGTGTGTATGAACTCAACCGCCGCAGCGAGCTTGACATGTGCTTGCCCCGAGTAATCGCAAAGGCGTGCCGCTGCGAGCGTCAGCATAGGGCGCAGCCGTTTCCCGCCCGAGTCGACAAGATGCCGGGACAATTGGGGGATGAGGTCCACCGGACTTCCCATCCGTTCATGGATGATGCTGTCGGTCGCCACCATGTCTGCTTCGACCAGACGAGCCAGCCGGTCCACCGGGGAAAGCCCGGATTCGGACGCCATTTTCGGTGCCTGGGCTGTGATCATCGGGTGCCTTGCCACTGGCCTTCGCCTGTCGCGCCATTTAGGAAAGGTAGCCGATGCGGGTCAAGCAGAGCAGCGCCCGTTCAGTGCGGCGAGAGATGGAAATCGGCCATGCGTGTCGTCCTGAAGACAAATGATCCCATTTTGCTGAATTTCGCCGAAGCGTTATTGAAGGATGCCGGTGTCTCTTCGGCCACGTTCGACACTCACATGAGTGTGATGGACGGCAGTGTCGGAGTTTTGCCTCGCAGATTGATGGTGCCGGATGAACTATTCGATCAGGCGTGCGAGGTGTTGAAGGGCGCGTTGTCGGACGTGAAGTTCCCTCCGTGACCGCATGCACAAGCGACCGGTTCCTTGGCGGAAGGGTCATCGTCCAACAGCCTCAAGATGGTTTTCGGTCAGGCCTGGACGCGGTCATGTTGGCAGCGGCGGTTCCCGCCGCCGCAGGCGAAGAATGCCTTGAATTGGGCAGCGGTGCCGGGGTCGCCAGCCTGTGTCTGGCTCAGCGCAGTAGAGACGCCAAAATCGTTGGTGTCGAAACGATCGACGAGCTCGTCGATCTGGCGGCCGCAAACGCCCAGGCCAATGCATTCGATTCGCGCGTCACGTTCGCCATCGGCGACGTGTTCGAGCTTCCGGCGGAACTGAGGCGGGACTTCGACCATGTGTTCACAAATCCACCCTTCCACGATCCTGGCGGTGCCAAATCGCCGCATCCTGGCCGCGCAGCAGCTGTTTCCGACGATGGCCGCCTCGAAGAGTGGTTGTCGGCAGGAATGAGGCGGGTCCGCTCCGGCGGCACCCTGTCCGTCATCCTGCGCGCGGACCGGGTAGCACACGCCCTGAACGTGTTGCCTCACAGAGGATGCCGGTTGTTTCCGCTGTGGCCGAGATCGGGCGCACCGGCCAACAGAATTATCGTTCAGGTCCGCAAGGGTTCGCGGGAGGCTCTCGAGTTATTGCCGGGTCTTGTTCTTCACACGGCCTGCGGCGACTACACATCGGAAGCCGACAGCGTACTCAGGGACGCCGCCTCGCTTGCCCTGTCGAGTCGGGCTTTGTAGCTTCCCCGCCCGCTGACAAGGACTTGCATCTCCGTGCCCTCTACGCTGACTTTCCAGGATCTGATCCTGACGTTACAGAATTACTGGGCGAAGCAGGGTTGCCTCATCCTGCAGCCCTACGATGTGGAAATGGGCGCGGGCACGTTTCATCCCGCGACGACGTTGCGCGCGCTGGGGCCGAGACCCTGGCGCGCGGCCTATGTCCAGCCGTCGCGGCGGCCGAAGGATGGACGCTACGGCGAGAATCCCAATCGCCTTCAGCATTACTATCAATTCCAGGTGATCCTGAAGCCTGCGCCGACCGACGTGCTGGATCTCTATCTGCAAAGCATCCGGGCCATCGGCATTGATCCTTCGCTGCATGATATCCGGTTCGTGGAAGATGATTGGGAAAGCCCGACACTCGGCGCGTGGGGATTGGGATGGGAAGTGTGGTGCGACGGGATGGAGATTACCCAGTTCACCTACTTCCAGCAGGTCGGCGGATTTGATTGCGATCCCGTCTCAGCCGAGATTACATACGGACTTGAACGCTTGGCGATGTATGTGCAGGGCGTCGAATTCGTCTACGACCTCGCATTCAACGAGCGCTTTCGCTACGGTGAGGTGTTTCACCAGTCGGAGCGCGAGTTCTCCGCATTCGATTTCGAATATGCCGACACGAGCATCCTGTTCCGGCACTTCGAAGATGCCGAGAAGGAATGCAAGTCCCTCGTCGATCACAAGCTCGCGCTGCCCGCTTATGACCAGTGCATTAAGGCCAGCCACTGCTTCAACCTTCTCGATGCGCGCGGCGTCATCAGTGTGACCGAGCGTGCAGCCTACATCGGGCGCGTGCGCGGTTTGGCCAAGGCATGCTGCGAAGCCTGGCTCGCCAGCGATCAGGGCGCCTACACGCCGAGGTACGGCTGAGATGCCTGAACTTCTTCTCGAACTGCTCTCGGAAGAGATACCGGCGCGCATGCAGGGCGCTGCGGCGAGGGAACTCGAAAAACTCGTCGTGGGCGCTTTGTCGGATCGCGGTTTGCTGTTCGAAGGCGCCCGCGCGTTTGCAGGCCCGAGGCGGCTGACACTGGCCGTCTCCGGACTTCCGGGCAAACAACCCGACACCAGCGAGGAGCGCAAAGGCCCCCGCGTCGACGCGCCGCAAAAAGCGATCGATGGGTTCCTGCGGTCCGCCGCCGTTACGCTTGATGCATGCATCCGCCAGTCCGATCCCAAGGGCGATTTCTACGTCGCGGTGATCAAGCGGCAGGGCAGGCCAACGCAAGAGGTGCTTACTGAATGCCTTCCGGAGGTCCTCGGCAAGCTGCCATGGCCAAAATCCATGCGATGGACGGCCGGCGCTCTACGCTGGGTCCGCCCGCTGCATTCCATCATCGGCACGTTCGATGGCGAAACCGTCCCGTTCGAATTTGCGGGTATCTCAAGCGGCGCGACCACTGTCGGGCATCGCTTTCTCTCGCATGGCGCGATCACGGCGCGCCGCTTCGAAGACTACGAGCAGAAGCTGCGCGCCGCGCATGTCGTGGTGGATGCGGCCGAGCGAAAGGAAATCATCCTTCACGGCGCAAAGCAGCAGGCCTTCGCGATCGGGCTCGACTTGATCGAGGATGAGGAATTACTGGACGAAGTTGCGGGCCTTGCGGAATGGCCCGTTGTGCTGGTCGGGCGCATCGAAGATCAGTTCATGGATGTGCCGCCGGAGATTTTGCAGACCTCCATGCGGACGCACCAGAAATATTTCTCTCTGCTCCACCCGAAGACGGGAAAGCTCGCAAACCGCTTCGTTGTGGTTGCCAATATGGTGGCGAGCGACGACGGCAAGGAAATCGTCGCCGGCAACGAGCGCGTGCTGCGCGCGCGGTTGTCTGACGCCAAGTTCTTCTGGGAGCAGGACAAAAAACGCACGCTCGAAAGCCGCGTTGACGATCTCAAGAACATCGTTTTCCACGCAAAGCTCGGCACGCAGTACGAACGCGTCGAGCGCATCGAGGCGCTGGCAGGCGAGATCGCCCAAAAGATCGGAGCCGATGTCGCCAAAGCGAAACGCGCGGCACGCCTCTGCAAGGCCGATTTGACGACGGGCGTAGTCGGGGAATTTCCCGAACTCCAAGGTGTGATGGGGCGATACTATGCCCTTAATGACAGCGAGGATGCCGAAATCGCCGATGCTATCCGGGATCACTACAAGCCGGTTGGTCAAAGTGACTCAATTCCGCATGGCGGCGTGGCCCAAGCGGTGTCGCTTGCAGAAAAGGCTGATCAGCTCGTCGGTTTTTGGGCCATCGAAGAGAAGCCCACGGGTTCGAAGGATCCGTTTGCTGTCAGACGGGCTGCATTGGGATGCATAAGAGTTTTGCTAGAGGCGGATATCCGTGTTCACTTACGCGACATTTTCGATGCGGCCGCGGCGTATATCGCCGATAATTTGATTGATCCAACCCTGGACGCTCAATTCAAAGCCGCCGCGCAGCTTGACGAAGCGCTCGGCGGCGACTCTCGAATGGACGAAGTCATGAATGCGGACTTGGTTCGCTCAAGCAGTGAATTTGGACGTTCGCCTGCGAAAACGTCCCAAGTGTTGGGAGATTTGTTACTTTTTGTAGCCGACCGCCTGAAAGTGGCCCTCCGCGAAAGGGGCACCCGCCACGACCTGATCGACGCTGTGTTCTCGCTCGGCAACGAAGACGATCTCGTTCGCCTGGTTGCGCGTGTCGAGGCTCTTCAGGCGTTCCTCAAGACGGACGACGGGTCCAATCTGCTTGCCGGCTACAAGCGTGCCATCAACATTCTCAGGATCGAGGAGAAGAAGGACAAGCGCGCTTATGACGGCGAACCCGACCCGGCGCTTTTGACAGAACCTGAGGAAAAGACACTCTTCGCCGATATCGCGACGGCCAGGGAGCTGATCGCGGCAGAATTGCAGCGCGAGCGGTTCGCGGAAGCCATGTCCGTGATGGCCCGGCTGCGCGCGCCCGTCGACGTTTTTTTCGAGAAGGTCACCGTCAACGCATCCGATCCTGCTGTGAGAGAGAACCGCCTGCTTCTGCTGTCGCGGCTGAGGGCGGCATTGCACGAAGTGGCCGATTTCTCGAAAATCGAAGGGTAGTGGCCGCTTTCCCCGTTATATGCCGGGTCCGGCCATAACGGCGGCTCCAGCTAAATAACCTCGTAGGACGATCAATGGCGAAATGGGTCTACGCGTTCGGTGGCGGCAAAGCTGACGGCAGGGCCGAGATGAAAAACCTGCTCGGCGGCAAGGGAGCAAACCTCGCCGAGATGAGCAATCTGGGATTGCCCGTTCCTCCCGGCTTCACCATTACCACGGACGTCTGCACCTATTTCTACGCCAATAACGAGACCTACCCGCCGGAATTGAAATCGGCGGTGGACCATGCGCTGGCGACAATCGGAGAGATTGCGGGCGGAACGCTGGGCGATCCGGAGCGGCCCTTGCTCGTGTCCGTGCGGTCCGGCGCGCGCGTTTCGATGCCGGGCATGATGGATACGGTCCTCAACCTGGGCCTGAATGACGTCACGGTGGAAGCGCTCGCCAATCTCATGGGCGATCGGCGGCTGGCATACGATTCCTACCGCCGCTTTATCCATATGTATGCCAACGTCGTGCTCGGGTTGGAACACTCTGAATTTGAAGAGATCCTCGAGGCCGAGAAGGAAACCAAAGGCGTCGAATTGGACACAGAACTCGATGCCGATGATCTGCGCCGCGTTGCAAACCTCTATCGAAACTACGTGCGCAAGGAGACGGGCGTTCCGTTCCCCGAGGATGTCGATGCGCAATTGTGGGGCGCGATCGGCGCGGTTTTCGGGTCGTGGAAGAGCCCGCGCGCCAGGACTTATCGCAAGCTGAACAATATTGCCGAGGATTGGGGCACGGCGGTCAACGTGCAGGCGATGGTGTTCGGAAATCGGGGCGACGCGAGTGCGACAGGGGTCGCGTTCACCCGCGATCCGGCCACGGGTGAACGCTTGTTGTTCGGAGAGTTTCTTGTGAACGCGCAGGGCGAAGATGTGGTCGCCGGCATTCGCACGCCGCAGCCCATCGCAAAGCTTGCCCGCGAGCGCTCAGGCGGCAAGAAGCCGTCCATGGAAGAACTCATGCCTGCCGCGTTTGCCGAACTGCAGCGTATCGCGGCCGCGCTCGAAAAGCATTATCGCGACATGCAGGATGTCGAGTTCACCGTGCAGGAAGGCAAACTGTTCATGCTCCAGACCCGTTCGGGAAAGCGCACGGCCGAAGCGGCGCTCAAGATCGCGGTCGATATGGAGCGAGAGGGACTGATCGACAGAAATGTCGCCATATGCCGCATTGATCCCTCGGCATTGGATCAGCTGCTTCACCCGACCCTCGATCCGTCCGCACCCAAGGAGCTGATCGCCACCGGTTTGCCGGCTTCGCCGGGAGCAGCAACCGGAGAAATCTGCTTCAGCGCCGACGAAGCGGAGAAGCGAGCCGCGGACGGACACGCGATCATTCTGGTCCGCACGGAAACAAGCCCCGAGGACATTCACGGCATGCATGCGGCGCGCGGCATTCTTACGGCGCGCGGCGGAATGACGAGCCACGCGGCTGTCGTCGCGCGGGGCATGGGAAGGCCGTGCGTGTCCGGCGCTGCCACCATTAAAATCGATACGGAACGCGGCGCGATGGTTGCGGGCGGCGTCAGCCTCAGGCGCGGAGACACGATCACGATCGACGGCGCGACGGGACAGGTGTTCAAGGGAAAGGTTCCGATGCGCCAGGCCGAGCTTACTGGCGATTTCGGAACGCTGATGGGCTGGGCAGATTCCATTCGTACCCTGAAGGTGCGTGCCAATGCGGATACGCCCGACGATGCGTCGACCGCAAGACGATTCGGTGCGGAAGGCATCGGTCTGTGCCGCACGGAACACATGTTCTTCGATGCCGAGCGCATCCTGGCCGTGCGCCAGATGATCCTCGCCGATGCGGAAGTAGATCGAAAGTTCGCGCTTGCAAAGCTGCTGCCGATGCAGCGGGGCGATTTTGAAGCGATCTTCAGAGCGATGGAGGGCTTACCCGTCACCATCCGCCTCCTGGATCCACCGCTGCACGAATTTCTGCCGCAGAAGGACGAAGAGATTGCGGAAGTTGCCAGAGCTGCTGGAAGCGATCCCGCCAAACTGCGGCTGCGCGCCATCGCTCTTCACGAGGCCAACCCCATGCTGGGGCATCGCGGTTGCCGGCTTGGGATCACCTATCCGGAAATCTACGAAATGCAGGCCCGGGCCATTTTCGAAGCGGCCGTGAATGTCGAGAGCGCGGGCGGCAAACCGGTTCAGCTCGAGATCATGATTCCGCTGGTCGGGTTCAAGAGCGAACTCGATACACTGAAAGCGCGTATTGTCGACGTCGCCGACCGGATTCGACAGGAACGAGGCACGAGCCCCGCGTATCTGATCGGCACGATGATCGAATTGCCTCGCGCCGCACTACGGGCAGGCGAGATCGCGCAGTCGGCTGAATTCTTTTCATTTGGTACCAACGATCTCACGCAAACGACGCTCGGCGTGAGCCGCGACGATGCGGGAACGTTTCTGACCGAGTATCTCGCGAAGGGAATCATTCATCGCGATCCGTTTGTTACAATCGACGTCGACGGTGTCGGCGAATTGGTCAGGTTGGCTGCGGAACGGGGACGCGCGACGCGCCCATCGCTCAAGCTCGGAATCTGTGGCGAACATGGCGGCGATCCGGATTCCATCCGGTTTTGTCACGGAGCAGGGCTTGATTATGTGTCCTGTTCACCATTCAGGGTGCCGATCGCACGGCTGGCGGCAGCACAGGCCACACTTTCTTCGTCCGCGGAAATTGATTAATCTGTACACGGACGATACAGGTTTTTCCTAGTTTTTTTGGATGTAAATGACACCTCGTCATGCCATGCATGACAACATGTCACGTTTCTATCATTTTTTAATTTGACGGGCGGATAGTCCACTGGCAACACAGTCGAGCATATGAAGCGGGGCCAAGGGGAGCCCCTTTTCGGAAACGACATCGACGTAAATCGAAACGCCCGAACGAGTTGAAATCCCGAATGAAAAGACAATTTGGTAATGCGTTGCGACGCGCAGACCGCGCTCTCGCGATCACGCTTCTTCTGGTGGTCTCCTTCACAGCCGGCGTGCTGTTCGGGAGTAACGCACCAGCCTCGGAACAAGTTGCATCAACGGCGACTGTCGCTCCGGCGGCGCAGCAGCAGCCGTCGCAAATCGCGCACGCCGTTCAACGCGCGGCAGGCGCCACGCCGTCACTGCGGCCATATTCGTTCGGTGCCGACTCGGCGATGACGCCCGCGTCGGTGACATCAAATGATGTGGCTTCGATTCGACCCCTGGATGCGGTCTTTTCTCCGGTGCCGGCAAGCGAATTGGCGTTGGTGCGCATTCTTCAGGATCAGAAGTGTCTTGCGGAAGCGATGTACTACGAGGCACGCGGCGAAGGCCGCGAAGGACAGGAAGCGATCGCCGAAGTCGTGTTCCATCGCATGAAGGCTCGTGGCTATCCGCGCTCGATTTGCGGCGTCGTTTATCAGGGCTCGGAACGCGGTCATGGCTGCCAGTTCTCGTTCGCGTGCGACGGCGAATTGCAGTTGCCGAAGAGCCCGTCTGCCTGGTCTCGGGCCCGACTGCTGGCGGCCAAGATCATGGCCGGTGCAGTCCAACTTGGGGATATTACCGGCGACGCGATTTCTTTCCACGCGGCGGACATCCAGCCTGACTGGGCCGATACGATGGAGCGCACGATCCAGATCGGCAATCACGTGTTCTATCGCTCATTGCCGCGGACGAAATCGAGCTGACGGCTCAAGGTTTGCTGGGCTCCTGCTGGCCGCCGAGCATCGTTCCGATTCGCTTGACGATCTGGTTGCGCATGAATCGCGGCGCGAACCCCTTGATGCGATCGATCCACGCAATGTCATCGGGCACATACCAGTGAAGTCTGTCGCTGCGATACGCAGCCCAGACGGACTCAGCTACGGCGCTCGCCGGCATCAGGCGGAACATGCCCGTCTTCGGTGCAGAGGCATAAAACTCTTCGTCGCTCGGTTGGGCGCGATCGCCTGACCGGTTCGGGGTCGATCGCAGAATATCCGTATCGATCAACCCGGGCAGCACGTCGGCAACCCGCACGCCGTGGCGGGCGAACTCCACCGACAGCGCTTCTGTAAGGCCCTTCACGCCATGCTTGGTGGCGGAATAAACCGCGATCCGCGGCATACCGTAGGTTGCGGATGACGACGACGTGATGAAGCACAGCGAATTCGGCGTGTTCTTCAACAGAGGCAGCGCGGCATAGATGCTTGTGATGACCCCGACGAGATTGACCTGTACTACGCGCAGAGCGGCGTCGTAAGGGATATCCTCGAACCAGCCGCTCTCGCCGATACCGGCGTTGCTGAACAAAAGATCGAGCTTGCCGTCCGTCTCCTGCGCGAACGCGGCGATCGACGAATCGAACGCCTGTTTCTGCGTCACATCGAGCACGCCCGTGACGCAGTTATCGGAGCCGATTTCCTGCTCCAGCGTCGCAAGGCCCGATGCGTTGACATCGTATGCGCCGACGAACCAGCCTTTTTCGACAAAGAGTTTGGCCGTTGCGCGGCCCATACCGCTTGCGCCGCCGGTGATGAATATGGATTTACGTCCGCGCGCTTTGCCCGTCATGTCCGAGTTTTCCTTGAGCGGCTGGAGTTCCGAAGCTGCGGAGTCAGAAATTCACCCGCCTGCTGATGGCGCCGTCCACCAGCATATTGATGCCTGTCGTGAACGATGACACGGGGCTCGAAAGAAATACCGCGGCGGCGGCAATTTCCTGCGGTGTGGCCATGCGACCCGTGGGGTTGCGTTCGAGCGCCTGCTTGAAATAGTCCGGCGAGTTCGTCTCGACCATGTTCCAGACGCCGCCCTTGAAATAGACGGTCCCCGGCGACACGACATTGGTACGGATTTTCCGCTTGGCGTGCTGGCGCGCCAGGCCCTTGGCGTAGTGGATGAGTGCAGCCTTGATGGGGCCGTAGGAACTCGCGTTGTCGGATTCCGCGGCCGACACCGATGCGATGATGACGAAGGCAGCATCGCCGTGTTCGCCCGCTGCGCGCTCGAGGAAGGGCCGCGCCGCGTCGAAAGCGTGCACCGCGCCCAGAACGTCGAGTTTGAAATTGGCTTCCCAGGACTTCTCGTCCGCGCCCTGCGCCATCGCTCCGGCGTTGGAGACCAGGATGTCGATCCCGCCGAGTTCGTTGCCCGCTTTCTCGATCCACCTGCTCAATACAGGACCGTCGGAGATATCGACCGGCGCGCCCGTGGCACGAATCCCCTTGTCCTTCAGGGCGGCAACGGTTTCCCTGACCTGATCGGCATTGCGCGCACAGACGGCCACGTTGGCGCCTTCACCTGCCAGCGTGTCGGCGATGGCGCGTCCGATGCCGCGCGTGCCGCCAAGCACGACTGCACGTTTGCCTTTGAGTTGAAGATCCACGGCGTCCTCCTGGGTTGTTCTGATGGCACTCTAGCCGGAGGAGGGCAGGGAGCAAGCAGGACTAGAAATCCAGCGCTACGTCCAGGTTCGGCGCGCTGTGGGTGATGGCGCCGGCGGAAATGAAGTCGACGCCGGTTTCGGCGATGGCCCTGACGGACTGAAGCGTGACGCCGCCCGAGGCCTCCAGGATGGCGTGCCCGCCCGTCAGCCGCACGGCTTCGCGGAGCAGATCGGGTTTCATGTTATCGAGCAGGATAGTGTCTACGCCGAGGGTAAGCGCTTCTTCCAGTTGCGCCAGCGTATCCACTTCGACTTCGACTTTCAGCATGTGCCCCGTGCCCGCGCGGACGCGTTTGACCGCCGCGGCAACGCCGCCGGCCGCAACGATGTGGTTGTCCTTGATGAGGATCGCATCGTCGAGGCCGAACCGGTGATTGATGCCGCCGCCGCACCGCACAGCGTATTTTTCGAGTACGCGCAAACCCGGCGTCGTCTTTCGCGTGCAGACGATGCGCGCCATTGTTCCGTCGACGGCGTCGACCATGGCCCGCGTCGCGGTCGCAACACCCGACAGATGTCCGAGGAAGTTGAGCGCAACACGCTCTGCCGTCAGGATGCTGCGCGCCGGGCCTTTGATGCTCGCGATCATCGCACCTGCTGCGGCTCGCGAACCGTCGGGCAGTTCCACAGCGACGATGAGTGAATGATCGATCAGCCGGAACGCGCAGAGTGCCGCAACCAGGCCGGAAATGGTGCCCGTCTGCCGCGCAACAAGCTGTGCTGCAGCCTGGCTGTCCGCAGGCACGGTCAGGTCCGTGGTGATGTCTCCGGCACGGCCCAGATCCTCTTCCAGCGCGTGGCGCACGATCGGCTCCACGAGCAATGCATGCGGCGAATGGGTGAAGGGAAGGGCTACCGGGGTCATGATCGCGCTGCGGCGCGCGTAAACTGCGTCGACGTTGTGGCGATGCGTTCGGCGTCGCTCAACGTCAGAAACGTTCGCGTGCCTTTGGCGGCGGTCTGCGGATAGTCGGTGCGGAAATGTGCGCCGCGGCTCTCGTGACGCGCCAATGCCGCAGCCGCAACCAGCTTGGCTGCCGCTGTCATGTTGAGCAGCGACGGTTCGCCGCCACTGGCGCGTTCGATCGCGGTGATCGTTTGAAGAGCGCTCGACAAGCCGGCCGCATCGCGTTCGAGCCCGACTTTTTTACTCATGGCGTCGCGCAAAGCCTGTGGCGGTGGCGAAGCGGCAAAGCGCGCGGGTGCGGGCGGCGCGCTGCGGCTGGAGGTTGCCATGACGGAATTCTTCACGTCCTGGGCCGCGCGGGCGGCGAACACCAGCGCTTCGAGCAGCGAGTTCGACGCCAGCCTGTTCGCGCCATGCAGTCCTGTGGACGCGCACTCGCCCACAGCCCACAATCCGTCGAGCGACGTGCGGCCGTAGGCGTCGCTGGCGATGCCGCCCATGTGGTAATGCGCGGCTGGTGCCACGGGAATGGGCTCGCACGCAGGATCGATCCCCGCCGCCTGGCATGCGGCGTACACGGTCGGGAAATGATCGAGAAACCTCGAGCCTATCGCGGCGCGACAGTCCAGGAAAACCTGATGGCCTTGTGCGATTTCGCGGTGAATGGCGCGCGCCACGACGTCCCGGGGTGCGAGCTCGGCGGCCTGATGGACGGTGAGCAGGATACGCCGCCCGCTCTCATCGATCAGCGTCGCGCCTTCTCCGCGTAGCGCTTCGGTGGCAAGCGGCGCGGGATCGCGCCCCACCGAAAGTGCGGTGGGGTGGAACTGCACGAACTCGGAATCCGCGATCAGGGCGCCGGCGCGCGCCGCCATCCCCAACCCTTCGCCGCGTGATTCCGGCGGATTGGTCGTCACGGAATATAGCGAACCCAATCCGCCTGTGGCGAAGATGATCGCGGGCGCGCGAAACAGAACCAGCTTGGCCGATGTTCCGCTGCCATAGCGTGCGAAGAATCCTGTCACTCTTCCGTCTTCCAGCGCCAGCTCGAGGGCGTGGAATCCTTCGAGGACCGAAATTGACGGTGTCGCCAGGGCATTGTTGGCGACGCAGTGCGTCACTTCTGCGCCGGCCCGGTCGCCGGATACGTGGACCACGCGGGGCGCCGAGTGCGCCGCTTCCCGCGCCAGCGCCAATGTGCCGTCCTGATTGCGGTCGAACGGCGCGCCGTAGCGCACGAGATCGTCGATGCGGGCGCTCGCTTCGCGTGCGACCAGCGATGCGATCTCGGGATTGGTGGTGCCGGCACCGGCCGCGATCGTATCGGCGACGTGGGAAGGCCAGTCGTCGCCTGGCCCCATTGCAGCCGCGATGCCGCCCTGCGCCCAGACGCTCGATCCGGTCGTTCCGGCGCGTGCGCCTGCAACGATGCAGGCGGGAAAGGGTGCGAGCTTGAGCGCGGTGAACAGCCCTGCGAGCCCTGCGCCGAGGATCAGCGCGCCGGGAACATGGATGACGTTGTCGACCTGCCTGGTGGTCATGTCCGCGCCCGGGCCACGCTTGTGAAATTCACCACGGAGACACGGAGACCACGGAGGTGCCGCTTCTTAATGCGGTGGTCGCAGAGGATGCGTGGAGGACGCAGGGTACACTGGCACGCATAGCGCGCCAGATGACCTTTGCGACCTTCGCGAAACCACCGCGAACTCTGCGTTAGAGACCATTCACTCTGCGGTCTCCGTGTCTCCGCGGTGCAACTCATGGCTTTGCACCTCACGCCGCGACGCGTTGCTGGGGGAATTTGACGATCAGCATGCGCTCGACGGCCGCCCTGGCGCGCGCGGCGATAGCCGGATCGACGTTCACCTCATACGTCATCGTCTCCAGCGCATGCAGGATGTTATTCAGTGTAATGCGCTTCATGTGCTGGCAGAGATTGCAGGGGCGAACGAATTCCACGTCGGGGAACTCGACGGCGACATTGTCGCTCATCGAACATTCCGTCACCAGCACGACGCGCGTCGGGTGATGCCTGCCGACATAACCGATCATGGCCGAGGTTGAGCCCGCGAAATCCGCTTCCGCGACCACGTCCGGCGAGCACTCCGGGTGGGCGAGAACGATCACGCCGGGATTGCCGTCGCGATACCGGCGGATGTCGTCGGCCGTGAAGCGCTCATGCACTTCGCAGCGGCCTTTCCACGCGATGATCTTGATAGGGGTCTGCTTCGCCACGTTCTTCGCAAGATATTCGTCGGGGATCATGATCACGGTGTCGGTGCCGCGTTCGCGCGCGATGTCCTCGACCACCGCCACCGCATTGGATGAGGTGCAGCAGACGTCGCTTTCCGCCTTCACCTCCGCGGAGGTGTTGACATAAGTGACAACCGGCAGCCCGGGATACTTTTGTTTAATCAGCCGCACGTCGGCGCCGGTGATCGATGCCGCCAGCGAACACCCGGCGTGAAGGTCCGGGATCAGCACCGTCTTTTCCGGCGACAGAACCTTCGACGTCTCGGCCATGAAATGAACGCCGGCCTGGACGATGACGGTCGCGTCGGTCCGCGCGGCCTCTCGCGCCAGCTGCAGCGAGTCGCCCGTGAAATCGGCCACGCAGTTGAATATCTCGGGCGTCATATAATTGTGGCCGAGAATGACGGCGTTCTTCTGTTTCTTCAGCCGGTTGATCGCGCTGATGGTGGGCGCGTGGACGGCCCATTCAATTTCGGGAATGACGTGCGCGACCTTGGCGTACAGCGCGCGCGCTGCCTTGTCTGTCGTGGTTGCGAAATCGATGGCCATCGCCTGGCTCCTCTTGTTCCCCCAACGCCCTTAATGCTCTAATTGAGTATATATCTAGGGCGAAAACACCGGCCTTCAAGGCCGGATACCTAATTATGCTACATCTCAGCATAAATCAGTCAAGGGGGATTGGTTCCGCCCCGCCCAAGGCTGGATTGTTGCCTCGCGCGCTTGTCTTTCGCCCCGCAGACCGGGATATCGTCGCGCCCATGCGACGCATCCTTGCCGCTCTTTGCCTCACATTCTTCCCGCTCAGTGCCGCGGCAGGCCCGATTACGCCGCGGGACCAGCGGGCGGTCGACGCGAGCATTCGGGGCTGGATGACGGAAACCGGCGCGCCGTCGGTCTCCGTCGCCATCGTAAAGCAAAACAAGCTCGTCTACGCACAGGCTTACGGATTTGCGCGGCGCGACCCCGACGTGCTCGCCACGACGCGGACTCGCTACGCGATCTGCAGCGTGACCAAACAGTTCACCGCAGCGGCGATCCTCAGGCTTCAGGAGCAGGGCAGGCTGAGCCTCGACGACAGGATCGCCAGGTTTTTTCCTGGACTCGCGAGTGCCGACAGCGTCTCGCTGCGCCAGATCCTCAGTCACACCGCGACCTACCCCGAACTCTGGACCTCCGACTTCGTCACCGCCCGGATGGCCAAACCCGTTTCCTTCGCCGCAATCCTGAATGAATGGGCGACGAAGCCGCTCGCGTCTCTACCCGGAACCCGGTGGGACTACTCGAACACCAACTTCATCCTCGCCGGCGCGATCGTCGAGAAAGTCTCCGGCCAGAGCTATCTGGACTTTCTCAAGGCCAGCATCTTCGCGCCGCTCGGCATGAACGATGTGATCGAAAGCGACGACACGCCGCTCGCGGCTCCGGACGCCGCGGGCTACACGCATTATGGCGAAGGACCCACCAGGCTTTCGCCGCGGCCGGCGCGCGGCTGGGAATTCGCAGCCGGCGGCCTCGCGATGACGCCCACCGATCTGGCGCGCTGGGATATCTCGCTCATGACGCGATCGCTGCTGAATCCGCAGTCTTACGCCGCGCTCTACGCGCCGGTAAAACTCGCGGACGGCGGAAACACGAATTACAGCCTGGGCCTCGGCGTCTACGAGCGCGACGGAAGGCTCGATCTGGAACACGGCGGCGACGGGCCGGGCTTCACGGCCGAATCCATCATGTGGCCCGCGCAACGGACAGCCATCATCGTCTTTGCCAACGAAGGCTCTTATTGGGCATCGTCGATCGCCTCGTTGCGCGACGATCTCGTGCGGAGGATCGCCTATACGGTGCTGCCGCCGACGGAAGACGAAGCGCGCGCGCGATCGATCTTCAAGGGCTTGCGCGAAGGCCGCATCGACCGCGGCCTCTTCAACGCCGACGCCAATGCCTACTTTACCCCGGCAGTGCTGGCTGACGAAAAACAGGGACTGGCGCGCTTTGCGCCGCTGCGCTTCATTGCGTTGCAGAGTCAATCCGACGACGGCGGGATTGCGCGACGCAACTGGAAGATCGTCACCGCCGGCGGAACGCTGATGGCATTCGAGATCGACAGGGATGGCAAGCTCGAACAGTTCATCGTCTCCAAGCCTGGCTAGTCGGCCACTGGGAGCGCTGGCTTCCAGCCGGCAGGATGTCGGCGCTCCCGGCAGGCGTTTCCAGTTATCGCGCTGTCACCGCTCCGCGTCGACGGCGCGCCATTCATGGGTCATTTCGTCGAGCCTCTTCTTGAGATCGGCGGGAAGCGGTGTGTCGACCGCCGCGAGATTGTCGGCAAGCTGCGACGGCCGACTCGCGCCGATGATGGGCGCGGTGATTGCCGGATTGGCCAGCACCCAAGCGACCGCCAGCGTCGTCATGCTGAGACCCGCGTCTTTTGCCAGCGCGCGGAACGATTCCACCGTTTCGAATTGGCGTTTGTGCCAGTAGCGTTGCTGATACATCGCTGCGGAATTGCCGACCGTGAATCGCGTGCCCGTCTCGGGCGGGGCTTCTGGCGCATGCTTGCCTGTGAGAAGGCCGCCCGCGAGCGGATTGAAGGGAATGACCGCAATGCCTTCTTCCAGGCACAGCGGTAACAGATCGCGTTCGAAGCTGCGGAACAGCAGATTGTAACGCGGCTGCACCGACGCGATGCGCGAGAGATTCTTCAGCTCGCCGCGGCCGAGCGCACGCGCCAGTTTGTAAGCCGGCCAGTTGGAAACGCCCACGTAACGCGCCTTGCCCGCACGCACGACCGTATCGAGAGCGTCCAGCGCTTCGTCGAGCGGCGTCGTGGGGTCGTAGCCGTGCAGCTGGTAGAGATCGACATAATCGGTGTTAAGCCGCTTCAGCGATGCATCGATCGCCTCCAGGATGTGTTTGCGCGACATGCCCTGGTTCCACGGCGCAGGCCCCATGCGTCCCACGCATTTGGTGGCGAGGATGAAGCGCTCGCGTTTGCCCTTCAGCCAGCGGCCGACGATTTCCTCCGTGCGGCCCACCGTGTCCTTGTCGCCGCCCAGCGGATAGACATCCGCCGTGTCGAGAAAATCGATGCCGCCCTCGGCGGCCGCATCGAGAATGGAAATGCTCTGAGCCCCGTCGCACTGAAGCCCGAAGGTCATCGTGCCGAGGCACAAGCGCGAAACGGTAAGGCCGCTGCGGCCCAAACTTATGTGTTGCATGGGATGAGGCTACGACGGGGGAGGGCGCGATTCCAGAGGGCGTATGAGCGAAGGCAGACGTGGGTCGCGAAATCCGGCGATCTATCCGGCGTCGACTTCCATCGCATCAGGCTGGGCCTTGACCAGTGTTCTGATCTTGTCGGCGTCTTCCTGTGTCGCGGGATTGTAGACCACCATGTTGAGGTCGGGCCGTCCGTCGACGGCGAAGGCGGAGAATTCCATCGCGAGCGGTCCGGCGGTGGGGTGGTGCAGGATTTTTTTGCCGTCGCCATGCGCCTGCACATCGTTGTCGCGCCACATCGCGGCAAACTCCGGACTTGTCGCGCACAACTCGTCGACCAGCGATTGCACGTTGCGCGCCGCACCCGCGCGCGCCACATCGGCGCGAAACGACGCCACCACATAGCGCGCAACGCTGTGCCAGTTGGATTGCGCCGCACGTACGCGCGAATCGCGGAACATCATCCTGAGCACATTGCGCTGGCCTTCCGCGAGCTTGCTGTAATCCGTCAACACCGCCGCCGCGGGCCTGTTCCAGGCGATCACATCCCATGTCGCGGTGCGGATGAAGGCGGGACTGTGCTCCAGCGTGTCGAGCAAACGTTGCAGTCGCGGCGTGATGCCTTCGGGCGCGCGATAACGAACTTCCGGCGGCCGGCCCAACCCGAGCAGGAACAAATGTTCGCGTTCGGCATCGGTGAGCATCATGGCGCGCGAGATGCGATCGAGCACATCGGCGGAGGGCGCGCCGCCGCGCCCCTGCTCGAGCCAGGTGTACCAGGTGGCGCTGACATTGGCGCGTTGCGCCACTTCCTCGCGCCGAAGCCCCGGCGTCCGCCGACGACCCAACGAAAAACCGAACGACGCCGGATCGAGTTTCGCGCGGCGATCTTTCAGATACGTCCCAAGCCGGTTGTCGTTCGCGACCCTGTTAGTCATTATACCCGTATAATCTCACATCTTTACCTGCATAGCACATCGGCAGAAAAAGCGCACGTCCAAACTGGAATGAGGTTCTGCGATGACGCTCAAAGACACACGCGTGCTGGTGATCGGCGGCGGCTCCGGCATCGGGCTTGGCGTCGCGAAAGGCGCCGCGCAGGAAGGCGCAAAAGTCCTGATTGCGTCGCGCGACGCGAAGAAGATCGCCGATGCCGCGAAACACATCGGCGCCACATCCGCCGTCATCGACGTGCGGGAAGAGAAAACGATCGCGCAGTTCTTCAAGAACAATGGCGCATTCGATCACATTGCGTTCACGGCCGGCGATTGGGAAGGCCTTATGCCCGGCGCGCTCGCCGATCTCGATCTTGCCAAGGCGGCTGAAAGGCTGGCCACGCGATTCTGGGGCGCGGTCGCCGTGGCCAAGCATGGCGCGATCGCCCTGCCGCCCGGCGGCTCCTACACCATCACCAACGGCATGCTTGCGCGCAAACCGATGAAGGGGATGCCCACGGTCACGGCCAGCGCCTGCGCGGTGGAAGGATTGGCGCTCGGCCTCGCCGTCGACCTGGCGCCGGTGCGCGTGAACTGCGTGTGCCCGGGCCTGATCGAAACCGAGATGTGGGACAAATTCCCCGAAGGCTATCGCGACATCATGATGGCGATGACGCAGAAACAATTGGTGCGGCGTCCCGGCACGACCGCCGAAGCGGCGGAAGCTTATCTCACCTGCATGCGCAACACCTTCCTGACCGGGCAGGTGATCCGCGTGGAAGGCGGAAGCGCACTGGCCTTCTGACCATTTTATTCGGAACGACAAGGAGAAGTCACATGCGTGTATTCATCACCGGCGCCGCCGGTTTCATCGGCACCGCCACGACGACGGAGTTGATCGCACACGGCCACCAGGTGGTGGGCCTTGCGCGCTCCGACGACAACGCAGTGGCGCTGAAGAAACTGGGCGCGGAGGTTCATCGCGGTTCGCTGCAGGATCTCGACAGTCTCAAGAGCGGCGCGGCGAACGCCGACGGCGTGATCCACTGCGCCTTCATCCACGACTTCGCGAAATTCGCGGAGAACGGCCAGATCGACAAGCGCGCCATCGATGCGATGGGCGACGTGCTCGCGGGCTCGAACAAGCCCTTCATCGTGACGTCGGGAACGGGCCTCATCGCACCGGGCGTGACGGTGACGGAAGAGATGCGCCGCGAGGCCGGCGATTTCATGCCGCGCGTATCGGAACAGACGGGTCTGGCCTATGCCTCGCGCGGTGTGCGCGCGATGGCGATGCGCCTGCCGCAGGTGCACGGCGCTCCAGGCAAGGCAGGGCTGATCAGCTATCTGGTGGATGCCGCGCGCCAGAAAGGCAACGCTGCATATGTCGGCGAAGGACGCGAGCGCTGGGCGGCGGCGCATCGGGACGATGTCGCGCGTCTCTACCGGCTGGCGCTGGAGAAAGGTACCGCGAACGGAATCTATCATGCCGTCGGCGAAGAGGGCGTGCCCATGCGCGAGGTGATCGAGGTGATCGGACGTGCGTTGGACGTGCCGGCGATCTCGGTCAAACAGGAAGATGCGGGCGAGTATTACGGTCCGCTCGCGATGTTCGCCGGCCTCGACATGCCGGCGTCCAGCGCGTTGACGCAGAAGCGGCTGGGCTGGACTCCGAAGGAGATCGGTCTCATCGCCGACATCGGCCGGCCGGGCTATTGGGCAAGCTGAAATAGGACGGGTGCGCACGCGACGACGCTGCCTCGGAGAAACCCGATTGTCGATGAATCGACCGGGAGCGCCGGCTTCCGGCCAGCATGCCGCCAGGATGGCGGCGCTCCCAGTGCAACCTGAATTCACTGGATTTCTACGCCGCGCCTTGCCCAGGCTCGTCTGTGTGTTCAGAGACTGTGGTATTACCTCATCTACACAACATCGCGCGATGGCACCGAACATCGGGAACGAAGACGTCAACCGGCCGGCGGAAAACTTGCGGCGCGCAAGCGCGTCAACAAAACCGAAGCCGCGACGCTCGCACTTGAAAACAAGCAAAAGCGATCGGACGAAGCCATACCTTTGAGGAAGCACACCCGAGCGCTTCGGCGAATCCGGACGAATCCGGCGACGGGTTAAACGTCGTAGTCGAGATCGTCGCGTCGGCTCGCGGCCCGTTGTTCGCGCGGCCTATTCCTCAGTACGTCCCACAGGGTCGCGATCGTGCTCGTATCGTCGCGTGAGCGGAAACGGCGGCAACCAGGACTCGCGGCGCACGGTCCAGCTTTCGTAGGTCGGCGCGAGCTGGTCGGGCGCATCCAGGGCTCCCAGATGCACTTCGATTTCGTCCCTCGTGCGTCCGAACACGGACGAGCCGCAGCGGGGGCAGAAAAACCGCCCGGCGTAGTCGCGCGTCTCGCCGTCGATCGTCACCGCGTCTTCCGGGAACACGGCGGCCGCATGGAAGAGGGCACCGTGATGTTTGCGGCAGTCGAGACAGTGACAAAGCCCGACCCGGTAGGGGCGTCCTTCTGCCGCGATCCGCACGTTGCCGCACAGGCATCCGCCGGTGAAACGGTCCATGGCTCCCATCTCCTTCCGAAATCAGGCAGTCTGAAATTAGACGCGTTCCGAATTGGATGAAACCGCCAAACCTCGCCACGGCCGGCCTCAGAGTCGGCTATGGCGGGAAGGGACGGAAGAAATGGAGTCAGAGCGAAATTATGGCCGCTCAGGCAATGGCCGCGCGCTATTCGACGCCGAACCCATTTTTCCGCATTGCCGTCGACGTACGTGCTCTCCTGCGCCGGCGACGAAGAAGAAGTAAGACACGCCGCCGAAGACCTTCTGAAATTCAGCCGGGAGGCCGATGATTCCCGCCTCTCCGGAGGGGAGGCCGAAATTGCGCGGCAATTTCGGGTGGGGCGCGCGGCGGCACTTCTCAGATGCTGATGATGCGGCGCAATTCCCCCCACCCGAAAAATGCTTCGCGAAGGGCTCGCATTTTTCGACCTCCCCGCCGGAGAGGTGGGATCGCTCTCAAACGCCGCTGCTCGCTGTTTTGCGTGATTTGCGCTAGTCTTCGGCAGAGGGTCAGGGGGAATGAACATGACCGTTCTGTCGAAGTCCGCCGTGTGCGCATCGGTGCTGGCCTTGAGCGCAATGGCGTGCATCGCCGCTCACGCCGCCGTGACGATTTCCTCCGCCGCGACTTCGAACATGTCCTGCACGTCCGGCGTCTGCACGCCGACGGCGGCGAATGCGGTGCTGAACGTCGGCGATCTCACCACCATACTCGCGAGCGGCAACGTCACCGTGAACACGGGTACGGGATCTCTTGCGTCCGAGGTCGAAGATATCGTCGTCGACGCGAGCTTCAACTGGGCGAGCGCAAGTTCACTGACGCTCGATGCGTATCGTTCGGTCACGGTCGAACAGCCTGTCGCGGTGAACGGCTCCGCGCCCGTCACGCTGACGACGAATGACGGCGGCAGCGGAGGCGCGTTATCGTTCGGCACGAGTGGCAGCCTCTCGTTTCTCGGAACATCGAATAGCCTGACCATCGATGGGACGGCCTATACGCTTGAAAACAGCGTTGCTTCACTCGCGAGCGCCATCGCCGCCAATTCCTCCGGCACCTATGCGCTGGCGTCCAATTACAACGCGTCAGTGGATGGAGTTTACGGCACCTCGCCGATTGCCACGTCGTTGGCGGGAACCGTGCAGGGCCTAGGCAACACGATCTCGAATCTTTCGATCGTGCAGGGCAAGGCAAAGACGGGTATCGGACTGTTTACGACGGTCGCAAGCTCGGGCGTCATCGAGAATTTTCGCCTGACCAACATCGCGTACAAAAACGCCAATCACAAATCCAGCGGGGGTGTCGGCGGCCTTGTCCTAGACAATTCGGGCTATCTCTTCAACGATGAGGCTTCTGGCTCCATCAAGGCTACGGGATATAGCGACGGCCCCCGAGGTTCGGCTGGCGGTCTTGTGGACCTCAACGAGCAAGCGGGCTCAATCGTATCGTCTTCCGCGAGTGTCAGGATTGCCGCGCAGAGCGCCGGGGGAGGCCTTGTCGCCGAGAATTCCGGCTCCATCACCCTGTCCCATGGCGACGGTTCCATCGAGGCCGCAATCGCAGGCGGTCTCGTGGGACAAAATGCAGGCACCATTGGCCAAAGCTATGCAACAGGAGCGGTGACAGGAGAATCGGGTGGCGGATTGGTAGGCACTCAAATCGCGCCCGGGACAGCAAGCAATTCCTATGCAACTGGTAGCGTGGCTGCCGGCACCAAGGAAGGAGGGATCGTAGGTGACGACAGCGCGTCGAACGCGCCTATCGGCACCTCGTATTCCATAGGCGCGGTCGCGGCGGGCTATGATGGTGGATTTGCTTGTCTGACAATCTCCGCAAATATCAGCGACGCTTATTGGGATACTACAACGAGTGGCACAACCTACAGCGACTGCGACGATCTAAACGTCTCCGGCATCACCGGCCTGACGTCGGCGCAGCTCAAGTCCGGACTGCCTGCCGGATTCGATCCGACGATCTGGGCGGAAAGCTCGGAGATCAACAGCGGCTTCCCTTACCTCGTCGCCAACCCGCCGCCGGCAACGAAGAAGAAGAAGTAGCAACCGCTCAAATGCCGGGACATGAACTGCACTTCCCGGAATGCGCAACGCCGCTGACCGAAATGCTCCTCCGCTCCGCGACCGGTACGATCTACCCCTTCTTCGCCAGATTGTAGATCAGCCCCTGCGGATCGCGGATGTAGACGCGGGGGACCGCGGGTTCGTCCTTGATGACGGTCGCGCCCGCGGCGACAAGCCGGCGCTTTGCCGCCTCGACATCGTCCACGAAGATTTCCAGAACGGGGCCGAGCGCGGGGCCGGGCTCGATGTAGAGAGTGATGTTGGGGCCTGCCAGCCCGATCATCTTCGGATTGGGATCGGTGATACGAAAGCCCAGCTGCTCGACGTAGAAGCGCGCAGCGGCTTCAGCGTCTTCCGCCTGAATGAGGATGTCGCTCCCGAAACCATTCGCCATATGAGTCTCCGTTCAGGGCAGGGCTATCGTTTATGTCCGATGTGACGGAGCCGAAGAGAACGTCTGCCACGAAGGACACGAAGGGCGCGAAGTAGAACCGCGAAGGGAAATCCGTTGCGCGCGTCGGGGCGTGGAAGATCCTTTGTGATGCCTCGTGTCCTCCGTGTCCTGTGCGGTTCGTCATTTTTCCGTACCGCAGTCCGAGATCGCGCGCCACCGCGGCGATGCGGCAGTCGGCTTCCCTGCGCGACCGGCGGGCGCCGGCGGGAGTTTCCGAAGGATTGATATGAAACCAAAATGGTCGTATCGTGAGACCTGCCGGGCGATGTCCGGCGCGCTCTTTGACACTGTGAATCCGCTCTCGTTCGATCTTCCCGATCATGCGGCCGAACGAGCGTGCGAAGTTTTTTTTCGCTGTTATGGCCCCTGTTATCGCCGAAAATTCCCCTGTTATCGAAGGAAATTTATAGCACTAACATAATGTTTTATTTGAGTAATATGTCTAAGAGGGGCCGAAAATCGATTTTTCCGCTGTATTTCACCCCTGTAAAATAATCTTGCGGCCGACATCGCTATCCGGCGGGCCTCCGCCCGGAGAACCTGACGCCCGGTGCGGGTCGCTCGGCCAACACCTCCCGCCTGAACCGGAACAGTTCTGCGGGGCGCCCACGCGGGGTGCGGAGCGATTTGCCCGTGCCTTCGACCAGCCCCTGATCTTCGACCAGGCGCCGGAAGTTCTGCTTGTGCAGTTTGGTGCCCGAAATCGCTTCGACCGACTTCTGCAATTCCAGCAGCGTGAATGTCGGCGGCAACAATTCGAAGATGACCGGACGGTATTTCATCTTGCCGCGAAGCCGCGCGATGGCGGTTGCGAGGATACGGCGATGATCGAAGGTCATCGACGCGCCGAGCGGCGGTTTGGCACGAGGCGCAGCACCTGGCCGCCCGTCATTCTTCGCCTCTTCGACAAGACCCGCTTCATAGAGCAGTTCATATCGCTCCAGCACCTTTTCCTCATCCCACGCCGGGCCTTCAAATCCGAATGCGACGCGCACGCGTTCGCGGCGAAGACTCGATTCGGCCGGCGATGCGTTGGCGATGAACGTCGTCATCGCCGGCATGATGGCCTCGTCGATGATCGCAGGCTTCGACTCGCGCCAGTCTTCCCACGGGAAGAATACATACCAGTCGCGCCACATCGTGTCGGGTGCGGAGAGTTCGGTGTGCGCCCGTGTCAACGCGAGATAACCGACTGACACCACGCGTGGGCCTTCCGCCAGCCGCACGAGATGCCGGCCGCGATCGCCGAAGGTGTAGAGCTGTTCCGCATAGCCGAGCTCGAGGAATGTCTGTTCTTTCACCCAGCTTCGCAGGCCGCTTTCGAGCGTGCGGTGCGCGAGCGGATCGAACAGACCGAACGGCAATGCGTCGGGCGATGACCGATGATGAACCACCAGCACGCGCGGACGATGCGCATCCATCGAGACAATGGCGACGCTGAGGCCGATGGTGACGACGTTTTTCGCAGGCGCGCTGCTCATAGTTCCGCAATCGAAATGGGCAGTTCGACGCGTTCGCCCAGGGCCGCTATCGTGCCGCGACCGATGCTGCGCACAGCCGCGATCATGCGGCCGTCACGCTGCAGCAGGGCGTCGGCGTGGCTGATCATGAGCGGATTGGGATAGGCGTGCGGCGCGCGATAGCGCAATGCTTTGGCGATTTCGTTTTCCGTGCCGGAGCCAAGTCTGTCCGACAGCAGAATATATGCCGCCGCCGTCGAACGGCTGATGCCGGCCCAGCAATGAACGAGGATTGGCGCCTCCGCCGTCCATGAACGGCCGAACGTCAACAGCCGCGCGATGTGTTCGCCGGACGGCGGCATGTCTGCGAGGTGCATTTCGGCGACATCGTTCATCGCGATGCGCAGATGGCGATCGCCGCGAAATCCCTGCGGCGTATCGATCATGTGTTCGGGCGAGAGCAGCGTGACGAGATGCGACGGATTTTCGTCGCGGATCGTCCGTTCGATCTCCGACAGCGGCGTGATCAGAATCTTCGTCATCGGCGCAGTCTCCCGGCGCCGTTGCTACTCTGGGCGGGGGTCATTGGGAAGGCGCAAGCTGATGAAATCGGGCCAGGAATTGCGCCTGCGCCTCCGCGGTAGCCAGCGGGACGAGCTTGGGCGCGCGCAGGTTTCGCGGCGGAATCCCGAAATAATGCCGGGCTTCGGAAAGGTCGAAGCCGGCGAGCTGGGTGGCCTCGTAGAAGGCCGCGATGGTGTCGCCCCGCTTGATGACGGCGAGCGCCTCTTTCCCGGGAATTGCGGGAATTCCGAAGCGGATATGGATGGCGGCGAGCAACTTCAGTTCGAGGTCTTTGTAGTCGATGCCGACCGCCGCCTTGAAAGGGCTGATGAGGTCGCCGATGACGTATTCCGGGGCATCGTGGAGCAGGGCGGCGAGGCGGAGCGGCCTGGCCAGGCGGGGCTTCAGCTGGCCCACGATCTGCTCCACCAGCAGGCAATGCTGCGCCACGGAAAACGCATGATTTCCAAAGGTTTGCCCGTTCCAGCGGGCGACGCGCGCCAAGCCGTGGGCGATATCGGAAATCTCGATATCGAGCGGCGAGGGGTCGAGCAGGTCGAGCCTCCTGCCGGACAGCATGCGCTGCCAGGCGCGGGGCGGGGGTGTTCTGGGCGGCATCTCTGAAATCGACAGGTTTGACGCAACGATGTAGCCTAGTTCGGGCAAAGTCGCGCGGTCCGTGCCATTTTGGTGCTGGTGCGGCGCTTGCAGGCATCACAAAAGCCGCACGAGGTGTGGAAAACGTCGCATTCGTGATGCCGGTTCTGGTGTGGGTTGGGGCGCAGCCGAAGTCTGGTCCGGGTGTCTGGAGAGACCGGTTCGGGGCGCAGTGTTGTCGGGGTGGTGTCGCATGGGGATCAAGCCGCTGTCGCCGGACAGGCTCTGTCTGAAGACGTCGCCGGAAAAGCTTGTCTTCGAGACGACGGCGGGCCTGTCGTCACCCAACGGTCCCGTGGGACAGGACAGAGCGATGCGTGCGCTCGCCTTCGGCGCGACGATGGCCCAGCCCGGCTACAATATCTACGTCACCGGGCCGCAAGGCTCCGGCAAGCGTTCGTCGATCCGCCGCGCGCTGGAGCGGATGGCCGCGAGCATGCCGCCGCCGCCCGACTGGACCTACGTCCATAATTTCAAAATGCCGCATCAGCCGCGCGCGGTGAAGTTCGCCGCCGGCCAGGGCGCGGAATTCAAAGTCGCGCTGAAGGACTTCGTCGATGCGCTGAAGGCCGCGATGCCGCGCCTCTTCGAAAGCGACGAATACAGAAAACAGCGCGACGCGATCGAAGCCGAATATCGCAACAACGTGAACAGCGCGCTCGAGCGGTTGCGCCAGCTGGCCGAACAGCAGGGCCTGGCCCTCATCGACCGCGGCGAGAACGAACTCGATTTCACGCCGCAGCGCGACGGGCTTGCGCTCAGCGAAGAGGATTACCGGCGCCTGCCGAAATCCGATCGCGACGCACTGGCCGAGCGTACGCAGGGGCTCCACGGCGAACTCGAAAAAACGATGCAGACCATCGGCGAGATCCGCGCCCGCGCTCTCGAAAAAATGCGCTCCCTTGACCGCGAACTGGGCGAGAAGGAGGTGCGCAAGCTGCTGACCCCGCTGGTGGAAAAATTTGAAACCAACCGCGAGGCGCACGCCCATCTCGAAGCCGTGTTCCAGGACGTGATGGCCCATCTCGATGCGCTGCAGGCCGAAGCCCGCGGCGATGACGACGAGGAAGAGCAGCAAAGCGTTCCCTGGCACCGCTACGAAGTGAACCTGCTGGTCGACAACACCGGCGCCAGGGGAGCACCCGTCGTCAATCTCGCACTGCCGTCGCTGTCGCATCTGTTGGGCAAGGTCGAATACATTCCGCTGCTCGTCACCGTCATCACCGATTTCATGTTCGTGCGTCCCGGCGCGCTGCACACGGCCAACGGCGGCTTCCTCCTGATCGATGCGCTCGATCTGTTGCAGCAGGATGTGTCGTGGGAAACGCTGAAGCGCGCCCTTCGCGAACGCCAGATCAAAATCGAAAATCTCGCCGAGATTCTCGATCGCTCCAACACCGTCAGCATCAAGCCGGAACCCGTGCCGCTCGATCTGAAGATCGTGTTGTTCGGCGAAGGCTGGCTGTTCCAGTACCTGCGCGAGGTCGATCCCGATTTCGCCGAGTTCTTCAAGGTGCAGGCGGATTTCTCCACCAGCGTCGACCGCGACGATGCCAATTGCACTCAGCTCCTGGCACTTCTGTCGGATGTCGCGCGCACCGATTCCCTTAAACAGCTCGACCGTTCGGGCGCGGCGCGCGTCGTCGACGAAGCCTCGCGCATGGCGGGCGATGCGGAGAAGATCTCGGTGCGCACCGGCAGGCTCGCGGACCTGATGCGCGAAGCCGATCATTTCGCCGGCGTTGCGGGCCGCTCGCTGATCACAGGCGAAGACGTCTCACGCGCCGTTGCCGCCAAGGAAGACCGCGCCGGACGGCTCAAGGCGCTGGAACACGAGCTCATCAAACGCCGCATCGTCCTGATCGATACCGACGGCGCGAAAGTGGGGCAGGTGAACGGCATCACGGTGCTGAGCCTGGCCGGTTTCGCGTTCGGATTGCCGGCGCGCATCACCGCGCGCGTACGCCCCGGCAACGGGCGGGTGACGGATATCGAGCGGCTGGCGGAATTCTCGGGGCCCTCGCACCTCAAAGGCGTTCAGATCCTGTCGGGTTATCTGAACGGCCATTATGCGGTGACGCGGCCGCTGTCGCTCTCGGCCTCGCTCGCCTTCGAACAATCTTACGGACCGATCGACGGCGACAGCGCCTCCGCCGCGGAGCTGATCGCGATCCTGTCCGCGATAGCAGACGTGCCGCTGAAGCAGGGCATCGGCATCACCGGCTCGATCAACCAGCACGGCATCGTCCAGCCCATCGGGGGCGCCAACGAAAAGATCGAAGGCTTCTTCGATGTGTGCGCGAGCCGCGGCTTCACGAAGGGCAACGGTGTCATCATTCCGAAGGCCAACACGATCAACCTGATGCTGCGCGACGACGTGGTGGCCGCCGCGCGCGACGGCCGTTTCCACATCTGGGCGATGGAGACGGTGGACGAAGCCATCGAAGTCCTGACCGGCATGAAAGCCGGCGCGCGGCGCAAGAGCGGATCGTTCCCGCGCGGCACCTTCAACCGCCGCGTGTCGGATCGCCTGACATGGTTCGCACGGCCAAGGATATTACGGCCGATCCACCTGGATGGCTGGTGGCCGTTCTGACTTTTCTTCGCCCGTGCCGCGAAGCGGCAGGGGGAGGGGGACCTGGCGTAGCTCACAGAGCGAAGCCAGGTGGAGGGGGCGCGCAGCAAGCCAAATCTCTCGCCGTCATTCCCGCGAATGCAGGATTTCATGCTATACGTCTTCCCATGACTCGTGACGATGCACTGGCGACGCTTCGCAGGCTACGCCCTTCGCTTCAAGTGCGCGGTGTCGCCCACGCTGCGCTCTTCGGCTCAGTGGCGCGCGGCCAGGCAACGCGAGGCAGCGATGTCGATATCGTCGTCACACCCTCTGACGGGGCCCGGCTCGACCTGATCGACCTAGGTGGCATCCAGACGGTTCTCGATGAAGCATTCGGCACCGACGTGGACGTGATTGTCGAACCCGTCAGGAAGCGCGAGTTGCGCCGCGCCATCGAACGGGATCGGGCGAATGCCTTCTGAGCGAACCGTCCGCTGCTTCACAGACATCATTGCGGCGATTGATCTTGTCCAATCCTGGGTTGCCGGCGGTGCGGAGCAAACCCTTCGTGACAATGTCCTGGTGAGAAGCGCCGTGGAGCGCCAGATTCTCGTCATCAGCGAAGCCGCCGTACGCCTGGAGAAGATCGAACCGGGTCTGTCGGCGAAGGTGGCGCCCGAAATCGACTGGGCCGGAATCCGCGGTATCGGAAATTTCATTCGGCACAAATACGATGACCTCGACGCGACGGTCATCTCCGACGTTGTTTCAAACCGGCTCCAATCTCTGCGGTCGGCGGCGGAGCGGGGACTTGCGCAGCAGGACTAGCGCGACCGGCGAGGAAATCGTGCGGCACGACGGCCGCTTCCATGTCTGGGCGGTGGAGACGGCGGACGAAGCCATCGAAGTCCTGACCGGCATGAAAGCCGGCGCGCGAAGAAAGACCGGCGCCTTCCCGCGCGGCACGTTCAACAGGCGCGTCTCGGATCGCCTGACATGGTTCGCACGTCCGCGGATTTTGCGCGCGATTCACCTGGATGGCTGGTGGCCGTTTTAGTTCCGAACTGCGGCCTGCACCCACCCTGTCATTCCCGCGAAAGCGGGAACCCAGCCGCCGCGCGTCCGCGCGGCGATTGCGAGTTGCTACTCCGATCCCAAGTCTTCTAAGTTCGGGCTCGATTCGGAAGTCTTGTTATAGTCTATAGAACATGAGCACCGGACAATAATACGGGGACCGTAATTGGCCCAGACTTACGCGGCGCGCGAATCGGCCAACGAGCCAGAGGGTGTTTCTGCGCGCATAGCCAAGGCTCTCGAAGACGCGCGCCGAGAGCTCATCGATTTGTCGCGACGCAATCGTCTACTGCACGCTCCACGCACTGGGAAACGACCCCACTGTCTTGAAATTCGTGATGCGCATCCCGACGATCTCTTCCAAGGGTTGGTCGGACAGACCAAAGCGTATTCCTTCCTGTCCGAAGACGACAGTGATCGCATGCTGGAGGGTAGTCCCAGCTCTTCCTCACGCCGCAGTCTCTATCTTTGGACAGCGCTGACGCGCGAGTCCCTCGACAGGAGATTACTCAAGCTCTTCCGCGAAGCGCGTACGTTCGAAGAAGAGCAGGGCGTCAACATTCTGTTTGTCGCGTTTGGCATTCTCAAATGGTTCGATGACCCTCGCGTTGAGGAACCTTCTTTGGCGCCCCTTGTGCTTGTCCCAGTCACATTGGAGCGCAAACAAGGGCGCGATGCATTCCTTCTGAGGGGGCGTGACGACGACCTCATCGTCAACGTGTCGTTGCGCGAAAAACTACGTATCGTCGCAGGCATTGATCTACCGGAGTTGCCCGATAGTGACAGCTGGAGTCCTTCAGACTATTTTGATTCGGTTGCTTCAGCGATCGAAGCCCAGCAACGTTGGGAAGTGGATCGCTCCGCACTAGGCCTTGGTTTTTTCACATTCTCCAAATTTTTGATGTGGCGCGACCTTGATGCGTCCGCCTGGCCCCAGGCGAGCCAACTACTTACGCACCCTTTGGTAGGCGCTTTGATGGGTGAAGGGCAGGGCGTTAGGGCCGTCGCCCCGATTGCAGATGACGATGAGCCTATCGATAAGAAGATAGATTTGGCGTCGGCTATCCATGTTTTGAATGCCGACAGTTCCCAAGCGGTTGTTGTCGAGGAGGCGCGCCGGCAAAACAACTTGGTCGTCCAAGGGCCACCTGGGACGGGCAAATCGCAGACCATCGCCAATATCATTGCCACTGCCGTGCATGAAGGAAAATCTGTTCTCTTCGTAGCCGAGAAGGCCGCCGCCTTGGATGTAGTACATTCGAGGCTCAAAGCGGTAGGCTTAGAACCGCTCTGCCTTGAGGTTCACAGCAGGAAGGCCACTAAGCTTGCGGTAATCGCCTCTCTTGAACGTGCGCTTCGCGCGGTCGGAATTTCTGCATCGGATGCGAGCAATACACCTGCGTTGCGACAGGTCCGAGATCGCCTGAACGAATGGAGCGAAAAACTACACAGACCAATCGGAAATACGCGTCGTACGCCATATCGCGTAATGGGAACAATTCTGAAATTGCGCGCCGAAGGTACGGTCTTCGATTGCGCTGTTGACCCCGAACGCCTGGACATAGTGAACAACTGGACCGAAGATCAGCTACGCGCCGCAGAGGAACTCGTTGATAGAGCCGGTCTAGCCTGTTCCAAGCTGGGCGGTCCGCCGAAGGACAACAGCTGGTTCGGTACTTATGGCAAGCGGCTCACACCGCTTGATTTGGATCGCGTGACTGCTGCTCTTAGTGCCACGGCCGAAAGCATCCCGCCGGTAGCGGATGGCGACATCGCGATACGAAAAGACTTCGATCTCAGCAACGAATCCACGCTGGCCGATGCATATGGTCTTGTTCAAGTTTCTCGGCTGGTCGCAGATACCTCTGATGTCGGAAGAGCTGCATTGGCAAATTCCGCGTGGAAGAACGAACGCATTCGCATCTCCACCCTCCTCGAATTCGGCCGCTCATGGTCAAAATTGAAGACGGTCTTCCGCAAAATGGCTGCGGAACCCGTATGGAAAACTGATCTTTCATTGATCCGGACACGTCTGGCGGCTCAGGGTAAGTCCCCGTTTCGGTTATTCTCCAGCAAATATCGCCGTGCTGTTGCCGGGTTAAGAGCAGCTTGCCGAAGCGAACCTCCAAAACGATTGGCAGAACGTTTAAATCTCCTGGACGATCTAATCGCCGCTAAGAATTCGATTCTCAAGTTTGCGGAGGAGGAGGAGTTTGCGAAAGCCGCGCTCGGCCCTCTGTGGGCAGGTGAAAATACGCGCTGGGACGCGATTGCACAGCTGATGGGCACCGCCGAAGCAATTGATCACATACAAGAAGGTTGGGCGCTCGCTCTGAGAGGGTTATGCAGTCAGGCTATCGGCCGTATGAACGTCGATCAATTTGAACACACACTCGACAACCTCCGACAAAAACTTAATCGTATTGATCAGTATCTGGCTCCCGATCTGCTCGCTATCGCCAACGCAACAGGGTGGGATGAGATTCCCATTTCCAAAGTCGCCTGCCTGATTGCGGACTGGTCCTCTCACTTGGAGTCCTACGACGATTGGGTCGTCGCGCGAGAGTCAATAGCGGGCCTCAATGCGGTTGGCTTATCATCTATTGCTGGGGATCTCACCGCTGGAGTGGTCAGATTCGATGAGTTGCGCCGGATATTCGATCTGCTGGTTGCCGACTCTCTCTGGAAACGGGCATGTCAGGACGATGCGGCACTTGAGGAAATCGACGGCGTTTTACGCAACGAGTTTGTCGATGATTTTCGAGCTCGTGATCGGCGGCGCATAATACAGGCACGGACTGAAGTGCTGGCTCGCTATATTCAGAGCCGCCCCAACGGCGACGTGGGCGAGATGGGCATTATTCGGGACGAGATCGGAAAGAAGAGGCGCCACCTGCCAATTCGGAAACTAATGGAGCGGGCAGGTTCGGCCATTCAGCGCCTCAAGCCCGTGTTTTTGATGAGTCCCTTGTCTGCGGCCCACTTCCTGCCGCCGGGGCGCATCACATTTGATCTGATGGTTATCGATGAGGCTAGCCAGGTTCCGCCCGAAGACGCGCTTGGTGTTGTCGCCAGAGCTCGTCAAATCATCGTTGTGGGTGACGAGAAGCAGCTTCCCCCAACCAACTTTTTTAAGATGGTCACCGCGGACGAGGACGAAGAAGAACAGGAGGACAGCACTAGTCAGAGCCGTACACGCGACTTCGAGAGTATCTTGACGCTAGCGAGGGCACGCGGTGTTTCCGAACGCATGTTGAAATGGCATTACCGAAGCCGTCACCCCTCTTTGATTGCTCTGTCCAACACAGAATGTTACGGCGGTTCCCTTCTTTTGCCACCAAGCCCATTATCAACCGAACAGGGGCTGGGACTTTCGATGGTCCGCACACCGCCGGGTCACTATGATCGTGGCGGCTCTGGACGAAATCTGGTTGAGGCCAACATTGTCGCTGAAGCGGTTGAGACGCATCTGCGCGAACATGCTGAACAATCGTTGGGTGTTGCATGTTTTTCGGTGGCGCAACGCGAGGCCATAGAGGATGCGCTCCACGAGCGCGGTCTGACATCGGCCACCGATGCATTCGCTCCGAGTGGAGAACGTTTCTTTGTCAAGAACTTGGAGACGGTCCAAGGAGATGAAAGAGATGTTGTACTTATTTCCGTGGGCTATGGCCGTGATTCGCTGAACCGTATGTCTTCGAATTTCGGTCCGGTTTCGAGAGACGGTGGCGAGCGGAGGCTGAACGTTCTCATCTCGCGCGCACGCTTTCGATGTGTCGTGTATTCGTCCATTGGAGCTGGGGACATTGCGGCTGACACCAAGACTCGCGGCACCCGCATGCTGCGAGAATTTCTTCACTACGCGGAAACCGGGAAGATTGCGGCAGGCAATGTCACCGGTTCTGATTTTGACAGTCCCTTCGAGGAGGCGGTAGCGCTTGCAATCAGAAGAGCAGGTTACCGTGTTGCGTCTCAAGTAGGCGTGTCGGGATTCCGGATAGACCTGGGTGTATTCCACCCCGAAGAGCAAGGTCGATTCGTCCTAGGTGTTGAGTGCGACGGGGCAACATATCACAGCAGTCGATCCGCACGTGACCGCGACCGGCTGCGGCAGGAGGTACTTGAGAACCTCGGATGGAAGTTGCATCGCATATGGAGCAGCGATTGGTTTCGAAATCCAAATCGAGAAACTGACCGGTTGCTTACAGCGATCAAGAACGCGTGTGCTGAAGCGCCGTCGGACAAGAAACCCAAGTATGGGCCGCCTGACACGAACAATGCGCCTTCGCTTGAGCGATCTGACGCGGATGAAAGGATTGCACCTTTGTCGAATGTCAACCCGGCTTCTGAGTTGCGGCAACTTACGCCTTACAAGGAATGCCGGCTCGCAGTGCAGCGGGGAGTAGATATGCTGCAATTGCCGCCACGTCAGCTTGCGAACCTTTCATTCACTGTCGTGAAAAATGAAGGACCGATTCACACCGAGGAAGTTGCCCGACGTATTCGCGAGGCGTTCGGACTTGAGCGCACTGGGACACGCATCCTAGAGGCGGTGACTGCTTCACTTCGAGTCGCGGAAAAGAATGGTGCTCTGGTAGGGCATCGGGATTTCTGGAGTATTCCCGGCGAGAACCTGGGTCTGCCTCGCGATCGTAGGAATGCCGCTCTCGCGTTGCGCCGTGCCGATCGAATTGCACCGACCGAATATGAGGCAGCCATCTCGCTCATTCTAAAGCAGGCCGTAGGTTGTCCCCAGGAGGAGTTGATCGTTGAGACGGCTAAACTGCTGGGTTTTGATCGCACTGGACCTGAACTGAAAACGGCTATCCGACAGCAGATTGAGGAGATGCACCGGAGCGGGAAGGTCGAAATGATCGACGGACAGATTCGCGAGCGTACGGGCAAACCATTGGGAGTGAGGAAATAGGGCAGCAGGTAATGCATTACCTGTCACCCGGATCTCGCGGCGGAGCCGATTATTTGGGTATTGGCGCTGCAGCCTCGGACGTCGTGGTGGCAACAGGCGCCGGTTCGTTCAGCAGCGGCACCAGCACGGCATTCAGGCTGTCGAGCGTAAACGCGGCCGCTTCCGCGTAGCGCACGATTCCGGCGCGGTCGATCACATAGTTCGTCGGCATGGCGTGCAGAACAGGATAATCGCCGTCGAAGCGGCGCATCATCGACAGCGTCAGGTGTTGGGACAGGGCCTCCAGCTTTTCAGGCGGGAGAGAGTGTTCGGTCGAAAAGGCAATGATGCGAAGGCCGTTCTTTGCCTGCACCCGGTAATAGGCTTCCAGCAACGGCATTTCCGCCCTGCATGGCACGCACCAGGTCGCCCACAAATTGACGACAACAACCTGGCCCTTGAAATCCGCGAGCGTCACCTGTTTGCCGTCCATCGTCGTGCCGGTGAAATCGGGCGCGGGCTGACCGATCGTCGCGCGTTGGGCGAATGCAGGCCCGGCCATGAGAATGACGGCAACGATCGCAAGAAAACCTGTCATGCGTTGGGTCATGCGGTCACCGCCAAAGTGCACGAAATATGAGCAGACGTACGGCGACAGGATATCCGCGAATTCGGCGGCAGGAAATCCGAAATCGGGTGAGAGGTCATGCATTGCCTGTCGCCGGAGTCCCCCCGGGGACCCCACCCCCGTCTTCTATGCGCTACGAATAGTTGCTAGCGTCATCGCCGGCCGCGACCCGGCCAGGCGTTTCGATTGCCGGACGCAATTTCTTCGGGGGAAACCAATGCATCGCTCAATTCACGCCGTTCTTTTCGCTGCAGCAATCGTCTGCGTCCTGTCGCCGATGGAGGCGTACGCGGCGGGCACGTCGAAGCCGTCACACGACGGAATGGGCAAGGGATCGGGGACGATCAACATGCTCAACTCCGATCAGTCGGGATTCTCGTGCACCTGTACCGCGCTGGACCCGCAAAACCCCACGGCGACGCCCACGCAGGGCAATTATCCGGTGCTGGTCACTGCACAAACGGTTTACACGCTCGTCGAGGCCGACGGCGAGACGACGCAGTCCGTCCGCTTCGCCGCGCTCGTGGTCGGGGACCGCGTGATCGTTTCACCGAGCGCAACCAATCCCGGCATCGCCGGCACCGTCGTCATTCAGCATTGAGCGAGAACAGAATACGGCCTCTCGCCTAAATCGTCTGCCCATTCTCCGCCGACGGCGAAATGCCGATCCTGCGTCCGCGATGTTGCGAAACGACCAATACGGGGCCGTGAGCTTGTTCCCCTTCGATCGCGACCGCTGTATAAAATTGAACAGTTTTTGGCGCCCGGTCGCGTTGTAGTTTGAGAGCGAGCAAATCGGCCGGACCTCCGGGCGATTTCCCGTTTCGACTGTCTTGTCGCGAGGCATGCCCATGACGATAGCTTCTGTGAGGCGCAGCTCGATTGCGCCGCGCGACCTGCGGAAAACAGGCATCAACCCGAACTTCTGGTATCCGCTGGCGCGCTCGCGCGACGTGAAGCCCGGCAAGACTCTCGGCGTGCATTTCGCGGGAGAGCCGATCGTGCTTGTGCGGCCGGCAAAAGGGGCCCGTCAATCGGATGTCTACGCCCTTCAAGATCGCTGCGCGCACCGGCAGGTGCCTCTGCATCTGGGCGCGGTCAAGGGCGACCGCCTGTCGTGCGACTATCATTGCTGGACGTACGACCGCTCCGGCCGTTGCGTCACCGTGCATTATCTCGACAAGTCCAAAAGCCTGCCC
>JBEKLN010000011.1:0-101723 GCA_050010175.1 Rhizomicrobium sp.
AAGGCAACCTCGTCTACCGGAAGACCGCGCGAAACTTCAATCCGATGATGGCGACGGCCGGAAAAGTCACTGTGGCGGAAATTGAAGAACTGGTGCCGTTGGGTTCGCTCGATGCCGACTGCATTCACACGCCGGGCATCTACGTACAGCGTATCGTTACCGGCTTGAGTTACGAGAAGCGCATCGAGAAGCGCACGGTTCGGGAAGGATAATACCATGGCCTGGACACGCGAAGACATGGCGAAGCGCGCGGCACAGGAACTGCGCGACGGTTTCTATGTCAATCTCGGGATCGGCATCCCCACGCTGGTCGCCAATTACATTCCCGACGGGATGAACGTCACCTTGCAGTCGGAAAACGGTATGCTGGGCATGGGACCGTTTCCGCGCGAGAACGAGGTGGACCCGGATCTCATCAATGCGGGCAAGCAGACTGTTACCGCTCTTCCCAAGACGTCCTATTTTTCGTCGGCCGACAGCTTCGCGATGATCCGCGGCGGCCACATCGATCTGTCCATTCTGGGCGCGATGGAAGTTTCGGAGACAGGCGATCTCGCGAACTGGATGGTTCCGGGCAAGCTTGTCAAAGGCATGGGCGGCGCGATGGATCTTGTGGCGGGCGTCAAACGTGTCGTCGTGACGATGGACCACACCGACAAGGCCGGCCGTTCCAAGGTTCTGAAGTCATGCCAGCTGCCCCTCACCGGCGTGCACTGCGTTCACCGCATCATCACCAATCTTGGCGTGTTCGATGTGACTGATGGCGGGCTGAGGATGATAGAGACCGCATCCGGCGTCACGCACGACGAGGTCGTTGCAAAAACCGATGCGACGCTGGTGAACTAGATCGCTGTTTGGAGCGCATATGCCGATTGCCGCACTTAAGGGCTGGACGCGCGAACAGAAGCATGCGGTCGCGGCGAGCTATCTCGGCTGGACGCTGGACGCGTTCGATTACTTTCTGCTCGTATTTGTCGTCACCGACGTGGCGAAAGAATTCAACGTCAATGTTCCCACCGTCCTGTTGGCTACCACGCTGACACTGGCGTTCCGGCCGGTCGGCGCATTTATTCTGGGCCGGCTCGCGGACAGATTCGGTCGGCGTCCGGTTCTCATGTTCGATGTCGTGCTCTACGCGGTTCTGGCGTTCGCGTCTGCATTCTCGCCAAATCTGCTCGTCTTTATGGTGTTGCGCGCGCTGTTCGGACTGGCTATGGGCGGGGAGTGGGGTATCGGCGCGTCGCTGGCGATGGAAACCATCCGCCCGGAGGCGCGCGGGATCGCGTCGGGAATTCTGCAGTCGGGATATGCGAGCGGTTATCTGCTCGCATCGGTGGCTTACGGCGTCCTGTTTCCTGCCTTCGGGTGGCGCGGCCTGTTCATGGTGGGCATCCTGCCTGCGCTTCTCATCCTCTATATCAGAAGCAGCGTCCGCGAATCGCCAACGTGGGATCGGGGACGCGCGCACAAGAGCACAGTTGCGGATGTGCTGAGCCATCATTGGCAGCTCGGTCTGTATGCCGTCGTATTGATGACCTGCTTCAATTTCCTCAGTCACGGAACGCAGGATGTTTATCCGACCTTTCTTAAGGTCGATCATGGCCTCAAGCCTCATCAGATCAGCGTTGTACTCATCATCGCCAATATCGGCGCCATCATCGGCGGGTTGACATTCGGGACGTTGTCGCAATCGTTCGGTCGGCGGCGCGTGATGGTAATTGCAGCACTGCTCTGCCTGCCGCTGATTCCGCTGTGGGCGTTCTCGCAGGATCTCGTTCTGCTCACGGTCGGCGCCTTTCTGATGCAGGTGATGGTACAGGGATGCTGGGGACTTGTGCCGGCGCATCTGAACGAATTGTCCCCGCCAGACGCCCGCGGGACGTTTCCCGGCGTGGTCTATCAGCTTGGAAATCTTCTTGCTGCCTCCAATAACCCGCTGCAGGGAAGACTGGCGATCTACTGGGGCGCCTACGCATGGGCACTGGCGGTAGTGTGCGCGGTCTCGGCCGTCATGCTCGCCTTTCTGGCGAGCATCGGACGCGAAGCGAAGGACGTCGATTTGCGCGCGAGCGCGGCGGCGGAATAGCGCGTCAGCTCGAGCGCACAAACACATCCACGCGGTCGGCCGGGCCGCTGTCGTCCGAGCCGCCCATGGCGCGGACGTCGATGCGCGCCGAAGGAACGCCATCGTCAATCAACAATTGGCGCACTGCGAGCGCACGCCGGAGCGACAGACGGCGCGCGTCGGAGGATTTGTCTCCCGGTGCGCCGCCATAGGCCTCAAGCTGAATGGCCGATGCGCCTTTTTCGAGTTGTGCGTTCAGATCGTCCGCCAGCACCTTGACACCGTGATATTGCGCCGGCGACGGAGACGGCACGCCTTTGTCGAAGAGGATCGCGCCGCGCTTGTCGAGTTTGGCATGCTCGCCGGTTGGCAGGGACGCATTTCGCGGCATGCCGGTCGGCTTTGCCGTGGTCTGGCGAACAACTTCCGGTTCGGCGGGTGTGTCCGGCTTCGTGAAGGAGAACGGCACATTCTCTTGCGCAGCCGAAGGCGGCGGTGAAGCGGCAGATTCGCCGGGTGCCGTGGTCGCAAGCTTCGGTTTCGCCTTGCGATGTGGCGGATGAATCAAATCCACCCGCGGTGCCAAGGCGCTTTGTGTCGATGACGGCGCCGAACTCGCGACGCCGGCTGAGTCGTCCTTCGTCGCAGGCTCGCCGTGATGCGTGGGCAAGTGCAGGTGGACGGGTGCCGACTGTGCTCCGGGATAGGGCTCGCCAGGTTGCAGCAGGGGCCCGGCGGACTGAGCGACCGCCGCTCCGTTCAGACCTGCAAGTGCGGCAATCACTGTGACGACTGGCAGGAAACCTCGACGCATGGTTGTCAGCTTGCTTCTCCCGTGGCAGCGCAATCAGGCGCGCGCTTTGCATTTATCGGAAGGAACCGGCATCGCGACCTCGCGAGGCGCCTCCGAATCGGGACGGAAAGGATAAACATCGCCATTCTGTCGCTCAACCTGCAGCCTTGAGCACTTTCAGGAGCTGCGGGTGAATCATCTCGTTGGCGGCAAGAATATCCCCGCAGTCCAGCATGCGCGCGCCACCTGACAGGTCGGACACGACACCGCCGGCTTCGCGCACCAGCAGGATGCCGGCGGCCACGTCCCACGGACTCAAGCCCCGTTCCCAGAAGCCGTCATAGCGTCCGGCGGCAACATAGGCGAGGTCGAGCGCGGCGGAGCCAAAGCGCCTGACCCCCGTGCTGGCGCCCATAACCTCGGCAAGTTCCTTCAGAAACTGCTCATGTCCCTCTTTGCCGAGGAAGGGAATACCCGTCGCGAATAGCGACTCCTTGATCGTCTTGCGGGTCGCCACCCGCAGTCGCTTGTCGTTCAGATAGGCGCCGTGTCCACGTTCGGCCGAATAAAGTTCGTCGGTGACGGGGTTGTAGACGACGGCCGACTGGATCTGGCCTTCGCGCTCGAGCGCAATCGAAATTGCGAAATGTGGAATGCCGTGCAGGAAATTCGTCGTGCCGTCGAGCGGATCGATGATGAAGCGATGGCTCTTGTCGGGTCCGGCGATCACACCGGATTCTTCCACGAGGAAATTATAGCCGGGCCGCGCCTTCGACAGGTCTTCGATGAGCATGCGTTCGGTGCGCTGGTCGGCGGCGGTGACGAAATCAGCCGGACCCTTGAACGATATCTGCAGGTTCTCGACTTCGCCGAAATCGCGCGTCAGCTTACGTCCGGCCTTGCGCGCGGCGGTGATCATGACGTTCAGGGCGGGGGAGAGATAGGGCATCTATTCCGCGCGGCGGACATAGGTGCCGTCCTCGGTCGAGACGACGATTTTTGTACCTGCGTTGATGAACGGCGGCACCTGGATCTTCATGCCGTTCTCCAGCACCGCGCCCTTGTAAGACGGTGCGGCCGTGCCGCCCCGCATCACGGCGTCGGCCTCTGTCACTTCGAGCGTCACTTGCTGCGGCAGCTTGATGCCGATGGGCTTGTCTTCATAGACCTGCACCAGCACCTTCATGCCGTCCTGCAGGAACTGCGCCTGCTCGCCGACGAAATCGCGGTCGATCTCGATCTGGTCGTAGGTCGCGATGTCCATGAAGGTGAGCCTGTCACCGCTCGCGTAGAGGAACTGGAAATCCTTCTTCTCGAGATAGATTTCTTCGACCGCTTCGTCGGCGCGAAAGCGCTCGTTCAGCTTCGTGCCGGTGACGACGTTCTTGAGTTCCACCTGGTTGTATGCCCCGCCCTTGCCCGGTTTCACCGCCTGGCACTTCACGGCCATCCACAGCCCGCCGTCATGCGAGATCATCGCGCCGGGGCGGATTTCGTTGCCAGCAATCTTGGCCATGGCGTGCGCGCTCCTTCGGGCGCCGGGACGCATCAGGTGAGGGATGAGCGCGCGGGTTTTAGCAGTACGCCGCTCCAAGGCGCAATCGGGGCTCAGAACAGGGCGTTAAAGGCCTGGACGGCCGCGGCCGGGCCATCCGGATGATCCCAGACACCCGACGAAACGGCAATAAAGTCGGCGCCGGCCTCAATTAAAGGCCGCGCATTGATCACGGTGATGCCGCCGATGGCGACCGAGGGGACGACCATCACTTGCGACCACCATTGCAGGAGCTCGCTGTCTGCGCGGGCTTTCGGCTCTTTCGTCGAAGTCGGAAAAAACGCGCCGAACGCGACGTAGTCGGCGCCCGCCTCGGCGGCTTCGATCGCCAGGTGCCGCGAATCGTGACAGGTGACGCCAATGATGCGGTCGGATCCGAGCAGCGCGCGCGCTTCCGCATAGGTCATGTCGTCCTGGCCGATATGCGTGCCGTCGGCGCCGGACCTTGCGGCGAGGTCGGGGCGATCGTTGATGATGAACGCAACGCCGGCCTTTTGCGCGATGGGCATCAACACATCCGCCGCACGCAGAATGGCATCGTCGCTTGCGTCCTTCAGACGCAACTGCAGCGACGCCACGTCGCCGGCACCGAGCGTACGCGTGAGCGTTTCACCGAACGAGACCGGCTCGAGCACTGGCGGTGTGATGAGATAGAGTCGGCAGCCTTCGGTCACGCCGCCTTCTTCTCAAGATCGGGCTTCCAGCCTCCCGTGGCCGCCAGCCCATTCATGCGCGCGCGATGCGCAAAGGCATGCTGCGCAGCGGCGACGTTCTCGACCTTGCCGCTCCAGGCTTGCTGCGGCGCGGCTTGCAGCGCGCGGCCGTAAGAGAAGGTCAGCGGCCACGGCAGATGGGGATGCGCCGCATTCATGGCGTTCAGATGGGCCGTCGCCTGTTCGTCGGATTGCCCGCCGGAGAGAAAGGCAATGCCCGGTACCGCCGCAGGCACGCAACGCTTCAGGACTTCAACCGTGCGCCGGGCAACCTCGTCGACATTGACCTGTCTCGGGGATTTCATGCCGGGTACGATCATGTTCGGTTTGAGCACGATTCCTTCGAGTTCAATCTTCTGGTCGAACAACGCACGGAACACTTCCTTCAACGTCCACTCGGTTACCTTCGCGCAGGCATCGATGTCGTGGTCGCCGTCCATCAGGACTTCCGGCTCGACGATGGGAACGATATCTTCTTCCTGGCAGAGCGCCGCATAGCGCGCCAGCGCATGCGCGTTGGTCGTGATTGCGGTGAAGCTCGGAATGCCGGGTCCGATGTCGATGACGGCGCGCCACTTCGCGAAGCGCGCGCCGAGGCCGCGATATTCGATCAATCGTTCGCGCAGACCATCGAGACCCTCGGTGATGGTTTCGTTCGGACACAGCGCCAGCGGTTTCGCGCCGGCATCCACCTTGATGCCGGGAACGGAACCGGCCTGTTCGATGATTCTGACGAGCGGTGTGCCGTCTTTCGCATTCTGGCGGATGGTCTCGTCGTACAGGATCACGCCCGAGATGTGTTTCATGCCTTCGGCGCAACGGAACAGAAGTTCGCGATAGTCGCGGCGATTTGGTTCAGTCGATTCCACGCCAATTTTGTCGAAACGCTTCTTGATCGTGCCTGTGCTTTCGTCCGCCGCAAGAATGCCCTTGCCTTTGGCGACCATCGCATGCGCCACGCGCGCAAGTTCTTTCCTGTCCATCGTCACACCCCCTTTTTATTGCGCGAGCGCGGTCACGCCCGGCAGGTCTTTGCCTTCAAGCCATTCGAGAAATGCGCCGCCTGCCGTCGACACATAAGAGAAATCGTCCACAACGCCTGCGATATTCAGCGCCGCCACCGTGTCGCCGCCGCCGGCGACCGAGAGAAGTTTACCTTCGCGCGTACGCTGGGCGACGGCCTTCGCGGCAGCGACAGTCGCTGCGTCGAACGGCGGCGTTTCGAAGGCGCCGAAGGGTCCGTTCCATACCAGCGTGTTGACATGGGCAAGACGCGTGGTGAAATCCGTGACGCACCTCGGTCCCACGTCGAGGATCATCTCGTCCGAGGCCACCGATCTGGCATCGACCGTACGGTGGGCGGCATTCGCCTTGAATTCCCTGGCCACGACGACATCGGACGGCAGCACGATCGCCGCACCCGATTGCGTGGTGGCGCCTAAAATGGTCCGCGCTGTGTCGAGCTGATCGCGCTCGCACAGCGATTTGCCGACATCAATCCCCTGAGCGGCGAGAAACGTATTCGCCATGCCGCCGCCGATAACGAGCACGTCGACCTTCTTTATGAGATTGCCGAGCAACTCGATCTTGGTCGAAACTTTCGCGCCGCCGACCACCGCCATCACCGGACGCACGGGTTTATCGAGCGCCTTGTGCAGATGGGTGAGTTCCGCCTGCATCGCCCGCCCCGCCGCCGACGGTAGCAGATGCGCGACGCCTTCCGTCGTGGCGTGCGCGCGATGGGCCGCCGAAAACGCATCGTTGACGAAGATGTCGCCCAGCGCCGCAACCTCTTTCGCAAACGCCGGAGCGTTCTTCTCTTCGCCGGCATGAAAGCGCGTGTTCTCGAGCAGGAGAACATCGCCGTCCTTCAGCGTCGCGACGGCGGCTTTCGCTACGTCGCCGATGCAATCCGCCGCGAAGGCCACCGGCCTGCCGAGCACGCGCGCCAGGGCAGGTGCGATCGGTTTCAGCGACATCTCCGGCACGACCTTTCCCTTCGGCCGGTCGAAATGGGAGAGCAGAATCACGCGTGCGCCTTTGTCCGAGAGCTCCGTGATCGTCGGTGCCTGGCGTTCGATGCGCAAGCTGTCGGTGACGACTCCGTCCTTCACCGGCACATTCAGGTCCACGCGCACCAGCACGCGCTTGGCCTTCACGTCGAGATCGTCGAGCGTGCGAAAACCGTCCATGTCAAATCAGCGTGCCCATCTTCACCGCCACGTCGGCCATCCGGTTGGAAAAACCCCATTCATTGTCGTACCAGGCCATCACGCGCACGAAAGTCCCATCGATGACCTTCGTCTGGTCGAGTGCGAAACTCGACGACGCCGGATCGTGATTGAAGTCGGACGACACCAGCGGCGCGTCGACAACCTCGAGTATGCCTTTCATTGGCCCTGCGGCGGCGGCCTTCGCGGCGTTGTTTACCGCGTCGACCGATGTGTGCGTCTTCGACACGAATTTGAAATCGATGACCGAGACATTCGGCGTCGGCACGCGTATAGAAACGCCGTCGAGCTTGCCCTTCAGGTCCGGCAACACGAGACCGACGGCCTTTGCCGCGCCGGTCGATGTCGGGATCATGGAGAGCGCTGCAGCGCGCCCGCGGTAGAGATCCTTGTGCAGCGCGTCGAGCGTGGGCTGGTCGTTGGTGTAACTGTGGATCGTCGTCATGAAGCCTTTGTCGATGCCGAATGCGTCGTGCATGACCTTGGCGACGGGCGCAAGGCAGTTCGTCGTGCATGAGGCGTTCGAAACGATAATGTCATCCTTCGTCAGCTTGTCGTCGTTCACGCCGCAGACGACGGTCAGGTCCACGCCGTCGGCGGGCGCGGATATCAGTACGCGCTTGGCGCCGGCCGACAGATGCGCCGAAGCTTTTTCCTTCGACGTAAAGATGCCGGTGCATTCCAGCGCGATGTCGACGCCCAAATCCTTGTGCGGCAGCTCGGCGGGGTTCCTCATCGCCGTCACCCGGACGCGATGCCCGCCGACGATGATGTGATCGCCGTCGACCTTCACTTCGGCGGGAAATCGCCCGTGTACGGAATCATAGCGCAGCAGGTGCGCATTGGTCTGGACAGGCCCCAGATCGTTGATCGCGGCGACGACGATGTCCTTGCGGCCCGACTCCACGATCGCGCGCAGCACCAGACGCCCGATACGGCCGAAGCCGTTGATCGCGACGCGAATGGCCATGAATATCCTCCTGGATTTATCCGTTGAGGGCCGCGAGCGCGGCGTCCGCCGCGGCTTCAGCCGTGATGCCGAAATGCTTGTAGAGATCCTTGTAGGGTGCGCTGGCGCCGAAACTGTGCATGCCGATGAACTTCCCGGTCGGGCCGATCCATTTCGACCAGCCGAACTCCGCGGCCGCTTCGATGGCGACCTTAACGGTTCCCGGTCCCAGAACGGCGTCACGATATGTTGCCGGTTGTTCTTCGAACAAGGCCCATGACGGCATGGACACCACGCGTGCGCCGATGCCCTTGTCGGCCAGCAGCTTGCGCGCGCTCACGGCAATTTCCACTTCGGAACCGGTCGCGATGAGCGTGACCATTGCCGCGCCACCGGCCGGCAGGAGCTCGTATGCGCCTCTCGACGAAAGATTGTCGTCGGTGTGCGGCGTTCGCAATGTCGGGAGGTTCTGACGTGTGAGCGCGAAGACGGACGGCCGCGATTTTTGCGCGAGCGCAATCTCCCAGCATTCCGCCGTCTCGACGGCATCGCAGGGACGAAGAACCAGCAGGTTCGGAACACTGCGCAGCGAAGCCAGGTGCTCGATCGGTTGATGCGTCGGGCCGTCTTCGCCAAGGCCGATCGAATCATGGGTCATCACGTGGATGACGCAGATGCCCATGAGCGCCGCAAGGCGGATCGACGGCCGGCAATAATCGGAGAAGACGAGGAATGTGCCCGAGTAGGGAATGAGGCCGCCATGCAGCGCCATGCCGTTCATGGCCGCCGCCATGCCGTGTTCGCGGATGCCATAATGAATGTAGCGTCCGCCGAATCTTCCCGGCGCCACATCCTCCATTCCCTTGCTGCGCGTATTGTTGGAGGGCGAGAGATCGGCAGAGCCGCCGATGGTGGTCGACAGTTCCGCGTTGATCACGTCAAGGGCCTGCTCGGAAGCCTTGCGTGTCGCGATCGAGGGCTTTTCGGCACTGATCTTCTTCTTGAATGCCACCAGTGCCGGCGCCAGCGAGGCGGGAATGTCGTGCGACAGCGATTCTTCGAACGCGCGCACGGTTTCCTCCGACGCGCGGGCTTTGCGTGCGAGCCATGCCTCACGTTGCGGTTGGCCGCGCGCACCGATCTTGAGCCATGCCGCGCGGATGTCCTCGGGCACGACGAACGGTTCGTAGGGCCAGTTGAGCGCCTTGCGCGCACCCGCCACTTCGCCGGCGCCGAGGGCTTCGCCATGCGCCTTGGACGTGCCTGCGCGCGTCGGTGCGCCGAAGCCGATGATGGTGTGACAGTCGATGAGCACGGGCGCATCGCTCGCCTGCGCGGCTTCCAGCGCGCGCGCGATTTCTTCGCCGTTCAGGCCGTCGCATTCATGCACCGCCCAGCCCGCCGCCTCGAAGCGCAGGCGGGTGTTCGTCGAATCCGCAAGCGAAGTCGGACCGTCGATGGAAATGTGATTGTCGTCGTAGAGAACGATCAGGTGTTTGAGCTTGAGATGCCCCGCCAGGCTGATGGCTTCGTGGCTGATGCCCTCCATGAGATCGCCGTCGCCCGCAATCACATAGGTCTTGTGATTGACGAGATCGTCGCCGAAGCGGGCGTTCATCATCCGCTCGGCCAGCGCCATGCCGACGGCATTGCCCAGCCCCTGGCCCAGCGGGCCGGTCGTCGTTTCGATGCCCGGTGCGTGGCCGTATTCGGGGTGGCCGGCGCAGGGGCTGCCCAGCTGCCGGAAGCGGCGGATGTCGTCGATGGTGATGCCCGGATAGCCCGTCAGATGCAGCAGCGAATAGAGCAGCATGGAGCCGTGGCCGGCCGACAGCACGAAGCGGTCGCGGTCGGGCCACTGGGGCTCGGCCGGGTCGAACTTCAGGAACTTCGAGAACAGAACCGTCGCCACGTCGGCCATGCCCATGGGCAGGCCCGGATGGCCGGAATTGGCTGCCTCGACGGCGTCCATGGAGAGTGCGCGGATGGCGTTGGCGAGGCGGCGTTCCTCGGCGGCTTCGCCCGTGGCGAATGGAGCGGATGCTGCTGTCATTTGTGGAAATGGCCTCGCGAAACGGTTGGAGCCCTTAGGTGCGGCTGACCCTAACGTCAAGGGTTCAGATTGACCCCCGTTCCATGGGGGGCCTAAGTTCGCGGTGATTTGCTTCGAAGAGGTCGGAATGGCAGCGCTTGAAGCGGCCACGGCGCGCCTGACCGCCGCGCTCGACAGGATGGATCAGCTCGGCGCGGCGCTCGTGCAGGCCAGGGACGAAGCCAAACGCCAGGCGGCAGATGTGGCGCGGCTGACCCGCGAACGCGAGACGCTTCTGGCGCGCATCGCCGAACTTGAAGAGGACTCGCGTTCGCTGGCGGGCATCACCGAGGAAGTGGAAGGCCGGCTCGACGGCGCCATCGCGGAAATCCGCGCTGCGCTCGGCAGATAGGGCGTCTTCACCGTCGCTCAGCGCCGAAAGGTTCACCACGGAGACACGGAGATCACGGAGATCACGGAGATCACGGAGGAGTTCTGGCATTTCTTCTCTGCGCCCTCCGTGTCTCCGTGGTAAAGATTTTCTCAATTCTCATCGGTGGGAGATTTGCGTGCCTCTCGTGAACATCATGGTGAACAATCGCGCCTATACGATCGCCTGCGACGAGGGCGAGGAAGACCACCTGCGCGAACTCGCCGCGCATGTGGACGGTAAAGTTCGCGAGCTTCTGCAGAGTGTCGGCCAGGTGGGCGATGCGCGCCTCATACTGATGGCGGCGCTGCTGATCACGGACGATTATTTCGACTCCGTCACCCAGCTCGAAAAGCGCGCAAGACAGCTCGGCGATCTGTCCAATGCGCAGGAACAGATCAACGAAAGATTGTCTTCGGCGGAGAACGGCGCGATTGCGGCGCTCGAGGCGGCCGCAAAACGCGCCGAGGATATTGCCGCGCGGCTGGCGCAAGCCTAACGTGAGAGGTGGACGGGTACTGGTCCGCGCGTCAGGTACGCGATGCCCAGGGGCCTTAATGGTACTCACCGGGAGCTGTCCCTGGCCGGGGCCGTGGTTCCGGACATATGGCGCCCACCTGCACTTGCAGGCCCGTGAGGATCCGCAGCCAACGGCGGAATCGGTCCCGTCCGCTTTTCAATTTTGCGATGTTGCAGCCGGGCACGGGTTAACCGCTCCCCCGCTTTGCGGGGGTGAGGGATTGGATTGAATCATGCGCATTCTGTTCATCGGCGATATATTGGGACGGCCGGGCCGCGACGTGGTGAGCGTGGAGCTGCCCCTGCTACGAAAAAAGCTCGCGCTCGATTTTGTCGTCGCAAACGGCGAGAACGCGGCTGGCGGCTTCGGCATCACGCGCAGTATCGCCAATGAATTGTTCGCCACCGGCATCGACGTGATCACGTCCGGCAATCACTGGGCCGATCAGAAGGAAATTCTCTCCTTCATCGACGATGACGACCGCTTGCTGCGACCCGGCAATTATCCGCCTGGTACGCCCGGCCGTGGCGCGGGCCTGTTCGACGCGCGCAGCGGCAGGCGTGTACTGGTGGTCAACGTGATGGGACGCACCTTCATGGATCCGCTCGACGATCCGTTCGCCGTTGTCGAGAAGGAACTGGCGGCCGCGCCGATCGGCGAGGTGGCCGACGCCGTGATTGTCGACATGCATGCGGAAGCGACATCGGAGAAGATGGCGATGGGCCATTTCTGCGACGGCCGCGCCACCATGGTGGTAGGCACGCATTCCCATGTGCCTACCGCGGATGCGCAGATTCTTCCTGGCGGCACCGCGTATCAGACGGATGCCGGCGCCTGCGCCGATTACGACTCCGTCATCGGCATGGAGAAATTCGAACCGCTGCAGCGCTTCACGAAGAAGCTTTCATCCGCGCGATTCACGCCCGCGACAGGCCCCGCAACGCTTTGCGCCGTCTTCGTGGAGACGGATGCGAAAGGCTTCGCCGCGCGAATCGAACCCGTTCGTGTCGGCGGCAGGCTGAAGCAGGCCGTTCCCGAGGTGTAGCCGCATCCGGCGCAGCCGCGCGAATCCGGCGGCGAGATATGCGCCCCGACTCGCGAAGAAAAGGTTTCCCGCAAAGACACGAAGAAGAAGTCGCGCGCGCGGGCGATGCGTCTGCGCGGCGGCAAACCCTTGTTCAGCGGATTCCGCTTCCAGAGGCCCGCGTCACGCGCCACACGACATTGCCGACGTCGTCGGCCACGAGCAACGCCCCCTTCTTGTCGATGACGACACCCACGGGCCGCCCTTGCGCGTCGCCATTGCCGTTGAGAAAGCCCGTCAGCACGGGAACGGGCATGCCGTCGGGCGCAGCACCCTTGAACGGCACGAAGATCACGCGATAGCCGGCGCGCGGATTTCTGTTCCACGACCCGTGTTGGCCGATGAACACGCCATGCGCGAATTGTTCGCCGAGGTCGGCGCCGTCTGAGAATGTCAGACCCAGCGATGCGCTGTGCGAACCCAGCGCATAATCCGGCGCAATCGCGCGCGCGACGAGATCGGGCCGCGGCGGCTGCACGCGCACATCGACATGCTTGCCGTAATAGCTGTAGGGCCAGCCATAGAATCCGCCGTCCTTCACCGAGGTCATGTAGTCGGGAACGAGATCGCTGCCGATTTCGTCGCGCTCGTTCGCCGCCACCCACAGCGTATCGGTGCCCGGCGCCCAGCCCATGCCGTTGCCGTTGCGGATGCCCCAGGCAAACACGCGATGCGCGCCCGTTTTCGGATCGACTTCCCAGATGTCGGCGCGGCCGTCCTCTGCCGCCATGCCGTTCTCGCCGACATTGCTGTTGGAGCCGATGCTCACAAACAGTTTTGTACCGTCGCGGCTGGCGATGACGTTCTTCGTCCAGTGATGATTGATGGTGCCCGCCGGCAGGTCGCTAATCTTCCGGCCCGGCGCGGCGATCTCCGTGTCGCCGTCGTGATAGGGAAACGCGAGCAGCGCATCGGTGTCGGCGACATAGAGCGTATCGCCCACCAGCGCCATGCCGAACGGCGTGTTCAGCCCCTTGATGAACACGAAGCGTTTGTCTGCGATGCCGTCGCCGTCGGTATCGCGCAACAGAAGGATGCGGTTGGGGCTCGGCGTGTTCGCGCCGACACCGCTCATGATGTAGTGCGCCACCATGCCGCGAAGACCCTTTTCGTCGTCGGGATGCACCGGTGCGCTCGTCTCGGCAACGAGCACGTCGCCGTTCGGCAAGACGGTCAGCCAGCGGGGATGATCCAGGCCGGACGCGAACGCGTTGACGGCAAGTCCGGCTGCGGCCACAGGCGTCGCGCCCGCGGGCCAGCCCACGGCCTTCGCCGGATTGATGGTCGGGATGAGGGTGGGGTGAGGCTCAACCAGCGTAGGATGCGGCCCATAGCCCTCGATCTCTGCTACCTTCGCGTGATCGCCGCAGCCGGTCAGCAGCAGCGCCGCGGCGACCATCAAACCTGTTCTGAGCGGCATGATCTTCCCTTTGTAACCGGTCTTGCCAACGGACCACCGATAAGAAAACACGGCGGCAGGATACACAATCCCCACGCCCGGACCCCCGCGGTTTCTAACGGAAGATGACCCCAATTGTCAGGCCAGGACACGCTTTATGAATCGGCAGCGAAAACTGCGTGGCCGTTTGTTGCCGGTGTGCGAGGGCGGGGCGGCCGAGGAAACGTATGCGCCATTTCCGATTGATTGCGTCGCGCCGCCGATGACTCGGAAAGACGCCGATCGTGGCGGCGCGATTCCGGGCGGACCGGTCACCGTGCGCGTTCCTGCCCGTCATCGGCGAGAGATTTCACCAGGTCGAGCACCCGTTTGCGCACGTCCGTATCCTCGATGCGCATGAACGCAAGGCTCAGCTGCAGTCCCTCGCCGTTCGAAAGAAATTCGATGACGGGAGGAACGGCGTTTGTCTGCAGGGTTTCGCTGGCGCCCGGCGATTGATCGAGAATGCCTTCGTAGAAATAACCGACAGACACTCCAAGAATATGCGCCACCTGATACAGCCGCCCGGCGGCAATTCTGTTGGCGCCTTTTTCATATTTTTGAATCTGCTGAAATGTCAGCCCGAGAAGTTCTCCCAGTTTCTCCTGACTCATGCCGATCAGCATGCGACGAAGACGAACGCGACTGCCGACGTGTGCGTCTATCGGATTTGACTGCTTTCTGGGCACCGGACTACCTGCTGGGCTTCCGTCGTCGGGGCCGACGCCGGTCAGCGTGCATCGTGCGTAAGATAGGGGCGCCGTTAGGAGCAATCTCCCTCGTGCGATTACGGGGTTCTTGCCTCGTGAAATCACGGGGTACACGCCGGATCGATGCCGGCGGCAACAGGCGCAACAGCAGGCGGCGCGATAATATATCCGTATAAGGATTGTCAGGCTTTGCCGAGCACGGCCCTGACCAGCGCTGCCGTATTCTTCGCGCCGAGTTTTTGCAGCAGATTGGCGCGATGAAAATCGACGGTGCGGTGGCTGATTCCCAGGACGCGCGCCGCTTCCTTGCTTGAGGCGCCTTTCATGATCTGGGCCAGCACCACGCGTTCGCGCGGCGTCAATGATTCGTGGCCGGAAAAGGATTTCGACGCCAGCCGGCTGCCGCCGTTCAGCGCGCGGACTTCCCGCTCCGCATGCCGGTGTCCGGGAACCTTCATGAATTCCCAGCGGCCGTCGCGAATTGCAATTGTGCACTGATGCGCGGTGGCGACGTTCAAAATGCCGTCGGCATCGCTTTTTTCGATCGCGTATGCGCACAGGACCAGCATGCGGTGGCCCGCAAGCGTATCTTCGAGCGCCTGCTCGTACTTCATAAACTCGGTCCAGAGATTGGTTTGCTGCCAGAACGCCTCTCCCTTGACCCTCAACCCCTCGTGGCCCGCAGCCAGCGCCATGGCGAGCCTTTCGCGCCATCCGTCGATGATCAGGCGTACGCCGAGAGGATCCCGGGGCTGGTACCAGTCGTCACCCTCGCGCAGCTCGAAGTTCCCCGACGCGATGTGGCGGTCGAGATCGGGAATGCCTTTGCGCAGCCGAAGCCGCGCGCTTTCAACTGAATTCGGCGGAGACACCACACACATGCAATATTCGTTGTTCTGAAGCCCCGCGTTGAAATAGGCAATGTCCGCGTCGGCCAGGTCCTGCGCGGTTCTGTAGAAGAGACAGACATGCGATCCCCACGGCATCTCGGGGATGAAGCTGAATCCGGTTTTTCGCAAAGCAACGTCGGGGGCGGAACCGTCCCACGACAGAATAGGTCGCCGTTCCGGAGCGGGCACATTGAAATTTCCGCCGTCGTCGCTGGTGCTCGCCATAGCGCGTCCTTCGCAGACACTACCGGGAACTTGAGGATTCCCGCAAACCATAGCGGTTTTCCACACGGCCAGAAAGCTGAACCCATTCGCCTCCGCCGCCGACTTGGCCGGCTTTACTTGCGAATTAAACGCGTTAGCATCTGCCGCCGGGCAGCTGCAGGACAATGCGGCCTGAGCCCGGGTGCCAAATCAGAACATCCGAACGTTCGGGTGAGAGGGGTCATCATGAGACGAAGCTTTTGGGGCGGGCTGCTGCCCGCGCTCGCCGTTACGCTTTTCGCTGCGGCCGCGACTGCGCACCCGGTGATTGTCGAACGGACGGGAAATACCTATTCCGTCGCCGTCTGCGCACCGGTCAAGGGCATGAACGCGCGCTGTACGGTGCACATCGTCACCGACAAGGACGGACACCCTCTGTTCACCGGTCAGCCGATCGCCGGTTTTTCGCCGGCCAATCTGCTGTCCGCCTATAAGATCCCGGCGAACGCCGGAGCCCCGTCCACGATCATCGCGATCGTCGATGCGTATGGCTATCCCAATGCGGAATCCGACCTCGCCGTCTATCGCTCCCAGTGGGGTCTGCCGGCCTGCACGACGCAGAACGGCTGTTTCGGGAAATTCAACGAGAAAGGCAAGATGAAGAAATATCCGGCGACCAATGGCGACTGGGACGTGGAACAGGCACTCGATCTCGATATGGCCAGCGCCATGTGTCCCAATTGCACCCTCTATTTGGTCGAGGCGAAAACGTCGTCGTTCAAAAACCTCGGTACGGCGGTCGACACGGCGGCGACACTCGGCGCCCACGTTATCAGCAACAGCTATTGCGGCGTGGAGTCGGCAGGCGTCACGAAATTCGCGAAGTATTACGATCACTCCGGCGTCGCGATAACGGCGGCCAACGGCGACGACGGATATGCGGCTGGTGTCTGCGCCCCGGCGGACTTCAACACGGTGATCGCGGTGGGCGGCACGGCGCTCACCACGGCCAACAACACGCGCGGCTGGAGCGAAACGGTCTGGAACGGCACGGGCAGCGGCTGCAGCGCATATATCAGCAAGCCCGTCTGGCAGACCGACCCCAGCTGTTCCACGCGCATGGTCGGTGATACGTCCGCGGTTGCAAGCCCGAGTACTCCCGTCGCCATCTACATCAACGGCGAGTGGGGCACCGTGGGTGGCACCAGCGTGGCGACGCCGCTGGTCGGCGGCATCTTCGGCGCCAACGGAGGCGCTGTGAATGCGGCCAGCACCATCTACGCCAATACGGACGATCTGTTCGACGTCACGACCGGCAACAACGGATCGTGCAGCGTTGCCTATTTCTGCAACGCCGAGGTCGGTTATGACGGCCCGACCGGCTGGGGCACACCCAACGGACTGGGCGCATACTGATATCGGTGCGAGCGCGGAGGTTCAGCCTCCGCCATCGCGTTCACACTCCAAGGGGCGGCGGCACTCGCCGCCCTTTTTGTTTTAAGCTGTGGGTGGGCGCGATCCGCGTGGAGCGCGCCGCCCGCCGCGATATCGGCGAGCGAATTAAGAATGAGCACCACGTTGCGCACCCGCACGCGGGAACGGAACGATTGGGCGCGCGCCTGCAGATCGGAAATCGACACGGGTATGTCCTCCATCGTTTGGGTTTGCCAGAGAGTCTGGATGTCGCTCACGGGCGGCCTCCGAACCGCCGCGCGAGCAACGTCTTGATGCAGTGGATTCAGGTGGCGACGGGAATGCTTACAGCCGGCCGGTGCGGCCCGCGCGGTGTCCACCGGAGCTGCGAAGCAGCGAAGGAGCATGGAGGGGCAGCCGCAGACAGGGTGTATCGGTGCGCTCGCGAGTCACATTGCGCACATCGTTCCGAAGTGTCTCACGCGCAGACGCGGAGATTTCCGTTCGGCTGAACAATCTCCGGCGTGACGCGACTGGACGTACAGCTCCTGGCGCGCGCCGGTCCATTCACGCCGCGTGGGCGCAGGATGCCAACGCCCCGATGCCGACGAAACGACGGATACCGCTCCGCGTCACCGCGCCTCCGCGTGCAATCCTTCAGCCGCCGCATGCGCCGTCTTCAAGCGGCCACGTTCAATCTGCGAAGCCCTTTATTCCATCATTGCTTCGGCGGCGTAGTCTGTTGTGTGGTGGCCGGTGTCTGCGGTTTTGTCTGCTGCGCAGTTCCGGTCTGCGGTGCAGTCGATTTCGCCGGGGAAGTCGCGGGAGTGCTGTGGCCTTCGCGATGGAAGATCGGACCGCCCGGATGCGCCTTGCGGTCCGCCAGCCACTTCTCGAAATGGGCGAGCTTCTCCTGGCAGAGTGGCGCAAGCTGCGCGCGGTGCGCCGCGAGGCAGGCGCGCACGCGGCCGTGGCCGAGTTTCACATCGCTGCAGAAATGTTTGACGTCGGGCATGCACACGGGCTGGTGCAAGTAGGCGGATTGAGAGGATTGCGCGTCGCGCGACGGAAGGAGCATCTGCTTGCCCGGCGCGATACCGGGAGTGGCCGGGGCATTTGCGTGGGCGGGAGCTGTCCCGGTCTGCGGAGGTGGCGGGGTTTGCGCCAGCGCGCCTGTGCAAGTGAGAAGCAACAGAAAGCCGGCGGCGGTGAAGCGCGTCATGAGATGAGCCCCTGAAGGATGGCGTGCCTGAAAACCATATTTAGCAAAGCCGCACAATCGCCGGCTGCGGTTTGCAGCGGCATGGTGAACGCCCCCCGCGTCCCGGGACAGGCCGCAGGACCTCTCCACGCCGACAGGAATGCCACGCCGGACAATGAAATTACGGTGAGGCGGCGAGACAGTGAGCTTGTCCCGCGCGGCTGCGGCGCGCGATCGTCAATCTCGTCGCCTCACTGTTTCCCTGTGAAATGTCGGCCGTCTTGTCTCCCCGCTCGGGTCAGAACGGCGTTTCGGAATCGCCGGACAACAGGCAGGGAAAAAGCTGGCGATAGGCGAACTTCGTTGCACCGGCCGCCCGGTCGAAGCGCAAAACCACGTCGAAGCGGTCGCCGGGCCACTTGTCGGGCGGCGTGCCGCTTGCGACGGGAATCTTCGGAACGATGAGGCCCGCGATGGCCTTGTGTTCCCACGCGATGAGGACGACGCCCGACTGACCGAGGACCTTGGCCATCAGCGCGGCTTCGTCACCCAGTCCGAACGACGTGTCGGCCGTGATGCCGAGGCGAGGCGCGAGCGCGCAGATCGTTTCGAAGGGCCGCTTGCTCGCACCCTTGTTGTCCTTGTCGTCCTGTCCCGGAGTCGCCGCATAAATCCGGGCCGGCTTCGGATAGTTGGCGCCGCCGAGGCCGGCGCCGAACAGCGCCGCCCAGGCGCCGGCGCGCTGCCAGCCGCGAATGACGAGCGATTTGTCGTCCGACACGCCCGCATCGGTCAGGCCGGGGCCGGGCCAGGCTTCGCCCAGTTTCTCCGCGTGACGGATGATCAGAAGGGTAAGTGCACTCATGCATCGTCTCCTGACTCGTGACGTTTCCGGTCACGTCCATTCCCATTATTAACCTCGAAAAGACGTCATCGAAGCGAGTGAAGCAAGAGCCAAGTCAAAGCGGGCTTTGCACAGCTCCTTCAGTTCGGGCCGCGGCGCAGCGCCGTTGTGCGGCCGTCCGCTTGCAGCCTGTGTCGCCGCGTACACAGCGTTTCGTTTTTTCAGGACGTCGCGTCTGGCGCGAGCAGGGAAATTTTCCCTGTTTATGTCTGAGGCGCGGCCGGAATCGCGCGGATTTTTGTCTTCGACGCGAGAGCCGCAGGGACGTAGACTCTCCCTTCCGCTCTTTGACAGTGTGAATAAATGAAAGCGCGCGGGGATGGCCTTCCGCGAGGGTTGGCGACCGTGAATATTTCAGCCGCCGCCGCTGTTCTTCCCCTGTTATGGCTGGAAATTGCCCCTGTTCCTGAGAAAAATGTTTCTGGCAAGCATTTGATAGACAATGGTATTTTAAAATATCAGGGCAAAAGTCGATTTCTCCGCTGTAAATCGCCCCTGTTATTGCCCCTGTAATTTTGCCGTTACCGTTCCGTCCACGCCGCCGCCCTTGAAAGCGGGGCTTTGGCCCGGCTATCTCACCGCCTCTCGAACAGCAGAGCCCCGCCATGGCCGGACACTCCCAGTACAAGAACATCATGTTCCGCAAGGGGCGCCAGGATAAGGAGCGCTCCAAGCTCTTTTCCAAGCTCGCCCGCGAAATCACCGTCGCCGCCAAACAGGGCCTGCCCGATCCGGCGCTGAATGCCAGGCTGCGCGCTGCGATCATCGCGGCGAAGGCGCAGTCCATGCCCAAGGACAACATCGAGCGCGCCATCAAGAAGGCAACCGGCGGCGATGCGGAGAACATCGAAGAGGTACGCTACGAAGGCTACGGGCCCGGCGGCGTCGCCCTGATCGTGGAAACGATGACCGACAACAGGAACCGCACCGCCGCCGATATCCGCTCGGCCTTCTCGAAATATGGCGGAGCGATGGGCGAAACCAATTCCGTGTCGTTCATGTTCAACAGGGTCGGTGTCATCGCCTATCCGAAGGCCAAGGGAAGCGACGACGCGATGCTGGAACTGGCGATCGAAGCTGGCGCCGACGAATGCATCTCCGGCGACGAGAGCCACGAATTCATTTCGTCGATCGAGTCCTACGGCGAAGTGCGCGATGCTCTCGAAAATAAACTCGGGCCAGCGCAATCGGCCAAGATCGAATTCCGCGCCCAGACCACGACGGCGGTGAGCGACGAGAACGGCGAGACGCTGGTGAAACTGCTCGACACGCTCGAAGATCACGACGACGTGCAGACGGTCTACGGCAACTACGAACTCTCCGATGCCCTGATCGCGAAGCTCGCGGCCTGAGTGCGCTGCTCATCTCATCGATAAGGATTGCGCACCAGCGCTCCAATCGCGGACACTGAAGCTGGCGATTCTCTTAAGGCCCCTGATGGCAGCGATCCGCATTCTCGGTCTTGATCCAGGCCTTGCCCGCATGGGCTGGGGCGTGATCGTCGTCGACGGCAACCGCGTGTCGCATGTGGCGCATGGCGTGCTCACCAGCGATGCGAAAAAGAGCCTGGGTGCGCGGCTTCTGGGGCTTCATTCAGGGCTGGCGCAGATCATCGCCGAGCTGTCGCCGCAGGCCATCGCCATCGAGCAGGCCTTCGTGCACAAGGATCCGTCGGCTGCCCTGAAACTTGGCCATGCCCGCGCAGTTGCGTTGCTCGCAGCGGCGCAGGGCGGACTCGACATCGCGGAATACGCGCCCAACCACATCAAGAAATGCGTGGTCGGTGCAGGCCATGCCGGCAAGGAGCAGGTGCAGGTGATGGTGCGCCATCTGCTGCCGACGTCGAATGTCACCGCCGCCGATGCGGCCGATGCGCTGGCCGCCGCCATCGCGCATGCGCATCTCTCCTCCACTTTGGCGCGCATCGAGGCCGCATTGTCATGATCGGCAAGCTGTCCGGCATCGTGGATTCGCTGGGGCCCGATCATGTCATCCTCGACGTCGGCGGGGTCGGATATCTTGTGCAGTGTTCGACGCCGACGCTGTCGCGGCTGACCACGGGCGCGCCCGCTTCGCTGATGATCGAAAGCCGCGTCACCGATGAGACCATCCGGCTTTACGGTTTTGCGAGCGCCGAAGAGCGCGAATGGTTCCGCCTGTTGCAGACGGTGCAGAATGTGGGTGCGCGCGTCGCGTTGAACGTTCTTTCCGCGCTTTCGGCGCGCGAACTGGAGCGCGCCATCGCGCTGGGCGATAAAACCATCGTCGGCCGCGCCCAGGGCGTCGGCCCCAAGCTCGCGCTGCGCATCGTGACGGAACTGAAAGACAAAGCGCCGTCGATGATGCTGCGCGGTCACTCCGATGAAGGCGCGCACGCGCCCGCCGCCGCGCCGCGCGGACCCGAAGCCGATGCGGTCGCAACCCTCGTCAAGCTCGGCTATTCCCAAAGCCAGGCGGCGGAGGCGGTGGCGCGGTCGGTGCGCGATCTGGGTGACGCGCCCCTCGATGCCCTGATCCGCGAAAGCTTGCGGGCGATGGGGCGGTAGCCTACAACTGACTAGTCAGACTAGTCAGGAGATAACCATGGACAAGGTATGGCCGGTGCAGGAGGCGAAGTCTCGCTTGTCTGAGTTGCTGCGCGCGGCCGAACACGAGCCCCAGAAGATTTCGTTTCGCGGGGAACCGAAATTCGAAGTCCGTCTGCTGCCCAAGACTTTGCGCAAGAAAGCGGCCGCCGGCGAAAATCTCCCGCGGTGGTGGGTGAATGCGCCGACGGTTCCAGAGTTCGAGCTTCCGCCGAGGCGACGCGACAGGCCGAGAAAGGTGTTTTGATTTTTCTGCTCGATACTTGTGTACTCTCGGAGTCGATGCGGCCGCACAGGGACGCATCCGTTATGTCGTGGCTAACGGTCAACGAGTTGCGTCGGCAGTACATCAGCGCGCTGACCGTCGGCGAATTATACTATGGCGCCGAACGCTTGAGCGAAGGCCGCAGAAGACGAGAGCTTCGGCTTTGGGTCAGGATGGTCGAGGAAGACTATGCCGGACGCATCGTGCCGCTGGACCAAACCGTCGCGGCCGTTTGGGGCCGATTGCGCGGGGCATCACCCAACGGGCAAACTATCGATATGCAGCTCGCAGCGACTGCTCTTGCGTATGGCTTCACATTCGTTACCAGAGATGTGACGCACTTCCGCTTTAACGGCTTGAACGTCGTCAATCCGTGGGAGGCGTGATGTCGACTGCCAAATCGAAACCGGAGTCCGCCCGCCTCGTGGCACCCGAGCGCAGCGAAGACGACGCGCTCGAGTCGAGCCTCAGGCCCAAGCGGCTTGCGGAGTTCGTCGGCCAGAAACAGGCGCGCGAAAATCTCGGCATCTTCATCGAAGCGGCGAAGGGGCGCGGCGAGGCGCTGGACCATGTGCTGTTCTCCGGCCCGCCCGGTCTCGGCAAGACGACGCTAGCGCAGATCGTGGCACGCGAGCTCGGTGTCAACTTCCGCTCGACATCGGGGCCGGTTCTGGCGCGCGCCGGCGATCTCGCCGCCATCCTCACCAATCTCGAACCGCGCGACGTACTGTTCATTGACGAGATCCATCGCCTCAATCCGGCGGTCGAAGAAATTCTCTATCCGGCGATGGAGGATTTCGAGCTCGATCTCGTCATCGGCGAAGGACCCGCGGCACGCTCGGTCAAGATCACGCTGGCGCCGTTCACGCTGGTGGGAGCCACGACGCGGGCGGGGCTCATCACCACGCCGCTGCGCGATCGCTTCGGCATTCCCGTTCGCCTCAATTTTTATTCGCCCGAGGAACTGCTGTCCATCGTCGAACGAGGTGCGCGCGTGCTGGCGCTCGATCTGACGAGTGAAGGCGCGCGGGAAATCGCCGGCCGGGCCCGTGGAACGCCGCGCATCGCCGGTCGACTGCTCAAGCGCGTGCGGGATTTTGCGTCGGTGTCGGGCCACACGCGCATCGATGCCAAAATCGCCGATGCGGCACTCACCCGGCTTGAGGTCGATCAGCGCGGTCTTGATTCCTTCGACACACGCTATCTTCGCCTGATCGCCGAGGCATTCGGCGGCGGTCCGGTCGGAATCGAAACCATCGCCGCAGCACTTGGCGAGGCGCGCGACGCCATCGAGGAAACCGTGGAACCTTTCCTGCTGCAGCAGGGTTTCGTGCAGCGCACGCCGCGCGGGCGATGCCTGACGGGAGCAGCATTCGCGCATCTGGGGCTCGCCGCTCCGCCGCGCGATCCGGCGCAGATTGCCCTGTTCAACCAGGGTCCGGACGATGAGTGAGGTCGAAGGATTCGGTCGCTTCATCGGCAAGGTGCATCACCTGCCGATCCGCGTGTACTACGAAGACACCGATCTCTCCGGCATCGTCTATCACGCCAACTACCTGCGCTTCATGGAACGCGGCCGCTCCGAATTCTTCCGCTGCGCCGGCATCGCCCGTCTCGCGTCGAAGGACGGTGAGGAGCCCTGGGCCTGGACTCTGCGCAAGGCGGCCATCGAGTATTTCAGGCCGGCCCGGGTCGACGATCTGATCGACGTGCGCACGACCGCGGTCTCTCTCACGGGCGTGCGCATGGTCGCCGATCAGCGCATTTATTGCGGTGAGCAGCTGTTGACACGCGGCAACGTGGAAGCCTGCATCATCACGCTGTCGGGAAAGCCCCGACGAATCCCGTTGGACATGCATCAAAAATTGGCACCTTTGCTTTCGGAAACAATACCTTAATCCATCGTGCCAAAATTCGGCCACGATCGGATGCGCGAGTGCGCCCCTCCGATCGGCAGCCGGGGGTCGCAGACGCGGCTCAACCGCGGAAGAGGTTCGCAAATGATGGGAAGACACGTGGCCGCTTTCGTCGCGGCAGCGACCATTGTGTTGTTGGGGGTGACGTGCGCCTTCGCGCAGTCGTCGCCGCGCGCGGCGCCAACCGGCCCTGCCGCGCAGACGCAGGATCTCGGAGCGCCGGCCGCTGCGCCGACCACGCCGGTCGATGTCACCGATTCCGGCAACGAATCCGGACCCGGCTTTAACGGCATCTCCATCTACAAGCTGTTTCTGCGCGCCGATCCCATCGTCAAGACCGTCATGGCGTTGCTGTTGCTCGCGTCGCTCTGGTCTTGGGCGATCATTATCAACAAATGGTTCGCGCTGTCCTCCTTGAAGCGCCGCGCCGGCCAGTTCGAGAAGACATTCTGGTCGGGGCTGTCGCTCGACGAACTTTATGTTCAGTTCGGCCAGAAGCCGGATCATCCCATGGCGTCGGTGTTCACATCGGCCATTCGCGAATGGCGCCGCGCATTCGAAAACGGCCCGCCGCGCGATGCACTGCTTCCCGGCATCAAGGACCGCGTCGAGAGAGCCATGACGGTCAGCATCCACCGCGAAACGGACGGCATCGAAAAGCGTCTCGGGTTTCTCGCCACCGTCGGCGCCACGGCTCCGTTCGTGGGATTGTTCGGAACGGTCTGGGGAATAATGAATTCGTTCTCGGCCATCGCCGCACGGCACGACACGACCCTGGCCGTCGTCGCGCCCGGCATTGCCGAAGCGCTGTTCGCCACCGCCATGGGTCTGCTCGCCGCCATTCCCGCCGTCATCTTCTACAACAAGTTCGTCAACGACATCGGACGCTACGAAAATCGCCTGGGTAATTTCGCCGATGAATTCTCCGCGATCCTGTCGCGCCAGCTCGACGAAAAGGCGAAGTGATGGCGGCGGGCTTGCGCCAACTCGAACGCGGGCGCGGACGCAGGCGCCCCATGTCCGAGATCAACGTCACGCCGTTCGTCGACGTGATGCTGGTGCTGCTCATCGTGTTCATGGTGACGGCGCCGCTCCTGACCGTCGGCGTGCCTGTCGATCTGCCGAAGACGAAGGCGCAGGCGCTGAGCCAGGATCGCGAGCCGCTGACCGTGACGGTCAAACGCAACGGCGCGATATTTCTGCAGAATACGCCCATCGACGAAGACGGTCTGGTGCCGAAACTGACGGCGATTTCGGCGAACGGCTACGACCAGCGAATCTTCGTGCGCGGCGACAGGGCCGTGGATTACGGACGCGTGATGGAAGTGATGGCGCTGATCAGCGCCGCGGGATTTACCCATATCGGACTCGTGACCGATGTTGCCAGACCTCACAAGAAGGCCGGCGAGGACTAGACTCTCGACCGTGTCGATGGCGGGGGAGGGATTCCTGCCGCTGGGCTTTGTGGGCTCGTTGGTCCTGCACGGGCTGCTGCTTGCCGCGATGCTCGTCACCTTCAGCCAGCATCTCGACATCATCGACGAATCTGCGCCCGTCGTGCCCGTCGATCTCGTCACGCTCAGCAACAAGACGAACGTGATGGCGACGGTGAGAGAGCGCCCCAGGGTTGCTCCCGACGTGAAACCCGTACCGGCGCCTCCGGCACCCGCGCCCGCGCCGCCGCAGACCGACGACGCAGCGCCTCCGCCCGAACAGGCGTCGTCGGAACCGTTAATCAGAAAACCGCCGCCGCCGCCGGTACCACAGGTGCGGCCGCAGGACTCAAAACCACAAAAGGCCAATCAGAACTTCGACAGCCTGCTCGCGCTCCTGAACAAGCAACCGGCGGCGTCGCCGCGCGCGAATGCGCGCGTGGCCAGCCGCACCCAGCAGGGATTTGGCGCCCAGAATGCCATGACGGCCGATCTGACGACCATGCTGCAAAGCATGATCCGGCCCTGCTGGAGCCCGCCGGTCGGTGCACCGAATGCCCAGGACCTGGTCGTGGATTTCGATGTGGTCCTCAGCCGGGACGGGTCTGTCCAACGGGTGACACAATTGTCTGGGCAGTCTTCGAGCCCGTATTTCGCGGCTTCGGCCGCTGCGGCACGGCGCGCGATCGTCGAATGCGCGCCTTACAAATTGCCGGCGGATCAGTACGACCAGTGGCAGGAGATCGATCCGTTCCACTTCGACCCGCGTCAAATGATGGGAGATTAGACGTTGCGACATGTACCGCGTTTTCTTGCAGCTTCGCTGGCTCTGTTCGCGTTCATAGGGTTCTGTGCCGTGTCGGCTTCGGCCGCGCTGCGCGTGGACGTGACTCAGGGCAACATCCAGCCCATGCCGATCGCGATACCGGATTTCAATTCCGCAGGTTCGGGAGGGGCGAACATCGCCGCCGTCGTGCGTGCCGATCTGGCGCGTTCGGGCGTCTTCCGGCCGCTCGATCCGAAATCCTACGTCTCCCAGGTCAAGGACATCAGCAATCCGAACTTCGCCGATTGGCGCGTCATCAATGCGCAGGGCCTTGTCACCGGTGAATCCAGTATCGGTGCCGACGGTCAGCTCAAAGTGCAGATCCGCCTGTGGGACGTCTATGCCGGCGCGCAGATCGGCAACGGCAAGGGCTACAGCACCGTCACGCCGGACGCCTGGCGTCAGGTGGCGCACATGATCTCAGATTACATCTACCACGAGGTCACGGGCGACACCGGTTACTTCAACACGCGCATCGTGTTCATCGCCGAAAGCGGTCCGATGACGAACCGCAAGAAACGTCTCGCGGTGATGGACGAGGACGGCCAAAATCCGATGTTCCTCACCCGCGGCGATTATCTTGTCCTGACGCCGCGCTTCGATCCGTCGAACATGAAGGACCAGACGATCGCCTATCTCTCCTACGTCACCGGCAAGCCGCGCGTGTACATCGACAATGTCGACACCGGCCGCCAGGAGATACTGGGCGAGTTCACCAACATGACGTTCTCGCCGCGCTTTTCGCCCGACGGTAACAAGGTCATCATGTCGCTGGAGAAGAACGGCAACTCCAACATCTATGTGATGGATTTGCGAACCCGTGCGCCGACGCGACTCACCACGGATCCGGCCATCGACACGTCGCCCTGCTATTCGCCGGACGGCAGCCAGATCACATTCGAATCCGACCGCGGCGGCTCGCAGCAGGTCTATGTGATGAATGCGGACGGCTCGAACGTGCACCGCATCAGCTTCGGCGCCGGCAAGAACGGAACGCCCGTCTGGAGCCCGCGCGGCGACCTGATCGCCTTTACCAAGGAAGCAGGCGGCAGCTTCCGCATCGGCGTCATGCGGCCCGACGGTTCGGGCGAGCGCATGATCACGGACGGCTGGGAAGATGAGGGCCCCACCTGGGCGCCGAACGGCCGCGTGCTGATGTTCACGCGGACGCTGAGAGGCGGACGCGGATCGCAGATCTGGAGCGTCGACATCACCGGCCGGAATGAACAAAGAGTCATCACGTCCGGCGATGCCTCGGATCCCGCATGGTCTCCCTTGCTCCAGGCGGAATGAGGTATGTAGTGTGGCAACCTGCCTTGGACCCTTCGGCCCTATCAAACGTTAAGCTGACGGTGCGCACGTCCCCCTGATCATTGCGTGCTCCCTCGCGCACGAATGGAGCCCGCCCCTCTCGGAGTCCGGATTGATGCTCAAGATTTCGAATGCCCTGAAATTTGCAGCGCTGGCCGCTGCGCTCGCATTGGCCGCCTGCTCGACGCCCAAGCCCAAGCCCGAAGAGGCGCCGCCGCAGGCACCGCAGGCCGCGACTGCGCAGCCGTCGGTCCAGTCCAGCGTCGTTCCCGGCAGCGTGCAGGACTTCCGCGTCAATGTCGGCGACACGGTGCACTTCGAGTACAACAAGTCCGACGTTACCGACGAAGACAAGGGCATCCTCCAGCGCCAGTCGACCTGGCTGCAGCGGTATCCCTCCGTGCGTGTCACCATCGAAGGCCATTGCGACGAGCGAGGCACGCGCGAATACAACATCGGTCTCGGCGCACGCCGCGCCAATGCCGTGAAGGAATATCTCGTCAGCCTCGGCGTCTCCTCCGGCCGTGTCGACACGGTCTCCTACGGCAAGGAGCGGCCGATCTGCACCGAGTCCAACGAGGATTGCTGGGCCCAGAACCGCCGCGGCGTGACCACCATCACCGGCGGAGCGAGTTCGTAGAGCGCTGACGTTAAAGCGCAGTTGTCCGGACGTCGGAGCAAAGGGCGCCCGCAGGCGCCCTTCGCCGTTTGCCGGCGGCGCGTCGTGAGCTCCCGGGGTTTCCGAATTGCCCCAATTTCGGCTAAGTGTTCGGCTTGCCTTGGCAAATTCGAGCAGCCCCCAATCGATCGAGCGAGCGGATGAACGTCAATCTTCGCGCGGCAACGCGCAAAATGCTTGCGGCATCAGTGTGCGGAATGGCTCTCGTGGCAATCGCGGCCGCGCCCGGCCAGGCGGTGCAGCCGCCGCAGGATACAAGCCAACTCACCGCCCGCATCGCCAAGGACCAGATCCAGATCCGCAAGCTTCAAGCGGAGCTGTCGCAGACCCAGGATGCGCTCGAGCAGTCGCAGGAGGACAGCGGCAATCTCGTGAAGGTCGCCGGCCTGTTCGGCGAAAGCGACGAGGAAAAGGCGGAGCGGCTGAAGCAGCAGCAGCACGAGCAGAACCAGGACTCGAACATCAACACGCTCAGCCAGCGTATCGGCGATCTGGAAGAATCGATGCGCCGGCTGACGGGCCAGATGGAGCAGCTCGAACACAAGGTCAACGAATTCAACGATCGCGTCGCGCGCATGCAGAAGGACTACGACTACAAGCTCTGCACCATCGCGGCGCAGCAGCTGGGTGCCACCGACGCATCATCCGATCAGAACGCGCTGTCGTGTCAGGGGCAGCAGGGCAGTGCTCAACCCGACACCGGCGCCGTGCCGCCGTCAAACGGCTCTTCGCAGCGATTGGGGAATCCGTCCGGCATTCTGGGAACGCTGCCGCAAAACGCGCTCGCCAACACGGCGTCGCCCACTCAGCTGACGCCGCCCGGCCAGCAATCGGGAACCGATACCCGGGTGCAATTCGATGCGGCCATGAACCTGCTGGCCAAGGCGCAATATGACGAAGCCCGAGCCGCGTTTCGCGCCTTCGCCGACAGCTATCCCAAGGACGATCTCGCCTCCCAGGCGATATACTGGGTCGGCGACATCGCCTATGTGCAGAAGGACTATGCGACCGCGTCGCGCGTATTCGCAGAAGAGATTCAGAAGTTTCCCAGGAGCCCGCGCGCGCCCGAAAGCATGCTCAAGCTCGGCCAGTCGCTGCTGGCGATGAACCAGAAAAAGGAAGGTTGTCTCGCCCTTGGTGCGCTCCCCGGCCGATATCCGAATGCTTCGAAAACCGTCACCGATCAGGCGCGCGACATCCGCCACACGGCCGGCTGCCGCTGAGCGCGTTCCGCTCATCGACGTGTTCTCCGATCGCATCGCCGAGACTGCGCGCCTGGGCGCGCCCTGGCCTGGTGTTGTCGGCGTCTCGGGCGGCAGCGATTCGCTGGCGCTGATGCTGCTGCTTGCGGCGTGGGCTAAGAAGCTTGGAAAACCACCGCCGGCCGTGCTCACAGTCGATCATGGATTGCGCAAGGGTTGCTCCGCGACAGCGAAGCGCGTGGTCGAACGCGCGCGTGCGCTCGGACTCGAGGCGCACGTTCTGCGTTGGACCGGTGACAAACCCGAAAGCGATATCGAAGCGCGCGCCCGCGACGCGCGTTACCGGCTTATGGGCGCCTGGTGCCGCAAACGCGACGTGGCTGCGATCTATCTGGCGCACACCCTGGAGGATCAGGCGGAAACATTCCTCCTGAGACTTGCGCGCGGTAGCGGCATCGATGGGCTATCGGGGATGAAGGCCGTCTCGCCCTTACCGTCGTCCGGCCAACAGGGCGTGATGCTCGTCAGGCCGTTGCTCGCGGTCAGGCGCGCCGATCTGCGGGCCTATCTCGAGGGCCGTGGAGAGGCCTGGGATGACGACCCGATGAACGACGATCCACGATTTGCACGCGCGCGCATTCGCGCTGCATGGCCGGAGCTCGAAGCGCTGGGGTTGTTGCCGCAACGCTTGGCTGACGCCGCCGCGCATCTGGCGCGCGCAAGAGAGGCACTCGACGGCCAGACGGCGGCGCTCCTGACCCGGATTACGCACCAGGACGATGGCGCGCTCGTGATCGATTCCGCTCAGCTGATTCTGGTACCCGAAGAAATCGGACTGCGCGCGCTGGCCAGCGTGCTGATGCGCGTGTCTGGGCAAGCGTATCGACCACGGTTCGAGCGGTTGGAGCGGCTGTATGGCCGGATCGTTGCCGGCCGGCTCACGAGCGGCGCAACCCTCCACGGTTGCCGCATCACGCCCGTTACAAAACGGCAGGCGATGTTCGGACCGGCAACGCTGGCAATTGTCCCGGAAAAAACGGGCAGACGTGCAAAGTCGAAAAATCCGGTCGAAACTGCGGTAAATTAACTGCCCGGCACGAAAAGTGCAGGTACGGCGTTGCCCGCAGCCCTCAAATTTCTTAACGTTTTGATGGCTGGCAAGGCGCTATGAACACCCTATCTTAGGGACAGGTCCACGGCCTGCCGCCGGATGGGCCCCAGGAAAGGACGGCCGTGAATAATCTCCGCAATCTGCTTCTTTGGGTCGCCATCGCCGGGCTGCTCGTCATCCTGTTCAATCTGTTCTCCAATCCGGGCAGCCACGCCAACGTGAAGGCGCTGTCATTCTCGGAATTCAACCAGGCGGTTGTTCAGGGGACCGTGCAGAACATCACGGTGGAGGGCGACGACGTCAGCGGGCAACTGCGCAACGGCCAGCAGTTCTCGACCTACGTTCCGTCCAACGACCAGGAACTCTGGTCGCGGATGGAGCAGCATATTCCCAGCATCAGTGTGAAGCGTCCGACCGAGGACATGCCGTGGCTTGGGGTGCTGCTGAACTGGATGCCGATGATTCTGATCATTGCGGTCTGGCTCTACTTCATGCGGCAGATGCAGGCGGGCGGCGGCAAGGCCATGGGCTTCGGCAAGAGCCGCGCGAAGCTGCTCACCGAGCGCACGGGCCGGGTCACGTTCGAAGACGTGGCCGGCGTCGATGAGGCGAAGGAAGAATTGAAAGAGATCGTGGAGTTCCTGCGCGATCCGCAGAAATTCCAGCGGTTGGGCGGCCGCATTCCGAAAGGCGTGCTGCTGGTCGGCCCCCCGGGCACGGGCAAGACGCTGCTCGCCCGCGCCATCGCCGGCGAAGCCAACGTGCCGTTCTTCACGATCTCGGGATCCGATTTCGTGGAAATGTTCGTGGGCGTGGGCGCGAGCCGCGTGCGCGACATGTTCGAGCAGGCCAAGAAAAATGCGCCCTGCATCGTGTTCATCGATGAAATCGATGCCGTCGGCCGGCATCGCGGCGCGGGACTCGGCGGCGGCAACGACGAGCGCGAGCAGACGCTCAATCAGTTGCTGGTCGAGATGGATGGTTTCGAGTCGACCGAAGGCGTCATCCTGATCGCGGCGACGAACCGTCCCGACGTGCTCGATCCCGCGCTGCTGCGGCCGGGCCGCTTCGACCGTCATGTCGTGGTTCCCAATCCCGACCTGTCGGGCCGCGAGAAGATCCTGCGCGTGCATATGCGCAAGGTTCCGCTGGCCAACGATGTCGACCCGCGCATCATTGCGCGCGGCACGCCGGGATTCTCCGGCGCCGATCTTGCCAATCTTGTCAACGAGGCGGCATTGCTGGCCGCACGCCGCGGCAAACGCGTCGTGACCATGAGCGAGCTCGAAGACGCCAAGGACAAGGTGATGATGGGCGCGGAACGGCGCTCCATGGCCATGTCGGACGAAGAAAAGAAGCTCACGGCCTATCACGAAGGCGGCCATGCGATCGTGGCGCTGAATGTGAAAGGCTCCGATCCGATTCACAAGGCGACCATCATTCCGCGCGGCCGCGCGCTCGGCATGGTCATGCGCCTGCCGGAGCGGGACCAACTGTCCGTCACGCGCGAAAAGATGCTGTCCGACATCTGCGTGGCGTTCGGCGGCCGTATCGCCGAGGAGCTGATCTTCGGTCACGAGAAAGTCACGACCGGCGCCGTTTCCGATATCGAGATGGCCACGCGCATGGCACGCGCGATGGTAACGCGCTTCGGCATGTCCGACGAAATGGGTCCGCTCGCTTACGCCGAAAACCAGGAAGAGGTTTTCCTCGGCCACTCCGTGTCGCGCCAGCAGAATATTTCCGAAGCGACGGCGCAGAAGATCGACCAGGAAATCCGTCGTATCGTCGACACCTGCTATCAGCGCGCCAACGAGATCCTCAGCCAGCGCATCGACGACCTTCACACGCTGGCCAAGGGCCTTCTGGAGTACGAGACGCTGACGGGCGATGAGATCATAGCGCTGCTCAAGGGCATCCCGCCCGTGCGGACGCCCTATGAGGATCCGGAGCCGGTGCGCGGCCAGGGCCCAAGCGTGCCGCAGGCAGGCCGACCACGCCCGGTGATCGCCCCGGAGCCGCAGCCCAATCGGTGATCGGGCGCGTCAGGCTTCTCGGCATCCTCAACATCACGGAGGATTCGTTCTCCGACGGCGGGCGTTATCTGGCTCCTGACGCGGCGGTCGCGCAGGCGCGGGCGCTGAGCGACAACGGCGCCGACATTCTCGATCTCGGTGCGGCGTCCTCCAATCCGAATGCGAAGCCCGTCGCGCCGGATGTCGAAATCGGCCGACTGGTGCCTGTCGTCGCTGCGATGAAGGCTGCGGGCGCTGCAATCTCAGTCGACAGTTTTTCGCCGGCTGTTCAGCGATGGGCGCTTGAGCAGCGCATCGACTACATCAACGACATCGCAGGATTCCCCAATGCGTCGCTCTATCCCGAGTTCGCGGCGTCGACGTCGAAGCTGATCGTCATGCATTCCGTTCAGGGCGGGCCGAGTTCGCTGCGCGTGGCCGTCCCGGCGAACGAGATCATGGATCGCGTTCTGCGCTTCTTCGACACGCGTCTGGCAGAGCTGGAACGCGCAGGCGTGGCGCGCAACCGCGTCATCGTCGATCCGGGCATGGGGTTCTTCCTGGGGACCGTGCCTGAGGCCTCCTTTGAGGTGCTGCGGGGCATCGGCCGGTTGAAGGCCGCCTTCGGTCTGCCCGTGGTCGTGTCTCTGTCGCGCAAATCATTCCTCAGGCGGCTTACCGGCCGAAGTCCCTTGGAGTCCGGCGCTGCCAGCCTTGCCGCCGAGCTGTTCGCGGCCCGGCAGGGGGCAGATTTCATCCGGACCCACGATCCGGGAGCCTTGAGGGACGGGTTGGTCGTGCAGGCTGCGCTGGACGGGCCACCCCCTCTGGCGTAGGAAAGCGGCCCGCCCGGTTGGGGCGGCGCAAAGCTTGCATTAAGCTGAGTTTGGAACCTTTGGGGCACCCTGCGCCCTGAACGGGTGGAGCACATGCCTCGCAAATTGTTCGGTACCGACGGCATCCGCGGATTGGCGAATACCCATCCCGTAACGCCGGAAATCGCCATGAAGGCCGGCATGGCCGCCGGCCGCATCTTCACGCGCGGCGATCATCTGCATCGCGTGGTGATCGGCAAGGACACGCGGCTGTCCGGCTACATGATCGAATCCGCGCTGGTGGCCGGTTTCACGTCCGTAGGCATGGACGTGTTCCTGTTCGGTCCGCTGCCGACGCCGGCCGTCGCCATGCTGACGCGCTCGTTGCGCGCCGATCTCGGCGTGATGATTTCCGCCTCGCACAACCACTTCGAGGACAACGGCATCAAGTTCTTCGGACCCGATGGACTGAAGCTGTCGGACCAGCGCGAAGCCGCCATCGAACACCTGATGAGCAACGGCCTCGAAGACGGGCTCGCGTCCGCCGGCAAGATCGGCCGCGCAAAACGCATCGACGACGCGCAGGCGCGTTACATCGAATACGCCAAACGTACATTCCCGCGGAACCTCACGCTCGACGGCCTGCGCATCGTCATCGATTGCGCCAACGGCGCGGCCTACAAGGTGGCGCCCGCCATCCTGTGGGAATTGGGCGCGGAAGTCATCGAAATCGGCACCGAGCCCAACGGCTTCAATATCAACCACGAATGCGGCTCGACCTTTCCCGAGACCATGCAGCGCAAGGTGCGCGAACGCCGCGCCGATTTCGGCATCGCGCTCGACGGAGACGCCGATCGCGTGGTCATGGCCGACGAAAAAGGCAATCTCATCGACGGCGACCAGATTCTGGCGCTCATCGCGCGCTCGTGGTCGAAGACTGGTACGCTCAAGGGCGGCGGAGTCGTGGGCACGGTGATGTCCAACGAAGGCCTCGACCGGTATCTCAAGACGCTCAATCTCAAGCTCGCGCGCGCGGCGGTCGGCGACCGCTACGTGATCGAGACGATGTGGAGCAACGGTTTCAATGTCGGCGGCGAACAGTCCGGGCACATCGTGCTGCGCGATTTCTCGACCACCGGCGATGGTATTGTGGCAGCGTTGCAGGTGCTCGGCGTGCTGGCCGAGGACAAGCGCCCGGCCAGCGAAGCCGCCCATATCTTCGATCCCCTGCCGCAGATCCTCCAGAACGTCCGGTTTGCGCGCGGCGCGCCGCTCAACGACGAGCGCGTCAAGAGCCGCATCAAGGCCTGCGAAGAGCGGCTGAACGGCTCGGGCCGTCTCCTGGTGCGCAAATCCGGCACGGAGCCGGTCATTCGCGTCATGGCGGAAGGCGACGACGAGAAACTCGTGCGCTCCGTCGTCAGCGAACTCGTCGCCGTGATCGAGGAAGCCACGGCCTGATGATGAGGCGCCTGCTTGTCGTCGCAGGCTCGGATTCGTCCGGCGGCGCGGGCATTCAGGCGGACATCAAGACGGCATGCGCGTTCGGCGTTTTTGCCATGGCGGCGGTGACCGCGGTGACCGCGCAGGACACGACGGGCGTCCACGCCATCCATCCGGTTCCCGCGAAAATCGTCCGCGCGCAGATCGCGTGTTGTCTCGCTGACATCGGCGCCGATGCGATCAAGATCGGTATGCTGGGTTCGGGGGAAATCGCCGAAGCGGTCGCCGACGTTCTGGAAGGCGACGCGCGCGGCATTCCGCTGGTGCTTGATCCCGTGCTGGCATCCACGAGCGGAACGCCCCTGCTCGATGAACGCGGGATCGAGGTGATGCGAAACAGGTTGTTACCGCTCGCAACGCTCGTCACCCCGAACATTCCCGAAGCCGAAGTACTGTCCGGAAATCATACATCCGGTTCAGCGCTGATCCCTCTCGCGGGGCAGCGATTGCGAGGTCTCGGTGCGCGCGCGGTTCTCATTAAAGGCGGCCATTCAAACGGCGACCTCATCGAGGATGTGCTGGTATGGGACGGCGGCTCCGAAACATATGCTTTTCCGCGCATCGACACGCGCCACATCCACGGCACAGGCTGCACGCTCGCCACCGCCATTGCATGCGGCCTGGCAGAGGGATTGTCGTTGCCGGTCGCCGTCGGCCGCGCGCGCGAGTATGTGCAGGCTGCGATTGCGACCGCGCCGGGATTCGGCAAAGGTCACGGTCCGCTCAATCATCTGAAACAGGAGATGTAACCTGATCGAATCCACCTGCCATTGCGGCGCCGTGAAGCTCGAGATTGCAGAAGCGCCGGCAACGGTCACCGACTGCAACTGCTCCATCTGCCGTCGCTACGGCACGTTGTGGGCCTATTATACGCTCGACCAGGTGCGCGTGACCGGCGGGCCGACGGATATCTACTTCTGGGACGATCACGCGATCGATTTCCACCGCTGCCGCGTTTGCGGCTGCGTCACCCATTGGTCGCCGGTCGACACGGCCGCCAACCGCATGGGCATCAACGCACGTTTGATGGAGCCGCAGGTGCTGGCCCGGAGTCGCATGCGGCATCTGGATGGCGCGAACACCGAACGGTATGTTGACTGACGTCATGCGGCAGGGCGGGGCAGTGGCAGAGGACTCACAGGACAAGCGCGGCGCCTGGCGCAGGATCGGCGCATTCGTAGTTCTCGTCGCGATTCTCACGGCGCTGTCGACGTACGTGCTCGTGCACACGCAGCTTCCCGGCCGGCTGAAGTTCACGATCGTCATGTGGGTACCTGGTTTATCTGCGATCGCGGTGAAACTCGCGTTCGACCGCAGCCTCAATGGCCTTGGATTTGTACGCAGCGGCGGACGCTGGCTTTTTGTCGCGCTGCTTCTGCCTTTGGCCTATGCGCTACCCGTCTATCTGGCTGTCTGGTTGACCGGAATGGGCGGCTTTGCGCCGGAGCGCTGGGGCGCAGCAGTGCCCTATCTGGTCGCGCCAACCAGTACGGGATTGGCGGTCGCACTCCTGCTCACGGTGGGGCTTCTCGACAAGTTCAGTCGTGCCCTCGGCGAGGAAATCGGCTGGCGGGGATTTCTTGTCCCGGAGTTTCTGAAGCTCATGCCGCTCGCGCCGGCCGGATTGATCACCGGCGCGATCTGGGCGGTCTGGCATGTACCCGCCATCCTGTTCGGCGGCTATAACGCAGGGAGCATTCCCCTCGGCTATCAGCTCGCCTGCTTCTTCGTGATGGTGATTTCGTCGGGCGTCTTTTTTGCCTGGATCAGGCAGCGCTCGAACAGCGTCTGGCCGCCGGCGCTGCTGCACGCCGCCCACAACCTCTTCATTCAGTCGTTCTTCGATCAGGCGACCGTCAACGGTCCGAAGACGCTTTATGTGACAGGTGAATTCGGCGCAGGCCTCGCGCTTACGGCATGCGCAACAGCTGTCGCGGTGCTGATGACGCGAAAGGACCGCACAGCGGCTGCGGCAGCCGGCTAATCGTGCTCTCGCCGGTTGATCGCGGCCCGCATCCAAGTTTAGCTGAACCGGGCCTCACAATGGGAGACCGGCATATGAGCAGGCAGGAAATCCATGGCTGAAATTCGCAGCGGCGAGCGAACGATTTCACACGCGGAACTCACCGAAAATGCGGCGCGCGCGGCCTCCGGCTTCGCACAACTCGGCATCGGCCGTGGCGACACCATCGCGCTCTATCTGCGCAACGATTTCCCGTTCCTGGAAGCGAGCCTCGCCGCCGGCATGATCGGCGCCTATCCGGTACCGGTGAACTGGCATTACACGGAGGACGAAGCGCGCTATCTGTTCGAGAATTCCGGCGCGAAGGCGATTGTCATTCACTCCGACCTGGTCGGCCCGATCCGCGCGGCCATTCCCGACGGCGTGACGGTGCTCGTGGCGGCAACGCCTCCGGACATCACCATGGCGTATGGCATCGCCGAGGACATCGCGCGACCGCCGGCCGGCGCGCGCGAGTGGAATGCCTGGCTGAAAGGCTTTGAGCCATTCGTGCAGGGCGCCACCGAACCGCCGGGCACGATCATCTACACCTCCGGTACGACCGGCAGGCCCAAGGGAGTGCGGCGCACGCCGCCCACGCCGGAGCAGGTGGCGACGAGCACGGCCATTCTCTGCCGCGGCTTCGGATTTACCCCATGGCTGTCGACGCCGGATGAAATTGTGGCGGCGATTGTGGGCCCCATGTATCACTCCGCGCCCAACGCCTATGGGATATTCTCCACGCGCATCGGCGCCAATGTGATCCTCGAACCGCGCTTCGACGCTGAAGATCTGCTGCGGCTGATCGAAAAGCACCGCGTGACGCACATCCACATGGTGCCGATCATGTTCAACCGGCTGTTGAAGCTCCCCGACGAAGTGAAGCGCAGATACGACGTGTCGTCGTTGAAATTCATCATACACGCCGCGGCGCCGGTTTCGCCTGCCGTGAAGCAGCAGATGATCGAATGGTGGGGGCCGGTGATCAATGAATATTACGGCGCTACGGAAACGGGCATGGTCGTGTTCTGCGATGCGAGGGAATGGCTCGCCCATCCCGGCACCGTCGGCAAAGCGATCCCCGAGGCCGATGTTCGTGTGATCGACGCAGCGGGAAACAGTTTGCCGACAGGCGAGATCGGCGAAGTTGTCGCGCGCGTGAAGACCATCGCGGACTTCACCTATCACGGCGACGATCAGAAACGCCGCGAAGCGGAGAAGGCGGGGCTCATCGCGCCGGGCGATGTCGGTTATTTCGACGCCGACGGATACCTCTACCTCTGCGATCGCGCCAAGGACATGGTCATTTCCGGCGGCGTGAACATCTATCCCGCCGAGATCGAATCCGAGCTGCACAAGATGCCCGGCGTCGCTGACTGCGCCGTCTTCGGCATTCCCGACGAGGAGTATGGCGAAGCGGTGTGTGCGGTCGTCCAGCTACAGCCGGACCAGTCGCTCACCGAAGCCGATGTGCGCGCATTTTTGCGAGGGAAGGTAGCAGGTTACAAGGTGCCCAAGCGCGTGGACTTCGCGGGCGTCCTGCCGCGCGAGGACTCCGGGAAGATTTTCAAACGCAAGATCCGCGAACGCTACTGGGAAGGCCGGGAGAAAAGGATCAATTGATACTGGGAGCGCCGCCTTCCAGGCGGCTGACCGGCAAGATGCCGGCGCTCCCGGTGATCACGCCAGCGTCTTGTCCAGCCGGTTTCGGATGATCGCTTCCGCTTCCGTCATGATGCGGGACACAAGCTCCGCGCAGGTCGGAATGTCGTGGATCAGGCCTTGCGTCTGACCGGCCGACCAGATGCCCGCGTCCATTTCGCCCTTGTCGAGCACGTCGGCGCCGCGCACGCCCGCAACCAGTTCCTTCACGTCCTCGAACTTCGCATTGCCGCGCCGCTCGATGGCGACGACTTCGTCGCTGATGGCGTTCTTCGCGACGCGCGCCGTGTTGTGCATGGTGCGGAAGATGAGGTTGGTGCCGCGTTCGTCGTTGGAAACGATCTGCTTCTTCACGTTCTCATGGATGGGCGCTTCCACGGTCGCCATGAAGCGCGTGCCCATGTTCACGCCGTCGCACCCGAGCGCAATCGCCGCGACCAGGCCGCGCGCATCCGCGATACCGCCGGACGCAATGATCGGAATGGTGAGCTTGTCCGCCGTCGCCGGGAACAGGATCATGCCGCCGACATCGTCTTCGCCCGGATGGCCTGCGCATTCCAACCCGTCGATCGATACGCAATCCACACCGATGGATTGCGCCTTCACCGCGTGGCGCACGCTGGTGCATTTGTGGATCACCTTGACGCCTGCTTCCCTGAAGCGCGGCAGATGCGGCTGCGGATTGTTGCCGGCCGTCTCCACGATCCTGATGCCGCTTTCGATGATGGCTTCGCGGTATTCGTCGTAGGGGATGGGCGTGATGCTCGGCAGAATCGTGAGATTGACGCCGAACGGTTTGTCCGTGTGGTCCTTGCAGCGTTGTACTTCCTTGGACAGGTCTTCGGGCTTGCCGGCAGAATGTGCCGTGATGAATCCGAGTGCGCCTGCGTTCGCCACTGCGGAAATCAGCTGCCACTTGCCCACGCGGGTCATGCCGCCGCAGGTGATGGGGGCTGCGACGCCGAACATCTCGGTGAATCGTGTCCTGATCATGTGTTTGCCTCACGTTTTATGAATGGCGATCGGCGCCAGCGTGGGCGGGCGCAGGCGATTTTGCAAGAGGAGACGCGTCAGCGATCCACGAACGGGTCGCGCACGAGGATGGTGTCTTCGCGTTCAGGGCTGGTCGACAGAAGCGCCACCGGCGCGCCGATCAGTTCTTCGACCCTGCGCACATACTTGATGGCGGTGGCCGGCAGATCCGCCCAGGAGCGCGCGCCGTGCGTTGTCTCGCTCCAGCCCTCCAGGGTCTCGTAGACGGGCACGAGGCGTGCCTGCTCAGTGGCGTCGGCCGGCAGATGATCGATCTCGCGGCCGTCGAGCGTGTAACCAACGCACACTTTCAACTCGGACAGACCATCCAGCACGTCGAGTTTGGTGAGCGCAATGCCGTCGATGCCGCCGGTGATCACCGTTTGTCGAACAAGCACTGCATCGAGCCAGCCGCAGCGGCGCTTTCGGCCCGTGACGGTGCCGAATTCCGCACCGCGGGTTCCGAGCCGTTCGCCAATGTCGTCATTCAGCTCGGTTGGAAACGGACCTTCACCCACGCGTGTCGTGTAGGCCTTGGCGATGCCCAGCACATAACCGATATCGCGCGGCCCGCAGCCCGAGCCGGCTGCGGCCTGTCCCGCCACGGTGTTGGAGGAGGTGACGTAGGGATAGGTGCCATGATCGATATCGAGCAACACGGCCTGCGCGCCCTCGAACAATATGCGTCTGCCGTTGCGGCGCGCGGCATCGAGGAGCCGCCAGGCGGACCCACAGAAGGGAAGAACCCGCGGAGCAATCTCAATGAGTGCCGCGACGAGCGATGCCGCATCGATTTCCTCTTCGCCCATGCCGCGGCGAAGTGCGTTGTGATGCGCAAGCAGTCGCTCCACTTTGGGCGGGAGAGAAGTGGGATCCTTCAGATCGACAACGCGCAGTGCGCGGCGTCCGACCTTGTCTTCGTACGCAGGTCCGATGCCGCGCTTGGTGGTGCCGATGCGTTGCAGGCTGTTGGAGCTCTCGCGCGCGGCATCGAGCTCGCGATGCAGCGGAAGAATGAGCGCCGCGTTTTCCGCGACAACAAGAGTCTCGGGCGTGAGATGGACGCCCAACGCCTTCAGGCGATCGAGCTCGTCCGCAAATGCCCAGGGATCGACGACGACGCCATTGCCGATGATCGAGAGCTTCCCGGGCCGAACGACGCCGGACGGCAGGAGGCTCAGCTTGAATGTCTTGCCGTCGATGACGAGCGTATGTCCGGCGTTATGGCCGCCTTGAAAACGTACGACCACGTCGGCGCGCGCCGACAGCCAGTCCACGATCTTGCCTTTGCCCTCGTCGCCCCACTGGGCGCCGATCACGGCCACATTCGCCATCGTCCGTACCCGGATTAATTGTATGCGTCGGCTTGCCGAGCCGAAGCTCGGTGTCACATGTGCCCGCTTTCGCCTTCAGGCTCCGGCGCGGCAGCCTTCACTCCGGCGAGCGAAGGCTGGGCACGGTGAGCGACTATAGCGGCAAAGAGTTGGGGTCTATAGCGGCAATGTGTCGTCCGTCAGGCCGGACCGAACGGCACCAACATCGGTACGCGGCGCCTGTAGGAATCGTAGGTCTCCTGGCCCAGTTCCTGGCGAAGAAATCGCTCCTCCAACCTCGCCTTGATCCAGAAGCCCACGGTCATGACCGCCGCGCCGAGAAACGCGATGCCGGAGCCTTTGAACGCTGCCGTCGCAAACGCCGACAAGATGATGCCGGTATAGATCGGATGCCGCACGATCGCGTAAGGGCCGGTATCGACGATGTGGTGATCCGCTTTCCTGGTCACGAACCCCGACCACAGCCGCCCGAGATGGATGCGGGCCCACCAGCAGAAAGCAAAACCTGCCGCTGCAAGTCCGACCAGGAACCACGCGACCGTTTCGTTGACTGTCCAGAGCGGAATGCGCGCGGGATCGTGCGTGCGCAGGCCGAACAGCAGGATTGCACCGGCGATCGTCACGATTCTGTAGAGGAGCTCCGCGCCAAAGCCCGGCCGGCTGGCGGCGCGCGTGGACCAGAAGGCCGCGGCGAACCAGCTCACCGCCCATAGGCCCCATACCATGTTCATCGCGATCTCGGGCGTCATGGCGAGCCTCACGAAGCGTGTCCTCAGGACCTAGGAAGCATTCGGTCAGAATGCAAGCGCCTTGGCCTGCTTGACCAACGGAAGCTTGCGGATGTCCGAAATGACCTGATCGTCGATCTCGCCGTCAACTTCGATGAGCGCAATCGCGTCCGCGCCGGGTGCGCTGCGGCCGAGAGCGAACGAAGCAATGTTCACTTTGGAGTCTCCGAGCAGCGTTCCCAACCGGCCGATGAACCCCGGCTTGTCCTCATTGGTCACATAAAGCATGTGCGCCGCGAACTCGGCATCGAGGTTGATGTCCTTGATCTGGATGAGCCGCGGACGGCCGTCGGAAAACACCGTTCCTGCAACACTGCGGATCAGGCCTTCCGCCTGAATGATGAGCTTGATGTAGCCCTCGTAGATCCCCAGACGGTCGCGTCGTGTTTCGCTGATCCGGATTCCGCGGTCCTTCGCGACGCTGGGGGCATTGACCATGTTCACGTCCGGCAATGCAGGCCTCAAGAGGCCCGCGAGCGCGGCTTGCGTCAATGCGCGCGTATTGAGCGCGCCTGCGGTTCCTTCATAAAGGATGTCGACTCCCATGATGCTTGTGTCGGTGAGTTGGCCTGCAAACAGGCCGAGCTTTTCGGCCAATGCAATCCATGGTCTGACCCGCTGCGCTTCGTCGGCGCTGATGGACGGCATGTTCAGCGCATTCGCAATCGCGCCTGTCAGCAGATAGTCGGAAATCTGCTCGGCGACCTGCAGCGCCACATTTTCCTGGGCTTCGCTCGTCGAGGCGCCAAGATGCGGCGTTGCCACGATCTTGTCGCTGCCGAACAGGGCGTTGGCAGTCGCAGGCTCTTCCTCGAATACGTCGAGCGCCGCTCCCGCAACCTGGCCGGATTCAAGCGCGGCCTTCAGGGCCTGTTCGTCAATGAGACCTCCGCGTGCGCAATTGATGATGCGCACGCCCTTCTTCATCCGGCCGATCGCATCGGCGGAGATGATGTTGCGCGTCTCATGGGTGAGCGGTGTGTGAAGCGTGATGAAATCCGCGCGGGACAACAGGTCGTTAAGCTCCACCTTCTCGACGCCGAGCGTAGCGGCGCGCTCGGCCGACAGATAGGGATCGAACGCGACGACCTTCATCTTCAGGCCCTTGGCACGGTCGGCGACGATCGACCCGATGTTACCCGCACCGATCAGCCCGAGAGTCTTGCCGTAGAGCTCCACACCCATGAACCGGTTTTTCTCCCACTTGCCGGCATGGGTCGAGGCGTTGGCGGCGGGAAGCTCGCGTGCCAGCGCCATCATCAGCGCGATCGCATGTTCTGCCGTGGTGATGGAGTTGCCGAACGGCGTGTTCATCACGATCACGCCCGCGGCCGTCGCTGCAGGGATGTCGACGTTGTCCACACCGATCCCGGCGCGGCCGACCACCTTCAGATTCCTGGCGGCCTTGATCACCTCGGCGGTGATTTTCGTTGCCGAGCGGATGGCGATGCCGTCGTAGTCGGCGACGATTTTCAGCAACTCATCTTTCGACAAACCGGTCTTCACGTCGGCCTCGACGCCGCGTTCCTTGAAGATGGCCAGCGCTGCGGGCGAGAGCTTGTCGGCGATCAGAACTTTGGGCATGGACCGTTTCCTTACGCCTGTCTCGCCTGAGACCAGGCCCAATCGAGCCACGGCATCAACGCTTCAAGGTCTTCGTGTTCGATGGTGGCGCCGCACCAGATGCGTAATCCAGGCGGCGCGCTGCGGTAGGACGCAATATCGAACGCTACGCCTTCCTTCTCGAGAAGGTCGGCGATCTTCTTGGACGCCGCAGACTGCGCTTCGGGCGCGAGGCCGGCGAACCACGGATCGACGATTTTAAGACAGACGGACGTGTTGGAGCGGATGGCCGGGTCGCCCGCAAGAAACGCTGCCCAGCTGCTGTCCCGGATCCAGTGTTCAATGACCGCCAAGTTCCGGTCCGCGCGCGACATCAGGGCCGGAAGGCCGCCCTGGTTCTCCGCCCATGTCAGTGCATCGAGATAGTCCTCGACGACAAGCATCGAAGGGGTATTGATCGTCTCGCCCTCGAAGATCCCTTCGACAAGCTTGCCGCCTTTGGTCATGCGAAAGATTTTCGGCAGCGGCCAATGCGGCGAATATGCTTCGAGCCTGGCAACCGCGCGCGGGGACAGAACGAGCATTCCGTGGGCCGCTTCGCCGCCGAGAACCTTTTGCCACGAGAATGTCGTCGCATCGAGCTTCGCCCACGGAAGATTCATGGCAAATGCCGCGCTGGTCGCATCGCAGATGGTAATGCCCTGTCGGTGTTCGGAAATCCATTCGCCGTTTGGTACGCGCACCCCCGACGTCGTGCCGTTCCACAGAAACACGGTGTCGTGCGATGGGCTGGCCTGCCCCAGATCTGGAATCGCCCCGTAGTCCGCCTTGAAGATCCGTGCGTCCTTGAGCTTCAGCTGCCTGGCGGCATCCGTGACCCAGTCTTCTCCGAAGCTCTCCCATGCAAGGAGATCGACAGGCAGCGGTCCCAGAAGCGACCACATCGCCATCTCAACGGCGCCCGTGTCCGATGCCGGAACGATGGCGACCCGATAGTCCGCGGGAATTCCCAGCAGGGTTTTCGTACGCTCAATCGCGCCCTTTAATTTTGCCTTGCCGGGCTTGGAACGATGTGAGCGGCCGAGTAGCGCGCCATTCAATGCGTCTGCAGTCCATCCCGGCCGCTTGGCGCAGGGTCCGGACGAAAAAAAAGGCCGTGCAGGGCGCACGGCCGGACGAATTCCGGTCATCAGCCATTCCTTCCAGAATGAACGCGCCTCGTTGGGGAGGCGTGGCCCAATTGTCATTTAGTCGAACAGACTTGCCCGGTCAATTCGCGGCGTTGCGGCAAATCGCGGCGGCGCCCCGTCTGAGTCTCATGTGCGGCGCGTATGATATGCGCGCTGCTAGTCGGCGTGTTTGCGCCGGGAGCGAGCCCTGCGAATGGGATAGCCGGCGCCGTTGGTTTCGAGCGCATCCGCCGCGGCTGCAAGAGCGGTCAGCGATTTGATAAATCGAATTCGTTCCGCCGCAGGAAGCACGTCAAGAAAGGCCTTATCGGCGCGGCTGGCGGCAAGCCTCGCACCCCTCAAAGCCTTGCGGCCTCCCGGGGTAATTGCGACGGCGTTCGCCCGCTGGTCGTCCTTGACCCGTTCGCGGCTGATCAAGCCTCGGTCGAGCATACGTCGCACCATTTCCGCCAGAGTCGAGCGATCGATCCCTGTGGATTCCACAAGCGCGGTCTGACTGATGCCCTTGCCTTCGTGGTGCTCCAGCGCCGCCAGCACGAGATATTGCTGCTTGGTCAGATCCTGCGTCCCGCTTTCGCGCGTATACAGATCACCGTAGAATTGATGGCAACGGCGCATCAGGTGCGCAGGCGATTCCGCGACTTCGAAATGTCCGTTCGCCTTGCGCTGCCCTCTCGATGTCATGAAGATACCCCTGAATTCTGGTGCCGTCTGTCGGACGCTGAATTGGTTCCGATTGCAATTTTCTGGAATTACTGTCCCGCACTACGCCGGGTCAATTGCGAGGCAATGTGCATGCCCCGCAGCGAGGAGAAGTTTAGACGGTGAATTCGGCTACGACAACTGTTTCGATTGACGCGCTCCAAACGTTTGTTCGCATGTCCGTCCTCTTCCGTCCGACGCCTGAATTGGGCACATTTGCAACCGCATGAGCGACATACGCAAGCGAGTTCCACCCCCGCCCGGCCCGCACTTTGCGCGCGGCGTGCCCGAAGGCGATACATATGAGCGGTATATCTGCGGCCAGTGTGGACATGTCCACTACTCCAACCCGAAGATTGTCGTCGGATCGGTCGCGGCGTTCGGGGATCGCATTCTGTTGTGTCGCCGCGCCATAGAGCCACGAAAGGGCCTGTGGACATTACCCGCAGGGTTTCTCGAGGAACACGAAAGCGCCGAGGACGGCGCACGGCGCGAAGCGCATGAAGAGGCGTGTGCGGACATTATCATCGATGCGCTGCTCGCGGTCTACAGTATCCTGCACATCAGCCAGGTCCAATTGATGTACCGCGCGCGTCTTGCCGAACCGAAGTTTGCCGCGGGGCCGGAGAGTCTTGAGGTGAGGCTATTCGACTGGGTCGACATTCCGTGGACGGAACTTGCGTTCCCGAGCGTCACCTGGGCACTGCAGCATTTCGAAGCGGTGAAAGGCAGGGTTGATTTCGCGCCTTTTTCCAACCCGGTTTGAAGGAGCCTCGCCGCGAACTCAGTGGCCTGTTTCGCCCTGTGGGCCGTCCTCGACCTGATGCTTCATGATCAACGGCATCTGTGAGAAGGTAAAAACCACGGTCAGGCCGATGATGCCGAACACTTTAAAGTCGATCCAGATGGATTGGGAGAAATTGCGCCAGACGATCTCGTTCAGCACCGCAAGCCCGAGGAAAAACAAACCGTACCGAAACGTCAATTTGCGCCAGGCCTCTTCCGTCAGGTCGAAAGCATGCGACAGGGCATGCCTGACGAGTGCGCGATCGAACACGAGGCCGCCCAACAGCACCGCGCTGAACACGATGTAGAGCGCCGTCGGCTTCATTTTGATGAACCGCGGATCCTTGAGGTAGAGGGTCAATGCCCCGAAGATGAGCACCATGACCGCGGTGATCAGTGGAACCGGCGAAATCTTCCGCACGCGCGCATATTCGATGCCGAGCGCCAGCACGGCAGCCACCATCAGCGTTCCCGTGGCGGCGTACAGCTTCTGGTCTTCGGTTCCGGAAGCGAACTTCGATACGAGAAAGAACAGCGCGAGGGGCGACCAGTCCAGGGCAATCTTGACGCCAGCGGGAAACGGCTTGCGAACATCACTCATGCGGCACCTGTCAGGGCTTTGGCGAAACCGGCGGCGTCGAAAAGTTGAAGGTCTTCGGCGTCTTCTCCCACACCGATGAAATGCACGGGGAGATGGAATCTGTCGGCCAGCGCTATCAGGATACCGCCCTTCGCCGTGCCGTCGAGTTTGGTCATGATCAATCCCGTGAGCGGCACTGCGGCATTGAAGGCTTCGACCTGCGACAGCGCATTCTGCCCTGTCGTCGCGTCCAGAACCAGCAACACCGCATGCGGCGCGGAGGAATCCAGTTTGCGCAGCACGCGGACGATTTTCTCGAGTTCGGCCATCAGGCCGGCCTTGTTCTGAAGGCGGCCTGCCGTATCGATCAGCACGATATCCGCGCCGGTCGCCCGCGCGCGGACCACGGCATCGTAGGCGAGGCCGGCCGCATCCGCACCGGTCGCGCGCGCGATCACGTCCGCTCCCGTGCGTCCGCCCCAGATCTGCAGTTGTTCGATCGCGGCGGCGCGAAATGTGTCGCCGGCTGCAAGCACGATCTTGTGGCCCTCACGCGAAAGCCGCTGCGAAAGTTTGCCGATCGTCGTCGTCTTTCCCGTTCCGTTGACGCCCGCGACGAGAACGATAAACGGCGACTTCGCGCGGTCGATGGTCAGGGGCATTTCCACCGGTTTCAGGAGCGAGGTCACTTCGGCCGCGAGCACGGAGCGCAACTCCGCTTCGGAAATCTCCTTGTCGTATCGGCCCCTGGCTACGGCGCCTGCGACTTTGGCGGCGAGTGCCGTGCCCAGATCGGCACGGACCAGCGCTTCTTCCAGTTCGGCCACGGTCTGGGCGTCCAGCTTCTTCTTGGTGAAGACCGCCGTCAGGTTTTCGCCGAGCGCGCCGGCACTCCGCGACAGACCCTGCTTCAGCCGCGCGAAAAAACCGGGCTTTGTCGCCGTATCGCTCATGCGCGTGTGTCGGCCGTCAGCCTGGCGCCGTCGGCACCTGTGATGCGCACGTGCGCAAATGTTGCGGGCTCGCCCTGGATGGCAACCTGGGCGAAGCATCGCGTGCGGCCCAGGCCGTTCTTCTCGATCAGGATGTCCTGGGTGGATCCGACCAACGACCGCAGGTGGCGCGCGCGCTGCACTTCGCCCGTTTCGCGGAGCCTTGCGGCTCGGTCCTTCACGACGTCGCGCGGCAGTTGAGGCATGCGCGCCGCAGGCGTTCCCTTGCGCGGACTGAACGGAAACACATGAGTGAACGAAAGCCCCGCGTCGCCGATCAGCGCGCGCGTGTTCTCGAACATCGCATCGGACTCCGTGGGAAAACCTGCGATCAGATCGGCGCCGAATGCGGCGTCGGGTCTCAGCCGCTTCACATCGCTGCAGAAGCGCAACGTGTCGGCGCGTGAATGCCGTCGCTTCATCCGCTTCAGGATCATGTCGTCGCCGGACTGGACGGACAGATGGAAGTGCGGCATCAGACGCTCTTCCTCCGCGATGGCACGCATAAGGTCTGCATCGGCTTCGATGGAGTCGATCGATGACAGACGCAGACGTTTTAATTCGGGGACGAGTTTCAGCAGCTTGCGGACCAACTGACCCAGCGTCGGCTTCCCCGGCAGGTCGGCGCCGTACGCGGTGAGATCGACTCCCGTCAGCACCAGCTCGGGATAGCCTTTCTCGACAAGCCTGCGCGCGTCTTCGATCACGCCGCCCATCGGCACGCTGCGCGAGTTGCCGCGCCCGTAAGGAATGATGCAGAAGGTACAGCGATGATCGCAGCCGTTCTGCACCTGCAGAAAGGCGCGGGCGCGGCCTTCGAAGCCGTCCACGAACTGCGGCGCGGTTTCGGTCACGCTCATAATGTCGTTGACGCGAACCCTCTCGGCGGATGCGACGCCGAAATCGGCATAACTTGCCGCCTCGAGTTTCTCGCGATTGCCGAGCACGGCATCGACCTCCGGCATCGCGGAATAAGTGTCGGGTTCCGTCTGCGCGGCGCAGCCTGTGACGATGATTCGAGCCGACGGCTTCTCCCGGCGCAGCCTGCGGATGGACTGGCGCGACTGGCGCACCGCTTCTGCCGTCACGGCGCAGGTATTGACGATCACCGCATCGGTTAATCCGGCTTCGATGGCGCGCGCGCGAATGGCTTCGGACTCAGAGGCATTGAGCCGGCATCCGAACGTGATCACCTGCGGCGCACTCATGAACGCAGTTCCAGTCCTGCCAGATCGACGTCGCCCGTGAAGGCCAGAGTGGCGCCACCGGTCATGAGGATATGGTCGTCCTTGTCGCGCCACTCAATGGTGAGTATGCCGCCGTCGAGTGCGACGTCGACCTTGCGCGCGCACAGCCCGCGGCGATGAGCGGCGACCAAAGCGGCACATGCTCCCGTGCCGCAGGCCCGCGTAATGCCGACGCCGCGCTCCCACACCCGCATGCGCAGGCGGCTTGGCGAAACGATGGTGACGAACTCCACATTCGCGCGCGCAGGAAACAATGGGTGGCGTTCGATCCGGGGGCCAATCTCGGCGACCGGCGCTGCGTCCGCGTCCTTGACGAACAGCACGCAATGAGGATTGCCGACCGACACGGCAGCCGCGTCGAACAGCCTGCCGTCGATGTCCAGCGGGAATTCCCGCGTGTCCACGCGTTGCGACAGCGGAATGTCCTGCCACTCCAGATGTGGCCGCCCCATGTCGACGGTGACGCTGTCTTCGCTTGCCCGGCTGCACTCCAGGAGGCCGCCGAGCGTGTCGATGTGAACCGACGGCTCGCGTGTCTCGCCCAGCAGCAAGTGCGCTACACAGCGCGCCGCGTTGCCGCAGGCTTCCACCTCGTCGCCGTCCGCGTTGTAGATCCGCATGGTGGCGTCCGCGCCGGTCTCGGACCGCTCGATCGCGATCACCTGATCGCAGCCCACACCGAACCGCCGGTCGGCCACGGCGCGCGCCGCACGTTCGTCGAGCGCAAAGCCGCCGTTCCGCCCGTCGAAGACGACGAAATCGTTGCCGAGGCCGTGCATTTTGCGAAAGGCGGTCATGGCCGGCCTTATAGGGGGCGCGAGGCCCGGAGACCAGCCGGGGCATACGTATCGGATGTCTACCGCGAGCCGCCAAGGCCGCAGGAAGGGATGCAGGAACGAAAAGAATTTACCACAGAGGCACGGAGGCCACGGAGGAAAAGAGATCGGCGCGCTTTGCACGCCAGGAGATTTCTCCGTGCCTCCGTGGTGAATCCTGCCGTTGGCACCTTGGAGTCGTCGCGGGTGCGCCAGCTTGCTCTTCTCACTTCAATAGCTGCGCTAGCCGTTCTATGAAAGACATCGGAAAACGCGGCGAGGGCAGGATGCGGTTGGTTGGATGGATAGCATTGATGCTCGGCATGGTCGCGGCGATACCGGTAGCCGCCGACTCAAAAAAGGATTCAAACGCGGTGGAAGACCCCTATCTCTGGCTTGAAGACGTCCACGGCGAAAAGCCGCTCGCCTGGGTGAAGGAGCAGAACGCCCATGCACTGGGCCTACTCCAGGCGGATCCGGACTACAAATCCAACTACGACACGCTGCTGGCGTTCCTCGATGCGAACGACCGCATCCCCTACGGCTCGCTGAACCACCAATACGTCTTCAATCTCTGGCAGGATGCGAAGAACCCCAAGGGCGTCTGGCGGCGCACCACGATTGCCGACTACGCGAACGCTTCGCCGGTTTGGGAAACGCTGCTCGATATCGACAAACTCTCCGCCGACGAGCACGAGAGCTGGGTCTTCAAGGGTGCTGCCTGCACCCCGACATTGACGCGGTGTCTCGTCTCACTGTCGCGCGGCGGCGGCGACGCGGTGGTGGTGCGCGAGTTCGATCTGGCGACGAAGAGGTTCGTGAAGGACGGGTTCAATTTGCCCGAGGCGAAAACCGACATCGCGTTTGTTGACGACAGCACCGTGCTGTTCGGTACCGATTTCGGCAAGGGCTCGCTGACGACGAGCGGTTATCCGCGCATCGTGAAGCTCTGGCATCGCGGCGAGGCGATTGCCGATGCAAAGACGGTGCTCGAAGGCAAGCCGGAGGACGTGACTGTCTCGCCAAGTGTGCTCCGAGATGGCGATCGGTCCATCCCCGTCATCGTGCGGGCACCGAGCTTCTTCGAGACGGAGTATCATCTGCAGGCGCCGGACGGCGCATGGTCGAAACTCGACGTACCGTTGTCTGCTGTTCTTCAGGGCGTCGTACACGGGCAGCTCGTCTTCACATTGCGTGAAGATTGGAAGCAGCCCGGCGGAAATGTCATCGCCAAGGGTACTCTGCTCGCATTCGCGTTGAAAGACGCCGGCCATCCCGGCGTCACAGCGCTCTACACGCCGGGCCCGCGTGCCTCGGTCGAGGAAGTGGCGACAGGCCGTGATGCGGTTTACGCGTCGATCTTCGACAATGTCGTCGGCAGCATCCATGCGTTCCGTTTCGATCCGTACAAGAATGCATGGAGCGATACGAAGCTCGATCTGCCGCCGGCCGGTTCCACGCATATCGTTTCAACCAACGACTACGGGCCTGAGGCACAATTCCGCTTTGAGAGTTACCTGACGCCGAACACGCTCTATGCCGACGACGGCAGCGATCGTCCCAAGCCGATCAAATCCGCGCCGGCGCGCTTCGATGCAACGGGACTTGTGACGGAGCAGTATGAAGCGACATCCACGGACGGCACAAAGATTCCCTATTTCGTCGTGCGCAATGCAGGCGAAACGATACCGCTACCGACCATCCTCTACGGCTATGGCGGGTTCGAAATCTCGCAGACGCCGCGCTACTGGGAATCGATGGGCAAGCTGTGGTTGACGAAAGGGGGCGCGCTGGCCGTGGCGAACATCCGCGGCGGCGGAGAATTCGGTCCCGCCTGGCACGATGCGGCGCTGAAAACCAACCGCCAGAAGGCGTTCGACGATTTCGCTTCCGTCGCCGCCGATCTGTCGACGCGCGGCATCACCACGCCCAAACAGCTCGGCATCATGGGCGGCTCCAACGGCGGGCTGCTTGTCTCGACGGTGATGACGCAGCATCCCGAATTGCTCGGCGCCGTCGTCTGCCAGGTGCCGCTGATCGACATGATTCGCTACACCCATATCGGCGCGGGCGCGTCCTGGATCGCGGAGTATGGCGATCCCGCCGATCCCAAAATGCGCGAGGCGATCCTGAAATATTCGCCATACCAGAACGTGAAACCGGGCGTGAAATATGCGCCCGTGTTCTTCGTGACGGCCACATCGGACGATCGCGTCACGCCCGTGCACGCACGCAAGATGGCGGCGCGTATGATGGAGCAGGGCCACGACGTTCTTTTCTTCGAAAACCTCGAAGGGGGTCACGAGGCAGCCGCCGATCACCGCCAGGCCGCGGAAATGTGGGCGCTGACGTTCGTGTACCTGAAGCGGGAGCTGGGGTTGGGGAAGTAAGGTTTATTCGGCCGCAACGCGATGCACTGGAATTCTGTCAAGCTCGCCGTTGAGCTCGGATTGAGCCTCCCAGAGATCGAATGCCTGTTGCATGCGCATCCACAAGCCGGGACCGTTCCCGCAGAAACGCCCCAGTCGCAGCGCCATTTCGGCGCTAACCGCGGATCGAGCCGACATCACTGCATGAAGCGTCTGCCGAGACACGCCGAGTTGACGCGCCGCCTCGCTGACAGAAAGATCAAGTGCGGGCAGCACAATATCACGGAACAGTTCGCCGGGATGCGTTGGGCGCCGTGCAACATGCAATTCAATGGTCTTGGACGAGGTCGACTTTGTACGACTCACCATCTTCCCACTCGAACGTGATGCGCCATGGCCCATTTACATCTACTCGCCAGCGTACCGGTTTGAATCTGTTATCCGGATGAAGCCGGAGACCCGGTAACCTCAACTCCTGCAAATCGTTCGTCGCATGCAATGCATCGAGTATCTGCACACAACGCTTCCACAGATCGGGCCGTACCCGTCTGCTTCTTCCAGTTTCAAACAGCTCCTTCAGGCCCTTGTGGGCAAATGAAACGATCACCGCTCCGACTCCGCTTGCCGCGACATCGTTGCGGCTGCTGCATTTGCAGGAGAATTCGGTGCGCTATGCCTGCCCAAACCGTCAGCTAGCTGTGCCTGCTACCGTCCATATTTTCTAGGCCAGTAAGCCGGGTGTGTCAAGAGATGCTTTACAGTTTGACTAGTGACAGCTCTGGACTTAAATCTCGGTCCAATCCGGAAAGCCTTCTGACTTTCCGGTCCCGGGCTCGGCTCGGGATCGCCCCCAGGCAGCGCAGGCGCGCCCCCTGGGGCGTTTGTGCTTTGAGGTACGATGTTGATGGTCAACCCCCAATTGTCATCCCCGCGAAAGCGGGGACCCAGCCGCCGCGCGTCGGCGCGGCGAATGAGTCTCTTCGCTCGCGGACGCTCGCTACTGGGTCCCCGCTTTCGCGGGGATGACAGGGTGGGGTAGGGCGGGAACATGTTCGACGCTTTACAGTCCCGGCTTGGCGGAGTCTTCGATCGGCTCCGAGGCCGGGGTGCGCTCAGTGAGGCCGACGTCGACGAGGCGCTCGCGGAAGTCCGCGCCGCGCTCATCGATGCCGACGTGGCACTGCCCGTCGTCAAGGACTTCATCGACAAGGTCCGCCCGCGCGCCATCGGCGAGAACGTCATCCGATCGGTCACGCCCGGCCAGCAGGTCGTCAAGATCGTCCACGACGTGCTCGTCGAAACGCTTGGCGCAGACAACTCCGCGCTCGATCTCGGCAGCCCGCCCGCGCCGATCCTGATGGTGGGTCTGCAGGGCTCGGGCAAGACCACATCGTCGGCCAAGCTCGGCCTGATACTGCAGACCAAAGAAAAGAAACGTGTGCTGATGGCATCGCTCGACGTGCGCCGTCCGGCCGCGATGGAGCAGCTGAAGATTCTGGGCGAGCAGGCGGGCGTTCCGACGCTGCCGATCATTCCCAATCAATTGCCGGTCGACATCGCGCGGCGCGCACTCGCCTCCGCACGGGTCGGCGGTTACGACGTGCTCATTCTCGACACCGCCGGCCGCCAGCATATCGACGAAGCGCTGATGGCCGAAGTCGCCCAGGTGCGCGATGCCGTGAAGCCGCATGAAACCCTTCTTGTTGCCGACAGCCTGACCGGCCAGGACGCGGTGAACATCGCGCGAAGCTTCAACGAGCGCGTGAAAATCTCCGGCATCATTTTGACGCGCGCCGACGGCGACGCGCGCGGCGGCGCGGCTCTGTCGATGCGCTCGGTGACGGGCGCGCCTATCAAGTTCCTCGGCATGGGCGAGAAGCTCGATGCGCTCGAAGCGTTTCATCCCGAGCGCGTGGCCGCGCGCATTCTCGATATGGGCGATGTCGTCAGCCTTGTCGAGAAAGCGGCAGAGACGATCGACAAGGAAAAAGCCGAGAAGATCGCCCGCAAGATGAAGAAGGGCGAGTTCGACATGGACGATCTCGCCGAACAGCTGAAACAGATGCGCAGCATGGGCGGCATGCAGGGCCTCCTGTCGATGCTGCCGGGCGTCGGCAAGGTGAAGGATCAGCTGGCGGCCGCGGGCCTCGACGACAAACTGATCAAACGCCAGGAAGCGATCATCCATTCGATGACGAAGACCGAACGCGTGAAGCCCGACATCATCAACGGTTCGCGCCGGAAGCGCATCGCGGCGGGCTCGGGCACGGAAGTGTCGGAAGTGAACAAGCTTCTCAAGATGCACCGGCAGATGTCGGACATGATGAAGCGCATGGGCAAGATGGGCGGCAAGATGCCGTTCGGCGGCGGCATGCCCCAACTGCCTCCGGGAATGTTTCCGGGGGGGAGAAGATGAGTGGCGAGTAGTGAGTAGTGAGTAGTGAGTAGTGAGTAGTGAGTAGTGAGTAGTGAATAGTGGCTTTCCATTCACTACTCACCACTGACCACTCACCTGTTCAAATCAAGTCGACGACGAAAGGACTTTCACAATGGCTCTCAGAATCAGACTCTCACGTGGCGGCACGAAGAAGCGTCCCCACTACGCAATCGTCATCGCGGATTCGCATTCGCCGCGCGACGGCCGCTTCATCGAGAAGATCGGATTCTTCAATCCGCTGCTCCCGAAGGATCACGCTGACCGGCTCAAGCTCGATCTCGAGAAGGCCAAGGCGTGGATCGCAAAAGGCGCGATCGCGACCGATCGCGTGCATAGGTTTCTCGCAGATGGTGGCGTCCTTGAGCCGCTGAAGAAAAACAATCCCGAGAAGGCAAAGCCGAAGAAGAAGGCACAGGAACGCGCCGCCGCCGCTGTCGCGAGCGGCCAGTCCGCGTAAAGCGCGAGGCCCGAGCGTGATCCTCCTCGGTGTGGTGATCGGCGCGCAGGGTCTGCGCGGCGAGCTCCGCGTCAAGACGTTCACGGAAACGCCGGAACGCCTTGCCGCCTACGGAAGGCTGTGCACGAAAGACGGCCGCACGCTGAACCCTACGGATGCGCGTGCGCTGAAGCCCGATATCGCGATCCTGCGGCTTCAAGGCGTCGACGATCGCGACGCCGCCGAAGCACTGAAAGGCGTCGAGTTGTTCGTCGCCCGCGATGCGCTCCCGGCTGCAGCCGACGACGAGTTCTATCACGCCGACCTGGTGGGGCTGCGCGCCGAAGATGCCGAAGGCCGGCTCGTGGGCGAGGTGCGCGCGATCCACAATTTCGGCGCCGGTGACGTGATCGAATTGGTGCGCCCCGATGGCGGCAATCTGTTTCTGTCCTTCACCCGCGAGACGGTCCCGGAGATCGATGTGAAAGAGGGCCGGATCGTCGTGGTGGAACCGCCCGACGATGCCGCGTTCGAAGAACGAGGAGTGGAATGAGCGCCATCACATTTCGAAAAGCGACGAAAGATGATCTTCCGGTCGTCGTCGCCATGCTGGCCGATGACGACATCGGCGAAAGCCGCGAGAAAACCGGCGCGTCCATTCCCCGGGAATATCTCGACGCGTTCGACGCCATGTCGAGCGTGCCGGGCAATTTCATCCTCCTGGCGGAAAGCGACGGCGCCATCGTGGGTTCGCTGCAGCTCGTGTTCATTCCATCGCTGTCGCGGGGCGGCAGCAAGCGCGCCATCATCGAAGCCGTCAGGGTCGTCTCGTCGCTGCGCGGGAAAAGCATCGGCACTGCGCTGATGCGAAGGGCCATCGAGGAAGCGCGTGCCGCGGGTTGCAGCGTCGTGCAGCTGACGTCGGACAGGCGGCGGGCCCGTGCGCATCTTTTCTACCGGCGCCTCGGCTTCGAGCAGAGCCATATCGGGTTCAAGCTGGAGCTTGCGTGAGCTGGCGCGCGACCGTTCTGACGCTGTTTCCGGAGATGTTTCCGGGCCCGCTCGACGTCTCTCTGATCGGCAAAGCGCGCGCGAACGGACTCTGGTCACTCGAGGTGCGCGACATCCGCGATCACGGAATCGGCAGGCACCGGACGGTCGATGACACACCCTCGGGCGGTGGCCCGGGCATGGTGATGCGGGCCGATGTCGCCTGTGCAGCCATCGATGGCGCATTTGCATCCGGCATTGATTGCCCGTTGATTTACCTTTCACCCCGCGGCCGGCCTTTGACCCAGATGCGTGTTCGTGCGCTCAGCGCCGGACCGGGGGTAGTCCTGCTCTGCGGCCGGTTCGAGGGTCTGGACCAGCGCGCCATCGAGGCAAGGGGGCTCGAGGAAGTCTCGCTGGGCGATTTCGTCCTGGCCGGAGGCGAGATCGCGGCGATGGCCGTGATCGAAGCCGTGGTTCGGCTGCTTCCCGGCGCCTTGGGGGCGGCGGCCTCGCCGGCCGATGAAAGTTTCGAGCAGGGGCTCCTGGAATACCCTCAGTACACCCGGCCCCAGGGGTTCGAGGGCCGCGACATTCCGGCGATCCTCAATTCGGGCAATCACGCCGAAATCCTCCGCTGGCGGAGGGAACAGGCCGAGGCCCTGACGAAATTGCGCCGTCCCGACCTCTGGGCCCTCTATGAAAAGACCAGAGGGTAGGCTATACGGCGCGCCTTCAATTCGACGCCGCCGACCGCATGGAGCACCGGACATGAACCTTTTGAAGCAGCTCGAGGCCGAGCAGATGGCCACTGTGCGCAAGAAGGGTCTGCCCCCGTTCCGGCCCGGCGACACGCTGAAGGTCAACGTCAAGGTCGTCGATGCGACGTTCGACGAGAAGACCAAGCAGACCAAGACCCGCGAGCGCCTCCAGGCGTTCGAAGGCGTTTGCATCTCCCGCGCAGGCGAGGGGCTCAACGAGAGCTTCACGGTGCGCAAGATTTCCTACGGCGAAGGCGTGGAGCGCGTATTCCCGGTCTACAGCCCGACCGTCGATTCCGTCCAGGTGGTCCGCAAGGGCAAGGTGCGCCAGGCGAAGCTCTATTACCTGCGCGGCCGCCGCGGCAAGTCGGCGCGTATCGGCGAGCGCGTCGAGCGCAGCAGCGAAACCGAGACGGCAGCCAGCTGAAGGCCGCCGGCGACGCGAGCGTGCAACAGGCGAAATAAATTCGCCGCGTTGTCTTTTATATTCATTTTGCGCCGCTATTCTCCGCGCCCCTTTGAGGCGCGTGTGCCGTGACTCGGCATGTCATTCCCGATGAAGTGCTGAGCCAGCCGGAAAGTCTGGCCGAAGTCGAACCGCTGGCGCTGCTGCCCGCGACGCCGTTTGCGTTCATCTGGTTTCTCGTCCGTAAACACTTCGCCTTGCGCGTTGGCGTGCTGGTAGCGCTTGCTGCCGGCGCAAGCGCTATCGACTCATTCGGACCGCTGGCGCTGTCGCATCTGATCAACGCCATCGGCCACGCTTACACGAAGCATCTGAGTTTCAATTCTGCGGTGCTGCCATGGATCGGCGTCATGGGCGCGATCTGGCTTGTCTCTGCCACGGTTTATCGCGGCTATGAAGCCGTTGACATCGAGACATCCCCGCGCATGCGCGCACTCGCGCAGAAATATCTCTTCGTCTACATGCTCGGCCACAGCCCTCGCTATTTTCAGGAAAACTTCGCGGGCAAGCTCGGCCAGAAGGTGAAGCAGGCGGGCCAGGCGACCGTTTCGATCCTCAACATCTTGTGCCTCGATATGGTGCGGGTTTCCATCCTCGTTCTGGTCGGTGGCGTGTTGATGTTCGAAGCCAAGCCTTCTTACGCCATCATACTCTTTTTATGGACTCTGCTTTATCTCGGCATAGTCATCTCCTTGGCAAAGCGTTGCGTGCGCCTTTCAAAGGCTTTTTCCGACGAGGTTTCGACCTCGACGGGACGTCTGGTGGACGCAATCAGCAACTCGGATCTGGTACGCGCCTTCGCCAAGGCCGTCTATGAGCGGCGCTTCCTGTCGTTTTTTCTGGCCGACGAGATGAACGCGTCGCGCCGGCTGCGCTGGTTCCTCATCATGATGCGGACCTTTATGCAGCTCGCGACGCTGGCGCTGCTGATCGGACTTGTGTTCGTGGCGGGGCGCGATGCGTTGTCGGGCGGCATCAGCGTCGGCGCGTTTGCGATGATCTATTTCCTCGGCAGCCAGATCGCGCGCAGCGTGCAGGAATTGTCGTTCCGCATGCTCGATTATTTCGAACAGCTGGGAACGCTGACCGAGGCGCTCGAACTCGTCAGCCAGCCGCACGAAATCGTCGATGCGCCGGAAGCAGCGCCACTTGTGGTGACGGAAGGTGCGATCCGTTTCGAGCATGTGCGGTTTGCCCATCCCGACGGGCAGAACGTATTCCAGGACCTGTGCCTTGATATCCGTGCCGGCGAAAAAGTCGGGCTGGTCGGTCCCTCCGGCGCCGGCAAGTCGACTCTCGTCAAGCTCTTACGCCGGCAATACGAACCGCAGGGCGGGCGCATTCTCATCGACGGGCGCGACATCGCCCATGTCACGTGGGACTCGCTCAACGAAGCGATCGCGGAAGTGCCGCAGATGCCGGGCGTGTTTCACCGCGCGGTCCGCGACAACATCCGCTATGCGCGTCCTGCGGCGCGCGAAGAAGAGGTGATCACCGCCGCGCGCGACGCCCATGCGCACGATTTCATCCAGGCGCGTTCGACGGGCTATGGCACCATCGTGGGCGAACAGGGCATCAAGCTCTCCGGCGGCGAGCGCCAGCGCGTGGCGATTGCGCGTGCCCTCGTCAAGGACGCGAAGATTCTCGTGCTCGACGAAGCGACGTCGTCGCTCGATTCCGAATCCGAGCATCTCATCCAGGAAGGATTGTGGACGTTGATGCAGGGCCGCACGGTGATCGCCATCGCCCACCGGCTCTCCACCATCGCCGGCATGGACCGCATCGTCTATCTCGAATCAGGCCGCATCATCGAAGACGGACCGCATCGCGAACTGCTCGCGAAGGGCGGCGCCTATGCGCGGCTGTGGAACCGCCAGATGGGCGGCTTCATCGACGCGGCGTAACCGGGTCCGTCGGCGATTGCCATCCGCCGGCATGATGATGCACTGATGCTTCCCAGGGGCGGAGGGGGCAAACAATGACGGGTCGGATTTCGCTTGGCGCGGCAATCAGTGCAGCGTTGTCTGGCGTTATGATCGCGGGTGTCGCGCAGTCTGCACCGCCGGAGCAGCCGCCCGCATGGGCCTTCCCTGTCAATCCGCCTCATCATTCATCAGGCGGTGCGAAGCCGGACGCGATCGAGCATGTTCCGGGCTCAAGCGCCGCCTACACCGACAAGCAGCTCGACGACGAATTCTTTGTGGCTGACTGGTTTCCGAAGGAACATGGGCCCGCGCCCGACGTCGTTCTCCATGGACACAAGCCCAACGTCGCGGCGTGCGGCTATTGCCATTTGCCGACGGGCACCGGCGGTCCGGCGGAGGCGGCACTTCCGGGATTGCCCGCAAGTTACATCATCGAACAGGTGATGGAGATGCGCGCCGGCCGCCGGCACGCCGCTCAGCCCAGCATGATGTCTGTCAAGGGCATGGAAGAGGTCGCGCACAAAGTCGACATGGCCGACCTTCAGGCTGCGGCCCAATACTTCTCGCACGAGACCTTCGTGTCGCACTTCCATGTCGTGGAAGCGGATGTCGTTCCGAAGACAGCGGTGTTGGCTGTCAGCCTCTATGGCGTGGTGTCCGGCGGCGGCAGCGAGGCGCTGGGCCAGCGCATCGTGGAAGTGCCGGCCGATATGAAACAATGGGAGCTCGGCAATCCGCACAGCGACTTCACCGCTTATGTGCCGAAGGGCAGCATCGCGCGCGGCAAGGTGCTGGTTGCGTCGGGCGACGGCGAGACGCCGTGTGCGACCTGTCATGGCGCGGACTTGAAAGGCAGTCCCATTGCACCGCCGCTGGCCGGTCGGTCGCCGAGCTACCTCGCGCGCCAGCTCTTCGACATTCAATACCGAACACGCCGTGGTCCTGCCGTGGCGCCGATGGTGCCCGAGGTCGCGCGCATGACGGCGGCGGACCGTATCGCCATCGTGGCGTATCTCGGATCGCTGAAGCCGTAGGTGGGCACCTTCCCATTCTCGACAGGTTTTGCAGGCTGACTTAGCTTTGGCCGTCAAATGGAGATGCCACGATGTCAGGCTCTGCCCAAAAACTCCTCGCCTATTTCGGTATCGCGTGCCTCGCGCTCGGCACGGTCGTGATCGTCTATCTCGTCTCGGGTCTTTACAATGTCGGTGCGGATTCCGAACACGCGGGATTGATGCACTGGACGCTGGCCTTCGTGCGCGAGCGTTCTGTCGATGCGCATGGCGAAGACATTATGCCGCCGAAGCTCGACGATCCGAAGATGATCGCGGCCGGTGCGGGGGATTACGACGAGATGTGCAGCGGTTGTCATCTCGCGCCGGGCATGGCGGAAAACGAGTTGCGGCCGGGCCTGAATCCGAAGCCGCCCATCCTTGCGAAAGATCCGCCCGACAGCGCCGGTGAGGCGTTCTGGGTTGTCAAACACGGCATCAAAATGACGGGCATGCCGGCCTGGGGCGTCACGCACACCGACCAGGAATTGTGGCCGATCGTCGCGTTCCTGTTGAAGCAGCCCACGCTGACGCCGGAACAGTATAAAGCGCTTGTGGCGCAGGGCGGCGGGCATCATGCGCACGGCAAGGACTCCATGCCGCCCGGCATGAAGATGTAGCACGTCGCCAACATGCACCTGTCTGACTGGAACAGTTTTTTTGCCGGCGAACTCGGCGCGGCCGCAGCGCTGGCGGGTCTCTTGTTCGTCGCTGTCTCCGTCAATCAGGCGCGCATTCTCGAACTCGGCCGCATGGCGGACAGGGGACTCGAAGGCCTCGTGATGCTGTTCCTCGTGCTGGTGATCGCATCGTTGCCGCTCATTCCCGGTCAGCCATTGCGCTGGCTGGGCGGAGAGATCTTCGCCATCGCGACGCTGACGCTCGCTGCGCTCATACCCCTGCAGCGCGCCTATGTTCGCGAAACGGAACCGCAATACCGGAAAAGTTCGACCCAGATGGTGCGGGTCAACCAGACGGCGATGGCGCTGATCTCGCTGGCCGGCCTGATCATCCTTTGGCGCGGCGATGGCGCCGGCCTCTATCTGCTGGCGCCCGGCATTCTCGTGACCTTCCTCGCGGCCGGAGCGAACGCCTGGGTCCTGCTGGTGGAGATCAACCGCTAGCTGCGGTCCGCAGCCGACAAGCCTTGCCACAAGCGGCAGTGGGCGCTACCTACCGTCCGGCTTCTTCACACAGGAAATCTCATGTCCCGCAGGAAAATTGCGCTGATCGGCGGCGGTCAGATCGGCGGCACGCTGGCCCATCTCGTCGGGCTCAAGGAGCTTGGCGATGCCGTGTTGTTCGACATCGTGGAAGGCCTGCCGCAGGGCAAGTGCCTCGATATCGCACAGGCGGGACCCATCGAAGGCTACGACGCCATTTTCAAGGGCACGAATTCCTACGCCGACATCGCTGGCGCCGACGTCGTGATCGTCACGGCCGGCGTACCGCGCAAGCCGGGAATGAGCCGCGACGATCTGCTGGGCATCAACCTCAAGGTGATGGCCGCGGTCGGCGAGGGCATCAAGGCGCACGCACCGAACGCCTTCATCATCTGCATCACCAATCCGCTGGACGCGATGGTGTGGGCGCTGCGCCAGTTTTCGGGTGTCCCGCACCACAAGATCGTCGGCATGGCGGGCGTGCTCGACAGCGCACGCTTCCGTCACTTCCTTGCCGAAGAAATGAAGGTCAGCGTGGAAGATGTCACGGCCTTCGTGCTCGGCGGCCACGGCGACACGATGGTTCCCATGCCGCGCTTCTCGACAGTGGCCGGCGTTCCGCTCACCGAACTGGTGAAGATGGGCTGGATCTCGCAGGAGCGTCTCGACCAGATCGTCCAGCGCACGCGCGACGGCGGCGCGGAAATCATCGCCATGCTGAAGACGGGCTCTGCGTTCTATGCGCCGGCGACGGCCGCCATCGCGATGGCGGAAAGTTATCTGAAAGACAAGAAGCGCGTGCTGCCCTGCGCTGCCTATGTGAACGGACCGTATGGCATCAGCGATCTTTATGTCGGTACGCCCGTCGTCATCGGAGAGAAGGGCGTCGAGCGCATCGTGGAGCTCAACCTGACGGCGGAGGAACGGACCGCGCTTGCCAAATCGGCGGACTCCGTGAAGGGCCTCATCGACGCCTGCAAAAAGCTCGAACCGAAGCTGGCGTAAACGCGTGGCGGTGGGGGTTGCGATGACATATTGGGGACTGATGGGTTCGTTGCTGATCGTGTCCGCGCCGGCGATGGCCGGCGAAGCACCGACGGGCCTCCCTGCGCCCGTGCAGCAATGCATCGAAGCAAATGCTGCCAAGGTCGAAAAAGCTGTCTCCTCGCTGCCCGAGGCGATGGATTTTCTGGTCACCGGCGTCTGCGCCGTACCCATTGCGGCGGAACAGCAAAGGCAGTTGCGCCTCAGGCGGGAAGAAATGGCAGATCGCTACAGGAAGCAATGTGACGCCAGCAAACAGTCGGTATTCGGAAATCTGACCAACTCCGCTCAGTCGGAGGCCAGCGCGTGCAGACTGGCGGACTCGTTCAGCCAGAACAATCCGATAACCGGATGGACATCGTACGAGTCTGCAGCCAAACCACCGGAAGCGATCGGCTATGCGGCGCGCCTTCTCCTTGATCTGAGACTTGCCCGAACGAACGAAAAAGGCACCCATTAATGTCCATCCTCGTCGACAAGAACACGCGCGTTATCTGCCAGGGCTTCACCGGCAATCAGGGTACGTTCCATTCCGAGCAGGCGATCGCCTACGGCACGAAGATGGTCGGGGGAACCTCACCCGGCAAAGGCGGCACGGCCCATCTGGGTTTGCCCGTATTCGATACGGTGCGCGAGGCGAAAGCGGCAACCGATTGCACCGCGAGCGTCATCTATGTCCCGCCACCTTTCGCCGCGGATGCGATCCTCGAAGCGATCGATGCGGAAATACCGCTCATCGTCTGCATCACCGAAGGCATTCCGGTGCTCGACATGGTGAAGGTGAAACGGTCTCTGTCCGGCTCGCGCTCGCGCCTCATCGGGCCCAATTGCCCCGGCGTCATCACGCCCGGCGAATGCAAGATCGGCATCATGCCGGGGCATATTCATCGCCGCGGAAAGGTCGGCATCGTATCGCGCTCCGGCACGCTCACCTACGAAGCCGTGGCGCAGACGACGGCGGTGGGTTTGGGCCAATCGAGTTGTGTCGGCATCGGCGGCGATCCGGTGAAAGGCACCGAGCATACCGAAGTGCTGGAGATGTTCCTGGGCGATACCGAAACCGAAGCCATCATCATGATCGGCGAGATCGGCGGCTCGGCCGAGGAAGATGCGGCCGATTTCATCGCGCATTCCAAGACGAAGAAGCCGATGGTGGGTTTCATCGCAGGCGTCACCGCGCCGCCGGGGCGGCGCATGGGTCATGCGGGCGCGATCATTTCGGGCGGAAAAGGCGGTGCTGAATCCAAGATCGAAGCGATGAAAAGCGCGGGCATCCGTGTGTCGCCCAATCCCGCGGCGCTCGGAACGACGCTGGTGGATCTATTGAGCGGGAAGTGATCCTCTCGCGGCGGCGTAACAAATTCCCCGCTTGTCATGGCCCGCGAATGCCGGCCACCCAGGTTGATCACCACCAACGCTAACTGGGTGGCCCGGATTTCGCGAAGAGCGAAACCGGGCCATGACAATCATGGGCTGACGAGCACCACGCTCTTCGTCCTGCCCCGCAGCAGGGCCTGCATGGGCCGCTCGAAGTAATTGTACGACAGCGCGCCCACGAGGATCATAGCGCCGTAGAACAGGATCATCGCCACGCCGGTCATGAAATCCTTTGGTTTCCAGCCGAAGTGCAGCGCGAGTAGGGCGAGCGTCAGCTGCATGGGGAAATGCACCATGTAGGTCGAGTAGCTGATGTCCCCCAGGAACGTGAACCGCGCATAGGGGCCGCCGAACAGCTCTTCGTGCAATGCCAACGCCATCAACGTCAGCGGCGCGACAATGAGTATGAATCCGAACAGATAGATCTGGTACGAATTCGCCACATAGAAATGCGCGATCGGCGCAGGCGCCGCCTGGAACAGCATCTGGACGGGCGCGATATAGACTTCCGAGATCGCGACAATCCATGCGAGCAAAGCCGCCAGCGCAATGATGATCGCCACGGGTTTTGCGTACGCCTGCCTTGCGATGAAGGCCGTGGCGTAGAACACGAGGCCGCCCATGAAGAATCCCATGATGCCGCGCGCGATCTGGCCGTCATGCGGAACGACATACGCCAGGAAGAAGTGGACTGGTCCGGACGTGACCAGAGGGTTTCCCGGATGCATGAACGCCCCGATCACCACCATCAGCCCTGCGAAGATCAGTCCCCGAAATCTGAGCCAGGCCCCCGCGAAGAACAGGATGTAAAGCAGGACTTCGATCGACACGGCCCAGGCGGGACCGTTAAACGACTGGGACTCGTCGAAAGTTAGCCAGGGCTTGGAGGCAAACAGGTCGTTGATCGAGTGCGGCCAATCGACGGGTAGCCATTGTTGAGCAAGAAACAGGCTCTTGATGAAATTCGAGATGCTGCTCGCGTCGAAGATGAAATAGCTTCCCGTCGCGCGATGAAATGTGAATTCAAGCCCCGCTGCGATGAGGAGCGTGAGCAGGTAGATCGGATAAAGCCGCGACAGGCGCTGCAGCGCGAATTTTCCCGCACCGATTTCGCGCCGCGCAACCGGCTCGAGATAGAGCCAGAAGAACACAAAACCGGAGACCGCGAAAAACAGGTCGACCGCCATCCAGCCATATTCGTAGAGCGGCTTCAGAACGTTAAAGAAAGGTTGGTCGACTCTGTTCCAGCCGGACTGCCAGTTGCCGCTGATGGCGTAGAAGTGCTGCCAATGCCAGACCACCACGCCCATCGCCGCGAGCCCGCGGAAGGCGTCGATGGAATACAGCCGTTTGGATTTGAAGGGCGTCATGGCTCGACTCTGCCCACGATCACATCACGCTTCGGTGAAATTGCACAAACTACCGGCGGTGAATCTGCGCCATCGTCTCGGAATCGTCACCTTAGACACCATATTTACACCTGCGACTGTTTGAATCGGTCGGTCCACTTCCCCATGCGTGCAATCCCGCGCGAGATGGGTTAGACGCCACTCTCTTAACGGCACTGAATTATTCCGTCAGGCCCGGGAATGGATGAGCCCAATAAGCCATCCAAGTGTTTGAAATGTCTAACGAATCGACGTCGGCCCGTCTCGGCCGCAGCTCCAACGAAGTCCTGTCGGCGACGTCTTTCCTGACACGCGCGAACGCCCAGTACATCGAGGCGCTTTATGCGCGCTATCTCGAAAATCCGGATGCGGTCGATCCCACCTGGCGGGCTTACTTCGATCAAGTGCGCGAGACCGGCCTGTCGCCGGCGCAATTGGGCCGCGGACCGTCGTGGCGCCGCGATTTCAAACCAAGCGACGAAGACGACGAGCTCGTTGCCGCGCTGACGGGTCTTTGGCCGCGCACAGACGGCGAGGCCGCAGGCGGCGATACGCGCGCATCGGCGCAGGAATCGATCCGCGCCATCCAGCTCGTTCGCGCCTACCGCGTGATGGGCCATCTCGCGGCCGATCTGGATCCGCTGAAGCTGACGCGCCGGCCGCCGCTGCCCCAGCTCGATCCCGGCTTTTACGGCTTCCATGAAGCCGAACTCGACGAGCCGATCTTCATCGGCGGCGTGCTCGGCATGGAGCAGGCGACGCCGCGCCAGATGGTGAACCTGCTGAAGCGCACCTATTGCGGTCGCATAGGCTACGAATTCATGCACATCAACGATCCCGAGCAGAAGGATTGGCTGCAGCGGCGCATCGAGGGTCCGGACAAGGAGATCGCCTTCACGAAGGAAGGCAAGCGCGCGATCCTCAACAAGCTGATCGAAGCGGAAGGATTTGAGAAATTCGCAGGCCTCCGCTTCATCGGCACCAAACGATTTGGTCTCGATGGCGGCGAAGCGACGATTCCTGCACTGGAGCAGATCATCAAGCGCGGTGGCCAGCTCGGCGTGAAGGAGATCGTGTTCGGCATGCCGCACCGCGGCCGTCTCAACGTGCTCGCAAACGTACTCTCGAAACCTTACCGGCAGATCTTCCACGAATTCCAGGGCGGCAGCGCCAAACCGAGCGAAGTCGGTGGCTCGGGCGACGTGAAATACCATCTGGGCGCTTCGTCGGACCGCGAATTCGACGGCAATCAGGTGCATCTGTCGCTGACGGCCAACCCGTCGCATCTGGAAGCCGTCGATCCGGTGGCGCTGGGCAAGGTGCGCGCCAAGCTCGAGCAGCACGGCGACAGGGTTTCGCGTTCCAGCGTCATGGGTCTGCTCATGCACGGCGATGCCGCGTTCGCGGGTCAGGGCGTAGTGGCGGAATGTTTTGCCATGTCCGGCGTCAAGGGATTCCGCACCGGCGGCACGATCCATTTCATCGTCAACAACCAGATCGGCTTTACCACCGCGCCGGCCTATGCGCGATCGTCGCCTTATCCGTCGGATGTGGCATTGATGGTGCAGGCGCCGATCTTCCACGTGAACGGCGACGATCCGGAAGCCGTCGTGCATTGCGCGCGCATTGCCACCGAATTCCGCCAGCTGTTTCACAAGGACGTCGTCATCGACATGTTCTGCTACAGGCGGTTCGGCCACAACGAGACCGACGAACCTTCGTTCACGCAGCCCTTGATGTACCGCGCCATCAAGGATCATCCCACGACACTGGAGCTCTATGCCGCAAAGCTCGTCGCCGAAGGCTCGCTGACCGAAGACGACGTGCGCAGCCTGATCGGCGATTTCAACAAGCGTCTCGACCAGGAGCTCGAATCCTCGAAGTCCCATCGCCCCGAACACGCAGATTGGCTCGACGGACAATGGAAGGGCTTCGAAACTGCGGGCGAAGGCGATCGCCGCGGCGACACCGATGTATCCCTGACGGCGTTGAAAAAGGTCGGCCATGCCATCAGCACGGTGCCCGACACGTTCCACGCCCATCGTACGATCGCGCGCCAGCTTCAGGCCAAGGCGCACATGATCGAGACGGGCGAAGGCGTCGACTGGGCGACCGGCGAAGCGCTCGCGTTCGGCACCCTGCTCGACGAGGGTTATCCGGTGCGGCTGTCCGGCCAGGACACGTCGCGCGGCACGTTTTCGCAGCGCCATGTCGCGCTTGTCGACCAGGAAAACGAGCAACGATACGTGCCGCTCAATCATATCCGCGACGGGCAGGCAGAATTCGAAGTCATAGACTCCCTGTTGTCGGAAGTGGCCGTGATGGGTTTCGAATACGGTTACAGCCTTGCCGAGCCGCGCGCGCTGGTCCTCTGGGAAGCCCAGTTCGGCGATTTCGCCAATGGCGCGCAGGTCGTCATCGACCAGTTCATCGCGTCGGGCGAGATGAAATGGTTGCGCATGTCCGGTCTCGTGCTGCTTCTGCCGCATGGCTATGAGGGCCAGGGTCCGGAACATTCCTCGGCGCGTCTGGAGCGCTATCTGCAATTGTGCGCGCAGGACAATATCCAGGTCGCGTGCTGCACGACGCCCGCCAACTATTTCCACGTGCTGCGCCGGCAATTGCATCGTCCGTTCCGCAAGCCGCTGGTGCTGATGACGCCGAAATCGTTGTTGCGTCACAAGCGCGTGGTATCGAACCTGAGCGAATTGTCGGACGGTTCCTCGTTCCACCGTGTCTTGTGGGATGACGCGCAGTCCAAGCCCGGATCGACCGTGACGCTCGTGCCCGACGACCAGATCAGGCGGGTCGTGTTGTGCTCCGGCAAGGTCTATTACGATCTTCTGGAAGAGCGCGAGAAGCGCGGCGTCGACACGATTCAGTTGCTTCGCATCGAACAGCTCTATCCGTTCCCGGATCAGGTGCTGGAAGACGAGCTCAAGCGGTTCCCGCGCGCCGATATCTATTGGTGCCAGGAAGAGCCGGAGAACCAGGGCGCATGGACGTTCGTGGCGCCGCGCATCTGGACGAGCATCAACCGGCTGGGCGGCAGTAAACCGCCGCATTACGTCGGTCGCGCCGCATCGGCGTCGACGGCGGCCGGGCAGATGAGCCAGCACCTGGCCGAACTCAATGCATTTCTCGACGAAGCTTTGACGCTATAAGGCCCAATCGGGCGCCATCACCCAACGAGGACCTCATGGCCATCGAGATCAAAGTTCCCGCGATGGGCGAATCCGTGACGGAAGCCACCGTCGCGCGCTGGTTCAAGAAAGAAGGCGAGGCGGTCAAGCGCGACGAAGCGCTTGTCGAGCTCGAGACCGACAAGGTGACGGTCGAAGTGCCGTCGCCCGCAGACGGCGTGCTGGCCTCCATCATGGCGAAAGAGGGCGCAACGGTCGAAGTCGGCGCGCTGCTGGGCACGGTGGCCGAAGGCAAGGGCGCCGCGAGTACGCCGAGCGCGCCGGCGCCGAAACCGGCCGCGCCGCCACCGCCGCCTGCGCCCAAGCCCGGAACTGAACAGCCGAAACAGCAGCCCGCAAAATCCGATGCGGTCATGCCGGCGGTCCGGCGCATCTCCGAAGAAGAGAACATCGATCCCAACGGCGTCGCCGGAACCGGCAAGGACGGACGCGTCACGAAGGGTGACATGCTGGCCGCACTCGAAGCACGAGCGGCCGAACGCGCTGCGCGGCTCGTGGCCGTTGCACCGTCAGGTCCCAGGCCCAACGCGGCCCGCGAAGAACGCGTGACGATGTCACGCCTGCGCCGCACGATCGCGCTGAGGCTGAAGGAATCCCAGAACACCGCCGCGCAGCTGACGACCTTCAACGAAGTCGACATGAGCCACGTCATGGCGCTCAGGAACGAATACAAGGAAAGCTTCGAGAAGAAGCACCATGTGCGCCTCGGCTTCATGGGTTTCTTCGTCAAAGCCTGCATCGCGGCGCTGAAGGAGCTGCCCAACGTCAACGGCGAGATCGAAGGCGACGACGTCATCTACAAGAACTATTACGACATCGGCGTCGCGGTTTCGACGGAACGCGGATTAATTGTTCCCGTGGTGCGCGATGCCGACAAACTAAGCCTCGCCGAGATCGAAGCCGCCATCACCGATTATGGAATTCGCGCGCGCGACGGCAAGCTGAAGCTCGAAGAGCTGCAGGGCGGCACGTTCACGATCTCCAATGGCGGCGTGTTCGGTTCGCTGATGTCCACGCCGATCCTGAACTCGCCGCAATCCGGCATTCTCGGCATGCACAAGATCCAGCCGCGCCCCATCGCCATCGACGACAAGGTCGTGATCCGGCCGATGATGTACCTGGCGCTGTCCTACGATCACCGTCTCGTCGACGGCCGCGAAGCCGTCACGTTTCTCGTTCACGTCAAGGAAAACCTGGAAGACCCGCAGCGGCTGTTGCTGGACATTTGAACGGGGGGCTTCGATGAACGGATCGACCGATTGGCTGGCAATCGCGCTCAACTGGATGCCCATGATCCTGATCATAGGCGTTTGGTTCTACTTCTGTGTGTACCGCATGAGCAAGGGACCAGTGTCCGCCTATCAGAAGGAATGTCTCGATCTCACGCGCCGCCAGGTCGAAGCGCTCGAACGCATTGTTCAATTACCTGAAAAGAAGAACGCCCCATGAGTGACAGTTTCGACGTCGTTATCATCGGTGGAGGTCCCGGCGGCTACAATGCCGCGATCCGCGCAGGCCAGCTGGGGCTCACATCCGCCTGCATCGACAAGCGCGGGACGTTCGGCGGCACCTGCCTGAACATCGGCTGCATTCCGTCGAAGGCGCTGCTCCATACCAGCGAACTGTTCGAGGAAGCGAACAAGGATTTCGCAAAACTCGGCATCCGCACCTCGACCTCGCTCGATCTCGGCGCGATGATGGCGCACAAGACGAAGGTCGTGGGCGAACTGACCCGCGGCGTCGAATTCCTGCTCAAGAAGAACAAGTCCGAAGCCATCGTCGGCGACGCGAAGATCGCGGCGCCGGGCCGGGTCGATGTGAGGCTCGCGAACGGCACGGTCCGTTCGCTGCAGGCCAAGGCTATCGTCATCGCCACCGGCTCCGACGTTGCCCCTTTGCCCAATGTCGCCATCGACGAGGACCGCGTCGTCAGCTCGACGGGTGCGCTGTCGCTGAAGGCCGTTCCGAAGAAGATGGTGGTCGTCGGCGGCGGCTATATCGGACTCGAACTCGGTTCTGTGTGGCGCAGGCTCGGCGCCGACGTCACGGTCGTCGAATTTCTCGACCGCATCACGCCGGGCCTCGATGGAGAGATCGCGAAGAATTTCCAGCGCATTCTCGAGCGCCAGGGCATGCGGTTCATGCTGTCGACCAAAGTAACCGGGGTGGAAAAGAACCGCCGCGCGGTGAAGGTGCAGGTCGAATCCAACGGTCAGGCCCAGTCGCTGGAAGCCGACGTCGTGCTCGTCGCCATCGGCCGGCGCCCCTTTACGGACAATCTCGGCCTCGATGGCGCGGGCGTGAAACTCGATCCACGTGGCCGCGTCGTCACCGACGGGCATTACAAGACCAATATCGACGGCATCTGCGCCATCGGCGATTGCCGCGAAGGCCCGATGCTGGCGCACAAGGCCGAAGACGAAGCCGTGGCGTGCATCGAGCGCATCGCCGGCAAGGCCGGCCACGTGAACTACGATGCGATTCCCGCCGTCGTCTACACCGCGCCCGAGGTCGCGAGCGTCGGCAAGACGGAAGAGGAATTGAAAGCGGCCGGCATTGCCTACAAGACCGGAAAGTTTCCCTTCACCGCCAATGCGCGGGCCAAGACGATCGCAGCGACGGATGGATTTGTGAAAGTCATCGCCGATGCGAAGACCGATCGGGTGCTGGGCGTGCACATCCTGGGCGCGGAAGCCGGCAACCTGATCGCGGAAGCCGCGCTCGCCATCGAGATCGGCTGCTCATCGGAAGACATCGCGCGCACGAGCCACGCCCATCCCACGCTCGCTGAAGCCGTTCGCCAGGCCGCCATGGCTGTCGAAGGCTGGGCGATGCAGATGTGAGCTCAGGCTCCCTGTTCATCTTTCAGATTGTCATCCCGCGTCTTCGCGTCGCGGAGCGACGCTCGCCCGGGATGACAAATTGGAATTGCCCAACGGTTACGCCGTCCAGGGATCGTAGGTTCCGAACGTCCAGACATAGCCTTCCGGATCGCGGCACGTGTAATCGCGCCCGCCATAATCCTCGTCGCGCGGCTCCATGATAATTTTTGCGCCCGCAGCGTGCGCGCGTCTGCAATGCGCGTCGCAGTCTCCAACGATGATGTAGAGACCCATCGTCGTCACGGCATCCGGCGATGACGGCGGCTGGACCCAATGGCCGTATTCGCCTTCGTGCGGGTGGGATCCCAGCATGATCATGTCGCGGCCAAGCACGAGTTGCGCGTGCGCAATGCGGGTCTCGCCGTCCGGAACGACGAGATGTTTCTTAAATCCGAACGCTTTGCAGAGGAATTCGATTGCGGCGGGCGCATCGCGGTAGCGCAGACCCGGAATGATGTTGCTGGCTATGGTCATGATCGTGCACCGTCTGCCGCGGCGATTGAGCCGTTCAGGCCTGAAAACGTAGTTCCGCACTGCCGCGGCACATGCGTCTAGCGGTAGTCCCGGTAGTGATCGTAATCACGGTCGCGATCATAATGGCGGTACCGGTCGTCGTAGCGATAGCGATCGTCGTAGCGGTACCGCCCGTAACCGTCGTCGCGATAGTAGCGGTGGTAGGTGGGCCGGTAATACGTTCCCTCATAACCGCAATCATACCCGCCGCCGTAACAGGACCAGTTGCCGTAGGCGTCGTCGTAACTGCGATAATAGCGGTAGGGATCGCCGGAGCAGTCGCAGGCCAGCGCCGCAGTCGATACGGCGATGATTGAAAGGCCGGCTGCTGTCACAAGACTCGCGCGCCGAAGCGCCGTCGATAACATGGACATGTCACGAAGCTCCCGTCATGTTCCCGCGCCCGGTCCGTAAGCGTTACAGACCCGCACGGCTCAACGAGGTTAACACATTTATTTGGCCGGGTGCGGCCTAAAGCGGGGAGCGCGGCACCGTCATGGAAAACGTCGTTCCGCCGCCATCATTGTCGCCTGCAATCAGATCGCCGCCGTGCGATTCCACAATTGAGCGGCAAATCGACAGTCCCACGCCCATACCGCCGGATTTCGTTGTGACGAACGGCTGGAACAGCTTGTCGCGTACTTCGCGCGCAAGTCCCGGACCGGTATCCGATACGCGAATCTCCACCCAGTTCAGGTCGCGCGGCGCGGTGGCTATCACAAGCTCCCGTCGCGGCGAGCCGGCCATCGCTTCCAGCGCGTTGCGGATCAGGTTCACAAGCACCTGCTGAATCTGAATCTTGTCGATGAAGGCGGTCGACGCATCCGGCGAAACGCGCAGGTCGACCTTGACGCCCAGGCTTTTCATCCCCGCAAAACCCAGCGCAGTGGCTTCCTCGATCACGTTGGCGAGCGGCTCTTCGCGTTTCTCGCCGTCATTGCGGCGGACGAAATCGCGCAGGCGGCGGATGATTTCGCCGGCACGTTTGACCTGTTCGTTGGCCTTCCGCGCCGCAGCGATTGCCTCGTCGGACTTGCCGCGTTCCAGAAGGCGGTGGCTCGCGGCGACGTAGTTGCTGATTGCGGCCAGAGGCTGATTGAGTTCGTGCGCGAGCCCTGCCGCCATCTGGCCCATTTCCGTGAGCCGCGACACATGCACCAGTTCCGCCTGCACCGCCTGCAGGCGCCGCTCGCTTTCGGTGCGCTGCGTGATGTCGCGCACGAAGCCGGTGTATTCGCGGCGGCCTTCCAGCATCACTTCGCCGACGGCAAGTTCCATGGGAAACGTCGTGCCGTCCCTGCGCAGCCCGACAACGATACGGCCGATACCGATGATCCTGCGCTCGCCGGTCGAGTGATAGCGGTACAGATAGCGGTCGTGTTCATTGCGGTAAGGCGGCGGCATGAGCATGTTGACGTTGCGGCCGCGCACCTCGTCGGTCGCGTATCCGAATAGGCGTTCCGCCGCGGCGCTGAACGACTGGATGATGCCGTTCTCGTCGATGACGATCATGGCATCGGGCACGGTTTCGAGGATCGAGCGCAGGCGTGCTTCGTTCTGTTTCAGGTTTTCATGGCTCGTGGCCAGCGCTTCGTTGGCGGCGCGCAGATGCTCGATGGCGATCTGCTGTTCCCGCGCGAATACTTCGCGTGCGGACTCGGACTGCTGCAGCCGCAGGATTTCCGTCACATCCTCGACCCGGTGCAGGATGAACTGGACTTCGCCCGAAGCCCCCAGCACCGGCGTATTGAGCGGGCTCCAGACCTTCTCCTCGAAGCTGCCGTCGGGCCGGCGCACATCGTATTTCTGCAAGGCCATCGCATCGGGCCGGCGGAATTTCAGAACGCGTTCGAGCGATGTTCTGAGATTGGCCACACCCGTGGCATCGGGATCGTCGGGATTGTCTGGAAATGCTTCAAACAGATGCTGGCCGACAATGGCGCCGCGGGTCGTCATCGTCGCCTGCAGATAGGTATCGCTGGCCGCCACGATTCGAAGCCCGGGGGTCAGAACCAGATAGAGACCGGGCACGGATTCGAACAGCAGCCGGAAATCCGGCTGCTGAGGCGCCTGCGTATCTGAAGAACGCGTTACGGTCATGGAATCGTACGCCTCAGTTGAATCCTTGCCCAATTCGGCCCGATCGGCAACCTACGCGGAGTTGCGTCGAAGGCATTGGGCGCGGGCCGGCGAAGCGGGGACGAAGGCGTGGCAGGCGTCTCTCGCAGCTGCGATGTCAGCTGCGCCGGGCGACGGCGTCATAATCCTCGGGCCGATCGTAGCAATTCTGAGATGAAACTGCGGTCAATCAGCAAACTTGAGGTCGCGAAACCGTTAACCTACCCGGCTAGAACTCCGTCTCCACCACCTTCTGATGATCTTGGTGCGCGAGTCTGCGTCCCGAATTCAGCGAAGGCCAACCTCATCTTCCAAAACCCTGGAGGGGGACACAATGAAACTTTCCCAAAGCCTTTCGACGCTCCTGTGCGCGACGGCGCTGACGCTCACTGCGGGCTCTTGCGCGCTCGCCAAGGACGGCAACAAGACTGCTACTCCCATCAAGCACCTCATCGTCATCTATCAGGAAAACGTATCGTTCGATCATTATTTCGGCACTTACCCCAACGCAGCCAATCCTCCCGGCGAGACGCCGTTCTATGCCAAGAAGAACACGCCGACCGACATCAACACGGTGCAAAACGCGGGCCTTTTGACCAACAACCCGAACTATTTGAACCCGTTGAACGGCACGGGCGCGTCCAATCCGTTCCGCATCGATGTCACCCAGGTGGCCACGTCGGACCAGAACCACAATTACACCCCCGAGCAGCAGGCCGAGGACAACGGCGCGGCCGACCTGTTTCCGCTCTATACCGGCGTTGCCGAGGCGGGCGGTGCTGGCGTGTTCGGCACGACGGGCATGGTGATGGGCTACTTCGACGGCAACACCACGACCGCTATGTGGAATTACGCCCAGCACTTCGCGATGAGCGACAACGCTCGCACCGACGGTTACGGTCCGTCGACCCCCGGCGCTGTGGAAGCGATCTCCGGTCAGACCAACGGCATGCAACTCGTCCTTGATACCAATGGCAAGACCAGTTTCTACGTTCCCGATGGTCAGGGCGGCAATACGCTGATCGGCGACGTTGATCCCGGCTACGACGTCTGCTCCAGCACCAGCGACACGGCGATGATGCTCGGCAACAACATCGGCGATCTTCTCAACGCCGCGAACGTCACCTGGGGCGGCTTCATGGGCGGCTTCAATCTGTCGCTGACCAACCCCAACGGCACGACCGGTTGCGCGCGCACAACCAAGTCGATTTATACCGGTGTGACCGAGAACGACTACATTCAGCATCACAACTGGTTCCAGTATTACCAGTCCACCTCCAATCCAACGCATGCCCGGCCGAATGGAGTCCAGGACATCGGCTACACCTATGATCGGGGCACGCAAACGGTCGATCCGGCCAATCATCAATACGACATCGACGACTTTTATGCCGCCGTCGAAGCGAACAATTTCCCCTCGGTGTCTTACATCAAAGCGCCGGGCTACGAGGACGGCCATGCCGGTTACTCCGATCCTGCCGACGAACAGACTTTCCTGGTCGGCCTGATCAATTTCCTCCAGCACCAGAAGCACTGGAAGGACACCGCCGTGATCATCACGTATGACGATTCGGACGGCTGGTACGACCATGCGTACGCGGCACCCATCAGCGCATCGTACAATGCAGCGGACCAGCTCAACGGGAACGGCGTCTGCGGCACGGGCACCCAGCCCAACGGACTCGGCGGTTTGCCGGTCAATGGCCGCTGCGGCAACGGCCTTCGCATCCCGTTCATGGTAATTTCGGACCACGCGAAAAAGAACTACGTCAGTCACGTGGCGATCACCCAGGCGTCGATCGTACGGTTCATCGAGGACAACTGGCTGGACGGTACGCGGCTTGGCGGCGGTTCGTACGACGCCACGACCGGCAGCATCATGGACATGTTCGATTTTTCGGAAGCGAATGCCAAAGCGGCGACGAAACTTTACCTCAATCCGAAAACGGGAGTTCAGACCGCATCTTACCCCCAGTGATCGCTCTGCGGTTTGACTTAAACGTTCTGAAATCGGTCGCGCAGCGAGGCCGATCCTGATGCCCGGTACGCATCCCTTCCTGGGATGCGTACCGGTTTTTCTTCTGGGGTGACGCCGCTTCCGATCGGTATCGATCAAACTTGGGATAGATGACTGAGTGAGTGGTTCCGTCAGTGCAAAGGAATGGCGCCGCCGTCTGGCGATGACGGTCGGGGCGCTGGTGATCGGCGTTCTCGCGCAGACAGGGAGCGCGCTCGCGGGGGGCTCAGTCGGGACGCGGCCCGATTCCGTCCTGGTGGCGAAGGGGATCAATCCGCACCCCGTTCGGCTGATCACCCCGCCCGCCCGGCCGCTGTCGGCCATGGCGCAATTGGGACGGAAGCTGTTCTACGATCCCAGCCTTTCGGGCTCCGGGCAATTGGCCTGCGTTTCCTGCCACGACCCGGCCCATGCCTATGGCCCGCCCGGCGCAGTTTCCGTGATGAATGGTGGGCCCGACATGCACGCGGCCGGTTTCCGCGCCGTGCCGTCGCTCGGCTACCTTTACCGCCAACCGCCATTCACGATCGGACCGGATACGACTGCGGGTGACAACGACGCACCGCCGAATTTACAGCAACAGGCGCAGCAGGCGGTTGGCCGCAACAAGGTCCTGAAAACTGCGGTGTCACCACAGATGGCCGCCACAAACCTCGTACCGCAGGGCGGCATGTTCTGGGACGGACGCGCCAATACGCTGCAACAACAGGCGAGCGGGCCTTTGCTCAATCCGGCGGAAATGGCCGCGCGCTCATCGGAAGCGGTGGCCAAATCGATCGAACAGGCAGGCTACGCGGCCGACTTCCGCGTATTGTTTGGTTCGAACGTCTTCGAGAACGCGCGGCTGCTGATCGAGGAAGCGATGTTTGCCATCGCCCGCTATCAGATCGAGGATCCGAGCTTTCACGCCTTCACCAGCAAGTACGATGCGTGGCTGGAAGGAAAGGCGCGCCTCAGCGCTGCTGAGATGCGCGGCTATCTTGCGTTCGACGATCCGGCGAAGGGCAATTGTGCCGCCTGCCATCTCGACAAGCCGACCGCGGACCGTGAGCCGCCGCTCTTCACTGACTTCCAGTACGAAGCCCTCGGTGTGCCGCGCAACGCTACAATTCCGGCGAACAACGATACGACCTATTACGATCTCGGCATTTGCGGGCCCTACCGCACGGATATGCGCGACCAGGTCCAGTATTGCGGCATGTTTCTGACGCCGAGCCTGCGCAACACTGCGACGCGGAAGGTGTTCTTCCACAACGGCATGTTCCACACACTGAACGACGTCATGAACTGGTATGTGAACCGGGATATCGCGCCCGGGCGCTTCTATTCAAAAGATGCGAGCGGAAGCGTCGTTGCGTACGACGACCTGCCGGCACAATACCGGAAGAACGTGGACACCACCGATGCGCCGTTCAACCGTCACCCCGGCGATCGGCCGGCGCTGAACACGCAGGACATTCAGGACATCATCGCGTTCCTCGGCACGCTGAGCGACGGGTACAAGTCCCGCGGACGTTGAGCGGACGGGGACGGTCGGCGGTCCCGTGCGGAGCGCACTTACCCTGTCTGCACGTTCGCGCAGTCTTGCGCGCGACGGTCAGCGGCGCTTCCCACTCGCTCCGCTGCCGGTTTTGGGTGCTGCTTGTGACCGCCGTCGCCTGGCCGTGTGATCCTCCCATGCGGCGGTGCGGTCGCGGATGTATTCCGCGGCTTGCGCCGAAGTCTTCAACGGGGGCTGCTCGTGGTCATAAGTGCCCTGTTCGTTGCGGACCGGAAGTTCGGCGACGCGCGACGCCTGCATCTTCTGGATCTTGGAAGGACGGTTGGCATTTGGAACGACTTCGCCCGCGCTCGGCGGTGTTACGGTGCGCAGGGGATCGTCCGTGCGCGGGGTGGAGAGCGTCAATACCCCGCCAAGTCCCGGTGCGGCGGCGTCGCGCTTTGTGAGCGGCTTGATGTTCGGCCAGCGCTGCTGAAGCGTCTTCAACACCGACGTGTGATCGATCACTCCGGATGATGCGCGAAACACGGTTCCCGGCTTGATGAGCGGCGAAACCAGAAGCGCCGGCACACGCACGCCGAAGCGCGTGAAATCGAAATTCAGATGATCGACGTCGGCCGTGTAATGATCGGGTTGAACGGCACCGCCAGGAGGCGGCACGTGGTCGTAATTTCCGCCGTGTTCGTCATAGGTGATGATGAGCAGTGTCTTGGCCCATCCGGGACCGGATTGGAGTGCCCGATAGACATCGTAGATCAGCTTTTCGCCAAGAGAGACGTCGGTCACCGGATGCTGGCTGTTCCCTGTCGGCCCCCACCCCGGTTCGAGAAACGAATAAGGCGGAAGCGTGCCCGCTTTGGCGCGCGCCGCGAAGTCGGAGAAATGGCCGAACTTGCTGTGATCCGCGGCCTTCGTGTCGGGATAATCGGTTCTGACGTAGGGATATCCGTTGTAGCCATATGCGGCCCAATCGAGTCCGGCGTCCGACAGCCGGCCGAAGATGCTGGGTGTATTCAGGATTTTGAAGTTGTCCTTCACATGCCCCAGAGACGTGCCGGTCAGCGCAAACGCGCGGTTCGGGTATGTCTCGGTCGGCACGGAGGCAAACCAGGCATCGCAGACCGCAAATCCTCTCGCGAGCGCAGTCATCACCGGCAGCATCGCCGGATCGTACATGCCCATGATGTCCGATGGCGTGGTCTCCGGTATGGCCTCCGGCCTGTCATGCGTCTGATCGTAGGTGATCGCGTTTTCGAAATTGACGATGAAGCCGCCATTCGTCGGCGTTGCGCCGGCGGGGACGGGGTCGACGCCGAAGAGCTGCAGGTTGGTCGGCTCGAATCCTTCGCGCGGATCGCAGCCGGGCATGAAATAGGGCGTCGGGTGGGTCTGGTCGATCCGGAACACAGTCACCTTGTTGCCGGAGGAATCGAGATTGAATTCGTTTCCCGTCAGGCCGTCAAAGGCATCGCCCGCAGGCGATTCGTTTTCGTCGTCGGTGTACAGGAAGCCGAGCATCTGATCGAAGGAACGGTTTTCCAGCATCAGATGAACGACGAAATCGATCTGGGAGAGATTCCCCTGGCCGCCCGCCTGCTGGGAGGATGCTTTTTGCGCCGGCGACGTTGTCGACACCGAAGACCTCACCTTCGGCGGTTTGGCCTTCTTTGCCACTCGTCTTTTTTGCGAAGCTTTTTTTGGCATCTGCAGTCCCGATCTCCCTTGCATGGTGCGGTTCGCGCAACGTTGAGCCAGCGAAATGTTGGACCTATCCGCGCTGAGCGACGCCGCGGTACGCATCACAGTGCAAATCAGACCTCAGGGTCTTTCCAAGCGTCCCCGATGCGGTCCGCCACCAACCGTATCTCTGAACGGAGCGGCAAATCAGCGCTCCAAGACGGCCAGAAGATTTCGAACTCCGCGGCAGAGTCACAAAATACTTCGAAACCAAATCGAAATAAACGCTTGCCGCGCACCAGGAATGCGAAGTGCAGAAAAATATCAAAACTGGAGAAAGCCCTGGAGTCAACCGTTTCTGGCGTGCGGCCTGGCGAACTTCACCCGGTTCAACTGGACAAGGACAATGGTGCGGGCGGCCGGACTTGAACCGGCACAGGCCTCTCGGCCCTACGGATTTTAAGTCCGTTGCGTCTACCATTCCGCCACGCCCGCACGGCGCGCCGCTGCGAAACTAGCCCAGTCGGGCCGGGAAATTAAACCCGGCCGGGTTTCGGCGCGTTGCATGTCTCGGGCCGCCTTGCCGCCCCCATCGGGCACCGGCTAGATGGGTGAACCCCGATCCATGGAGAGACAAGATGTGGCGCAGTCTCTTTGCAACGTCCGCAGCCGCGTTTCTCGTGATGAGCGTCACGACATTCGCGCAACAGGCCGAAACGCAAACACCGCCACCCGCATCGACGCAAGTCGTTATCTCGACATCGCTCGGCGACATCACGCTCGTGCTCGATCCGGCGCATGCGCCGGTGTCGGTCGCCAATTTCCTGCGCTATGCGAAAGAGGGCCATTACGACGGCACGCTGGTTTATCGCGTCGTGCCGGGCTTCGTGATCCAGGCCGGCAGTTACGATTCGGCAACCCACAGCCGCGACGTGCACGATCCGATCGCGCTGGAAGCCAACAACGGCCTTTCCAATCTGCGCGGTGCGCTGGCGATGGCGCGCGAGGATGCGCCCAACACTGCAACGGCCGAATTCTTCATCGACCTGGCTGACAACGCCGCGCTCGATCATCACGCCGACGACGCGGGCAACACGACCGGCTACGCCGTGTTCGGCCATGTCGTGTCGGGAATGGATGTCGTGGACAAGATCGCCGCCGTGCCGTTGGGCGACAATGGGCCGATGGCGGGTGCTGCGCCGGTGACGCCCGTCGTCATCACCAAAGTGGCTGTTTTGCCGGCAACAGCGAAGTAACAGCGGCGATAACAGGGGCAAAATACAGCGGAAAAATCGCAACGACGCTGTTTTCAAAAATTATCGTGCACAATCAATGCCATGGCACTGTGACGGTTTGCAGGAACAGCGGCTTTTTCCGCCCATAACAGGGCAATAACAGGGCCGATGCGCCGCTCTGCATGTTCTGCGGGCAGGCGGAAAAAGCATGCAGATGTTGGCCGCTACCGGCTTACGCCAGCTGATCCTTTTCTCACGCGGAGACACGGAGCCGGCGGAGACATCATCATGCAGTCATCCGCATCGAATGTGTTTATTCCGCGAGGCCGAGGCTCAGTTCCGTGGCGCGCTTTGCGCGCCGGAAGCATCACAATCCTTGTCGCGATTCCAGAGATGCAGCCGCATGGATGGACCTCGGTGTCTCCGCCAGAGAGAATTTGGGTGACAGCGTGGGAAGCCTGGATTGAGCATACGCCGCTTCGCACCCGTCGGGCGCCAACCACAAAACAACAACACGTCTATCCAAGATATAGACAAATGTCGTGGTTCAATATTAACTAAACGGTACAGGAAGACTCCATTCTATATTTCAAATTCGTGAACAGAACGGCAATTGGAGCCATCGCATGACTGTCCAGCACAGCGGCAAGATCATGGTGCGCGTACCGCACACCCATTTCCAGGCAATGACGGCGCAGCTGGCCCTGCAGGTTCCGGAAGCCGGCCCCACCACCGAGCCCCTGTTCGGCGCCAGCCACGCGGCAGGGTTCACCTTCGCCGCCAGTCTTCCGCCCGAACAGCAGACCGGCTGGCTGCTGCATCAACCCAATCCGACGGGTTTGCATCCCTGGGATACCGCTCATCAGCTCATCCAGGGCAAGGTGGCCGGCAGCGAACAGTTTGCCGGCGTGCCCGGCGCGTATGCCGAACCGGATATTCTGAACACGCGCCAGTTGCCGCCGGGTGCGCAGCTGGTTCCCCGCGCCGCTGCGCCGGCTGCAGCAGCCGCGCCTGCGGGACCGCCATGGCCGGCGACCGATCAGCTCAACACCAATTATGGACCGGCGGCCGGCGACGTGTTCTCGCCGGCGTGGCAGCTCGACATTCCGTATGGCAATTTCGCGGCCGCCTGGAAGTACAACACGGGTGCAGGAATCCGCATCGCGCATCTCGATACGGGTTACACGCCCGGACAAATGTCGGTACCGCGTCAGCTGCGGCCCGAGCAGGGATACAATTTCTCCGAGAAGAATTACGACGTCGTCGATCCCGACATGACGGTGGGATTGTTATACGAGCCCGGACACGGCACGGCCACGCTGGCGCTGCTGGCAGGCAAGTCGATCGACATCGAGTACGGCGCAGGACCCGTCTACAACGGCGACATCGGCGGCGCGCCGGATGCGACCGTGGTGCCCGTGCGCATCGGTCCGTCGGTCGTGCACTTCTATTCGGCCGCGATGGCCAAGGGCCTCGACTATGCGCTCGCCCCGCGCGACGGCGGCAAATGCGATGTCGTATCTCTCAGCCATGGCGGATTGCCGTCGGCTGCATGGGCCGTCGCGGTGAACCGGTTGTACGAGGCGGGCGTTGTCGTCGTAGCGGCAGCGGGCGACAGCATCTACCTCAAGGTGATGGATATCGCGACGCATTTCACGGTCTATCCGTCCGCGTTTTATCGTGTCATCACCGCAACCGGCGTGACCTTCGCAAATACGCCCTACATCACGACGGATTTCGGCGTGATGCAGGGCTGCTGGGGGCCCGACAAGGTGATGCAGAAGGCCGTCGCGGCCTATACGCCCAACGTGCCGTGGATGCGCTACCAGTCGGCCGACGGCTGGGACATGGACGGCGGCGGCACGTCGTCGAGCACGCCGCAGATCGCTGCCGCCTGCGCCTTGTGGCTCGCGCAATATGGCGCGCAGTATCCGGCCGACTGGCGCCGCGTCGAAGCCTGCCGTCATGCGCTGTTCGATTCGGTGCGGAATCCGGGCGCGAATCTCTCGCAGATCGGCGTGGGCCTGCTCGATGCGGGCACCATGCTCAGTCCGCAGATCGCCGCGCAGGTTCAGGCCGATTATGTGGCAGGAAAATTTCAGCAGGTCGCGCAGGACCGGGTCTGGTTTCCGTTCTTCCGTCTGCTGTTCGGCATTTCGCCGCCGGGCCCGGGCGTCGGCGAAATGTACGAGACCGAAGCCGCGCAGATCTTTCATCGCTCCGCCAACACCGATCTCGCCAAGGCCGTGGAGGCCAATCCCGACGGCGATTCTACGAAAGCTTTGCCGCCGGCCCAGGCGAAACAGCTGCGCGACGCGTTCATCGCCGAGCCGTCGATTTCCAACACGCTGAAGGCCTATCTGCAGACGCAGGCCGCCAAATTGCCGTGAGGCGGGTGGAGAAAGATCAACCACAAAGACACGACGGTCACGAAGACGAAATTGCGGCGAGGTGGTGAGCGTTTCCCACGCGCGTTTCGCGCGCAGGACGTTCCTTCTCATTGCCCCACCGTCTCAATGCGCACATTCCTTCGTGCCCTTTGTGTCTTTGTGGTGAGATTTTTTCCGCGTCTCCGCGTGAGACGTCTTCTGTGAAGCTGCGGGTTGCAGGGAACGAGCGCGCGGCAGCAGGGCGCAGGGCGTCACCATGACGAAAATTGTAGTGCGGTTGATCAAACGGTGCAAGAGTTGATCCGTACACGGAACGTTTCGTTGACGGAGCGGTCGAATGTGCTGCCCGGTCCGACGCTTACGGCTGCACGTGATCCGGGCGCACCGCAGTGGTGGGCAGATGGTCCGGACCGAATTCCGCGATGCGTTCCGCCGCGATCTGGGCGGCGCTGATGCGCGAGACGATCGTGAGAAGCAGCACCGAGGCCGGAATGTTGAGCGCGAACTCCAGCATCTGGAAGACTGTGCCGGCCTGCAGAGTGCCGAGGCTCTTGCCCGCGATGATGAGAATTTCCAGCCCAACCACCGACGAAAAATTCGCGATCAGCCAGCACGCCCACCACCATCCGATGAGCGCCGAGCCTGTCTGCTCCCGCCATGCAGACGGAGCGCGGCTCGCCCGCCAAAGCTCGCCCATGTTTCTCGGCGGCATGAACAGATTGGCAAAGGGTATGAAATACCAGCCCACCGACCAGCCGGGAGATGCCTCCAGGCCCTGGGCACCCAAAGCCCGGACATTGCCGCCCGCCCGGTAGAGCCAGACGAAATATATGATCGCATTCAGCAGCAACCCCACGAACAGGACGCGCGCCAGGGCGATCTGCCAGAAGTCCAGAACGGCGGCGGCCGACACCATGCTCGAGCGCGAGGGAAAGGCTCCCGCCTGCACGCTTTTCAGAAACCACAGCAGCGCCCCTGCCTGGACTAGGGACGAAAGGCTGATGACGATGAACGCCGCGAGCGAATATCGCAGCCACCGCGTCAGCCCGTCCGGATCGCGGAAACGATATGTCGTGTCGGCGCTCAGTGGCCGCCCCCCGCTTTTGATCTCCTCCGCCACGCTTTCACAGCCGTCTGCGAGCCACAAGGACGACCCGGCCGGGCCGCCAAATGGTGGCAAAATAGCCACGCCGAACGCGCAGGTCTGCCCCTCCCGGAACGAATGGGCCGCCAGCCTGAAATCCCGGCAAGGTCCCTTAATAAATCTATCGTAGTATCAATATCTTACATAGTTTGTTCTCTTTCTGTTGCTAACAAGAACAAAACATGCACAATACTAGCCTCTTGAGCCCCTTTCGGATGGGGGAACGCTATGGAATAAGGAGGCGGATAGTCATGTCACAGGCGATTCTTCGGGTGGTGAATCACACGGAAAAAACCGATCGGAAGCGGGCGCTGGAAGCGGCGCTCTCCCAGATCGACCGCGCGTTCGGCAAGGGCTCGGTGATGAAGCTCGGCCAGCGCGAGGTGGTCGACACCGATACCCTTTCCACCGGTTCGCTGGGGCTCGACATCGCGCTCGGTATTGGCGGGTTTCCGCGCGGCCGGGTTATCGAAATCTACGGACCGGAATCGTCGGGAAAGACGACGCTGGCGCTGCACGCGGTGGCGGAAGCCCAGAAGAAGGGCGGCATCGCGGCTTACGTCGACGCCGAACACGCGCTCGATCCGACCTATGCCCGCAAGCTCGGCGTGGATGTCGACGAACTTCTGATCTCGCAGCCCGACACGGGCGAGCAGGGGCTGGAGATCGCCGACACGCTGGTGCGCTCGGGCGGCGTCGACATCGTGGTCATCGATTCGGTGGCCGCGCTCACGCCCAAGGCCGAACTCGAAGGCGAGATGGGCGATCAGCTGCCGGGCCTGCAGGCCCGCCTTATGAGCCAGGCCTTGCGCAAGCTCACCGGCTCGATCTCCAAATCCAATTGCATCGTCGTGTTCATCAACCAGATGCGTATGAAGATCGGCGTGATGTTCGGCAATCCCGAAACCACCACCGGCGGCAATGCGCTGAAATTCTATGCCTCCGTGCGCCTCGACATCCGCCGCATCGGCTCGATCAAGGATCGCGACGAAGTGGTCGGCAACCAGACACGCGTCAAAGTGGTGAAGAACAAGGTCGCTCCGCCGTTCCGCGAAGTCGAGTTCGACATCATGTATGGGGTGGGCATTTCCAAGACCGGCGAACTCGTCGATCTCGGCGTCAAGGCCGGCATCGTGGAGAAGTCCGGCTCCTGGTATTCCTATGACGGCGAGCGCATCGGTCAGGGCCGCGAGAACGCCAAGCAGTTTCTCGAAAAGAATCCCGACATGATGGCGAAGATCGAAGCCCATATCCGCCAGAACGCGGGCCTGCTCAGCCAGACACTGGCGGTTCGCCCGGACACGCAAGCCGCCAGCGAAGAGCTTGAAGAGTGACGCCGCTCCTTATTGGCATGGGGAACGGCTCCTGGAAGGGGCGTCGGTTGCGAAACCGGCGCCCTTTCTTATTTTATTCCTCTCCCCCACGCAGTGGGGGAGAGGGTTGGGTGAGGGGGCGGCGACACATCCGCGCCGCGTCCGGCAACCCCCTCACCTTGCACCCGTTTTGCGGAATTGGCTCGCGTTGCACGTCCTCTCCCCCTTTCAGGGGAGAGGAAAACCGGGAATTGCACTCCTGCTCTCATCTCGCCTTCATCTTGGTGCGCAGCGCAATCACTGCGCTCTCTGCGCTAAAATGCTGCGCGCCGCCGAGAGCCCAAGCGTTGCCGATTCGCCTCGAACCGCTTAACTAGCCCTCATGAAGAGCCTGACCGATATCCGCTCGAGCTTCCTCGAGTTCTTCCGCGACCGTGGCCACGAACTGGTCGCGTCCTCGCCGCTCGTGCCGCGCAACGATCCGTCGCTGCTCTTCACCAACGCCGGCATGGTGCAGTTCAAGAACGTCTTCACGGGTCAGGAGAGGCGGCCCTATTCCCGCGCCACCACGGCGCAGAAGGTCGTGCGCGCCGGCGGCAAGCACAACGATCTCGACAATGTCGGCTACACCGCCCGCCATCTCACCTTTTTCGAGATGCTGGGTAATTTCTCCTTCGGCGATTATTTCAAGGAAGACGCGATCGCCTATGCATGGCAGCTCGTGCACAAGGATTTCGGCCTGCCGAAGGACCGCTTATGCGTCACCGTCTATGCCGAAGACGACGACGCGTTCGATCTCTGGAAGAAGATCGCAGGGTTGCCGGAGTCGAAGATCATCCGCATCACGACATCGGATAATTTCTGGTCGATGGGCGATACGGGACCGTGCGGGCCCTGTTCGGAAATCTTCTTCGATCACGGACCGCATATCGCGGGCGGCCCGCCGGGAAGTCCCGAGCAGGACGGCGACCGCTTCGTCGAAGTCTGGAATCTCGTGTTCATGCAATACGAGCAGTTCGCGGGCGGACGACGCGAGAACCTGCCGCGTCCGTCCATCGACACCGGCATGGGCCTCGAGCGCTTCGCCACCGTCATGCAGGGCGTGCACGACGTGTTCGACACGGATCTGTTCCGCCACCTGATCGCGGCCTCCGTGGAGCTGACCGGACAGGCGTCGACCAACGCTCATGCCGCCAGCCATCGCGTCATCGCCGACCACTTGCGTTCGTCGTCGTTCCTCATCGCCGACGGCGTGTTGCCATCCAATGAAGGCCGCGGCTACGTGCTGCGCCGGATCATGCGCCGCGGCATGCGCCATGCGCATATCCTGGGCGCGAAGGATCCGTTGATGTACCGCCTCGTGCCGTCGCTGGTCGCTGAGATGGGCAATGCGTATCCGGAGCTCAAGCGCGCCGAACCGCTGATCAGCGAAACGCTGAAGCTCGAAGAAATCCGCTTCCGCGACACGCTGGCGCGCGGGCTGAAGCTCCTCGACGAAGCGACGGGTTCATTCTCGCGCGGCGACAGGCTCTCCGGCGAAACGGCGTTCAAGCTCTACGACACGTTTGGCTTTCCGCTGGACCTCACGGAAGATTCACTGCGCCCGCGCGGCATCGCGGTCGATACCGACGGCTTCAATGCCGCCATGGCGCGCCAGAAGGCGGATGCGCGCAAGGCCTGGTCGGGCTCCGGCGAAGCCGCCACCGACACGCTGTGGTTCGAGTTGCGCGAAGAACTCGGCGCCACGGAATTCCTCGGCTACGACACCGAAGACGCGGAAGGCATCATCGTGGCCATCGTGAAGGACGGCGCGCGCGTGACGAGCGCGTCGGCCGGCGAAACGGTGCGCATTCTCACCAACCAGACGCCGTTCTACGCCGAATCCGGCGGCCAGGTGGGCGATGCGGGCGCCATGCTCTCGGCCAAACGCGGCGAAGGCACCATCGTCGATACCGAGAAGAAGCTCGGGAGCTTGCACGTGCATGTGGTCGAGATCGGCCACGGCACATTCACGGTCGGCGATGCAGTGGAACTGCGGGTGGATCGCGAACGCCGCAGAGCCACCCGCGCCAATCATTCCGCGACGCATCTCTTGCATGCCGCGCTCAAGCGCGTGCTGGGTCCGCATGTCTCGCAGAAGGGCTCGCTGGTCGCGCCGGACAAGCTGCGCTTCGATTTCAGCCATCCCAAGGCGGTGACGGCCGACGAACTTCTGAAGATCGAGAGCATCGTCAACGCCGTCATCCGCCAGAACACCGATGTCTCCACGCGCCTGATGCCGACGGACCAGGCCATCGAAGCGGGCGCGGAAGCGTTGTTCGGCGAGAAATACGGCGATGAAGTGCGCGTGCTGACCATGGGCGAAGACGACGCGCGCGCCTATTCGGTCGAGCTGTGCGGCGGCACGCATGTGCGCCGGCTGGGCGATATCGGCCTGTTCACGATCCTAAGCGAAAGTGCCGTGGCGTCGGGTGTGCGCCGCATCGAGGCGCTGACGAGCGAAGGCGCGCGGGCGTATCTGAGCCACCAGGCGGAACTGGCGCGCGAAGCGGCAGCGGCATTGAAGACCAGCGTGGCGGACCTGCCCGCGCGCGCCGCGCAATTGTCCGACGAACGCAAGAGGCTCGAACGCGAATTGTCGGATGCCAAACGCGCACTGGCGCTGGCGGGACCTGCGAAAAGCGACGGCGAGGCGGTGCGTGAAATCGGCGGCGTGAAAACGATCACGCGGCTGCTCGACGGCATTGCCGCCAAGGATCTGAAAGCGCTGGCCGACGAAGCCAAGGCGAAGCTCGGCTCGGGCGTCGTGGCGCTGGCCGCCGTCGCGGACGGCAAGGCGTCGCTGGTGGTCGGCGTCACCGACGATCTGTCCTCACGCATCAGCGCCGTCGATCTGGTGAAAATCGGCGCGGACGTGCTCGGCGGCAAAGGCGGCGGCGGCCGTCCCGACATGGCGCAGGCCGGCGGTCCCGACGGCGCAAAAGCGGCCGACGCACTCAAGGCGATCGAAGAGAAGCTCAGTTCCCTCGCCCCCGCATAAATCCATTCCTCGCCCCCACGAAGTGGGGGAGAGGTTAGGTGAGGGGGCGGTGCCGCATGCGGGTCATCTCAGGAAACCCCCTCACCTCGCATCCGTGTTGTTCCAGCATCTCGCGCTGCACATCCTCTCCCCCTTTCGGGGGGCGGGGACAAATTCGCACAGCATCGATGCATGCCTGTTCATGCGAACGGCCCCTTCGCGAACACGCAGATCTTGTTGCCGGTGGGATCGCGCATATACGCGCCGTAGAACGTTGTGGACTCTTCCGGCCGCGGACCCGGCGCGCCTTCGTCTTTGCCACCGGCTTTGAGCCCGGCCTGATACGCAGCGTGCACTGCGTCCTTCGATGGCGCGACGAACGCGATCATCATGCCGTTGCCGGAGGTGGCGGGCTGCTTGTCGAACGGCGGACAGACATAGACGCTGTGGCTGTCGGAGCCGCGCGGCCCGTAGCCGATCCAGCCGCCGTCGGCGAATTTCCGCTCGCAGCCGATGGCGCCGAACACGGCGTCGTAAAACGCGCCGGACTTATCGCCGTCCGACGCACCGATGGTGATGTAACCGATCATGATTCCCTCCCAAGCATTAAGGGAGCATCATAGCGGTCGAAAAGAACAAATCAAGAACATATCTGCTTCGCGCCCAGCGCATGAGCCGCTCGCTGGGAGAAAATCTCGCACGGAGCCACGGAGCCACAGAGAGAATGATCACCACGAAGAACACAAAGGACACGAAGGGAAAATTATTGCGCGCAAATGCGCGCGAGAGGCTTCTTTGTGATCTTTGTGTTCTTCGTGTCGAATCTCTTTTTCTTCTCCGCGGCTCCGTGACTCTGTGTGAGAAAACTCTTGTTCGGAAGCGCGAGCCGAAGGCGATGAGCCTCTTACCCCATCGCCTTCTTCAGATTCGCGTCGACCTTGCCGAGGAAACCTTCGGTGGTGAGCCATTTCTGGTCGGGGCCGACGAGCAGCGCCAGGTCCTTCGTCATGAACCCGCTTTCCACCGTATCGACGCAGACTTTCTCGAGAGTGTGCGCAAATCTGTCGAGCTTCGGGTTGTTGTCGAGCTTGGCGCGATGTTCGAGCCCGCGCGTCCACGCGAAGATCGAGGCCATGGAATTCGTCGATGTCGATTTGCCCTTTTGATGCTCGCGATAGTGGCGCGTCACCGTGCCGTGCGCGGCTTCGGCTTCCACGGTCTTGCCGTCCGGTGTCAGCAGCACGCTGGTCATGAGGCCGAGCGAACCAAACCCTTGCGCCACCGTGTCGGATTGCACGTCGCCGTCGTAGTTCTTGCAGGCCCAGACATAGCCGCCTTCCCACTTCAGCGCGGACGCGACCATGTCGTCGATCAGGCGGTGTTCGTAGGTGATGTGGGCGGCCTTGAACTTCGCTGCAAATTCCGCGTCGAACACGTCCTGGAACAGGTCCTTGAAGCGGCCGTCATAGGCCTTGAGGATGGTGTTCTTGGTGGAAAGATAGAGGGGATAATTGCGGCCGAGCGCATAATTCATCGAGGCGCGTGCGAAATCGCGGATCGAGTCGTCGAGATTGTACATCGCCATGGTGACGCCGGAGCCCGGCGCCTTGAAGACTTCCTTCTCAATGACCTTGCCGTCTTCTCCCACGAATTTGATCGTGAGCACGCCTTTGCCCGGAAAGCGGAAATCCGTGGCGCGGTATTGATCGCCGAATGCGTGGCGGCCGATGACGATGGGCTTCGTCCAGCCGGGCACGAGGCGCGGCACGTTCGAGCAGATGATCGGTTCGCGGAAGATTACTCCCCCTAAGATGTTGCGGATCGTGCCATTGGGCGATTTCCACATTTCCTTGAGATGGAATTCCTTCACGCGCGCTTCGTCAGGGGTGATGGTGGCACATTTCACGCCGACGCCGTATTTCTTGATGGCTTCCGCCGCGTCGACGGTCACCTGGTCGTTGGTGGCGTCGCGGTGCTCGATGCCGAGGTCGTAATAGTCGAGCTTGATGTCGAGGTAGGGCAGGATCAGCTTCTGCTTGATGAGGTCCCAAATGATGCGGGTCATCTCGTCGCCGTCGAGCTCGACGACCGGGTTCTGCACCTTGATCTTGTCCATGGAATCCTCGTGGGAATGGGGAATCGGGCGCGGTATAGCGGCGGGGCGCGCGCCCGTCAAAGCGACGGTTTGCGTGGCGGGCAGCCAGGGTTCTGCCCAGCGACGGGAACGGCGCGAAGCGCAGACGGAATTTTCACAGGGAGGTGGTGAGACGATGAGAGGCCCGGGCTTCTCACTGCCTCACCGTCTCCCTGTGACAATCGTTTTTTTTTGCGCGCTGCGCGCGCCAAGGCTTGCCTCGTGTCTTTGGCGGCCTCGCGGTAAATGCTCCTTATCTGCATGTCTACGGGTATGACGGCTCACCCGGGCGTTGAAGTTGGTGCGCATCCCGGCGCATTCTCTCCGCCCGCTATCGAGGAGTGATTCATGCCCGTTCAACTCACCCAGGAAGTCAAAGATCTCGTCAACAACGGACTGGCCAGCGGCAATCCGCTGGTGCTCGCCGTCGTCACCGCGCTCAACCGGCCGCGGCTGTCGTTCCGCGGCTCGACACAGGTCTACAGCGACGATCAGTTGGGCTTCTGGCTGCGCAACACGGGCGGGGAGACGATCGACGCCATCCGCCACAACCCCAATGTCGCCATGATGTACCGCTCGGCGACGACGCCCATGCTGCAGTTCCTCGGACGTGCCCGCATCGCGACGGACGAAAAAGAACGCGCGCGGGTTTACGAGAATGCGCCGGAGCGCGAACGCAATTCCGATCCCGAACGCAAAGGCCTCGCAGTGATCATCGATCTCGACAAGGTCGAAGGCGTGCTGGGCTTCGACGACAAAGGCCCGCGCTTCTTCCGCGCGGAGAGGTGAGCATCAATAACAAAAATTGTCATGGCCCGCGACTGCGGGCCACCCAGGTTATCAAGGTCCATATGCGCGACGATCATTCATGGCCTTGGCGCTCAGCGCCAAAAATCACGGAATACAAACTGGGTGGCCCGCAGTCGCGGGCCATGACAGTGTGTTCTGTGATGTGATCGGGTAAAAACGGCAAATGAACACCGTTCCCTCCGTCATCCTCTCCCATCCGCAGCTCGGCGAGAATATCGGCGCGGCGGCGCGGGCGATGGCGAATTTCGGCCTGGGCGATTTGAGGCTCGTCAAGCCGCGTTGCGGCTGGCCGAACGAGAAGGCGAAAGCCATGGCGGCGGGCGCGGTTGCGGTCATTGACTCCGCGCAGTTGTTTCCGTTCGTACGCGAGGCGCTCGGCGATCTCAATCTCGTGTTTGCCACCACGGCGCGCGAACGCGGCATCACCAAGGACGTGATTACGCCGGCGGAAGCCGCCAGACGCCTGCGCGCCGCAGCCGCGCGCGGCGAGAAAACCGGCGTGCTGTTCGGCAACGAACGGGCCGGCCTCGACAACGACGAAACGTCGCTCTGCGACGCGGTGATCACGATCCCGACGGCGGACTTCGCCTCCCTCAATCTCGGTCAGGCCGTGCTGCTCATCAGTTACGAATGGTTTCGCGCCGGCGATGCGACTCCCGTCTCGCGCATCGAACACGGCCCCGTCCACAGGAAGCCGACTCGCGAGGAACTGTTCGGCCTGTTCGATCATCTCGAACGTGAGCTTCTCGCAAGCGGCTTCCTGTTTCCGCCAGACAAGATCGACGGCATGTCGCGCGCTATCCGCGCCACGCTGCATCGCGCGAAGCTCACCTACCAGGAAGTGCAGACCATCCGCGGCATGATCGTGGCGCTGGCAAAGGGGAAGCATAGAACAAGAAAGCCAGATGGGTGACATTCAGCGATTCTCTTCGCGAGCCTCGGCGGCAAGACGGAGTAGCTCCTCATGGATTTGCGTCTTGTTACCGCCCGGCGCTCCGTTTGGCCCCGGAGTCCAGACGTCATCGGGAAGCTGCTGCCAACACCTGAGCGCATCGGTCAGATCTCCAATGCGTGCATAGCTGTCAGCCTGATAGAGTAAACTCATCCAGTCTTCGCGCCACAACTCGGGACTTTCGTGCTCAACGCGCTCATAGTCTTCGAGCGCTTTTCTATGATCACCCAGATGCCGATAGAGTTTCGCCCGGCACGTGTAGGCTACTTCGCTGGGATCGAGTTGAATCACTCTGTTGATGTCATCAAGCGCGATCTTTGGCTGTCCTGTCTTCAGCCAACCGTAGTGTCGGGAGAAATACGCGTTTGAATCTTGCGGATTTTTGGTAATCCGCTCAGTCATGATCGCGAGGTATCGATGCGGATCCGATTGGCAAAGCCTGTGAAGTGCGAGCAACTCGTCGTCAGATGTGGGAGTATCCATTCTCAGCTTCCCTTCTCCTATCTCAGGCAACCAGGCCTTCAAATCGTTCAATTTTGTTTCCACCGCATTCTTCGGTGACCTGGCCCATGAGACACTGATGCATCCATTCGCCAAATCCTCGATTGCGCCTGTCGTCTCCCCTTGTGAGCTTTTTTTCCTTTCGCAGCTTCTCACAATACGCCTCCGCTGCAGCCCATTCTTCCGCGCATTTCGGATTTCGAGGAAATGGATTTCTTGGCAACTCGCGCGGATTAATGGGGATCGGGACCGGCGGAAAAATTTCCGATGGAAGCGGACCGAAACGCGGAAAAGGGATTTCTAGTGGGGGGACGGGAATTGGTGGGGCGAGTTGAACCGGAATGAGCGATCCGCCAGAAACGCCAGAATCCGTTCCGCTGCCGGCAGGCGCGAATTGTCCACCAATGCTGTCCGCACTTCCGGCTGGCCAGCGCGGATGTTCGTCCGCATCCCATTCGGCTTTGAGCATTCCGCTGGCCCTTAAACGCGATGCCAACTGGGCAATCTCTCGGGGCGAGCGCGACATTTTGACGAGGGACTGCGGATCGGGAATCTGAAGATTGAGAGCTGCGATTTGGGCCATCGCGACATCGCCGCGGTTCAACGCGCGCGCCACAGCATCAATTCCAGCTATTTTCTGCCGACAGTCGACCGGAAGTCCGAACAGCTTACTCAGATCGTGATCAAGTTCAGATGTCAGACGACTCTGCCATTGATCCACGCCGCCAGCATGGCAGATCCGCTCGACAAGGGGCACGCCCCCGACAAACAGACCTTCTTGGTCGCAAAAAATGCCGGCCGCATTCGGTTTCGGGGAAAGCCTGAGCCATCTGTTTGGTGATAGCGTCATTCGCGCGTCTCCAATTGTCGATAAGAACACACCAAGAACAAATCCCTTGTCAACCCATATCGGTTATAAAAATACTGTTTCGGGCATCCACTTTGGGTACCTGTGAGAATCAGCGTGGCTTCGTCCAAGCTAAGAGGTCAAAGAATGGGTGTGTCCATCGAACGCCGGTTTGTCGGACTGCCGTCACCCACCAGCCTGCGGGCGGGTGCAGGCGGCCACCCGTGTCAGGGTCTATACTGGATGCCGCAAGGAATGCGTCCGCAGGCTGCTCTTATCGCCACGCACTACAATGTCGATTTCGCCGAGCATTATTCCGCGCCGTATTTTGCGGCGCGAGGGTTTGGCTTTCTCGGCTGGAACACACGCTATCGCGGCGCGGAGGATCTGTTCAATCTCGAGCATGCGCTGATCGATATCGGCGTCGGCGTGAAGTGGCTGCGCGAGGAAGCGCACGTCGAAAAGATCGTGCTGCTCGGCAATTCGGGCGGCGGTTCGCTGATGGCGGCCTATCAGGCGCAGGCCAGGTCGCCGTTTTTGTCCGCACAAGGAGCAACAGCCGACGCACTCGCAAAGCTTTCGCCCGCTGACCTCTACATTTCGCTGAATGCGCATCCCGGCCGTCCGGAAGTGCTGACCAACTGGATGGACGCGTCCGTCATCGATGAATCCGACCCCACCCGCACGAACAAATCGCTCGATCCGTTCGATGCCGCGAAGGGTCCGCCCTTTGTGCCGGAATTCATCGCGCGCTACCGCAAGGGCCAGATCGACCGCAATTACCGCATCACGAAATGGGCGAAAGCCGAACTTGCGCGCATGAATGCCGCCGGTGTTCCCGATCGCATCTTCCCGCTGTTCCGCACCTGGGCGGACTTGCGCTTCATCGATCCCGCCATCGAGCCGACGCAGCGCCCGTGCCCGGGGTGTTATGCGGGCAATCCGCAATTCGCCAATCGCTCGCCGCTCGGCATCGGGCGCACATCGAGTCTCAAGGCGTGGCTGTCGATGTGGAGTCTGGAAACCTCGAACTGCCAGGGACCGCCGCAGCTCGCCAAGCTCGCTTTGCCCGCGCTGGTCGTCCAGAGCATGGCAGACATGGGGGTCTTCCCCAGCGACGCGCGGAAAATTCACGAGGCGCTGGCGAGCACCGACAAGACGCTCGAGTTCATCCCCGGCGCGCATTATTTCGAGGATTCGGAAAGCAGCCGCAGCCACGCCATCGACCTGATGGCGGCGTGGATTAACGCTCGCATCTGACCATCAATTGAAAATTACCGGGGAACCCGTATGTTGGTCCCCGCAACGTAACGAAAGGAGGTGATCCAGTGTCTCATTGTCACTCTCTGCGGCTTGCCGCGACCTGGATCCCCGCCTCCAGCGGGGTCAGCGCCGCGTAAAAAGCGACGCATTTTTGCGTGCTCTCAGCAGGGCCGCAGCCTGACAATGGAAGGGTCGTCTCTCCGGAGGCGGCCCTTCTTTGTCATGTGCCCGGGCTTGACCCGGCCATCCAGTCAGAATGGCATTATTGTGATCGATGGAGCATCATTCGCCGCGCGGACGCGCGGCAGCTGGGTGGCCGGCTCGGGGGCCGGCCATGGTGAGGGCGGTTTGGTCAGGTCCGGAAGGGTGAGCGGATCAGCATTGCCCGCGAACGCCGGAACGAATCCGACTCCCCATCCCTGAGTTCGCCCTCTATATACCCCTGCGGGAGCCGGTGGTGGACGAAGCACTCGCCAACCCGGTCAGGTCCGGAAGGAAGCAGCCGTAACGAATCTGCCTCGGGTCGCCGCCGTCTCCTTCTTCCATACTTTGCAGAAGTCCCAAGTCTCGATTGCGGTTCAACCCTCAATGTAAAGCACCATTGACATTCGAATCTGGCCCTCCTATGTAAAGGTTGCTTTACATACAGGAGCATCCCAATGGCCGCCGCACCCACCGCCCCCGTCAAAACCGCCGGGCGCAGCTACATCGTCGACATCGTTCTCGTGACCGCTCTCTATGTGGGAGCCATCCTCGTCCGGCCGTGGTTGGTCGCCCACGCCGAGACTCGCGCCCTTGTCATTGCCGCCAATCTTTTGCCGGCCATACCCATCTGGCTGATGTTCGCCGCCGCCTGGCGGTACTACCTGCGAATCGACGAATTCGAGCGTCACCGCCTCCTCGTCACGCTGGGAATATCCTTCGGCGTCGGTTCCTGTGCGATCACGACCTATGCGCTCCTGATGGATGCCGGCCTGCCGCCCCTCGCCATCACCTGGGCGTGGCCCACGCTCGCCGTGTCCTGGATGATCACCAACGCGATCATGTCGATCGCCGACCAGCAGAAATGAAGAACATACTTCGCGAGTTGCGCGCCGAGCGCGGTCTGACGCAGGCCGATCTGGCCGACAAACTCAACGTGTCGCGCCAGACGGTCATTGCCATCGAGACGGGAAAATACGACCCCAGCCTGCCGCTCGCATTCGCCATCGGCAGGCTGTTCGAAAAGCACGTGGAAGAGATTTTCTTCGCCGTCTCTTAAGGCTTGCCATGCCGCGCGCGCGGCTTGCTATAATCGCGGATGGACGAAAATTCCGAATTATCGCTGGGCCTCGAAGCGCAGCCCAAGACTGAGGCCTACCGTGTCCTGGCGCGCAAGTACCGGCCGCAGGATTTCACGGGCCTGATCGGCCAGGAGGCGCTGGTCCGCACGCTCAAGAATGCCTTCGCCACGGGACGCATCGCCCACGCCTTCATGCTCACGGGCGTGCGCGGCGTGGGAAAGACGACGACGGCGCGCATCATCGCGCGTGCGCTGAACTGCATCGGGCCGGACGGCACGCGCAAGGAGCCGACGATCAGCCCGTGCGGCGTCTGCGATCCCTGCATCGCCATTGCCGAATCGCGCCATGTCGACGTGCAGGAAATGGATGCGGCCTCGCGCACCGGCATCGATGACGTGCGCGAGATCATCGAGGGCGTGCGCTATGCGCCCGCTTCTGCGCGCTACAAGGTCTACATCATCGACGAAGTGCACATGCTGTCGAAGCAGGCGTTCAACGGTCTGCTCAAGACGCTCGAAGAACCGCCGCCGCACGTGAAGTTCGTATTCGCGACGACGGAAATTCGCAAAGTGCCCGTCACCGTGCTGTCGCGCTGCCAGCGCTTCGACTTGAGGCGCATCGAAACCCCGGAGCTGGTCGAACATCTGTCCAGCATTGCGACGCAGGAAAACGTCAGCATCGAACCGGCCGCGTTGGCGCTGCTGGCGCGCGCGGCGGAAGGCTCGGTGCGCGATGCGCTGTCGCTCCTGGATCAGGCCATCGCCCATGAAGAGGGTACGACGATTGCGGCCGACAGCGTGCGCTCCATGCTGGGATTGGCCGATCGCGGCCGCGTGCTCGATCTCTTCGAGAGAGTGTTGGGCGGGCGTATCGCCGAGGCGCTGACGGATTTGAGCGAACTCTACGATCGCGGCGCCGATCCGCTGGTAATCATGCAGGATCTGTTGGAGACGACGCATTTCCTCACGCGGGTGAAGGTTGCGCCCGGTGCGGAAGGATTCTTCGACGGCGGCTCGGGCGAAGCAAAACGCGCCGGCGAGATGGCCGCGAAACTCTCCGTGCCGACGCTGACGCGGACGTGGCAGATGCTGTTAAAGGGCCTGTTCGAAGTGCGCGACGCGACGCGGCCCATCGCGGCAGCCGAAATGGCGCTGATCCGCCTCGCATATGCCGCCGATCTGCCGCCGACGGAAAAGTTGGTGCGGGAGTTGCTCGATCAGCCCGACAGCGGGCAACGCAGCGCGCCACGCGGCGCGTCCGCGCCCCCAGCGCCGCGCGCGCAATCGTCCTCGATCTCGTCGTCGTCTGCGCGCACACAATCCCTTCCGGCCGCGGCGATCGAGATGGCGCCGTCTTCAACACCGACGTTACGCTCACTCGAAGACATCGCGGCGCTGGCCGGCGCGAAGGGTGCCGCGCAGCTCAAAGTCAACATCGCCAATCACATGCACCTCGTCCGCCTGGAGCCGGGACAGATCGAATTCCGTCCCGCCGCCAATGCGCCGGCAAGCCTTGCAGGCGACCTCGCGCAACGGCTGAAGGAATGGACGGGCACGCGCTGGGTCGTGAGTGTGGCGCGCGAAGGCGGCGCGCCGACCCTGGCGCAGCAGAAAAATGCCGCCCACGCCGCGAAGATCGAAGCGGTGGCGCAGGAACCCTTGGTGCGTGCCGTGCTTGATCGTTTTCCGGGTGCCGAGATCGTCGCCGTACGCGAGAGGGAAGAACTCGACATCGCCGAAGCGTCCGACGAAAGCAGCGAGGCGTGAGGCGCGAATATCTCTTTCCTCCCCCGCACAGCGGGGGAGGGGGACCGCGTAGCGGTGGAGGGGGTGGCCACGCTCGCGATGCGTCCGCAGGATGCTCCCTCCGTCTCGCATCGCTTCGCGATGCGATCCACCTCCCTCGCTGCGCGGGGGAGGAAAGACATTAGCGCATGGCCTCCCAGCCCGCCGGACCGGAAATCGAACGTCTCATCCAGCTGCTTGCGAAGCTGCCGGGACTCGGGCCGCGTTCCGCGCGCCGCGCGGCGCTGACGCTGTTGAAGAAGCGCGAAACGATGCTCGAGCCGCTGGCCGCCGCCATGCGCGGCGCGGCCGAAGCGATCACGACGTGCTCCGCCTGCGGCAATCTCGATACGACGAACCCCTGCGCCGTCTGCCGCGATCCCAAACGCGATTCCCACATTCTCTGCATCGTCGAAGACGTTGCCGACCTGTGGGCGCTGGAGCGGGCCGGTGTGTTCCGTGGCCGTTATCATGTGCTGGGCGGCGCGTTGTCGGCGCTGGACGGCATGACGCCGGACCGGCTCAACCTTTCGACGCTCATGGCGCGGCTCATGTCGGGCGTCGACGAGGTGATCCTGGCCATGAATGCCACCGTCGAAGGCCAGACGACGGCGCATTACCTGATGGATATTCTCGGGCCTGCGCATGTGAAGGTGACACGGCTCGCGCACGGCGTGCCCGTCGGCGGCGAACTCGATTATCTCGACGAAGGCACGCTCTCCGCCGCGTTCAAGGCGCGGCGGGCGATGTAGCTCTTGCCGGGAGCGCGGACGGGGACGTCTGCGCTCCCTGTCGCTATTCCCTCTGCAGCAACGCCACCGTACCCTGTCCGCCGTCGGCGCAGACCGATACCATTGCATAGGAACCTGCCGGCATCGCGGCCAGTTCCTTCGTGGCCTGGCTCAGGATTCGCGCGCCGGTCGCAGCGAACGGATGGCCGATGGCGAGCGAACCGCCATGCGGATTGACGCGCTCCCACGGAAACGAGCCGATATCGAAATTCACCTTCGCTTTCGCGCGCCGGTAGGTGTCGTCCGTCGCTTCCTTGATGTTCGCGAGCACCTGCGCCGCAAACGCTTCGTGGATTTCCCACAGCGCGATATCCAGCGCCTTCAATTTGTTGCGCGCGAGCAGGCGCGGAATGGCGCGCGCGGGCGCCATCAGAATGCCTTCGCCGTCTTCCAGGAAATTCATCGCCGCGATTTCCCAATCGACCAGCTTCACGCGCGGCGGATTGCCCAGGCGCTTGAGCCCTTCTTCATCCGCAACCCAGATCGAAGCGGCGCCGTCCGTGTTGGGCGACGAATTGCCCGCGGTCAGCGTTCCCTTGTCGCTGTGGTCGAACACAGGCCGCAGGCTCGCGAGCTTTTCGAGCGACGTGTCTCGCCGGGGGATCGTGTCGTGATCGACATCGCCGAACGGCAGCACGATATCGTTGAAGAAGCCGTCATCCTGTCCCTTGATCGCGCCCCGATGACTCAAGAGCGCGCGTTTGTCCTGATCGGCTCGCGAGATGTTGAATCTCTGCGCGGTTTCTTCCGTGTGCTCGCCCATCGAGCGGCCGCTCACGCGATTGGCCCAGCCGTGAATGGGCATATCGAAATCGCCGATTTCGATATGCGCCAGCAGATCGGCCGCGGCGGCCGGGTTCTTCATGAAGGTGCCGATGATTTTGTCGGCGGCACCCGTCTTCAGCGCGAGCGGGATATGGCTCATCGTCTCCACGCCGCCCACCAATGCGAGATGCATGTCGCTCCTGCCCACCATGCCGGAGGCGAGGATCGTGCCGACGAAACTGGTGGAACATGCCATCACGTCGGAGAACGCCGGTGTCTCCGGATCGAGTTTCGCCTCGAATATCAGTTCACGCGCAATGTTGGAGAGCGAGGCATCCGGGATCACCTGCCCCCAGACGAGGAAATCCGGCCTGGCGCGTGCCGCCATTGCCACTGCAATCGGCGCCGACAGATCGAGCGCCGTATGACTCGCATAATGCGTACCCGCCTTGACGAAGGGGATGCGCAGTCCCGGAACGAGATAGGAGGTCGACATTCGCTGTTCCTTCAGCTGGCGGTGGGACGAAATCGCCGGACGGAGAGATAGCCCAGAACGATAAAGCCGATGAGCACGATACCCTGGACGGCCGCGAAGGGCGGTTCACTGCCTTTGGGGGCCAGAGCGTGCAGCATGGGGATCTTGAGAAACATCTGTATGATCAGCACGAACACATTCAGGTAAAGGCTCGTCACCGCGGTTATCACATAGACGGGGCGCCATGCGCCCTTCAGGTGGAACGCGTAGAGCGCGGCGATGGCTCCCGCGAGCAACACGAGCGAGATGATGCCGACGATATGCGACGGCAGAATGTGGGCGCGGTGAAAGAAGAAGCCGGTGACGCTGGTCAGGACCGTCGTCACCAGGAACACAAACGTCATTGCGCTCATCCGGTTTGCATTCAGCAATCCATACAAAACGCCCAGTCCGCTCAGAATCCCGATCAGGCTGATGGCGACGTGAAACAGGGTGAAGGCCTGCGAATCCATATCGATCACTCCCCATTTTTTGATGTGAATCCCCCGTTCGGGCCGTCGCGGCGCAGAATCCGAGCCGATGCCTCCAGAATGGCGTCGACCGTCGCGCGCGAGGGTTCCTGCACCGGCAGGCGCTGGGTTACCGGCGTTTTCCTGCGTTTGCGCGAGGCCATGTCTGCTCCCCGGAAATACGAGTATCAAAATCCGAGCAATCATCATATTTGTTCAGGCAACGGTTTTCGAGACGGACCCCGCCAATGAAGAAAATCATTCTGGTAGCGGGCGTTGCCGTGGCACTCGGCGCCTGTTCGCAAGGGCGGCCTCTGCATGTCGCCACCGGATACACTGCGCATGTGCTGTGCTCCGAGACATTCGCCGCCGGTCAGAATCCGGACGTCGTGTTTCGTGACTTCATCGGGCGGACGCCTGGCCTGACGCGGCTGCAGCACGTGCTCGCCTATCACGTCGATCGGGCGCATCGCGAAGTCCGCGCCACTTTGCTCGGCGGGTTCGAATCCGTTGCCGCCTACAGCGAGGGCCGCGGCTGCACCGTCATTCACAGCGACAAAATTCCTGCGGCCATCGATCCGGGTACGGGCGCCGGATTCGCCGCCGATCCGCTCGCCGCACCGACAGAAATCGTGACATCCGGCGATCCCGTCATCGCCGCAGCGCTGGCGCGCGCCGCGGAGGAACCGGCCCAGGGTCCGTATTTGGGCGTCAAGGAAATCGTTGTCGTCTATCGCGGGCGCATCATCGCGGAACGTTACGCGCCCGGTTTCGGTCCGGACACGCGCATGTTGAGCTGGTCCACGGCGAAATCGATCGTCAATGCGCTGACGGGCATTCTCGTGCGCAAGGGTGCGGTGCGCGTGGAGGGGCCTGCGCCCGTCAACGCCTGGCGTAACCCGGCCGATCCGCGCCACGCCGTCAGCATCGACGAACTCCTGCGACAGACGAGCGGCCAGCCCTTCGGTTCCTCCAACAGCGGCTTCGACCGCTCCACGCGCATGCAGTTCGAAGAACCGGACACGGCGCGCTATGCGGAGGACGCGACATTCGGCTCGCCGCCTGGAAAAACCTGGTCGTACACCGACGCGAACTACGCGATTCTTTCCGGCATCATCCGCGAGCACGTGGGTGGCACGGCTGAAAGCGTCGCGCGATTTGCACATGACGAGCTGTTCGGGCCGCTCGACATGAAAAGCGCCACCTTCGAATACGACGAAGCGGGCAATCCCATGGGCGGCACGTATTTTCTTGCCACCGCGCGGGACTGGGCGCGTTTCGGGCTGCTGTATCTGCATAACGGCATGATCGGCGACCGCCGCGTCCTGCCCGAAGGCTGGGTGGATTATTCGGCCCGCGCCACACCCGAGGCCGCGCCGTTCGGCTATGGCGCCGGCTTCTGGACCAATCGCGGCCCGGACGATTACGCCCAGGGCCGCCGCAGGATGGGAGAACCGGCGGATTCCTTCTACGCCAACGGCAATTACGACCAGACGGTCCTGATCGCACCGAAGGAGGATTTGATCGTCGCGCGCTTCAGCATGGGCGAGGACACCGAAGGCCGCGTCGGCACGCAGCACATCGCGCATCTCGTGGGGGATATCCTGACGGAGCTGAAGAAAACGGGGTCGTAACCGCTCGTTATTCCTGCGGAAGCCGAGGCGCGCGGTTACGACCCCGTTTTCTTCAGCTCCGTCAGGATA